>DAOLFG010000048.1:0-40982 GCA_035326425.1 Geminicoccus sp. | reverse complement strand
GAAACCCGGGTGCGACACGTTGACAGTCGGGGGGGTTCGGTCGTTTTTCGGGCGGGACGAGGCGCCCGTCGCGGGCGGGGCAGGGACAACGCGCCGCGTGCCGCGCGCCCGCCGGTCCGGCTAGCGTCGCTGCCGCGCCGTCCCGATGCGGGCCGGGCGCCAAGGGAGGTCGGGGATGCCCAAGCGCGTTCTGGTGGTCGACGACGAGCCGAACATCGTCATGTCGCTGGAATTCCTCATGAAGCGCGCCGGCTTCGAGGTGGCGGTGGCCCGCAACGGCCGCGAGGCCCTGGAGGCGCTGGACGGCCAGCCGCCCGACCTCCTGCTGCTCGACGTGATGATGCCGGAGTTCGACGGCTACGAGGTCTGCGAGCGCATCCGCAAGCGCCCCGAATGGGACGCCACCCGGATCATCATGCTGACCGCCCGCGGCCGCGACGCCGAGCGCCAGCGCGGGCTGGCGCTGGGTGCCGACCGCTACGTCACCAAGCCGTTCTCGACGCGCGAGCTGGTCGAGCAGGCCAAGGAGCTCCTGGGCGCGGGCTGAGGCGGGGCGAAGGAGGCCGGGCCGGATGATCACCAAGCGGCAGGGCAGGTGGCTGGCGGCCCTGCTGCTCGCCACCGTGCTGGCGCTGAACTTCCCGACGCTGACCATCGTCGAGGCGGCGCAGGCCGCCAGCGGCACGGCCTGGATCCCGATCTACGTCTTCGGCGTGTGGGGCCTCGCCATCCTGGCGGCCGCCCTGATCCTCGAGCGGCGGGATCCTTGAGGCGAT
Source organism: Geminicoccus sp. (assembly GCA_035326425.1). GTDB lineage: Bacteria > Pseudomonadota > Alphaproteobacteria > Geminicoccales > Geminicoccaceae > CALKJU01. The sequence continues at coordinate 40,206 of DAOLFG010000048.1, read as the reverse complement.
GCTGGAGCCGGCGTCGGTCCTGGCGCTCTCGCTGGCCTATCTGGGCCTGCTGTTCGCCATCGCCACCTGGGGCGACCGGCGCGCCGACAGCGGCCGCAGCGTCATCGGCAGCGCCTGGGTCTACACGCTGAGCCTCGCCGTCTACTGCACCGCCTGGACGTTCTACGGCAGCGTCGGCCTGGCGGCGCAGGCCGGGCTGGCCTTCCTGCCGGTGTTCCTCGGCCCGACGCTCGGCGCCCTGGCCTTCGCCTTCCTGCTGCAGCGCATGCTGCGCATCACCAAGGCCTACGGCATCACCTCGATCGCCGATTTCATCGCCGCCCGCTTCGGCAAGAGCGGCCTGCTCGCCGGGCTCGTGACGGTGGTGGCGGCGGTGGGGGCGGTCCCCTACATCTCCATCCAGCTCAAGGCGGTCTCGGCCAGCATCGTCGTGGCGATGGGCGGCGCCGGCGAGGCGGGGGTCGAGGGGCTGGGCCTCGACATCGCGCTGATCGTCACCCTGATCATGGCGGCGTTCGCCATCCTGTTCGGCACCCGCCACATCGACGCCACCGAGCACCACCAGGGCATGGTGGTGGCGGTGGCCTTCGAGAGCATCGTCAAGCTGCTCACTTTTCTCGGTGCCGCGGCTGTGATCCTGTTCGCGGTGCTGGGCGGGCCCGCCGAGATCGTCGCCCGCATCGAGGCCGGCGGGCTCGTGCGGATGCTGACCGTCGAGGGTGCTGGATACGGCTATGCCGACTGGTTCCTGCTCACCCTGCTGTCGGGTGCCGCCTTCTTCGTGCTGCCGCGGCAGTTCCAGGTGGCGGTGATCGAGAACGTCGACGAGGGCCATATCCACCGGGCGACCTGGGCGCTGCCGGCCTACCTGCTGGTCATCAACCTGTTCGTGCTGCCGATCGGGCTGGGCGGCATCCTGGTGCTCGGCCGGTCGGACGACATGCTGATGATCACGCTGGCGGCCCGGACCGGCCGAGAGTGGCCAGTGTTGCTGGTCTACCTGGGCGGGCTGTCGGCGGCCACGGCCATGATCATCGTCGAGACCGTGGCGCTCAGCACCATGATCTCGAACGACCTGATGATGCCGGTGCTGCTGCGCTGGCGGGCGCTCGGGCTCAACAGGCGGCCGGATCTCACCTCGCTGGTGCTGCTGGTGCGCCGCGCCGGCATCCTGCTGCTGCTGCTGCTGGGCTACGTGTTCTTCCGGGCGGTCGGCAGCGGCTACGGCATCGTCAGCATCGGGCTGATCGCCTTCTGCTGCGTCGCGCAGTTCTTCCCGCTGATCATCGCCGCCATCTACCTGCGCCGGGCCAACCTCGCCGGCGCGCTGATGGGCCTGCTCGGCGGCTTCGGGGTGTGGATCTACACCCTGGTCGTTCCGGCCGTGGCGGGATCGGGCTCGGCGCTGGTGCTCGACGGTCCATTCGGCATCGGCCTGCTGAGGCCACAGGCGCTCTTCGGCCTCGACGGGCTGCACCCGGTGAGCCACGCGCTGATCTGGAGCTGGGCCGTCAACATCGGCCTGATGCTGCTGGGCGCTCTGCTCGGCGAGCAGGGTGGCCTGGAGCGCCTGACCGCGACGCAGTTCGCCGACGTCGACGGCCGCGGGACCGCCACGCGCCACTGGCACGGCGAGGCGCGGGCCGGCGAGCTGCGCACGCTGCTGGCACGATTCCTGGGACAACGGCGCGCCGAGACGGTCTTCGCCTTCGACGCCCGCTCGCGCGGCCGGACGCTGGCGCCCGGCGAGCGGGCGGATGCAGCGCTGGTCCAGCTCGCCGAGCGGCAGCTCGCCCGCGCCATCGGCGCCGCCTCGGCGCGGGTGATGGTGGCCTCGGTCGTCCGGCGCGAGGAGATCGGTCCCGAGGAGGTGATGGAGATCCTCGACGAGGCGTCGCAGATCAAGGAGTACAGCCGGCGGCTGGAGCAGAAGTCCAAGGAGCTGGAGGCCGCCACGGCCGAGCTGCGCAGCGCCAACGACCGGCTGCTGCAGCTCGACAAGATGAAGGACGACTTCATCGCCACGGTCAGCCACGAGCTGCGCACGCCGCTGACCTCGATCCGCTCGTTCTCGGAGATCCTGCGCGACGTGCCGGACCTCGGCCCGGACGAGCGCGGCCAGTTCCTCGACATCGTGGTCAAGGAATCCGAGCGGCTGACGCGGCTGATCAACGACATCCTCGACATGTCGAAGATCGAGGCCGGCAAGATGGAATGGCACGTCAGCCGCTTCGACCTCGACGAGGTGGTGGACGACGCCATCGCCGCCACCTCCGGCCTCTATCGCGAGCGGCGGGTCGAGGTCGATCTGCGGCTCGCCCGCGACCTGCCGGAGGTGGAGGCCGACAGGGACCGGCTGCAGCAGGTGCTGATCAACCTGCTGTCGAACGCCGCCAAGTTCGTGCCCGACGAGGGCGGGCGCGTCACGGTGGAGACCGCCTGCCGCGACGGCGAGGTCGCCTTGAGCCTGTCCGACAACGGCCCCGGCATTCCCGAGGCGCACCTCCAGGCGGTGTTCGAGAAGTTCCACCAGGTCGGCGACACGCTGACGTCCAAGCCCAAGGGCACGGGCCTGGGCCTCACCATCTGCCGGCACATCCTCGAGCATTTCGGCGGCCGGATCTGGGCCGAGAGCGCTCCGGGCTCGGGTGCGGTGTTCCGCTTCCGCCTGCCGGCCGCCGGGGAGCGCGTGGCGCAGGCCGCCGAATAGCCTACCGCATGAAGAAGCGGCCGATGAGCAGGCCGATGACGAAGCCGGCGGTGACGCTGGCGACCGGGTGCTGCGACATCTCGTCCTGCACCGTGCCGGCGTGGCCGCGGATCTGGGTGGCGACGTCGCCGGCGATCGCCCTGACGCGCCGGGCGTGCCGGCGCCCGTCGTCGAGCAGGGCCTCGGCCTCGCCGCCCGCCCGGCCGGTCAGCGAGGCGATCTGATCCTTCAGCTCCTCGATGGTGCGGGCGAGGGCGTCGACATCCTTGTCGATGCTGCGCGAGAGCATGGGCGTCTCTTCCGATGGCTGGAAACTATCTCGCCGAGAACGCCCGGCGGCGCCACGCCGTTCCCACGCCGCCTCCGGCAGTTGCGGGGGGCCGCAGCCTAGGCCCGCCCCTCCAGCCTCTCGCGCATGGTCTGGATCAGGCCGTCCATGCCCTTCTGGCTGACCACCGAGGCGACCTCGGAGCGCTGGGTGACGACCATGCTGACGCCTTCGGCGACGATGTCGATGATCGAGTAGCGGCCGTCGAGCTGACGGACGCGCCAGTCGACGGCGATCGGCTGGCCGCCCGAGCCGGGGCGGAAGATGCGGGTCGAGACCACGGTGTCGCGCTGGTCGACCGGCTTGGCGGTGGTGATCTGGAAGGTCTCGCCGCCATAGGTGTTCAGCCGGTCGGCCATGCTCTTGACCACCAGCTCCTTGAACAGCCTGGTGTACTCGGCGCGCTGCCCGTCGGTGGCGGTGCGCCAGTACTGGCCCAGCACCAGCCGGCCGACGAGGTCGAGGTCGGTGGCGGTGTTGAGCAGGCCCACCAGCTCGTCCAGCCGCTGCTGGTTGCTGGAGCCGGCGCGGCGCAGCGCCGCCACCGTGCGGTCGCCGACGTCCTGGACGAACTGGCGCGCGCCGTTCTCGTCGGCACCGGCCGGTGCCGACGAGGTCGCGACGAGCAGGCCGGCGGCACCGAGCAGGAAGCCGCGACGGTCAGGGCGCCGGTGTCGGCTCGGGGTCCACGCCCTCATTGAAGATGTCCTCATAGGCCTCGTTCGTGGGTGTGGCACCGTTGGCGATCTCGGCGGCGCGGCGCTGCCTGTAGACTGTACGGAAAGTGGCGTATCGGTCGATGCTGTTCTCGCGGAGATCGCGGATCGCCGGATCGTAGCGGTAGCGGGTGTCGACGCCGTCGGTGGCGGCACGGCCGATCCGGACGTCGGTCGGGGCGACGTAGGCCATCGGGTCGAGCGCGAAGCCGTCGACCAGGATGCCGGTGGTGTCGCGGGCGTTCGACGGCCCGAGGATCGGCAGGACGAGATAAGGGCCCTCGCCGGTGCCCCAGCGCGCCAGGGTCTGGCCGAAATCCTCATGGTGCTTGGGGTAGCCGAACTCGCTCGCCATGTCGAACAGGCCCAGCATGCCGACCGTGCTGTTGATCATGAAGCGCGCCAGGGTGACGCCGGCCCGGTCGCCTTCGCCCTGCATGGCGTCGTTGGCGAACACCACCGGTGCGCGCAGGTTGTCCAGCACGTTGCGCACGCCGGTCCTCACCGGCGAGGGCAGGTGGCCGTAGACGATCGAGGCCGGCTCCAGCAGCATCAGGTCGATCAGCTCGTTGAAGCTGAAGATCATCCGGTTGAACGGCTCGAGTGGGTCGTTGGCGTCGTCGTCCGCCAGGGCCGGCGCCGCCAGCGCCACCCACAGGCCCGCCCCGGCGAGCGCCGCGCGTGCCGTCCATCGCGTCACCGGCCGCCCGGCCGCAGCCTCGGGAGCGGTCTCTGCCAGCATCGCGCTCGTCTCCTGGGTCGTCCGGCGTCCGGCCGGCCGCTGGGCGAGGTGCCACCTGTCGGCGATGTTGATAGTGGCTCGACCGGTCCCAATCAACATCGGGCCGGCCACGCCATAGGACGGTATGGCGGGAACGGCGGCCGCCGGATGGCCCCGCGGCGGCCCGATCGGTAAAATACCGGTGAAATTGCAGCGATTGGGTGACGGAGCGCGGCGATGGCTGGAATCCGGCTGGTGTCGATCGACGGCCTGCGCCGCCGCCTGAGTGCCGCGCTGGCCGACGAGCCGCTGCTGCGGCAACGGTTCGAGCGGGCGCTGGCCACCCAGGACGAGGCGCTGATCGAGGCCGCGATGGACTGCCTGCGGCTCTATCCGGCGCCGTTGCGCGAGCGGGTCGAGGCGGAATTGATCACCTGGCTGTTCGACCAGCCGGACGACCTGCCGGTGACACAGCAGCGCAGCCACTGAAGGCCAGCGCGCGCAGCGGCAGGGTTTGACATCCAGACATAAAGACATCTACATATCCTCCAGCATGAGGAGGATCGCTTGGCCGGGGAAGCCGGATCGCTGGAGGAGCTGCTGACGGGGCTGCGGGCGGTGGCCGAGCCGTCGCGCCTGCGCCTGCTCGCAATCTGCGCCCAGGGCGAGTGGACGGTGAGCGAGCTGACCCAGGTGATGGCGCAGAGCCAGCCGCGCATCTCCCGCCATCTCCGCGTCCTGGCCGAGGCGCGGCTGCTCGATCGTTTCCGCGAGGGCAGCTGGGTGTTCTACCGCCGCGCCCGCGACGGCGAGGGCGCCCGATTGGCCCGGCTGCTGGTGCGGCTGCTGCCCGACGACGATCCGGCGCTCAGGCTCGACCATCAGCGCCTGGCGGCGGTCCGCGAGACCCGCCGCCGCCTGGCCGAGCGGTTCTTCGATGGCAGCGCCTCGCGCTGGGACAGCGAGCGCGACCTCGGTGTCGACGGCAGCGCCGTCGAGGAAGCGCTGGCACGGCTGTTCGCCGAGCTGCGGCCGGACAGCCTGCTCGACATCGGCACCGGCACCGGCCGCATCCTGCAGGTGCTGGCGCCGCACATCGGCAGCGGCCTCGGCATCGACCTCAGCCACGACATGCTGGCGGTGGCCCGCGCCAATCTCGACCGGCGGCTGGCCAGCAACTGCCAGGTCCGGCACGGCGACATGTACCAGCTGCCGGCGCAGGACCGCAGCTTCGCCGCCGTCACCCTGCACCAGGTGCTGCACTTCGCCGACGACCCGCCGGCCGTGCTGGCCGAGGCGGTGCGGGTGCTGCGGCCGGGCGGCGACCTCGTGGTGGTGGACCTGGCGCATCACGAGCGCGAGGAGCTGCGCACCGAGAAGCGCCACCGCCGGCTCGGCTTCGCCGACGGCGAGATGCTGGACTGGCTGCGGGCGCTCGGCCTCCTGCCGGCCGAGCCGATCAGGCTCGCGGGCGCCGAGCTCACCATCGTGCTCTGGCGTGCGCACCGGCCGCCGCAGCCCGGAGAGGCCGCGGCCGGCGACGAAACGACCGACAGGAGAGACGCCGCATGAGACGCGACCTGCCGCCGCGCGGTCATCCCGCCGCATCCTGGTTCGGCGCCGCCCTGCCGGCGGCGGAGCTGTCGATCGAGCTGTTCCCGCCCAAGGCGGCGGAGGCGGCCGCCCGCCTCGAGCGCGCCCTGCCGTCCTTCGTGGCGGCGAGGCCGTCCTTCATCTCGGTGACCTGCGGCGCCGGCGGCGTCGGCGAGGACGGCACCTTTCCGCTGGTGCAGCGGGTGCAGGACGAGTTCGGCGTGCCGGCGGCCGCCCACCTGACCTGCGCCTTCGCGCCCCGGCACGACATCGAGGCGCTGGCCGAGCGCTACTGGGCCTCGGGCATCCGCCACATCGTGGCGCTGCGCGGCGATCCGCCCAAGGGCACGGGCCGCTACGTGCCGCGGCCGGACGGCTTCGCCTATGCCAGCGACCTGATCGCAGCGCTGAAGCGCGTCGGCGATTTCGAGGTCAGCGCCGCCTGCTACCCGGATGTCCACCCCGAGGCGCCGAGCGCGCTCGCCGACATCGACAATCTGCGCCGCAAGGTCGAGGCCGGGGCGACGCGGCTGATCGCCCAATACTGCTTCGATACCGACCGCATCCTGCGCTTCCGCGACCTCGTGGACGCGGCCGGCATCGAGGTCGAGCTGTCGCCCGGCATCATGCCGATCCACAGCTTCTCGCAGGTCAGGCGGTTCAGCCAGATGTGCGGTGCCCGCATACCGGCCTGGCTGGAGCAGCTCTTCGCCGGCGTCGACGAGGCCTCGCCGATGCACGGCATGCTGGCGGCGAGCGTCGCCTCCGAGCAGTGCCGGCGGCTGGTCGGCGAGGGCCTGAGCCATCTGCACATCTATGCCCTCAACCGCACCGAGCTGCCGCTGGCGCTGGTGCAGATGCTGGGTGTGGCGCGCGGTGCGGCCGTTCCCACCGCCGCCGCGGCCTGAGCAGGGAAATCGCTCACGATGACAGCCTTCCTCGATTTCGTCCGTGACCGTGTGCTGCTGCTCGACGGTGCCATGGGCAGCCAGATCCAGGCCCGCAACCTGTCGGTCGAGAAGGATTTCTGGGGCCAGGAGAACTGCTCGGAGATCCTGAACCTGTCGCGGCCCGATCTCATCCGCGAGATCCACCGGGGCTACCTGGCGGCGGGTGCCGATGCCGTCGAGACCAACAGCTTCGGCGGCTCGGCCGTGACGCTGGGCGAGTTCGACCTGGCCGACCGCACGCTGGAGATCAACCGCCGCGCCGCCGAGCTGGCGCGCGAGGCCTGCGACAGCTTCAAGGGCGACGGCCGCACCCGCTTCGTCGTCGGCTCGATCGGACCGGGCACGCGGCTGCCGAGCCTCGGCCACATCGACTACCGCTCGCTCGAGGACGCCTTCGCCGTGCAGGCCGAGGGCCTGATCGCCGGCACCGCCGACGCGCTGCTGATCGAGACCTGCCAGGATCCGCTGCAGATCAAGGCGGCGATCAACGGCTCGCGCCGCGCTTTCGCCAAGAGCGGGCACAAGCTGCCGCTGATGGTGCAGGTGACCATCGAGACCACCGGCACCATGCTGGTGGGCACCGACATCGCCGCCGCCACCGTGGTGCTGGATGCCATGGGCGTCGACATGCTGGGGCTGAACTGCGCCACCGGCCCCAAGGAGATGGCCGAGCACATCCGCCATCTCACCGAGAGCTGGGCCGGGCCGGTGTCGGTGCTGCCCAATGCCGGCCTGCCCGAGCTGCGCTGCGGCCACACCCACTACCCGCTGTCGGCCGCCGATCTGGCGATGTGGATCGAGCGCTTCGTCACCGAGGACGGCGTCAACGTCGTCGGCGGCTGCTGCGGCACCACGGCCGAGCACATCGGCTCGCTCGACGCCATGCTGCGGCGGATCGCCGACGACGGCTTCCGGCCGCGGCCCAAGCCGCGCAAGGCCCGGCTGCAGCCTTCGCTGGCCTCGCTGTTCGGCGCTGTCCAGCAGCGCCAGGAGAACGCCTACCTGGCGATCGGCGAGCGCTGCAACGCCAACGGCTCGAAGAAATTCCGCGAGCTGCAGGAGGCGCACGACTGGGACGGCTGCGTCGCCATGGGCCGCGAGCAGGCGCGCGAGGGCAGCCATGCCATCGACCTGTGCACCGCCTTCGTCGGCCGCGACGAGAAGGCCGAGATGGTCGAGGTGGCGATGCGCATGCGCGGCCAGGTCGACGCGCCCATCGTCTTCGACTCGACCGAGCTGCCGGTGCTGGAGGCGGCGATCGAGCTCTATGGCGGCAAGGGTGTCCTGAACTCGATCAATTTCGAGGACGGCGAGGCGCCGGCCGAGGCGCGCATGCGGCTGGCCCGCAAGCTCGGCCACGCGGTGATCGCCCTCACCATCGACGAGCAGGGCATGGCCAAGACGGCCGAGGACAAGCTGCGCATCGCCGAGCGGCTGGTGGCCTTTGCCTGCGGCCGCTTCGGCCTCGCCCGGCACGACCTGATGATCGATCCGCTGACCTTCACCATCGCCACCGGCAACGAGGACGACCGCAAGCTGGGCGCGTGGACGCTCGAGGGCATCGAGCGCATCCACGCCGCCTTTCCCGAGGTGCAGATCATCCTGGGCCTGTCGAACATCTCGTTCGGCCTCAATCCGGCGGCTCGCCACGTGCTGAACTCGGTGTTCCTCGACCATGCCGTGAAGCGCGGCATGACCGGCGCCATCGTGCATGCCTCGAAGATCATGCCGCTGCACAAGATCCCCGAGATCGAGGTGCGGACGGCCGAGGACCTGATCTTCGACCGCCGACGCGACGGCTACGATCCGCTGCAGGCCTTCATGGCGCTGTTCGCCGACCGCAAGGCATCGGCGGGCGCCGACAAGGTGCGCGCCGAGACGGTCGAGGAGCGTCTGAAGCAGCGCATCGTCGACGGCGACAAGCAGGGCCTCGAGGCCGACCTCGACCTGGCGCTGAAGACCTACGCGCCGCTCGACATCATCAACACCCACCTGCTCGACGGCATGAAGGTGGTGGGCGAGCTGTTCGGCGCCGGCAAGATGCAGCTGCCCTTCGTGCTGCAGTCGGCCGAGACCATGAAGAAGGCGGTGGCCTATCTCGAGCCGCTGATGGAGCGGGTCGAGGGCAGCCAGAAGGGCACCATCGTACTGGCGACGGTCAAGGGCGACGTCCACGACATCGGCAAGAACCTCGTCGACATCATCCTGACCAACAACGGCTACCGGGTGGTGAATCTCGGCATCAAGCAGCCGCTGCAGAACATCCTGGATGCCGCCGAGCAGAACCGCGCCGATGCCGTCGGCATGTCGGGCCTGCTGGTGAAGTCGACCGTGATCATGCGCGAGAACCTGGAGGAGATGCGCCGCCAGGGTGTCAGCGTGCCGGTGTTCCTGGGCGGGGCGGCGCTCACCCGCGCCTATGTCGAGGAGGACTGCCATCAGGCCTATGGCGAGGGCCCGGTCGCCTATGCCCGCGACGCCTTCGACGGCCTCAGCCTGATGGGCAAGGTGGTCAACGGCGAGTTCGCCGGTTTCGTCGCCGAACGCACCTCCAAGGCCGCCGCCCGCACTCGCAGCGGCAAGAAGCCGCGCACGCTGGAGCACGCCAACGGCAACGCGCCGTCGCCGGTGCTGCGGCCGGTCGAGGTCGAGGAGATCAGGCTGCGCCGGCACGAGCTGACGCACGACGTGACACCGCCGGCGCCGCCGTTCCTGGGCCCCCGCCTGATCGACCACGTGCCGGTCAAGGCGCTGCTGCCCTGGCTGAACGAGCAGATGCTCTATCAATTCCACTGGGGCTACGAGAAGCAGGGCCGGCGACTCGAGGAGTTCCTGGCCTGGGCGCAGAAGGAGCTGCGGCCGGTGCTGGCCGACCTCGTGGCGCGGGCCGAGCAGGAGGCGGTGTTCGCGCCCAAGGCCGCCTACGGCTACTGGCGGGCGGCGGGCGAGGGCAACGATGTCGTGCTGTTCGACGACAGCGGCTCGAAGGAGCTGGCGCGCTTCAAGCTGCCGCGCCAGCCCAAGGAGGGCGGCCTGTGCGTCGCCGACTTCCTGCGCGACATCGACGAGGAGCAGCGCGACGTGATGGCGCTGCAGGTGGTGACGGTGGGGCAGCGGGCGTCCGAGGTGGCGCGGCAATGGTTCGCCGACAACCGTTACCAGGACTATGTCCGCCTGCACGGCCTGGGCGTCGAGCTGGCCGAGGCGCTGGCCGAATATGTCCACGCCAAGATCCGTGCCGAGCTGGGCTTCGCCGGCGAGGACGCGCGCGACATGCGCGCCCTGCTGAAGCAGGGCTATCGCGGCTCGCGCTACAGCTTCGGCTATCCGGCCTGCCCGAACCTCGCCGACCAGGAGGCGCTGCTGGCGCTGCTGGGGGCCGGGCAGATCGGCGTCGAGCTGGGCGAGGAATGGCAGCTCTGGCCGGAGCAGAGCACCAGCGCCATCGTGCTGCACCATCCGCAGGCGCGCTATTTCAATGTATGAGGCCGCTTCGGGCCGAAGAGTGTCGCGTTAATGACTTTGCAGGCATGTGCTGGCAAGTTAGTACGCGGCCTTGCCTCGGTGCGGCCGGCCGTACATCTAGAGGCCTGATCGATCGGAAGCCTTGGGTCGCAATGCTCAATCGCCATCGTCTCGTCCTAGCGGCCTTCGCCCTCCTGCTGGCCGGTGGGCCCGTCCTGGCGGCGGGCCTCCAGCCGGGCGCGGTGAGCCCGGCGGGCGTGCAGGCCGGACGCGCCGTCGATCCGGGCGCCGTCTACCAGCGGCGCGGGCTGGCGCCGCTGTGGTTCACCGACAAGGCCGGTGCCGTCCGGCGTGACGTGTTGACGGCCCTGCTGGCGCGCGAGCGTCGCCTCGACCCGGCACTGGCGGCCGGTCCCGACGGCCTGTCGTCGCTGCCGGCGAACGTGCCCGGCAACCTCGACGCCGACCAGGCCTGGACAAGGGCGTTCGTGGCCTATCTCGAGCGCCGCCAGGGCGATACCGGGCCGGTGCCGGCCGGCGCGTTCGACCGGGCGCTGGCCCTGCTCGGGCGCTCGGCCCCCACCACCGAGCTGGAGCTGGCCCTGCTCGACCTGCGGATGGTCGAGGCGGTCGGTGGCTGGCAGACGGTGCAGACCTTCACGCCCGCGCCGTCCATACCCGTGTCGTCGGCCGAGGCGACGCTGGTGGCGTTCGTCACCGGCGACCCGGCCGGCATGTCGGCCACGACCTACGATGCGGCGCCGCCGGTGAGGCCGAAGCCGCTGCCGGTGCTGTCGACGCTGCGGACGCGGCTGATCCAGTCGAACGACCTGCGCAGCGCCGACGGCTCGCTCGACGACGCGATCCGGCGCTTCCAGCACCGCCACGGCCTGGCGCCCGACGGGGTGGTCGGACCGGCGACGCTGGCGGCGCTCAACACGCCGGTGTCGCGCCAGATCGCCAAGGTCGAGCTGAACCTCGCCCGGCGCAAGGTGATCGACGACCGCCGTCGCCTCGACCGCTATGTCGAGGTCGACGTCGCCGGCTTCGAGCTGCGGCTGGTCGAGGCCGGCCAGGTGGTGCTGCGCTCGCGGGTCATCGTCGGTGACGAGGAGACGCCGACGCCGATCTTCGACGACCGCATCCGCTTCATCGAGCTCAATCCCTACTGGTACGTGCCGGACAGCATCACGCCCGAGCTGCTCGAGAAGGAGGCCGCCAGGCGCGGCTATCTCGCCGAGCACGGCTATGTGTGGCGCGACGGCGGCACGCGGCTGGTGCAGAAGCCGGGGCCCGAGAATGCCCTCGGCAACTACAAGTTCCTGTTCCCGAACCGCCATGCGGTCTACCTGCACGACACCGCCCAGCGCGGCCTGTTCAGCCGCAGCGCCCGCAGCCTGAGCCATGGCTGCGTGCGGGTGGAGAAGGCGAGGGAGCTGGCGCAGGCCCTGCTGGCGCCGCTCGGCTGGGACGCCGACCGCATCGACCGGGCGATCGCCGAGGGCAAGACCCGCCGCATCGAGCTGCCGCGCACCGTGCCGGTCTTCCTCGACTACCGCACGGCCTATGTCGACGATATCGGCGAGCTGCAGCTGCGTGGCGACCTGTACGGCCACGACAGCGGCGGCATCGGCCCGGCCGAGACCAAGGGCCTGCCGGCGCCGCGGATCGTGCGCAGCTCCCCCAGGCCGAAGCCGCCGGTGGCGGCGCCGCTCGGTGTGGCGCCGGTTCCCCAGTCGCCGCTTCCCCAGTCGCCGCTTCCCCAGGCGCCAGCAGTCCAGGCGCCGGCAGTCCAGCCGGTTCCGCTGGTGGCGCCGGGGCAGCAGGAGATCCGCGCCGGCGTCCAGCCGCAGCCCGCGGGCCCGGCGGCGCGGCCGGCCGGAACCGCCGTCGGGGCGGTGCCCCAGGCTGCGGTGCCCCAGGCTGCGGTGAAAGTCGTCCCGGCGACGACGGTCACGACGGGAGCGGGATCGGGGCCACCGGCCCCGGCAGCTGCATCGGCGGCCGGGGCGCCGGCGGGAAGCGGGGCCGCGTCGCCGTCGCCGAGCCTTCCGCCGGCAGGGGCGGTGATTCCCGACCCGGCACGTGCATCGACGCCGGGCGCGGGGATTCCACCAGCCGGGCAGGCGATCGTCCCGCCGGCCATCGGGATGCCGGGCGACGATGGGCCCAGGACCGAGGCGAACGCGCTGCCGGCGCCGCTTCCAGCCGGCGCAGCACCGGTCGCGAACTAGCGGATCAGGCGACCGCATGACCATGTCGGCCATCCGGTCGGCCTGCTGTGCTCGCCCTGCGCCGGCGCAGGCGTGAGCCTCGGGGACATCCGCGGAGGGACCGCATGAGCGTCGAGCTCACCGTGGTCGTGCCGACCTTCAACGAACGCTCCAACCTGGTCGAGCTCCTGCGCCGGCTGGACGAGAGGCTGGACGGGATCGCCTGGGAGTGCGTCGTCGTCGACGACGACAGCCCGGACGGCACCGCCGAGCTCGTCCGCGAGATCGCCAGCCGCGATCCGCGCATACGCTGCCTGCAGCGCATCGGGCGGCGGGGGCTGTCCTCGGCCTGCATCGAGGGCATGCTGAGCAGCTCGGCACCCTATCTGGCGGTGATGGACGCCGACCTGCAGCACGACGAGGCGCTGCTGCCGGCGATGCTGGAGCGGCTGCGCGCCGGCGACGCCGACATCGTCGTGGGCAGCCGCTACCTCGGAGGCGAGGACGTGCCGGGCTGGGACGCCGGGCGCCTGCGCATCAGCCGGTTCGCCACGGTACTGGCTCATCGCTTGCTGCATGCCGAGGTCACCGACCCGATGAGCGGCTTCTTCATGCTGCGCCGGCAGGCCTTTGCCGGCGCCGTGCGGCGGCTGTCCGGCATCGGCTTCAAGATCCTGCTCGACCTGCTGGCCTCGTCGCCGGCGCCGCTCAGGGTGGTCGAGCTGCCTTACCGCTTCCGCGAGCGGCACGCCGGCGAGAGCAAGCTCGACAGCCGGGCGGTGCAGGACTTCGTGCTGCTGCTGATCGACAAGGCGATCGGCCGCTGGCTGCCGGCGCGCTTCGTGCTGTTCGCGGCCGTCGGCGGCCTCGGCGTGTTCGTGCACCTGGCGGTGCTGGCGCTGGTGTTCGGCGGGCTGGGACGGAGCTTCCTGGCGGGCCAGGCGACGGCGACGCTGGTGGCGATGACCTTCAATTTCGCGCTCAACAACGAGTTCACCTACCGCGACCGGCGGTTGCGCGGCCTCGCCTGGGCACGCGGCCTGCTGTCCTTCGCGCTCGCCTGCTCGATCGGGGTGCTGGCCAATGTCGGCATCGCCAACCAGCTCTACCGCGAGGACGTGCCCTGGCTGCTGTCGGCGCTCGCCGGCATCGCCGTCGGCGTGGTCTGGAACTACGCCGTCACCGCCGTCTACACTTGGCGCGGCCCTCGTAACTGACAAGTCGAATTTCTATTGTAGGCTTTTCACGCCGAAGCTGCTCGACGGCCTCGGTTCTTCATGGCGCGTCCCGGCCGCCGGCGCCTTCTTGTTGCCGCGGCGACACGACTGCGTCGCCATCCGGAACAAATGTTTGTCGCGGCACGTCTATCCGGCTATACTGCAAAATCGAGCAGCGGGAGTGCGAGATGCCCGGCATGGCCGCCGCCGAGGCAGTTCGGCGGGCGGAGAGTTATCCGTTCGATCTGCCTTTCGGCTCCTTTCGGTATCGTGAAGGAATAGATCACGAGTTCGACGGCGTCGAAGCCGACCGGCATCCGGTACTGGCGATCGGCTCGAACGGCTCGCCGAGCCAGCTCGCCAGCAAGTTCGGCATCTGTCCGGAGGGCATCCCGGTCACCCGTGCCGTGCTGGTCGACCGCGCGGTGGTCTATTCCGCGCACTTCGCCGCCTACGGCTCGCTGCCGGCGACGCTGACGCGGGCGCCGGGGTGCCGGAGCTGGGTGTTCGTGACCTGGCTCACCGATGCGCAGATGGCGGCTATGCATTCGAGCGAGGGCATCGGCGGCCGCTACGACTTCGTGCGGCTCGAGTCCGGCGAGGTCGACGACGAGACCGCCGGCCGGCTCGACGGCGTCGGATGCTATCTGAGCCGCGCCGGCGCCCTGGCCCACGACGGTTCCGCGATCCGCATCGCCGAGGTCCCGACGACGGGTTGCCCCCTGCCGGCGCTGACCCAGCGGGCGGCGCTGCACTGGGCGCACCGCCGGGTGGCCGCCACCATGAGCTACGAGATCTTCATCGAGCGCCTGGTCGGCGACGCCAGCTTCCGCCGCGCCTCGAACGTGGCGCTGCGGCGCTTCGCCATCGGCTGCTGAGCCGGGCCATCCCGCTTCGCCGTCAGCGGCCGTCGATCGCGAACAGATCGACGGGGATGCCGCGTCCCGGCAGCTGATGGCAGCCGAGCGCGGTGAGGTCGCCGCGGTCAGCCAGCAGCTCGGCCGCGGTCGCCGACAGAATGATCGCCACCTCGTCGCGCGGCCGTAGGCTCTTGGCGATGCCTTCGATCCGCTGCGCCATGTTGACGACGTCGCCGACCACGGTGAAGTTGAGCCTGGTGGCGGTGCCGATGTTGCCGACGATCGCTGCACCGCTGTGGATGCCGACGCGCACCCTCACCGGCGAGGCCTGCAGCTTGTTGTCGGCGACGATGACCTCGCGGATGCGCCGTGCCGCCCGCACCGCCCCCTGCAGGCTCGAGGCCGGGTCGGACCGCCCCGGAATGGCGATCCACACCGCCATCACCGCGTCGCCGATGAACTTGTCGACCATGCCGCCTTCGGCCTCGATGCAGGTGGTCAACAGGCTGAAGTGATGGTTGAGGAATTGGGCGCAACGTTCGGCGCTCATGGTTTCGGCGAGCTGCGAGAACCCGACCACGTCGGTGAACATGATCGTCACCTCGCGCTCGCGCGAGCGCATGATCGCCGACTCGCCCACCTCGAGCAGCCGCTCGACCAGCCGCCGCGGCACATAGCGGGCGAACAGCCGCAGCGCCGTGGTCATGCCGTTGAACGCCTGCACGGCGCGATCGAGCTCGCGCAGCCGCGAGGGCGGCAGAGGCTCGAGGTCGTCGATCTCCAGGCGGCTCACCGCCTCCGACGCGCTGGCCAGATTGGCGATGGGCCGGCCGAGGCGGCGGGCGAGCAGTACCGCGCCGATGATGGCGAACAACGTCGCCGTCACGCCGGTAATGGCTGCCAGCGTGAGGCGGCGCACCTCGGCGTCGACGGCGGCGGAGAGCACATAGCCGCCGACCAGCCAGGGCTGCCCCGCCGAGTGCAGGCCCAATTCCTCGTAGAGGATGACGAACTCCTGCTGGGCGACCTCCAGCTGCCGGACCCGGATGGCCCCGCCGACGCCCGATCGCAGCTCCTCCCATCGGTCGTCCGCCTGCCACATCGAGGCGAGCACCGGATCGCCGACATCGCTGATTCGGGGCAGCGGATTGCTCGGCGAGATCGGCAGCGCGCCACCCACCAGCGCCTTGTGGGCGAGCACGCGGTCCCGGCCATAGAGAATGAACGAGTTCTCCCCGAGATCGCGGCTCAGCTCCTTCACGAAGGCGGAAAGGTCGGCCAGCGTGATCGTGGCGACCACGGCGGCATGGAAGCGGCTGCCGCGCATGATGGGTCGAACGAAGGTGACGAGCGTGGTGCCGGCCGCGGCGATGAAGCGCGGCGGTCCCCAATAGCCGGTCTCGTCGTGACGCCTCGTCACTTCGTCGACCGCCTCGACGATGCGCGGATCGTCACGCCAGCGGCCCCGGCTGGTCTCGATGCCGCCGTCGTCGCCACGAAAGGCGGTGACGTTCCAGCCGTCGGCATGCACCACGGTCAGGGCGTTGAGCTGCGGTGCCGCGACGAAGCTGTAGCGGATGGCCTGCTCGAGGTCGTCGGGGTCGTCGGGGTTCAGCGTGCCGCGGACCATCTGGCCGGCGAGGAAGTCGGGAGCCGCCTCGGCCGGCGCCAGATATTGCCGTGTCCGGCTGACCAGCTGGCCGACAATGAGCCTGGCCTTGTCCTTGAGCAGCGCCTCGGTGTTCCGCACCGCCGTGCCCTGCGAAGCGGCGAACACCACGATCAGCGGCAGGGCCACGAGCGCGCTCAAGGTCAAGGACAGAAACAGCCCGATCGACAGCCGGATTCGCCGCAGCTGCGGGAGCGCGTTTCGGGTGGCCATGCCGCAAGTCTATGAGAGGCGACCTCGCGTTGCTAGAAGGCCGCCTCGGACTCAGTAGAGACGCCCATGATCCCGCGCTACAGCCGCCCCGAGATGACCCGCCTGTTCGCCGCCGAGACCAGGCTCGGCATCTGGCTCGATGTCGAGCTGGCGGTGGCCGAGGCGATGGCGGAGCTGGGACAGATTCCCGCCGACGACATCGCGCGGCTGCGCGCCAGGGCCGATGCCGAGCGCCGGCGCATCATCGATCCGGCGCGCGTCGAGGCCATCGAGGCGGTGACCCGCCACGACGTGATCGCGTTCCTCACCCATGTCGAGGAGGTCTGCGGCGCCGAGGCGCGGTTCCTGCATCTCGGCATGACCTCGTCGGACCTGCTCGACACCACGCTGGCGCTGCAGCTCAAGCAGGCCGGCGCCATGCTGCTGGACGGCACGGACGCCGTGCTGGCGGCCCTGCGCCGCCGTGCCTTCGAGCACAAGCGCACCCCCTGCATCGGCCGCAGCCACGGCATCCATGCCGAGCCCACCAGCTTCGGCGTCAAGCTCGCGGGATTCCATGCCGCCTTCGCGCGCGGCCGCGAGCGGCTGGCGCGGGCGGTGGCCGAGGTCTCGACCTGCGCCGTCTCGGGGGCGGTGGGCACTTTCGCCAACATCGATCCGCGGATCGAGGAGCGGGTAGCGGCACGGCTCGGCCTCGAGCCCGAGCCGGTGTCGACGCAGGTGATCCCGCGCGACCGCCACGCCGCCTTCGCCGCGGCGCTGGCGCTGCTGGCGAGCTCGATCGAGCACCTGGCGACCGAGATCCGGCACCTGCAGCGCACCGAGGTCGGCGAGGCCGAGGAGTTCTTCTCGGCCGGCCAGAAGGGCAGCTCGGCCATGCCGCACAAGCGCAACCCGGTGCTGTCGGAGAACCTCACCGGCCTCGCGCGGATGATCCGGGCGGCGGTGATCCCGGCGCTCGAGAATGTCGCCCTCTGGCACGAGCGCGACATCTCGCACAGCTCGGTCGAGCGGGTGATGCTGCCCGACAGCTGCATCCTGGCCGACTTCGCGCTGCACCGGCTGGCTGGCCTCGTCGACCGGCTGGTGGTCTATCCGGAAGCGATGCGGCGCAACCTCGACCTGACGCAGGGCCTGTGGGCGTCGCAGCGCGTGCTGCTGGCGCTGACCGATGGCGGCATGCCGCGCCAGCGCGCCTACGAGCTGGTCCAGCGCAACGCGATGAAGGCCTGGACCGAGCGGCGGCCGCTGGCCGGGCTGCTGGCGGCCGATCCGGAGATCGGCCAGCGGCTCGACCAGGCGCGGCTCGGCGAGCTGTTCGATCTCGGCTATCATCTGGCCCAGGTCGACACGATCTTCGAGCGCGTGTTCGGGAAGGCCTGATGCGCATCGTCCTGCCGGCCCTGGCGGCCGCCCTGGCCGCGGCACCCGTCCACGCCGGAATCCTGCTCGAGGGCAGGCTGGAGGGGCAGGAGGTCCGCGTCGAGCTGGGTGCCATCGTCACCGACAAAGCGGTGGTGACCGTCGGCGGCGACCGCCGGGTGGTGCGCCTGGACCGGCCGGCACCGGCGGCGGCCGATCCCTACCGGCTGAGGCGCTGGAGCGGCGGCCCGCAGGTGGCGGGCTATGGCAGCAACTACAACGTGCTGACCCTGGACCAGACGATCTGCGGCGAGGTGCTGGCCTCGCCCTGGATGGCCGAGTTCCTGGCGCCTGCGGTGCAGGCGCTGGCGCTGGTGCAGCAGGGCGATCCGCGCCTGGCGCCGAAGGAGCGCGAGGGCTGTGGCGTCATTCCGTTCGGGGTGTTCGCCTACAACGGCTTCCCGCTGATGGCCGGCTGGCGCGACGAGGCGGTGTTCGTCACCGAGCGCATCCTCTTCGACCACCCGACACCGGCCGAGCTCCGGCCGCCGGGGTCGAAGCCGTGATCACGGCCGGGGCCTGGCGCGCGCCGTGGCGGCGGTTTCCAGCGGGTTCTCCGGCCAGTGGTGCCGGGGATAGCGGCCGCGCAGCTCCTTGCGCACCTCGGCATAGCCGGTGACCCAGAACCGCCCGAGATCCCCCGTGACGGCGATGGGCCGGTGCGCCGGCGACAGCAGGTGCAGCACGAGCGTGGTGCGGCCGCCGCGGACCGCCGGGGTGACGGCCGAGCCCAGCATCTCCTGCAGCCTGACCGCCAGCACCGGCGGATCCTGGCCGTAGTCGACCGGCAGGCGCGAGCCGCTCGGCACCACGACATGGCCGGGCGCCTCCGAATCCAGCCTGCGTCTGGCGGCGTGGTCGAGCAGTCCCGCCAGGGCGGCTCCGACGTCGATGTCGGCGAGGCGCCGGACCGGGTGATCGACCAGCCAGGGCCGCAGCGTCTCGGGCAGCGCCCCGTCGTCGACCGCCGGCCAGGCGTCGGGCTCGTGGCGGTGCAGGAAGGCCAGCCGCGTCCGCAGCGACAGCGCGTCCCGGCTCCAGGGCAGGGCCGGGGCGCCCTGCTCCTCGATCCCCAGCAGCAGGGCCTCGGCCAGCGCCGCCGCGTCGGGCTCGGCGAGCGGCTCCTCGCGCAGCACGAGCTGGTCCAGCCGCGTGACGCGCCGCGCCGTCACCATCCGCAGGCGCCGATCCCACGCCACCTCGTCGTGACGCGTGGCGCTTTCGGCGGCGAGCTGCCGTACATCGTCGTCGGACAGGCGGGCGGCCAGGCGGATGCGGGCGTCGCTGCCGCTGTCGTCCAGCTCGGCCGCGACCAGCCACGCCTCGCCGGCCAGCGGATCGGCGGCATCGAGCGCGGCGCCACGGCCGGACGCCAGGCGGAAGGCGCCCGGCCGGCCGCGGCGTTGGGCGATGCGATCGGGATAGGCCAGCGCCAGGATCGGTCCGCAGCGTTCCGGCTCGACGGTATCGTCCGGGCCGCCGACGCGGCGGCGGAGCTGGCGCATGCCGCGTGCCAGCTCGTCGGGCAGACCACCGCCGCGCATGCGGGCGATGCGCGGCGCCAGGTCCGGTCCGTCCTCGCGCCAGGGATCTCGGCTCTCCAGCAGGGCCGCGACGGCAATGGCGGTGCCGGCCTCGTGCCGCCGGCGGGCCTCGATCACCATATGGGCGAGCCGAGGGTGCAAAGGCAGGCGGCCCATCTCGCGACCGTGAGCCGTGATGCGTCCCGCGACATCGACAGCGCCGAGCCGCCGCAGCAGCTCGGCGGCGCGCTCGAGCGAGGCGGCAGGTGGCGGTGTCGGCCAGCCCATGGCGGCGGGATCGGAGCTGCCCCAGGCGGCGAGGTCGAGCAGCAGCGGCGCCAGGTCGGCGTCGATGATCTCGGGCGGCAGCCGGGCCGGCCTGCCGCGATCCTCGGCCTCGCTCCACAGCCGGTAGCAGATGCCCGGGCCGAGCCGTCCGGCGCGGCCGCGCCGCTGCTCGGCATTGGCGCGGCCGGCGGCGACGGTGACGAGACGGCCCATGCCGGTGCGCGGCGACCAGGCCGCCCGCCGCGCCAAGCCACTGTCGACCACGGCCGTGATGCCTTCGATAGTGAGGCTGGTCTCGGCGACGGCGCTGGCGAGCACGATCTTGCGCCTGCCTGCCGGCGACGGCGCGATGGCGGCGCGCTGCCGCGCCGGCGGCAGGTCGCCGTGCAGCGGCATCACGTCGATGCGGCCGGGGTCGACGAGGACCCCGATCCGGCGCTCGGCGCGGCGGATCTCGGTCATGCCCGGCAGGAAGACCAGGACGTCGCCCGGCGTCTCGGCAAGTGCCCGGCCCACGGCCGCGGCGACACGGGCCTCCAGGGGCGTGCCGTCGCTGCCCAGCCAGACGGTCTCGACCGGAAACAGCCGGCCCTCGGCGCGCACGACCGGCAGCGGGCCCAGGACGGCCAGCAGGCCTTCGACGTCGAGCGTCGCCGACATCACCAGCAGCCGCAGGTCGGGCCGCAGCGCGTCGCGGACCTCGCGGCACAGCACCAGGGCGAGGTCGGCCTCGATGCTGCGCTCGTGGAACTCGTCGAACACGACGAGGCCGACGTCCTCGATCGCGGGATCGGCCAGCAGGCGGCGGGTGAGCACGCCCTCGGTCACCACCTCGACGACGGTGGCAGGGCCGACCCGGCGATCGTGGCGGGTGGCGAAGCCGACGGTGGCGCCCGGCGCCTCGCCCAGCAGCTCGGCCATGCGCTCGGCGGCGCGGCGGGCGGCGAGACGGCGCGGCTCCAGCACGACGATGCGGCGGCCGGCCAGCCAGGGCGACGAGCGCAGCGCCAGCGGCACCAGCGTCGTCTTGCCGGAGCCGGGCGGAGCGGTCAGCAGGGCCGAGCCATCGGCCGCGAGCGCCGCCTCGATCTCGCCCAGCACGGCGGCGACCGGCAGGCCGATCCGACGGAGATCGCAAGCCGATTGCGGCCGGGGGGTGCTATCCGGCATGCTGGACCCGAGTCGACGGAGGAATGGCCGGGAGGGGGACGATGGCGGTTGCGGGCCGCGCCGGATGGATCGCTCTGGTGGCGGCGTGGCTGGCGAGCTGCGGCGGCCAGGAGACGACGCTGATCCAGGCGACCGCGCACGGCGACGCCGCCAAGGCGGCGGCGGCGATCGACGACGGCGCCGATCCCGACGGCCGCGACCCGCAGTCGGGCTGGACGGCGCTGATGCTCGCGACCTCTCTCGGCGACCGGCCGGCGGTGGAACGGCTGCTCGACGCCGGCGCCGATCCCGACATCGACACCGGCAAGCCCGGCACGGCACCGCTGCTGATCGCGGTGGATCGCGAGCAATGGGAGCTGGCCCGGCTGCTGGTCGACCGCGGGGCGTCGCCGTCGGCGGCGTTCAAGGACGGCACGACGGCGCTGCATCTGGCGGCGGCTGCCGGCCGGCTCGACCTCGCGGGCGAGCTGCTCGCCAAGGGTGCGCCGGTCGACGCCAAACGCACGAAGAACCTGTCGACGCCGCTGCTGATGGCGCTGGGCGCCAAGCAGGCCGACGCGGCGATCCTGCTGCTGGAGCACGGCGCGGACCCCAACGTTCCGGCCGGCGACGGCCAGCCGCCGCTGTTCGTCGCCATGCGTGTCAAGGACCGCAACGACCTGCTGCCGGCGATGCTGAGGCGCGATGCCGCCATCGGCGTCCGGGACGCGGAAGGCAACACGCCGCTGACCCGGGCGGTGGCGAGCGGCAATGCCGAGGCGGCCGACGCGCTGATCGCCGCCGGCGCCGACCCCGACGAAGCCCGTCGCGACGGTGCGACGCCGCTGATGGTAGCGGCTGCCGCCCGCAAGCCCAAGCTGGTGCGGCTGCTGTGTGAGCGCGGGGCCAAGCCGAATCTCGCCGACATCAACGGTGCGACCGCGCTGATCGTGGCGGCGCAGGCGGCCGACGCCAGCTCGACCCGCTCGCTGATCCGCTGCGGCGGTCGCGCCGACGTGGCGGCGATCGACGGCAGCACGCCGCTGCTGGCGGCGGTACGCGCCGGCAGCGTCCAGACCGTCACCGTGCTGCTGGAGGAAGGAGCACCCCGCTCGGCCGAGGCCGAGAGGCTGGCGGCGGGCCAGGGTCCACCGGAGGTGCTGACGGCGTTGCGGACCGTCCGCTCGCGCGCCGAGGTCCAGCGCGAGAAGGACGAGCGCAAGGCGCGCGAGAAGGCCGAGAAGGAACGCCAGAAGACGGAGAAGGAGCGGTCGAGGGCCGAGCGCGAGCGGGCCAAGGCGGTGAGCGCCGGGTCCGGCGAGGACCAGAGCTGACGGACCGGATCGCGGCCGGCCGGGATCACGCGGCGGCTGGTGGCTTGCAGAACGGCGTGGTCTCGGCCGGCTCCTCGACCCGGCCGTTGAACGCCCCGACCGGAATGCGCCGGATCAAGGCGTGCTCAAGCGGCGAGGCGCCGGCGAAGGAAGCCCGCGATCTCGGCGAGCTGGACGTCGGCGGCCGGCAGGAGGCGGCTCATCATGATGCAGGCGTGGGTGACGCCGCGCCACAGCCGATAGTCGAAGTCGACGCCGGCCAGCGCCAGCCTGGCCGCCATGCGCTCGCTGTCGTCGCGCAGGGGATCGAGCTCGGCGGCGGCGACGTAGAGCGGCGGCAGGCCGGCGAGGTCGCCGTTGAGCGGCGAGACCAGCGGGTCGCTGCGGCGGCCGACATCGGGCACGTACTGGTTCCAGAACCAGTGCATGGTCGGCGTCGACAGGACATAGGCGCCGCCGCCATAGGCCCGGTGCGAGGGCGAATCGAGGTCGGCGGAGAAGGCGCCGTAGATCAGGGCTGCCGTGGACGGCTGCGCTTCGCCGCGTTGCTTCAGTGCCAGACAGGCCGCCAGCGCCAGGTTGGCGCCCGCTGAATCGCCTGCCATGGCCACTCTGCCGGGGTCGATGCCGACCTCGGCGCCATGCAGGCGCAGCCACGACAGGGCGGCGAGGCAGTCGTCGAGCGGTGCCGGAAACGGGTGCTCGGGCGCCATGCGGTAGTCGAGGCTGGCGATGCGCAGGCCCGACATGTTGGTGAGCCGCCGGCAGATGCCGTCATGCGTGTCGAGCGAGCAGATCACCCAGCCGCCGCCGTGGATGTAGAGCACGGCCGGTCCCGGTGTCGGCGCGCCCTTGGGCTCGTAGATGCGCAGGCGCAGGGCGCCGCCCGGACCGGGCAGGTCGACGTCCTCGACCCGGCCCACGGCAGGGTTGTCCTCGTTCCAGACCCGATTGCGCCGCTCGGCCTCGGCGCGAGCCTCGACCGCGGTCATGGTCTCGAAGGGCTGGAAGCCCTGCTCCGCGGCCAGCCGGAGAATTTCCGCCATGTGGGGATCGAGGGTGGGCATGCGGGCTTTCCCGATCGTGTGGTCGCGGCATCTGCGACAGGCGGCCTCACCGCGTCAAGGCGCGGCGCCGCTCAGCCGAGCTGCCCCAGGGCCGGGATGGCATCGTAGATCTGATTGGCGACGTCGGGGCCGGCGGTCTGCTGGACATAGCCCAGCAGCATGTCGGCGATCGTGGCGACCTGGTCCGCTGGAAGGCCCGAGTCGCGGACCAGCTGTGCCAGCCCGGCGGTCGTGTCGGGCCCGCCACTCAACAGCGAGCCGAGCAGGCTGCCGCTGCCGATCATGCTGGCGGCCATCATCTCGGCGGCACCCGGGATCTGCATGACCAGCGCGTTGCCGGTTTCCGGCCCCAGGCCTTCGCGGGCGAGGTCGAGCAGTCCGACCACGATCATCTGCACGGTGGCGGCGTCGACGCCGAGCAGCGCCACGATTTGCGACACCAGACTTTCCACCAGCCCCCTCCCGAGAATGTGACGAGGCGACTTCTTAGGCGGCAGCGCCCGACTCACCAAGGGTCTCGATGCTTCCTGCGAGGCCGGAGACTTCCACGCATTCTCGAACCGGCGTCGGCGTCACCGATGTCGCCGCCGCCGGGTGATCCAGATCACTGTGTGCGTATCACGTATATGATAGACAATTTGGCGACGATCACAATCTCGTACTGTAATCGTCCAATAACATCAGGTTGCTGCGGCTACCTGTGTGCCTAATAGAGCACCATCATCTCAAGGTGGTGAGCTCGAAGCTCTTGGCATGAATTGGATCCACCTCGCACATCCGGGGTGGATTGATCGTTCACTATCCAAGAGGGGACGTATCATGGCTACCATCACCGGGACGAACGCGAACAACGTGTTGTTCGGGTTCGCGACCAGCGACACGATCTTCGGCAGGGCCGGCCAGGACAGGATCTACGGTGGGAACGGCAACGATCTCATCTACGGCGACGACAGCAACACCGATATCGGCGGCGTCGCCACCGAGAGTGACACGGTCTACGGCGGCAACGGCAACGACGTCATCTACGGCTACGACGACAACGACAGTCTCTATGGCGGCAATGGCAACGATATTGTCGACGGCGGCCTCAACGACGACCTGGTCCAGGGCGACACCGGCCGCGACTTTCTCTATGGCGGCGCCGGCAACGACCGAATGTACGGCGACGCCGCCAATGCCGACGTGGGCGGAGTCACCACCGAGAACGACTATCTCTACGGCGGCAACGGCAATGACTGGATGTACGGTCAGGACGACGATGACCGCCTCTACGGCGGCAATGGCAACGACATTGCCGACGGCGGCCTCAACGACGACCTGGTCTATGGCGGCGCCGGCAATGACTGGGTCTATGGCGGGGACGGCAACGACCGGGGCTACGGCGAGACCGGCAACGACTTCCTCTATGGCGGCAATGGCAACGACTACCTGAATGGCGGCACCGGCAACGACTATCTCTACGGTGGCAACGGCGCGGATACGCTCGATGGCGACGCCGGCCGAGACTCGATGACCGGCGGCAACGGCGCCGACCGCTTCGTGTTCGACGACGGCGACACCGTGGTCGGCGCCAGCCGCGATCACATCACCGACTTCGAGTGGACACAGGGGGACAAGATCGACGTCTCGTCGGTCGATGCCAACATCTGGTTCGGCGCCGACCAGACGTTCACCTGGATCGGGACCGCCGCCTTCAGCGGCATCGGACAACTGCGATATGTCACCGTCGGCGCGGACAAGGTCGTCCAGGGCAACACCGATCTCGACCTCGCGGCCGAGTTCGAGATCGAGCTGGACAACACCCCGTTCGCCCTGATCGCCAGCGACTTCGTCTTGTGACCCGCAGGGCGGCGGGCTTCGGCCCGCCGCCTTGTCGGCTGCTCGATATCCGCGTCCAACGGCCGAGGAATGCAGGCTTCGATTTGCCGCCGGCGGCAGGCAGGATAGCATGGCGGCAGGATCGGCATGGGAGAGTTGCATGGATGCGGTGAGCCTGTTGATCGGCAAGGGCGAGGCGCCGCAACATCTCTACCTGCAGCTGGCCAACCGGCACGGCCTGGTGGCGGGTGCCACCGGCACGGGCAAGACCGTGACGCTGCAGGTGCTGGCGGAAGGGTTCTCGCGCGCCGGCGTGCCGGTGTTCGCGGCCGACGTGAAGGGCGATCTGTCGGGCATCAGCCAGCTGGCCGGGGCCAATCCCAAGTTCGCGGCCCGCGCCGCCGAGGTCGGGGTCGAGGACTTCGCGCCGGAAGCCATGCCGGTGATCTTCTGGGATCTGTTCGGCAGGCAGGGCCACCCGGTGCGTACCACCATCAGCGAGATGGGGCCGCTGCTGCTGGGTCGGCTGCTCGAGCTGAACGACACCCAGGAGGGCGTGCTCACCGTCGCCTTCAAGCTCGCCGACGACGAGGGGCTGCCGCTGCTCGATCTCAAGGACCTGCGCGCGGTCCTCACCTTCATCGCCGACAATGCGGCGACGCTGCAGACCGCCTACGGCAATGTCAGCGGCGCCTCGGTCGGCGCCATCCAGCGCCAGCTGCTGCGGCTGGAGCAGGAGGGGGCCGAGAGCTTCTTCGCCGAGCCGGCGCTCGATCTGAAGGATCTGATGCGCACGACGCCGGACGGTCGCGGCTACGTCAACGTGCTGGCGGCCGACGAGCTGATGCGCAGCCCCAGGCTCTACGCCACCTTCCTGCTCTGGCTGCTGTCGGAGCTGTTCGAGGAGCTGCCCGAGGTCGGCGACCTGCCCAAGCCCAAGCTGGTGTTCTTCTTCGACGAGGCGCACCTGCTGTTCGACGAGGCGCCCAAGGCGCTGGTCGAGAAGGTCGAGCAGGTGGTGCGGCTGATCCGCTCCAAGGGTGTCGGCGTCTATTTCGTCACCCAGAACCCGCTCGACGTGCCGGACACCGTGCTCGGCCAGCTCGGCAACCGGGTGCAGCACGCGCTGCGCGCCTTCACGCCGCGCGACCAGAAGGCGGTGCGCGCCGCCGCCGAGACCTTCCGCGCCAACCCGGCCTTCAAGACCGACCAGGTGATCATGGAGCTGGGCGTTGGCGAGGCGCTGGTGTCGACGCTGCAGCCGGGCGGCATTCCCAGCATGGTCGAGCGCACCAAGATAGCGCCGCCGCGCGCGCGGCTGGGTGCCATCACGCCGGACGAGCGCAAGGCCGTGCAGGCCGGCAGCCCGGCCAGGGGGCGCTACGAGCTGACGATCGACCGCGATTCCGCCTTCGAGATGCTGCAGCGCCGGATGGCCGCGACCGCCGCGGCGCCGGGCGAGGTCGAGACCGTCCAGGCCGGCGGCCAGCGCTACACGCGGGCGACCCGCGCGCCGGCGCAGCAGCAGGCCCCGGCGGGCGGTGGTCTGCTGGAGGCGATCCTCGGCTCCGGCGGCGGGCGGGGCCGCCAGAGCGTCGCCGAGGCTGCGGTGAAGTCGGCGGCGCGCAGCATCAGCAGCACGGTCGGCCGCCAGGTCGGCAATGCGCTGGTGCGCGGCATCCTGGGCGGACTGCTGCGGCGCTAGGAGCCGTCGTCGACCTCGCGCGGCCGGTGGAGCTGCCGCGCCGCCAGCCAGACCAGGATCGCCCAGCTGGCGCCGGCGCACCAGCCGGCCAGCACGTCGCTCGGCCAGTGGACGCCGAGATAGACCCGGCTGGCGCCGATCAGCATGGCCAGGACGACGGCGAGGGCGACGAAGTAGGTCCTGAGCCGGCGGCTGGTCTGGACGCTGGCGAGCATGGCGCCGAGCGTCAGGTAGACGGCGGCCGAGATCATGGCGTGGCCGCTGGGGAAGCTGGCGGTCAGCACCCTGGCGCCGTGCGGCACGAGGTCGGGCCGGGGCCGGTCGAAGCCGCTCTTCAGGAGCGTGCTGAGCAGGATGGCGCCGAGCACCGCCACCGCCAGCAGCGCCATCTGCCCCCAGGCACGCCGGAAGGCGAGATAGCCGGCCACCGCCAGTGTGATGAGGGTGAGCACGGCGATGCCGCCCAGGCCGGTGAGGTCGCGCATCGCCTCCTCGACCCAGACCGGCCCGATCGGATCGGCGGGGTCGCCCGGCGTGCGCAGCGCCAGCAGGATCGCCTCGTCGAGGGCATGGGTGTCGCCCTCGCCGACCTCGCCGGCGATGGCGACGAACAGCCAGACGCCGCCGGCGGCGAGCGCCAGCAGGACCAGCAGGCCGACCTGTGCGGCCTCGAGGCGGCGCAGCCTTGCCAGGAGGCTCATGGCCGGCCGTCTCAGCGCCGCCAGAAGGCGGGGTGGAGCAGGACCAGGACGGTGAAGAACTCGAGGCGGCCGAGCAGCATGGCGAAGGTCAGCACCCATTTGACGGGATCCGACAACGGCTGGAAGGTGCCGGCGGGTCCCACGAGATGGCCGAGGCCGGGGCCGGTATTGGCGAGGGCGGTGGCCGCGGCCGAGATGGCGGTGACGAGGTCGAGGCCCATCGCCCCCAGGACCACGGTGAACAAGCCCCAGGAGCCGATGAAGAAGAACACGAAGCTCAGCACGGCGAAGATGATCTCGCTGTCGATCGGCTTGCCGGCGTAGCGCGGCCGCGCCACCCGGTTGGGCAGGAACAGGCCCATCAGGTAGATCTGCGCCGAGATCCACAAGATCTCGAAGCGGAAGATCTTGATGCCGCCGGTGGTCGAGCCGGTGCAGCCGCCGACGATGGTGAGGACGAGGAACAGCGCCACCGCCGGCGGCCCCCAGAGCTGGTAGTCCTCGGTGGCGAAGCCGGTGGTGGTGATCACCGAGACGGCGCTGAACGCCGCCCCGCGCGCCGCCTCGCCGAGGCCGCGGTCCTGCCACGCCATCAGCCAGAGCGTCAGCACCATCGAGGCCAGGAGGCAGATCAGCAGATAGAGCCGCACCTGGCTGTCGCGCCAGAGCAGCTCGCCGCGGCCCTGGACCAGCGCCACGAAGCGGACCAGCGGCATGCCGCCCAGCAGCATGAACAGCACCAGGATCCATTCGGCCGTCGGGTTGGCGAGGCCGCCGACCGAGAGATCCTTGGTGGAGAAGCCGGCGGTGGCGACGCCCGACATGGCGTGGCACACGGCGTCGAACAGCGGCACGCCGGCGGCCGACAGCGCCACCGTGCAGGTCAGCAGCATGAACAGGTAGATGCCCAGGATCCGGCTGATCATCGAGATGGTGCTGGGAAACAGCTTCTCGGTGCGGTCGGACGACTCGCTGCGGAACAGCTGCATGCCGCCGACGCGCAGGAACGGCAGCAGCACGATCGCCATGACGATGATGCCGGCACCGCCCAGGAAGTTGAGCATGGCCCGCCACAGCAGCACGCCATGAGGCGCCTGGTCGAGGCCGATGATGACGGTGGCGCCGGTGGTGGTGAGGCCGGACATCGCCTCGAACAGCGCGTCGGTGATGCTGAGGCGCAGATGGCCCAGATGCAGCGGCAGGGCGGCGAAGGCGCACAAGGCCACCCAGGTGAGCGAGGTCAGGAGGAACACGCCGCGGAAGTGCAGCTGCACGCCCGGCCGCCAGAGCCCGAGCACCATGAGCACGCCGAAGAACAGCGTGAACACGCCCGAGCCGATGAAGGCCTGCCAGTTCTCGTGGCCCGAGCCGAAGTCGGCGGCCGCCGGGATCACCATGGCGGCGCCCACCAGCACCAGCATCCAGCCGATGACGAACATGACGGTGGCGAGCTCGGCGCCGATGCCGGTCGATGGCTGCCTCGGCACGTGGAATCGCTCGCCCTTCGTCAGCCGGCCGCAACCGGACCGCCGGCATCGTCCTGCCGCCGCCGGCCTCGGATCGGCCGAACGCTACGCGCGCCGCAGCGCAAAGGCAAATCCGTCGCGTTGACCGGAAATATGGGAAACTCAACTTTTGCGAGATGTTGATGATAGCGAATCGCGAGAAAAGCTAGAGACCAGAAGGCGAACGCGAATTAACCTACGGGCGAGAGTGGCAGTGAGGAAACGCCCCCGACGACATATCGGGGACGAAGCCATCGCCGGTGGGACAGGGCCTAAGGCCCGTTCCGGCCAGCATAAATGGTTCCCGCGAACCGCGACCACGATCCTTGGACGGCCCCTGTCACGAGGCTGGCGCAGCCGGACGCTCGCCAGTCGACACAACTCGTACGCGAGTACTTCTCGCTGGCGAGGAGCATGGGATGGAATTCGATGGCCGTTCCTACTTCCGGTAACGACAGGCTCACCGGCACCGACGGTCCGGACCGGCTGACGGGTGGCAGCGGCGACGACTGGCTGCGCGGCCTCGGGGATTCCGACCAGCTCTACGGCGGCTCCGGCAGCGACCGTCTCGACGGCGATGCCGGCGACGACCTCCTGTTCGGCGGCAGCGGCAACGACCGCGTCTATGGCGGCGACGGCAACGACGACCTGCGCGGCCTGGGCGACGACGACAGCCTGTCCGGCGGCCTTGGCGACGACCTGCTCTATGGCGGGGCGGGCGCCGACCGGCTCTACGGCGGCGACGGCAACGACCTCGCCTGGGGCGCCGACGGCGACGACCTGCTCTACGGCCAGGACGGCGACGACGCCCTCTACGGCGGCAACGGCGTCGACGCGCTCAACGGCGGCAACGGCCAGGACGCGCTCTATGGCGGCACGGCGGACGACGTCCTGGCCGGTCGCGGCGGCGACGACCTGCTCTATGGTGGCAACGGCGGCGATTTCCTGGTCGGCGACGTCGGCAGCGACCTGCTGGTCGGCGGGGAAGGTGGCGACCTGCTGGTGGGCGGCGAAGGTGTCGACATCCTCTATGGCTGCGGCAGCGGCACCGGGGCCGACACGCTGATGGGCGGCGGCGATACCGACTATCTCGACGGCGGCGTCGGCGACGACCTGCTCTATGGCGGGGCGGGCGCCGACCAGTTCATCTTCCTCTACGATGTCGGCGGCGTCCTCACCGGCCGGGAGATCCTGGGCGCGGAGGACCGGGTGGCCGACATCGAGACCGCCGACCGGCTGATCTTCGATGCCTTCGGCAAGCTCGATGACGGCCGCCTGGCCGTCGCCGACATCGCGGCCTACCTCGAGCAGGAGGCGTTCTACAGCGAGACCGGCGGCGGCGTGCTGCTCGACATCGGCGCCATCCTGGAGGATGCGTTCGGCGACCCGGTGGCGGCGCCGCAGACGGTCTTCCTGGCCGGCGTCACGCCGGCCGACCTCGACATCCTGGTACCGACGTTCGAGGAGCGTGGCATCACGCTGGGGGTGCCGCGCATCCTGCCGGGCGGCATCGAGGTGCCGCCGGATCTGTTCTGAGGCCGCTCAGCGCACCCGGACGAACTTGTCGCCCCAGATGCCGAGCTCCCGGCTCTCGGCGATGCGCTCGAGGGCGCGGTATTCGGGCGGCGCGTCGGGCCGGGCCAGCGCCCAGCCCTCCTGGATCATCCAGGCGCCGAGATCCTCGCGCGGATCGAACAGCCGGCGGGCGCGCTGGCCGCAATAGGCCTCGATCGAGCCGTCGTCGAGCCGACGTACCTCGCGGCAGAGCAGGAAGCCGCGGATCTTCTGCTGCAGCACCACGACCGGGCTGGGACCGCAGAAGGTGGGGATCTGCTGGCTCGTGCAGATGCGGTCGAGCTGCGGGATCCACACGCCGTAGAGGCGCACCACCTCGCCGTCGATGGCGAGGCTGCCGTCCTCGCGAACCGCGGCCGAGCCTTCGAGCGTGCGGGGCGCCGCCGTGACGGCGGACGCCCAGAGCAGCCAGAGCAGGCCCAGGACCCAGGCGTGGCTGAATACGAGGTGCGGCACGGCGATCGGCCTCCGGCAGGCGGGCGCTTCCCTTCATCTTGGGCGCGGCCGCCCGCGAGGGAAGTGGCGGGCGTCACGCCCCGACCGCCGAGCGCCGCCGGTCCGTGGGACTCAGCCCAGCCCGGTCAGGCCGTTCTCGACGGTGTAGGCCGAGGCGATGCCGGGGTCGGCCCAGCGGCTGTTGGGCGTGATCGCGAACCAGCCCGGCCGCTGCGGGTCGCGGTCGTAGGGATACCCGCCATGCCGGCGGAACAGCTCGGCGTAGCGCTCGACACGGTCGCGGTCGAGGCGGACGCCAAGGCCCGGAGCCTGCGGCACGGCGATGGCGCCGTTGCGGTAGGGCATCCTGCCGCCCTCGATGATGTCGTCGGTCAGGTGGTGGTAGTGGGCGTCGGCGGTGAAGGTGAGATTGGGCAGGACAGCACCCAGGTGCAGCATGGTGGCGAGCTGGATGCCGAGCTCGCCCGAGGAATGCACGGCGATGCCCTGCTGGAACATCTCGCAGATGCCGGCGGCCTTGATGCAGGGGCGGATGCCGCCCCAGAAGGTGGTGTCGAGCAGGATCACGTCGACGGCGGGATCGCGGAGGTTGGTGGTCAGCTGCTCGAAGTTGACGACGACGGTGTTGGTGGCGGTGGGGATGCGCACGCCAGCCCGCACCTGCCGCATGCCGTTGAGGCCCCAGACGGGGTCCTCGAAATAGTCGTTGCGCAGGTGCTCGATGGCGCGGCCGAAGCGCAGCGCGTCCTCGATCGAGAGGGCGGCGTTGGGGTCGTAGCGGTAGGTATCGGCCGGGAACGCCTCGGCGAGCGCCAAGTAGCAGCGCAGCTCGTGCTCGGGCGGGAACACGCCGCCCTTGAGCTTGTGGCTGGTGAAGCCGTGCTCGGCCTTCAGCCCGCGGGCGTGGGCGACCAGCTGCTCGGGTGTTCGGACCTCGTGCCGGCCCGAGGCGTCGGCGGCGAAGCGGAAGAACAGGTAGGAGGCGAACGGCACCTCGTCGCGCAAGGCACCGCCGAGCAGGGCGTGAACCGGCACGCCCAGCGCCTGGCCCATGATGTCGAGGCAGGCGAACTCGACGGCGGCAAGCAGCTGGGTGCGGTTGTTGTAGAGGCTGGCCGTAGGGTTGGCGATCTTCCAGCGCAGGGCTTCGAGCTGGAACGGATCGTGGCCGAGCAGGTAGGGCTCGAGGCCCTTGAAGGCGAGGGCGGCACTCTCGCCACCGCCGCCCATCTCGCCGAGGCCGGTGATCCCGGCATCGGTGTCGACCTCGACGATGGTGCGGATGAACCGGCCCCAGTGGGCGCCATTGGCATGGCGCAGTGCGGCTTCCAGCGGCACGGCGACGGTGGTGGTGCGCAGCGCGGTGATGCGGATCGGCTGCATCAGGGGAGTTCCTCCAGTCCGGACTGGATGCGGTCGAGGGCCGCCGCGACGGCGATGTCGCCGCGCAGGGCGGCGCAGACGGCATCGCCGACGACCTCGCAGGCGCCGATGCCCTTGGTCGACCAGGGGCGCTCCTCGAAGGCGATGGCGCGGGTGGCACGGACGGCGGCGAGCAGGTCAGGGCGGAAATGGCCGTCGAAGGCCGGCGAGTAGAGCACCGACAGGTGCGAGGTCTCGATCGCCTCCGACTGTTGCCCGTCCTCGGTGAGCTGGACGGTCGAGGCCAAGTGCTTCGCCAGCTCCCAGGCCTCGTCCTTCACCTCGGAGTTCCTGGGGATCGACCAGGGTGGGCTGTAGAGATTGGCGAAGCGGCCGGCGGGACCGGCGGGGACCAGGGCGATGCCGGAGCGGGCGGCGAGCCCGGGGTTGCGGCGGAACAGCGCCGCATATTCCATGCCCACGTCCATGATCATGGCGACGCGGCCGGCGGTGTAGTCGCGCAGCAGCTCGACGAAGCTGATCGTCGGCTGGTCGGGCGGGCCGACGCTGCGCAGCAGGTCGACGTAGCAGGAGAGGGCGGCCTCGGCCTCCGGCGTGGCGGCGGTGACCGTGCCGTCGGACTGGATCCAGCGGCCGCCGTGGGAGGCGAGGAAGCTGCCGATGGTCCACACACTGTGGCCGCCGCCGGCGGCACCGCGGGTGGCGAAGCCGTGGAAGTCGGCGATACCGGCCCTGCGCTCGGCGGCCTGGACGGCGGCGGCGACCTCCTTCAGCTGCGCCCAGCTCTGCGGCACCGGCTGGCCGTGCTTCTCCAGGAGATCGCGCCGGTAGAGGACGAGGTTGCAGACATTCACGCAGGGCAGGCCGATGATGTGGCCATCCAGGGTCACGGCGTCGCGGGTGGCGGGCGTAACATCATCGAGGGTGATGCCGTCGCGCGCCATCCGGTCGTTCAGCGCCAGGACGCGGCCCTCGGCGGCGAAGCGGCGCAGCATCACCTCGTCGGTGCAGATCAGGTCGAAGGGCGGGTCGTCGTCGGTGAAGCTGTGCGTCATGTGCTCGAACATGGTCTCGATCGAGCCGACGCCGACCTTGTCCCAGGACAGCTCGGTGGCGATGCCGGTGGTTTCGGTGAACCGCCGCAGGGCCGCCGGCAGGTTCTGGAACGGCCACCAGTCCTCCTGATAGACGCGCACCGGCCCGGGCATGGTCAGACCTCCGCGGATGCGGTGCAGCGGCAGGCGACCTCGAAGCTTTCGCCGCGCTGCAGCACCTTCAGCCCCGGCATGCCCGGCAGGTGGAAGGCGTCGACCGGGTGCGTCACCGGCTCGATGCAGAAGAAGCCGGAGTCCGGGCCGGGCGAGTAGATGATGCAGGTGGAGAGCTCGGGCGAGCAGTCGATCGAGAGCGCCAGCCGCCGTTCGGGCCAGCGGACCTTCGCCTTGCCGGTCCAGCCGACGAAGGCGTTGTTGATCCGCCCGGGCGGCAGCGGGCGGGAGCGGGAGAAATCCCAGTCCGGGCGCTGGTGGGCCGGAATCTTGCGGTCGGGCAGGTGCTCGGTCGTCTCCAGCCAGATCTCGGCGGCCGGCGCCTCCAGCGTGGTGTCGGCGGCGCGCGGCAGCCAGGGGTGGAAGCCGAGGCCGTAGGGCGTGGGGACGTCGCCGCGATGCTCGACGCCGAGGCGCATGGTGAAGCTCGGGCCATCGATCTCGTAGGTCAGCAGGGCGCGGTAGTCGAAGGGCGCTTGCTTCCTGCTGACCAGCTCCAGCACGATGCGGCCGGCCCCGTGCTCCATCACGTTCCAGGCACTCTGGAAGCCGTCGCCATGGATCGGCATGGGATCGTCGGGCATCCGGTTGGCGGCGAGCGGCCAGAACCTGCCGCCGGCCTCGATGCCGCTGCCGGAGATGCGGTTCGACCATGGGATCAACGGCATGCAGCCGGTGGAGCGGGCCGCCGGCACACCGTCCCAGGGCCGGAAGAGTGGTTGTGGCTCACCGCTGCCCAGCCATTCGAAGCGGGGGACGCTGCCGCCGAGGGTGGGGGCGACGCCGACGCGGATTTGCGGCGAGGCGATGTCGAGGACGGTCATGGGCGGGCTCGGGCTTGTTGGGCGATCACGGGTCGATTAGTCGTGACGGCCGGACATTGGATGCTGTTGTCATGGAACTGGTTATCGAGGACCAGGACGTCGCCGACTTGGCCCATGAGCTGGCCCGGCAGCGTCGATGCACAGTCGACGAGCTGCTGCGAACGGTGCTCGAACGTTAGCGCGACCGATTCCACGCCGAGCGGAAAGCCAAGCTGGCGGCGATCCAGGAGCGGATGCGTGCTTCCTGGAAAGGTGGCGGGTCGGACCACAGCTTCCTCTACGATGCCGATGGCAATCCGATCCTCTAGTCAGCAGGTGGCGCCCCCGACACTGCTCAGTGCATCCACCAGCCGCCGTCGACGCCGAGGTTCTGGCCGGTGATGAACCTGGCCTTGTCCGAGACCAGGAACAGGATGGCCTCGGCGATGTCCTCGGGCGCGCCGCGGTATTTCAGCGCCTGGTGGTCGATCAGGAACTTCACATAGGTGTCGAGCTGGTCGGCCCAGACCTCGCGCTCGAGGGCGGTGGGAATGGCGCCGGGGCTGATGGCGTTGACGCGGATGCCGAACTGGCCGAGCTCGCGGGCCATGGCGCGGGTCAGGCCCAGAAGCGTGCCCTTGGAGGCGACGTAGGAGGTGAAGTCGGACCAGCCGCCGTTGAGGGTGACCGAGCAGATGTTGATGACCTGGCCCCAGCCCTTGCGCTTCATCGACGGCACGCAGGCCTGGGCCAGGGCCACGGCGGCCTTGGCGTTGATCGCCTGGACGCGGTCCCACTCGGCGAGGTCGTAGCCGTCGATCGGCTTCAGCGGGTTGATGGCGGCGTTGTTGACCAGGATGTCGATGCCGCCGGCCTCGGCGTCGAGCTTTTTCGCGAGATCCTGGGTGGCCAGGGAATCGGCGAGATCGCAGTCGACGTAGCGCACCGCACCGGATCCCTTGGGTAGGCGCCCGCGGATGGCCACGGCCTCCTCGCCGCCCTTGACGTCGAGCATCAGCACATCCGAGCCCTCGCGGGCCAGCGCCTCGGTCTGGGCGACGCCGAGGCCGCCGGTGGCGCCGGTGACCAGCGCGGTCTTGCCTTTGAGGAACATGGTCGGGCGCTCCCTTCAGACGATCATCGCGGTCATCTCCTCGACCGTGATGTCCTTCTTGTTGATGTCGGCGATCTTCTCGCCGCGCGCCATGGCGACGATCCGGTCGGCGATCGGGTGGATGTGGTGCAGGTTGTGGCTGATGAAGATGCTGGTGATGCCCTGGTCGCGCAGCGCCGAGACGAAGTCGAGGACCTTGTTGGTCTCCTTGACCGACAGGTGATTGGTCGGCTCGTCGAGGATCAGCACCTTCGACTTGAAGTACATGGCGCGCGCGATGGCGACACCCTGGCGCTGGCCGCCGGAAAGCTCCTCGACCGGCGTGTCGGGCGAGCGGGTACGCAGGTCGATGTTGGTCAGCGAGTTGACGGCGTGCTCCGCCATCTTTCGCTGGTCCATG
Source organism: Geminicoccus sp. (assembly GCA_035326425.1). Classification (GTDB taxonomy): domain Bacteria; phylum Pseudomonadota; class Alphaproteobacteria; order Geminicoccales; family Geminicoccaceae; genus CALKJU01. Next base: position 4,040 of record DAOLFG010000048.1, on the reverse strand, counting down.
ATGCCGAGGCCGAACAGCGACCAGCGCAGCGGCTCGCGGCCGATGAAGATATTTCGCGCGATCGACATCTGCGGAACCATCGCCGTGTACTGGTAGATGGTCTCGATGCCGAGGCTCATGGCGTCCTTGGGCGAGCGGAAGCGGACCTCCTTGCCCTCGACGAAGATTTTCCCGGCGTCGTGGTGATGGGCGCCGCTGAGGATCTTGATGAGCGTGGACTTGCCGGCGCCGTTGTCGCCGACCAAGCCCACCACCTCGTTGCGCTCGCAGTGGAAGTCGACGCCCTTCAGCGCGTGGACCCCGCCGTACCATTTCTCGATGGCCTCGCAGCGGATCAGCGCGTCGGCGCTGGGGCGGACGAAGGTGACCTTGGGCTGGGCGTGCTCCTCGAGGACGGCGGTCATGTCGTTCAACCCTTCATCGCCCGCGCCTTGCGGCGCAGCGTGATGTTGAGGATGACGGCGAGAATGGTCAGCGAGCCGATGGCGAGGCGGAACCAGTTGGCGTCGATCCGGCCCATCACGAGGCCGTTGTCGATGACACGGATCAGGAAGGTGCCGATGACGAAGCCCGCCACCGAGCCGATGCCGCCGGTGAGTGAGGTGCCACCGATGACGTTGGCGGCGATGGCCTGCAGCTCCAGGCCCTCGCCGAGGGAGGGCAGGGCCGAGCGCAGGCGGAAGGTGGTGATCATGCCGGCGAAGCCGGCGAGGAAGCTGCACAGCATGAAGCAGAACAGCTTCACCTTGCGGGTGTCGACGCCCATGTCGTCGGCGGCCTGCGGCTGGCCGCCTGTAGCGAAGATCCAGTTTCCCAGGTTGGTCCGGTGCAGCATCACGCCCAGCACCAGGATGAAGCCGGCGAACCACAGCATCGAGCTGCGGAACAGGCCGAGGTCGGCGACGAACAGGCCGGTCGGCGTGTTGGGCGGGAAGGGCGGCGGGAAGCCGCCGGACAGCACGGTGGCGATCGAGCGGGCGATGAACAGCATGCCCAGCGTGGTGACGAAGCTCGGGATGCCGAAGGTCAGCGTAATCCAGCCGTTGACATAGCCGACGAGGCAGCCGACCAGCAGGCCGGCGCAGATCGCCAGCGCCGGGTCGACGCCCATCCGGCCCATCAGGATGACGATGACCATCGGCACCAGCGCGAACACCGATCCGACCGACAGGTCGAACTCGCCCGAGATCATCAGGATGCCGGTGCCCAGCGCCAGGATGCCGAGTTCCGGCACCGCGAACAGCACGACGCGGCTGTTGCCGAACGAGACGAACTGCGGCGCATAGATCGCAAAGCCGATCACCACGATCAGAAGCATCACCAGCGCGCTGATCTCGGGGCGCGACAGCAGGGTTTTCGCGAGCTTGCTCATCGGATTCCGGTGCTGGCCGGCCGCCGCCCCGCCGCTTGCGGCGGGGCGGGTTTCGGACAAGGGGTCAGCGCACGCCCTGCTGCGACAGGGCGATCAGGGCGTCGACCTGGTCGGGTGTGACCAGCGCCTTGCCGGTGTTGGCGTCGAAGGCGCCCAGCTTGTACTTGTTCATCATGTGCAGCTGGTGGATCGGCACATAGCCCTGCAGGAAGGGCTGCTGGTCGATGGTGAGCTGGATGTAGCCGGTCTTCATCTCGTCCATGACCACCGGCACGAGGTCGAAGCAGGCCAGCAGCACCTCGCCCGGCTTCTTGCCGAGGTCGCGCAGCGAGACGGCGGCACCGGCGGCCCAGTAGCCGACGTCGAAATAGGCGGTGGTGGGCTTGGACTGGACATAGGCGGCGACGCGCTGGCCGGTCACCGACAGGTCGAGGCCGCTGTCGATCTTCTCGTAGGTGATGTCGCGGCCGGCATTGGCCTTCTTGTAGTCGTCCATGAAGCGGGCGATGCCGGCACCCCGGCTCTCGGCCCAGACCTGGCCGGGACCGGAGATGCCGATCAGCACGTGGATCGGCCCGTCCTTCGGGAACTGCGGCGCCAAGCCTGCCGCGAGGTCGTAGCCCGCCTGCTCGAGATCCTGGCCGGTGAAGGACAGCCGGTGGGTCTTGCCGGGGTGGTCGACGTTGGAGCCCAGCACGGGAATGCCGGCGGCGGCGGCGCGGTCCAGGGCCTCGTCGAAGATCTCGCCGCCGGCGAAAGTCATGATGATGCCGTCGGGCTTCTGAGCGATCACCGCCTCCAGGTTGTTGAGCTGCTCCTGGAAGTTGCCGTCCTGCTGCAAGAAGATCATCTGGCAGTCGGCCTCGATCTGGCCGCAGGCCTCGTCCATGCCCTTCTTCACCGCCTGCCAGAACACGTTGGTGGGCGTGGCGTGGTGAAGGTAGGTGTATTTCCCAGCCGCCATGGCAGCGCCGGTACCGGCGAGCAGGCCGAGGGTTGCGGTGACGGCGAGCAGCCGGCCAATGCGCATGATCTTTAGCCTCCCTGGTGCCGGCCGTCTCGACGGGCTCGGCGGTCGCCTGCGCAATCGCATGCGCTCCGGCGCCGATCAAGGGCAAAGCCGGCTCCGGCGGCTTCACCTTTGCCGCCGGACGCCCTACGCAGGCGTCGGATGGCCTATCGGGGAAGGGAACCGTGCCGAAAGCGACATTCATGGGGTTCCGGCGGGCCGGCGGAGGGGTCGGCGTGCGCAACCGGCTGCTGGTCCTGTCGATACTCGGCCTGACGACGCCGGCCGCCCGGCGGGTGGCGCGCTCGCTGCCCGGCAGCCTGCTGGTGGCAGCACCTCATGGCCGCGGCCAGCTCGGCGAGGACGCCGCCGCCTATCGCCGGCAGATGATCGGGCTCGGACGCAACCCCAACATCGGCGCCGTGCTGGTGATCGGCGCCGACAGGACCCGCGTCGACCTGATCGCGGACGGCATCGCCGGCGGCGGCGCCCTGGTGGAATCGGTGGCGCTCGACGACGTGCACGAGGATGCGCTGGCGCTGACCGACCGCGGCATCCGCGCCGGCGCCCGGCTGATGCACGCCATCTCCCGGCTGCGCCGCGAGCCCGTGCCGCTGGCCAGCCTGCTGGTCGGCATCGAATGCGGCCATTCCGATGCCACCTCGGGCCTCGTCGCCAACCCGCTCGTGGGTGCCGTGACCGACCGGCTGGTCGACGCCGGCGCCTCGGTGATGGTGGGCGAGACCCTGGAGTGGCTGGGCGGCGAGCATGTGCTGGCGGCACGCGCCCGAACGGCCGCCGTCGGCGAGGCGATCACCGCCGCGGTGCTGCGCCGCGAGAAGGCGGCGGCCGCCACCGGCGTCGACCTCACCGGCAACAATCCCGGCCAGGAGAATATCCGCGGCGGCCTGTCGACCATCGAGGAGAAGTCGCTGGGTGCCATCGCCAAGGCCGGCTCGCGGCCGATCGCCGGCCTGCTGGCGCTGGCCGAGCGGCCGAAAGAGCCCGGCCTCTACCTGATGGACGCCCCGGCCTTCTCGCCGGAATCGCTGACCGGCTTCGCCGCCGCCGGCGCCCAGCTGATGATGTTCACGACCGGGCCCGGCAACAGCTTCGTCAACGCGGTGGCGCCGACGCTCAAGGTCAGCGGCCATGCCGAGACGCCGTCGCGGCTGCCGGAGCAGATCGACTTCGATGCCGGCGCCGTGCTGGCCGGCCGCGAGACGCTGGACGCGGCGGCCGACCGGCTGCTCGCTTTGCTGGTCGACGTCGCCTCGGGCAGCGCCACCTGGGGCGAGGTGCTGGACGAGGGCGACGAGGTCATGGCGCGCCTCGGCCAGTCGTTCTGATGGAGGATACAGGCCGATGGAGGATGCGGGCATGGGCGAGGCGGCCTGGGCGGCGGTCGTCATCCACCCCGACGACGACGTGGCGGTGGCCCTGCGGCCGCTGGCGCCGGGCCGGGTACGGGTGCGCAGCGGCGGCAGGACGATCGAGCTCGAGGTGGCGCAGGAGGTGCCGCTCGGCCACAAGCTGGCGCTGCGCGACCTGCCGGCGGGGACGATCATACGCAAGTACGGCGAGGCGATCGGCGCGCTCACCGAGGCTGTCGGCCGCGGCGGCCATGTCCACGTCCACAACCTGCGCAGCCGCCGCGCC
>DAOLFG010000154.1:0-1606 GCA_035326425.1 Geminicoccus sp. | reverse complement strand
CTGCCGTCCGCCCACGGCCGCGAGGCGGACGCTGACCCTCTTCTCAGCCATGGGAGTGATCCATCTGTTCGTTGAGCTTGGCCACCATCACCGCTTCGATGACGGGCAACAGTTCAGCCATGGCGAGCGGCGGCACACCGAGCGCGTCACCGAGCGCCAGCGCTGCCGACATGTCCCAGCCGATCACCGCACCGGGCAGGACGCGCAGCTGGCCGCCGAGGCGGCCGACAAGGTCCCAGACCTGCCAGCCCTCATGGGTGAGTGGCCGGTTCAGCCGCGCCGGGCAGTCCGGGCAGGCTTGCGCGCAGGCTTGGCAGTATCGCTCGCCCCCGCCGAAGGACCATTCGGCGAAGGCGCGGAGGCGTTTTTTTCCTGCTCCAGCAGCAGACCCTTCGAGACATAGGTCAGCTGGAAAGCCTCGAAGATTGGCCAGACGTCGAGCAGCGCGTCGATGGCCTCGGGTCTGGGATCGATCGGCTTGCCGTCCGCATCTCCGATGCCCTCCCAGGCAAGCACCGCCCGCCGCGCCAGCGCCTTGGCGAAGGCGACGGCGCGCTCCTCGTCCAGTGCGTCCGCCGGAACCGCTTCGACAGCCGGGTCACTGCGCGTCGCCACCATCAGCGCGGTGGTCAGCGGTCGCAGCTGCACCCGGACGCCGGGGGCGAGGTCGTGCCAGCGCGGCGCGTTGGTCAGGTCGAGCGTCAGCATTGTCAGTATGTCTCCACATCGTTCACGAGGATTGCCGTGCACATCCGGCCGACCACGCTGTCGCGCGCCGCCTGCCAGTCGAAGGTGGCCTGCACGCCCTGCGGTCCGGAGATCTCGATGCGAGGGCGCGGCAGGTAGACGGCGTGCACGGTGAAGGTAAAACTCTCGCCCGAGGGCAGGACGTAGGCGAATTCCATCTCGCAGGGATCGCCGTTGATCGCCTGCGTCACGAGCGTCTGGTCGGCGAAGCGCACCTCGATCCGGCCCGTGAGCGCGGCGATGGATGGGTCCGCACCGTCGATGCGGCCGTCAGAGCGGATGGTCTCGATGCGGTCGAGGTTGTTGGCATAGGTGATATCAGCCGAGACCACGTTGCCGAGGGCGGTGCCGTTGCGGGTGATCGCCCCGTTGAAATGTCCGAACCGCTTCAGCTCCAGCGCGGCGGGCGTTCCTGCGCTCGTGGTCGTGCCGACCGTCTCGCCCTGCGCCACCAGCCGCGCGGTCGCCGTCAGCAGCCCCGAGCGCTGCATCTGCCAGGTGATCTGGTCGAGGACGCAGCCGGAATACATCGCGTAGCGCGGCACCTCGGGCATCCCGGTCTCGATGGACATGCTGGGCAGCGTCCAGGAGCCCGATTGGAACTCGTGGCTGTACGGGGCCTCCGCACCGGTGGTCGTCGGTATTCCGAAGGCCGCCTTCAGCCAGAAGCCGAAGGCCTCGGCGTCGAGCGGCACGACGACATCGCCATCGGCCGTCACCGCGTCCTTTATCGGCGCCAGCGGGTCGCGGCCGTAGCCGAGCAGCTCCGAGTTCAGCAGCGGTTGCTCCGCCCCCAGCCAGGTACTGGCGAAGGGCATGCGGGTGAAGCCGCTGGCGGGCGGCGTTCCATAGGTCGTCT
>DAOLFG010000153.1:0-1607 GCA_035326425.1 Geminicoccus sp. | reverse complement strand
AGGAGCTGATGACCGAGCTGCCGCGGATGGAGAACGGCTTCATCCTGCCGATGCAAGGGCCGGGGCTGGGGACGAAGCTGCTGCCCGACGTCGTGAAGCGCAAGGACGCGACGGTAAGGAGGACGGAGGCGAAGAGCTAAGGTTGCTGTACCACCAACCTCTCTTGTCTGACGGGCGTTTGGGCAATGAATTGCCCCCGTTTCCATCGGGCAGTCGACCGCTGCCGGCGGCTGTTGGAGGTGGAGCGCCCCGTCGTTCACCGCCCACCGCCGAGCAGGTTTGCCGAGCGGTCGTAGGTTCAGCGCGGCCGGGGCGCTTGTTCCTCGCGCATGGCGGCGGATCAGACCCGCGCTTCGAGCACGATATTGGTCGCGGTTTCGGCGGCTCGGCGCACATGGCCGAAACCGCCCTGCTTGAGCACTTCCGTCAGCCGCTTCTCGCCCGCCTGGGCACCGAGAGCGAGTCCGACCTCCTGCGACAGCGAGTTCGGCACGCAGACCGACGTCGAGAAGGCGTAGTAGATCTGCCCCAACGGGTGCAGATTGTCTTCGAGGGCATCGCCGGCCATCGGCTCGACCAGCATGAAAGTGCCGTCGTCGGCCAGCGACCCGGCGATATGCCTGCAGGCACCGACCGGATCGCCCATGTCGTGCAGCGCATCAAAGATCGCAATCAAATCATAGTTTTCGCCCGGAAACTCCTTGGCAGTCACTACTTCGAACACGGTGTTCCTGGCGACCCCTGCGGAGCGTGCCCGCTCGCGCGCATGGTCGATCGATGGTCCGTGAAAGTCGAAGCCGTGGAAGGTCGAGTTCGGATATGCCTGGGCCATCAGGATCGTCGAAGAGCCATGCCCGCAGCCGACATCGGCGACCCTGGCCCCGGACTTCAGCTTCGCCGTCACCCCGTCGAGCGCCGGCAGCCAGGAGGCGATCAGGTTCGCGGCGTACATCGGACGGAAAAAGCGCTCGGTGCCGCAGAACAGACAAGTGCTGTGGTCGCCCCACGGAATGCCCACGCCGGTCCGGATCGCTTTGGTAGCCCTTTGCTCGTCGAGGAACACCGAGACGACCGCCTGAAAAAAGCCCTGCATGCAATCTGGATGTCCCTCCAAGGCAAAGATCACCGCCTGCTCCGGCGTCATCCCGTAAGCCTTTTTCACCGGATCATAGGTGACGTAGCCGGCGGCAGCGTTGGCCGACAGCCACTCACGCACATAGCGCTCCTTGAGCCCGGTGCTCTTGGCCAGATCCTCGCTGGTCGCCGGACAAATCTCGGCCAGGGCGCTGTAGAGATCGAGCTGATCTCCAATGTAGGCCATCAGAATGCCGAGCCCCCCGGCGACGTCGCCGACCATCTTGCCCTGCAGTTCCTCCAGCTTGCCCTTATCGATGTCCTCGATACGCACGGCCATCGCTTCGCTCCCTGCTGAGTGAAATTCTCGTTGAGAGTATCCTAAATTAGTTGTCATCATATGTCAATTCATGCTGTCGTGATGTAAGCCGGACGGGTGACGTTCGGCCGGCATGTCGATCACCGCCAGCGAGACTATGGCCGGCCCGCCTTCCTCGAGATGATGCGCAAGCACGCCGTCGGCATCGTCATGC
>DAOLFG010000047.1:0-41243 GCA_035326425.1 Geminicoccus sp. | reverse complement strand
GGCGCGCCGCGCATCACCAAGGACGGCGTCACCGTCGCCAAGGAGATCGAGCTCGCCGACAAGTTCGAGAACATGGGCGCGCAGATGGTGCGCGAGGTGGCCTCGAAGACCAACGACATCGCCGGCGACGGCACCACGACGGCGACCGTGCTCGCCGCCGCCATCGTCCGCGAGGGTGCGAGGTCGGTGGCCGCCGGCATGAACCCGATGGACCTGAAGCGCGGCGTCGAGCTCGCCGTGAACGCGGTCGTCGAGGACCTGAAGAAGCGCACCAAGAAGGTCACGACCAGCGAGGAGATCGCGCAGGTCGGCACCATCTCGGCCAACGGCGACACCGAGATCGGCAAGATGCTGGCCGAGGCCATGCAGAAGGTCGGCAACGAGGGTGTCATCACCGTCGAGGAGGCCAAGAGCCTCGAGACCGAGCTCGACGTCGTCGAGGGCATGCAGTTCGACCGCGGCTACATCTCGCCCTACTTCGTCACCGACAGCGAGAAGATGCGGGTCCTCCTCGAGGATCCCTACATCCTGATCAACGAGAAGAAGCTCTCGAACCTGCAGGCCCTGCTGCCGGTGCTCGAGGCGGTGGTGCAGAGCGGCAAGCCGCTGCTGATCGTCGCCGAGGACGTCGAGGGCGAGGCGCTGGCCACGCTGGTGGTCAACAAGCTGCGCGGCGGCCTCAAGGTCGCGGCCGTCAAGGCGCCGGGCTTCGGCGATCGCCGCAAGGCGATGCTCGAGGACATCGCCGTCCTGACCGCCGGCCAGGTGATCAGCGAGGACCTCGGCATCAAGCTGGAGAGCGTCACGCTCGACATGCTGGGCCGGGCCAAGCGGATCGTCATCGAGAAGGAGAACACCACGATCGTCGACGGCGCCGGCTCGAAGGACGAGATCCAGGGCCGCTGCAGCCAGATCCGGGCGCAGATCGAGGAGACCACCTCGGACTACGACCGCGAGAAGCTGCAGGAGCGTCTGGCGAAGCTGGCCGGTGGTGTCGCGGTGATCCGCGTCGGCGGTGCCACCGAGGTCGAGGTGAAGGAGCGCAAGGATCGCGTCGACGACGCGATGAACGCGACCCGCGCCGCGGTCGAGGAGGGCATCGTCGCCGGCGGCGGCGTGGCGCTGATGTACTCGCTGAAGGCGCTCGAGGGCCTGAAGCCGCAGAACGACGACCAGCGCGTCGGCATCGAGATCGTGCGCAAGGCGCTGCAGTCGCCGGCGCGGCAGATCGCCGAGAACGCCGGCGTCGACGGCTCGATCGTGATCGGCAAGCTGATCGAGAGCACCAACACCAACTGGGGCTTCGACGCTCAGACCAACGAGTACGGCGACCTCGTCTCCAAGGGCATCATCGACCCGACCAAGGTCGTGCGCACCGCCCTGCAGGACGCGGCTTCGGTGGCCTCGCTGCTGATCACCACCGAGGCGATGGTGGCCGAGCGCCCCGAGAAGAAGGCTCCCCCGGCCGGCGGCCCCGGTGGCGGCATGGGCGGCATGGGCGACATGGACTTCTGATCGACCCGACCATCGGTCGATCCAGAGCTACGGGAGGGCGGCGCCGCAGGGCGCCGCCCTTTCTGTTTCAAGAGTCGCGGCTTACCTGCTATCAGATTCGTTAGCATGTGGAATGACGCGATGGCGCAGGTCCTCGTCCGCAATCTCGACGATGCGGTCGTCGAGAGACTGAAGCGAATGGCGCAAGTGCGTGGGCTGTCGCTGGAGGAGCAATTGCGTCGGATCATCACCGACGCGGCGGGCCCCACTCAGGCCGACATGGAAAGCCTTTTGGAGAGCTGCCGCGCCATGACGCCGAAAGGCCCTCGTATCCTGGGCGAGGATCTGATCCGTGAGGACCGCGACACGCGATGACCCGCGTTGTCGATGCCAGTGTCGTTTACAAGTGGTTCGTGCAGGAGCAGGGCACGGCCGAAGCCATGGCCTTGCGCCAGGGCTCCCGGCCTCTGATTGCACCCGATCTCATTGTTTCCGAAGTCTGCAACAGCGCCTGGAAGTCGTTCCGTCGCGGCGAAATAGATGCCGGTCAATGCAAGGTCATCGCGTCGATGATCGAGCCCGCGTTGACGTTGATCGTTCCTTCGACTTCGCTCGCCGTGGCCGCGATGCAGATGGCCACGGCACTCGATCATCCGGTCTACGATTGCCTCTACCTGGCCTTGGCGCAGCGCGAGCGGACTGCACTCGTTACCGCCGACCGGCGGTTGCTGGCGCGTTTGACCGGCACAACCTGGGCCGGCTTGGCAAGCGCGTTGGTGTGATCTCTACCCTCGCGGCAGCGCCGCCGCCTCGCGCGCCAGCTCCTCGATCCTGCCCCACTCCCCCGCCTTGATGGCGTCGCCCGGCACGACCCAGGAGCCGCCGACGCAGGCGACGTTCTTCAGCGCCAGGTAGGTCGGCGCCTTGGCGAGGTTGATGCCGCCGGTCGGGCAGAAGGTGACCTGGGGGATCGGGTCGTAGATGCTCTTGAGCATCGGCACACCGCCCGCCGGCTCGGCCGGGAAGAACTTCTGGCGGACATAGCCGCGCGCCAGCAGGGAGAGCACCTCGGTCGGTGTGCAGGCGGCCGGCAACAGCGGGATGCCGACCTCGGGCGCTGCGTCGAGCAGCTCCTCCGTCGAGCCCGGGCTGACGACGAAGCGGCAGCCGATGCCGCGCAGGCTGCGCAGCTGTGCCGGGTCGAGCACGGTCCCGGCACCCACCACGGCATTCGGCACGGCCTCCGCCATCGCCTTGATCGCACCCAGCCCGTGCTCGGTGCGCAAGGTGACTTCGAGCACGCGCAGGCCTCCCGCGACCAGCGCCCTGGCCAGCGGCACGGCGCTGGCCGGATCGTCGATGCGGATCACCGGAATGACCGGCGCCAGCTCCATGATCGGGATCACCGCCTCGGAGAGCGGGTTGGCGCTGAACGACATCGGCGTTTCCCTTGCTTGTCAGAATCAGGCGGCGAGGTCGCCGATCAGCGAAGCACCCGCCTCGGCACCGGTGTAGTGGCCGCGCAGGGCCGCGAACAGCTCGCGGCCGCAGCCATGGTCGTTGGCGGCGAGATCGGTGGTCACGACCGGGCGCGAGGCCCATTCGGCCTCGGGCACCAGCGCTTCCAGCGTGCCGGCCTCGGCGTCGAGGCGGACGATGTCGCCATCGCGCAGCCGGGCGATCGGCCCGCCGTCGACGGCCTCCGGCGTGACGTGAATCGCCGCCGGCACCTTGCCCGAGGCACCGGACATCCGGCCGTCGGTGACCAGCGCCACCTTGAAGCCCTTGTCCTGCAGCACACCGAGCGACGGCGTCAGCTTGTGAAGCTCCGGCATGCCGTTGGCCCTGGGGCCCTGGAAGCGGACCACTGCCACGACATCCCTGTTCATCTGGCCGGCCTTGAAGGCGCGGATCAGGTCGTCCTGCTCCTGGAAGATCATCACCGGCGCCTCGATCAGCCGGTGCTGCGGCTTGACGGCCGAGACCTTGATGACGCCGCGGCCGAGATTGCCGTGCAGCACCTTCAGCCCGCCGTCGACGCTGAACGGCTTGGCGGCGGTGGCGAGGATCGCCGGATCGCCGCTCTCGCGCGGCTTGTTCTGCCAGATCAGATTGCCGGCATCGTCCAGCACCGGAACCTCGGTATAGCGCCCGAGCCCGCCGTCGCCGGCAATGGTCAGCACGTCGGGATGCAGCAGCCCGGCATCGAGGAGCTCGCCGATGACGAAGGCCATGCCGCCCGCGGCCTCGAACTGGTTCACGTCCGACAGGCCGTTGGGGTAGATGCGGGCCAGCAGCGGCACCGCCGCCGATACCGCCGACATGTCGTCCCAATCGATGACGATGCCGGCGGCGCGTGCCATCGCCACCAGGTGCAGGGTGTGGTTGGTCGAGCCGCCGGTGGCCATCAGGCCGATCATGCCGTTGACCACCGCCCGCTCGTCGATGATGTGGCCGATCGGGCGATAGTCGTTGCCGAGGGCGGTGATCTCGGTGACCCGCCGGGCGGCGGCCTTGGTCAGCGCATCGCGCAAGGGCGTGTTGGGATTGACGAACGAGGCGCCCGGCAGGTGCAGCCCCATGATCTCCATCAGCATCTGGTTGCTGTTGGCGGTGCCGTAGAAGGTGCAGGTGCCGGGCGCGTGGTAGCTGTCCATCTCGGCCTTGAGCAGCATGTTGCGGTCGGCCTTGCCCTCCGCCGCCAGCTGGCGGATGCGGGCCTTCTCGGAGTTGGGCAGCCCGGACGGCATCGGCCCGGCTGGCACGAAGACGAAGGGCAGGTGGCCGAAGGCCAGCGACGCGATCAGCAGGCCCGGCACGATCTTGTCGCAGATGCCCAGGCACATGGCACCGTCGAACACGGCGTGGCTCAGCGCCACCGCCGTCGCCATGGCGACGACGTCGCGGCTGATCAGCGACAGCTCCATGCCGGTCTGGCCCTGGGTGACGCCATCACACATCGCCGGCACGCCGCCCGCCACTTGCGCCACGCCGCCGGCCTCGCGCACTGCCTGCCTGATGATCTCGGGGTAGCGCTCGTAGGGCTGATGTGCCGAGAGCATGTCGTTGTAGGCGGTGACGATGCCGATGTTCGGCTTGGGGCTTCCCGCCAGGTCCTGCTTGTCGTCGTGGCCGCAGGCGGCGAAGGCATGGGCGAGGTTGCCGCAGGACAGCGCCTCGCGGCGCGGCCCGGCTGCACGCGCCCGCTCGATGCGGTCGAGATAGCGCTGCCGCGTCGGCCTGCTGCGCTGGGCGATGCGCTCGGTGACGGCGGCGATCCGGCCATCAAGGCTCATGGCTGTCCTCCCAAGGAAAACGTCTCGGCCGATCCCGACGCAGCTGGTGCCGGCTGTCCTCGAACCCTCGCCGGCATTAATGCCGGCTGTCCTCGAACCCTCGCCGGCATTAGTGCCGGCTGTCCTCGAACCACGTCCGGCCTTCGCGCTCGATCAGGGCGATGGCGGCGGTCGGTCCCCAGCTGCCCGAGATGTACGGTTTCGGCGCCTCGCTGCTCTCGGCCCAGCCCTGCAGGATCGGCTCGATCCACATCCAGGCGGCCTCGACCTCGTCACGGCGCATGAACAGCGTGGCATTGCCGCGCACCACGTCCATCAGCAGCCGCTCGTAGGCGTCGGGATATCGCACCTGGAAGGCGTCGGCGAAGTTGATGTCGAGCGAGCCCTCGCGCAGCCGCATGCCACCGGGGCCCGGATCCTTGCTCATCAGGAAGAGCTGGATGCCGTCGTTGGGCTGGAGCCGCACGACGAGCCGATTGGGCGTCAGCTTGCCGACGCTGGCCGGGAAGATCGAGTGCGGCACGGCCTTGAACTCGATCACGATCTCCGAGATGCGGTCCGCCATCCGCTTGCCGGTGCGCAGATAGAAGGGCACGCCGGCCCAGCGCCAGTTCTCGACGCTGGCGCGGATGACGACGAAGGTCTCGGTGCGCGAGCTCGGCCCGTCCGGCAGCTCGTCCAGGTAGGACGGCACGGCGACACCGCCGACGGCGCCGGCGCGATACTGGCCGCGCACCGTCTTGCTGACGACCTCGCCGTCGACGATCGGCTTCAGCGCCTTCAGCACCTTCAGCTTCTCGTCGCGGACCGCCGAGGCGTCCATCGCCGCCGGCGGCTCCATGGCGACGAGGCACAACAGCTGCAGGATGTGGTTCTGCACCATGTCGCGCAAAGCACCGGACTTGTCGTAGTAGCCGGCCCGGCCCTCGACGCCGATGCTCTCGGCAACGGTGATCTGGACATTGTCGATGTGCGCCGCCGACCACAGCGGCTCGAACAGCGAGTTGGCGAAGCGCAGGGCCAGCAGGTTCTGGACCGACTCCTTGCCGAGATAATGGTCGATCCGATAGATCTGGTCCTCGTCCAGGACCTTGCCGACCTCGTCGTTGATCTGCCTGGCCGAGGCGAGGTCCGTGCCGATCGGCTTCTCCAGCACCACCCGGGTCTGGGGGGTGACGAGGCCGGCGGCGGCGGCGTGCTGGCAGATGGGACCGAAGAGCTGGGGTGCGGTCGCCAGGTAGAAGACGCGCGGCCGATCGCCGCCATCGGCCAAGGCCATGGTCAGCGCGTCCCAGCCCTCGTCCTTCGTCGCATCGAGATGGACGAAGGACAGGCAGACGCAGAACTTCTCCAGCAGTGCCTCGTCGAGGTCGGCGGTGCTGACATGCTCGGCCAGCGCCTCCTTGACCATCGCCAGATAGTCCGAGTTGGTCAGGGCGCCGCGCGCCACCGCGACGATGCGGCTGCCTTCCGGCATCTGGCCGTCATGGAAGCGATAGTAGAGCGCAGGCAACAGCTTGCGCAGCGTCAGGTCGCCGGTTCCGCCGAAGACGACGAGATCGAACGGCGGCACCGGTATGATCTTTGCGGTCAAGGTCGCCCTGCCGATGGTTCACGAGTCCCCGAGCATGGAAGCAACTTCCATGCCCGTCAACGTGGCGAGAGTTCTTCCACCACAGCCTCTTGCCGCCTAGGTTGGGACGGCTGAAGCACGGGAGGACAGGACGTTGAGCGGGCAACCGCGGGAGATGACCGTCGTGCGGTGCATGGGCTTCGGCGATCCGGAAGTCCTGAAGCCCGCCCGCGTGCCCGTCCCGGTTCCCGGGAGCGGCGAGCTGCTGGTCAGGGTCGAGGCCGCGGGCGTCAACCGCCCGGACGTGTTCCAGCGCATGGGCGCCTATCCGCCGCCGGTCGGCGCCCCTGAATGGCCCGGCCTCGAGGTCGCGGGCGAGGTGGTGGCGCTCGGCGCCGAAGCCGGGCGCTACGCCAAGGGCGATCGTGTCTGCGCCCTAGTCGCCGGCGGCGGCTATGCGGAATACTGCATCGTGCCCGAGCCGCAGGCGCTGCCGATTCCGGCGGGCTTCTCCGCCGTGGCGGCGGCGGCATTGCCGGAGACCTTCTTCACCGTCTGGACCAATGTGTTCGAGCGCGGCCGGCTGAAGAAGGGCGAGACCTTCCTCGTGCATGGCGGCTCCAGCGGCATCGGCACCACGGCGATCCAGCTCGCCCGTGCCTTTGGCGCCCGAGTGTTCTGCACGGTCGGCAACGCCGACAAGCAGCGGGCCTGCGAGAGGCTGGGTGCCGAGCGGGCCATCGACTATCGCCGCGAGGATTTCGTCGCCGTCGTCAAGGAGCAGACCGGGGGCCGCGGCGTCGACCTGATCCTCGACATGGTCGCCGGCGACTACATGGCACGCAATATCGACGCGTTGGCCGTGGAGGGCAGGCTGGTCCAGATCGCCACGCTGCGCGGTGCCAAGGTCACCGTGAATGCGGCGACGCTGATGGCCAAGCGGCTGACCTGGACCGGCAGCACGCTGCGGCCGCGCTCGGTCGAGGAGAAGGGTGCCATCGCACGGGCGCTCGAGGCCGAGGTCTGGCCGCTGCTCGCCAAGGGCGACATCAGGCCGTCTATCCATGCCACCTTCCCGCTCGCCGACGCCGCGAAGGCGCATGCGCTGATGGAGAGCAGCGCCCATATCGGCAAGATCGTGCTGGTGACATGACCGCCGTCGAGCTCTCGGTCCGCGAGTTCGGCGAGACCGGCCCGCTGCTGCTGATCCTGCACGGCCTGCTGGGTGCCGGCCGCAACTGGCAGGGCATCGGCAAGCAGCTGGCGCGCAAGCGCCGCGTCGTGCTGGCGGACCTGCGCAATCACGGCCAGTCGCCCTGGTCGGACGAGACGACCTATGCGGCGATGGCCGAGGATCTGGTGGCCCTGATCGCCAGGCTCGGCGCCGCCGAGGCCGACGTCGTCGGCCACAGCATGGGCGGCAAGGCGGCGATGACGCTGGCGCTGCTGCGGCCCGGACTGGTGCGGCGGCTGGTGGCGGTCGACATCGCCCCCGTCGCCTATGGCGGCACCACCTTCCAGCACTATCTGCGCGAGCTGCGCGGCCTCGACTTGGCCGCGCTCGGCCGGCGCACGGCGGTCGACGCCGCGCTGAGCGAGAGCATCCCGGAGCCGGCGGTGCGCGCCTTCCTGCTGCAGAATCTCGCCGTGCGGCCGGACGGGCTCGGCTGGCAGGCCAATCTCGACCGGCTGGCTGCCGACCTGCCGGGCATCATCGGCTTCCCGTCGGAGCTGGCCGACCACCGCTACGACAGGCCGGCCCTGTTCATCCGCGGTGAGCTGTCGGAATACGTCACCGAACGCGGCTGGGCCGAGGCGCAGCGCCTCTTTCCCAAGGCCGAGCTGCAGACGGTCCCCGGCGTCGGCCATTGGGTGCAGGCCGAGGCGCCGGGCATCGTCATGCAGGCCATCGAGGCCTTTCTCGGCCGCTGAGCCCGCTTTGTCGGCTCACGCCGCCCGCCGCTGCTCCATCGGCGGCGTCGCGATGTCGGGCAGCTCCTCCCGCATGGTCCTGCCGGCCGCGGCCGACATGTCGCTCATCGCCTCGATATAGGCCCGGCCGGTCTCGGTCAGATAGGCGCTCTGCACCTTCATGGCGTCCTCGACGCTGGCGCAGCGGCCGAGATCCGCGCGCAAGGCTTCCCAGCACTTGACCCTCTCACCGAGAAAGCCCGCCCACGCCCGGCCCATGGTCTCGGCCACCTGCAGCCCGGCGCATGTCGTCGCCAGCATGGACGGCATCCATGGCATCGATGCCGATGGCAACTCCACCGGCCAAGACGCGGCCTTCAGGGCTGCCTTACGTGCCTCCGTGGTCATCCTCTGTCCTCCCCTTGGACACTGTCGATCCTGCAGGTTACGCTCGAACGAGCCGGCGTGGTTTGACGCAAATCAAACACCTGACCCGACGCGCGGCAGGTTCAAGAGGGGGGAGCTGCGTCATGTCGTTCATCGTCTACGGACCGAACTACAGCACCTACGTCCGCACCGCGCGCCTGGCGCTCGAGGAGAAGGGAGCACCCTACGATCTCGTCGAGGTCGACATGATCGGCGGCAAGCACCGCGAGCCCGAGCATCTGGCGCGCAATCCCTTCGGCCCGGTGCCGGCCTTCGAGCACGACGGCTTCATGCTCTACGAGACCGACGCGATCGTCCGCTATGTCGACGAGGTCGCGGGTGGTCGGAGCCTCGTGCCGGGCGACGCCAAGGGCCGCGCGCGCATGAGCCAGCTCATCGGCATCAACAACTCCTATGGCTACCCCGCGATCATCGGCAAGCTGTTCTGGCAGCGGGCCATCGTGCCGATGACCGGCGGTCAGGGCGACGAGCAGATCGTCAAGGAGTCGCTGCCGCGCATCGCCTTGTGCCTGGCCGAGGCCGAGCGGATCATGGGGGCGGACGCCTGGATGGCCGGGCCCGAGGTCAGCTTGGCCGACCTGATGTGGGCGCCGGTGATCGCCTACATGACCATGACGCCCGAGAGCGAGGGGCTGATGGCCGGGCAGCCGGGCCTCGCCCGCTGGTGGAAGGCCATGTCGGCCCGGCCGAGCATGGCCAGGACGGCGCCCAAGCTCGGCTGAGGCGATGACGGAAGCGACCTGGGAAGCCTACGCCGTCCGCTACGGCACGCACGCCACGCGCACGCGCCGCGAATGCTTCATGGGCCTCGACCCGCACGATGCCGGGGCGATGCCGCTCGACTATTTCGTCTGGGTGCTGCGCTCCGGCGACCGAGTGGTGGTGGTCGATACCGGCTTCGACCACGAGGAGGCCGATCGGCGCAACCGCAAGCTCGAGCGTCTGCCGCGCGAGGGCCTGGCGATGCTGGGCATCGACGCCGCCACGGTCGAGGACGTGGTGGTCACGCATCTGCACCACGACCACGCCGGCACGCTCGACCATTTCCCGCGCGCCCGCTTCCACCTGCAGGAAGCCGAGATGGCCTATGCCACCGGCCGCTGCATGACCTGGCAGCAGCTGCGCATGCCCTACACCTGCGACCATGTCTGCCGGATGGTGCGCGGCGTGTTCGAGGGCCGCGTCGCCTTCGCCGACGGCGACCGCGAGCTGGCGCCGGGGCTGTCGGTCCACCTGATCGGCGGCCACGCCAAGGGCATCCAGGTCGTACGCGTCCGCACCGCCCGCGGCTGGCTGGTGATCGCCTCGGATGCCACCCACTACTACGAGAACTTCGAGACCGGCCGCCCCTTCATCATCACCCATGACGTCGAGGCGACGCTGCGCGGCTACGACCGGCTGCGCGACCTGGCGTCGAGCCAGGCCCATGTGATTCCTGGCCACGACCCGCTGGTGCTGCAGCGTTACCCGGCGCCGGATCCGCGGCTGCAAGGCGTGGTGGCGAGGCTGGACGTGGAGCCTCGGTAGGGGCGGCCCGTGTCGTTCCAGAACGAGATGCCGCCTTCGGCGGACGAACGGCGAGTAGACTGGTGCTTCCGGGACGATGCGGCCGTCCGGTCCCCAATCGGCCTTCCGGTTGAACGGGATCGTCGCCCTCTGGCCAGCCTTCGGCAGGGCCGCGCAGAAGTCGGCGACGATGCCCTCGAGCCGGGTTCGGATCGTCGCCGGGTCGGAATAGCGCAGGCCGGCCTCGACGCCATAGGCTACGAACGGCTCCAGCACGGTGTAGCCGACATAGGCGAGCGAGAAGTTCACCGGCCACAACATCAGGTCGATATCGCCGCTACGGCCATCATGCGCATAGGTTTCCCTGTTGGTACCGACGGTGACTGACAGCATCGCGCATTTGCCGGCGAACCGCCCGTTCTCGAACCGCTTTGCGCTCGTGTAGGCATCGCCATAGACGAGCACTCGATCGAACCAGCCCTTGAGCATCGCTGGCGGCAGATGCCACCACATCGGATATTGCAGGATCAGCAGGTCCGCCCTGTCCATCAGCGCCAGCTCGTCGCCGACCTCCTCGGGCAGCGCGCCGATCTCCGAGGAATGGCGTTGCTCGGCCTGTACATCGAAGCGGTCCTCGTCGGCCCGTTGGGCATAGTGTCCCGGCCGCTCGCAGGGATCGAAGCCCAGGGCGTAGAGATCGGATACCGACACCGTCCATCCGGCGGTCTCGAGGGCCGAGGATCCCGAACGGACCAGATGGCCACTGAACGACTTGGGCTCGGGATGTGCCAGGACGAAATGTGCATGCATACGATGGACCTCGGCTGGAAGCGGCTACTCAGCTCCTGAACGACGGGTGCCAGAAGGTCGCCGCGCGCTCGATCAGCGTTAAGATGCCGTAGAACGCCGAGCCGGCGATGGCCGCTGCCAGGATCGTGGCCCAGACGAGGTCGAGGTTCATCTTGCCGACCTCGGTCGAGATGCGGAAACCCATGCCGACGATCGGCGTGCCGAAGAACTCGGCGACGATGGCGCCGATCAGCGCCAGCGTGCTGTTGATCTTGAGCGCGTTGAAGACGAAGGGCAGCGCCGTCGGCAGGCGCAGCTTGACGAGCGTCTGCAGCTCGCTGGCGGCATAGGACCGCATCAGGTCGCGCTCGATGCGGCCGGCGGCGGCGAGGCCGGCCACCGTGTTCACCAGCATCGGGAAGAAGGTCATCACCACGACGACGGCGGCCTTGCTCTGCCAGTCGAAGCCGAACCACATCACCATGATGGGGGCTATCCCGATCACCGGCAGCGCCGAGACGAGATTGCCCAGCGGCAGCAGGCCGCGGCGCAGGAAGTCGTAGCGGTCGGTCAGAATGGCGACGAGGAAGCCGCTGCCGCAGCCGATCAGCCAGCCGGGGATGACGGCGCGGACGAAGGTCTGGACGAAGTCGGCCGACAGGGTCGGCAGGCTGCGCGCCGCCACCTGCGCGATGGCGGAAGGTGCCGGCAGCAGCACGCGCGGAATGCCGAAGCCGGCGACGACGACCTCCCAGGCGAACAGGATGCCGAGGCCGAACAGCAGCGGCACCGCCAGCGCCGTGGCACGGCCCGGCCTCGCGGCCAGCGCTTCCATCGCCCGCCAGGCCAGCAGCGCCAGCCCCAGCACGTACAGCCACAAGCCGACGGCGGCGATGCCGGGCGGGCCGGAGCGGCCGAGCAGGAGCACCACCGCCGCCGAGCCCAGAAGGGTAGTCGCCGCCAGGACCGGGCCACGGTCGCCCGCCGCCATCGCCAACGGGAGCGCCAGGGCGGCCATCGCCAGCGGCAAGGGGTGGCCGAACCACCAGCCCGCCGGGCCTAGCGGCAGCAGCAGGCCCGCCACCAGCAGGATCAGCGCCCAGCCCACCGCCGGCGAGGTCGTACCGGCCCCGCCTCGTGCCGGAAGGCGCGAGGTCATACCGGCCATGCCTCGCGCCGCCAGGCGCTGTCCCAGAACATCCATTCGTAGCGGCAGGCGGTGAGGTAGGTCTCGCGCATCTGCGCCTGGACCTGCGGCGGCACCATGTCGTGCGCGGCGTCCGTCAGCGCCAGCATCTCGCGCACGGAATCGCCGAACGCCTCGTCGGCATAGGTGTCGATCCAGCGCTGGTAGGGATTGGGCGTCCTGGCGATGCCGAGCAGGTGCTTGCCGACCTCGTAGTAGATCTGGAAGCAGGGCAGCAGGGCGGAGATGGCAGCCGAATAGGGGCGCACGTAGGCGCAGGCCATCAGGAAGTCGCCATAGGCCCGGCAGGCCGGCGACGGCGGCGTGCCGCGGAAGGTCGCCTCGTCGACGCCGAACGCGGCGAAGAAGCCCTCGTGCAGCGCCCGCTCGACGATGATGGCGTCGTGCGCGCTCTTGGAGAGCTTGGCCTGGCCGTCCGGCGTCGGCGCCCTGGCTGCCGTCGCGGCGAGCGCCCGGCTGAACATGCCGAGATAGTGCGCGTCCTGGATCATGTAGAAGACGAAGGTCTCGCGACCCAGCGAGCCGTCGGCCAGCGCACGGTTGAAGGGCTGTGCGAGGATCTCCGCGTATATCGGGCCGATCTCGGTCCACATCCGATCGGTGAAACGGCTCAAGGCTCTGCTCCCATGCGGCGGCTGACGAGGCGCTGGACGAGGCCGACGAGACCCACGAGGCCGGCGGCCAGGATCGAGGCCATCACCAGCGCCGCCCAGATCTGGATGGTCTGGCCGTAGTAGGAGCCGGTGAGCAGCCTGGCCCCCAGCCCGGCCTGGGCGCCGGTCGGCAGCTCGCCGACGATGGCGCCGACGATGCTGATGGCCACCGCCACCTTCAGGCCGGCGAACAGGAAGGGCAGCGAGGCCGGCCAGCGCAGCCGCCGCAGCACCTGCGAGGGCGTGGCGTTCCAGGTGCGCATCAGGTCGAGCTGCAGGGGCTCCGGCGAGCGCAGTCCCTTCACCATGCCGATGGCGATCGGGAAGAAGCACAAATAGGTGCTGATCAGCGCCTTGGGCAGCAGCCCGGTGATGCCGACCGCCGCCAGCACCACGATGATCATCGGTGCGATGGCCAGGATCGGTATGGTCTGCGAGGCGACGATCCAGGGCATCAGCGAGCGGTCGAGCGTGCGGACATGCACGATGCCGATCGCCAGTGCCACGCCCAGGAGCGTGCCGAGCGCGAAGCCGAGGGCCGCCGAGGAGAGCGTCACCCAGGCATGGTAGACCAGCGAGCGCCGGGAGGTGACGGCGGTCTGCAGCACGGTCCTGTCGAGCTCGGCCAGGATCTGGTGCGGCGCCGGCAGTACCGGCCGTTCCATCGCCCAGGCGTCGGCGGCGAGCCGAGGCCAGCTCCAGGCCACCTGCTCGCGCTGGTAGCGGTCGACGAGCTGCGGCGCGTTGAGCCGTACCGCTCCGGCGTACCAGACCGCCATGAGCGCCAACAGCATGGCGAGCACGGGCAGCGCGCGGCCGCCGGCCAGCCGCCGTGGGCCGGAGCTGCGCCGCGTCTCGGGCAGGGCGGTTGCCAGCGTGGACATCGGGCGGCTGCCTTCGAAAGCCGACGAGCGGGCCCGCAAGCGCGGACCCGCCCGTTTATGGCCGAGTGCTGCCCGATGGTCGACGCCTCACATCGCCAGGGCGGGCCGCGGCGATTGCGGCCATTGACCTGCTGGCGCTACATGCGCGGCCATGCCGAACGACGTGCTCCCGCCCGGGCTCGCCACCGTCGCAGCGCTCGATCCCGAGCTGGTCTGCCGCCTGCTCGACCAGCTCGAGATCGCCTGCTGCGTCTACGACGCCGACGACCGCATCGTCGCCTGGAACGCCACCTACCTGACCTTCTTTCCCGAGCAGTGCGGCGGCCTCGGGGTCGGCGTGGCCTACGAGGTGACACTGGCGCGGTTCTTCGAGAGCAACCTGCCCGACGCCGAGCTGCCGCATCTGCAGCGGCACGTCGCCGCCGGCGTGGCGCGGCACCGCTCGCAGCAGCTGCCGTTCATCTTCCAGCGCAAGAGTGGCCGCTGGGTCCGAGTCGCCTCGCTGCCGATCGACCAAGGCGGGCGGGTGCGGATCTGGCGGGACGTCACCGTCGAGCAGTCCGGCGCCCAGCAGCGCACGACGGCGCGGGCGGTGGCGGCGATCGACGTCGCCTACGCCCTGTTCGACGCCGAGGGCGGCTTCGTCAGCGCCAACAAGCGCTACCACGAGCTGTTCCCCGACATCGGCGATCTCGCAGGCACCGGCATACCCTACAGCCGGCACCTGGAACGGATCGCCCAGTCGGCGCCGGTCCCGGAGGACGCCGAGGGTCTGCGGCAGCTGGCGGTCCGTCCGGACCCGCGGGCCGAGCCCCTGAGCGTTCCGGTGATGGTTCACCGCGAGGGCGGCGGCTGGCTGCAGCTCGAGGAGCGCTACGACGAGGACGGCGGCATGGTCTGCCTGTGGGCCGACGCCACGCGGCAGGCCGAGGCCGAGGCCCGCATCGTCCGCCTCGAGGCCTACCTGCGCGACGCCATCGAGGCGATCCCCGAGGGCCTGCTGCTGTTCGACCGCGACGAGCGGCTGGTGCTGGTCAACCGGCGCCTCGCCGAGGTGGCGCCGGATCTGGCGGCGGCGATGCAGCCCGGCGCCGGGCTGTCGGCGCTGATCGGCTGGCGGGCCTCGATCGCGCCGGCAGGGGCCCCGCCACCCGATCCGGAGCGCCTGCGCCGGGCCGCCGCCGGCGAGGAGCTGCCGCTGCCCGACGGCCGATGGCTCAAGATCGAGGCCCTGCGCACCTCGAACGGCGACCTCCTGCTCCTGCTGGCCGACATCACGCCGGAGAAATCCGCCGAGGCCGAGCTGCAGCGCCAGCGCGACGCCATGCACCAGAGCGAGAAGCTGGCGGCGATGGGCGCACTGCTGGCGGGCGTCGCCCATGAGCTGAACAATCCGCTGTCGATCGTGGTCGGCCGGGCGGCGCTGCTGCAGAGTGCTGCGGCCGATCCGAACGTGGTGGCCCAGGCCCGGACGATCGCCGGTGCCGCCGACCGCTGCGCCCGCATCGTCCGCACCTTTCTGGAGCTGGCGCGCCAACGGCCGCCCGCCCGCCGCCAGGTCGATCTGGCGGCCATGGTGACCGACACCATGTCGCTCCTGAGCTACGGCCTGCGCGCGGCCGGCGTCGTGGCGACCATCGAGATCGCGCCGGGCCTGCCCGAGCTGTGGGCCGACCCGGACCAGCTGGCGCAGGTGCTGATCAATCTCGTCGTCAATGCCCAGCATGCCCTGGCGCAGCGGCCGGAGCCGCGCAACCTCGCCATCGGGGTGCGCCACGACGGACGGGACGATGCGCTGGTCCTGACGGTGGCCGACAACGGCCCCGGCATCGCTCCCGCCATCCGCAGCCGCATCTTCGATCCGTTCTTCACCACCAAGCCGGTCGGCGAGGGTACCGGCCTCGGCCTCGCCATGAGCCTGGGCCATGTCCGCTCGCACGGCGGCACGCTCGACATCGAGACGACGCCCGGCGGCGGCGCCACCTTCGTCGTCCGCCTGCCTCGCACCGTCCCGGTGCCGGCGGTGGCCGAGCCCACAGGCCCTCCGCCGGCGCCGTCCCGCCGCCGCGTGCTGATCGTCGACGACGAGGCCGAGATCGCCGAGCTGCTGCGCGACATCCTGCTGGCCGACGGCCACGCCGTCAGCGCCGTGACCGACGGCGAATCCGCGCTCGCCCGCCTCGCCGCCGAGCCCTTCGACATCGTGCTGAGCGACGTGATGATGCCCGGCATGGACGGCCCGACCCTGTGGCGCGAGCTGCGCAAGCGCCGGCCGGAGCCGTTCCCGGCATTCGTGCTGGTGACCGGCGACAGCCTGCGGCTGGATCGCGTCGCCGACATTCGCGAGACCGGCTGCGCGGTGATCGAGAAGCCGTTCGAGCCCGGCGAGGTGCGTAAGGTGGTGCGCGAGGAGCTGCATCGGGCTGACCGGGCGCGTGTCCAGGCTACCGGATCCTGACAAATCGCCTAAAATGCCTCGCATGTCGCGGGTCGCTCACCTCCTGCTTTCTCTTCTCGGTCTGCTGCTGGTGTCGGCAGCGGCCCGCGCCGAGCTGCCGGTGTCCGACCGCGAGGCCCGGTGCCTGGCGATGATCGCCTTCGCCGAGGCCGCGAGCGAGGGCCGCGACGGCATGGCGGCGGTGATCCGGGTGGTGCGCAACCGCAAGGGCCATTCGAGCTTCCCGAGCGATGCCTGCGCGGTGGCGCTGCAGGACCGGCAGTTCCAGCCGGTGTCGGAATCGCCGGCGCTGAAGCGGGCGCTGGCCGATCCGGACTCGATCGACCTCGACCGCTTCTTCGGCAACGGCAAGGCCGACCGTGCGGCGATGGCGACCGCGCGGACGCTCGCGGCCGCCAAGGCGGGCGAGGACCCGACCAAGGGCGCCCTCTATTTCGTCAACCCGCGCTTCATGGATCCCCGCCACTGCTCGTGGTTCGCCACGCTGAAGCGGACGACGGAGATCGGCGGCCACGTCTTCATGACCCACTATGCGGCGGGCGAGGAGCGCGGCGGGCCGGCGCTCGACTGCGCCACGGCCGGCAAGGATTTCGGCAAGGGCGGCTTCCGCCTGCCGAAGCTCTACGCCACCGGTCCTTTCGACCCGCGCGGCCCGCGCCTCGCCACCCGCACCGCCACGCCGGCCATGATCAGGGCGTGGAAGCGCACCGGCCAGTACGAGAAGCGCATCGCCATCATGAAGAAGCGCTTCAAGCCCGGCTGGTACGGCGACCTCGACGGCTGAAGCCGTTCAGGCCGGACGCCTCAGCGCCGCGCTGACCCGCAGCGCCAGCTCCAATGCCCGCCTGCCGTCCGCCGCTGTCACCGGCGGCGCCGTCCGGTTGCGTATCGCTGCGGCGAACGCGGCGATCTCCTCGCCGAGGGGATCGCCCTGGCCGGCCTCGATCCGCTCGGCCGTGATCTGCGGCGAGCCGGTCGAGGACTTGCGTGCCACCACCACCGAGCCCTCACCGAGGTCGACGGCGACGTAGGCGTCGCGGCCGAACAGCCGGAGCTTGCGCTCCTGCTTCAGGCTCACCCGGCTGGCGGTCAGGTTGGCGGTGCATCCGCCGGGGAAGCACAGCCGCACGCTCACCATGTCGTCGCGCTCCGACAGCACCGGCACGCCCACGGCGTCGACCTCCGCCGGCATCTCGCCGACCAGCAGCGCCAGGAGGTCGAGGTCGTGCACCAGCAGGTCGAGCACCACGTCGACATCGGTGCCGCGGCCGCGAAAGGGGGTCAGGCGATGCCCCTCGACGAACAGCGGCTTGCCTACCAGCGGCAGCGCCGTGGCAAAGGCCGGGTTGAAACGCTCGAGATGCCCGACCTGCAGCACGACCCGCCTGGCGACCGCCCGGCGCTCCAGATCCGCCGCCTCCTCGAGAGAGGCGGCGAGCGGCTTCTCGACCAGGCAGTGGATACCGGCATCCAGCAGCGGCCCGGCCACCGCGTGGTGCGCCTCGGTGGGAACCACGACGCTGACGGCATCGACGGCACCGATCAGCGAACGACTGCCGATGAAGGCCGGCACGCCAAGCTCGTCCGCCAGCCGTTCGGCGCGGTCGAGATCCCGATCGCAGACCGCCGCTAGCTCGACGCCCGCCAGTGCCGCCCATTTGGCGGCGTGTAGCCGACCGAAATGGCCACAGCCGACGACGGCTGTGCGCAGCGTGGTCGTCACCGGATGACCAAACCACTCGGGATCATCTGGTCGAGCGCACTCTCAGCATCCCCACCGCAGCGCCGCGGTACGCACCGGTGCGTCCCACAGCTTCGTCATCTCGTCGTCGAGGTGGGTGACGGTCACCGAGCAGCCGGCCATGTCGAGCGAGGTGGTGAAGTTGCCGACCAGCGCGCGGGCGACCTCGGCCCCCTTGCCTTCGACGATGCGCCGGGCGGCGCCGTACATCAGGTACAGCTCCATCAGCGGCGTGCCGCCGAAGCCGTTGACATGGAGAAGAACCGGCGCACCGCCCGGCAGCGCCAGCTCGGACAGGATCGGCGCCATCAGCTCCTCGGCGATGGCGTCGGCGGTCGCCAGCTTGATGCGCCGGCGGCCGGGCTCGCCGTGGATGCCGACGCCCATCTCGATCTCGTCCTCCGGCAGGTCGAAGGTCGGCCTGCCGGCGGCCGGGACTGTGCAGCTGGTCAGCGCCACGCCCATCGAGCGGGTGCGCTCGTTGACCCGCTCGCCCAATGCCGTGCAGGCCTTGAGGTTGGCACCGGCCTCGGCGGCGGCGCCGACGATCTTCTCGACGACCATGGTGCCGGCGACGCCGCGCCGCCCCTGCGTCCAGGTCGAGTTCTCGACCGCGGCGTCGTCGTTGGTGACGACGGTCGAGCTGTTGTCGACCAGCTCGGCCGCCATCTCGAAGTTCATGATGTCGCCGGCATAGTTCTTGACGATCCACAGGATTCCGGCGCCGCCGTCGACGGCCTGGGCGGCGGCGGCCATCTGGTCTGGCGTCGGCGAGGTGAAGACCTGGCCTGGGCAGGCGGCGTCCAGCATGCCGAGGCCGACGAAGCCGCCATGCAGCGGCTCGTGGCCGGAGCCGCCGCCCGAGATCAGCGCCACCTTGCCGGGCTTCGGCGGCCCCTTGCGCTTGATGTAGGCCGGATCCTCGTTGATCTCGACGATGTCGGGATGCGCCGCTTCGAATCCCCGAAGGGCCTCGACCAGCATCGTGTCGACCGAGTTCAGCAGCTTCTTCATGACTTGGCCTCCCGTTTCTGTGCCAGCCGCGTCACCCGCGCGGCGAAGTCGCGAATGAGGGTCTCGACCTCGACGGCTGTCGCCCGATCGGCGAAGGCCGGCAGGTCGATGTGGATGCGGTGCGGCGCCGGCCCGTTGCCGGCGCTCGGGGCCTGCTTGGGGTGGGCGCGCCGGTAGAGCGCCAGGAACTTCCGCCGCTCCTCGGGCGAAAGGTGGCAGACTTCCAGGATCGTCGCCACGTCGCCGGCCGGGATCGGCACCGAATAGCCGGGGCTGGTGATCTGGCTGACGAAGCTCTTGTGCTTGTCCAGCGCCAGGGCGAGGCGCTGCCGCAGGCCGGACGGCCTGCGGTCGATGCAGTCGCGCAGGTGCGACTTGTAGGCGGCGACCAGCGCCGCCCGATCGAGGACCTCGACCTCAGCCATGCCGCGAGATGGCGACCTTGACCCGCCCCAGCGCCGCGCCGGCGACCGAGACGCGGCGGATGCCGAGATCGAGCAGGGCGGCGAGGCCGGCGCGGTCGGAGGCCATGTCGCCGCAGACGGAGATCTCCTTGCCGGTCTGGCGGCCGAAGGCCACGACATTGCCGATCAGGCGCAGCACCGCCGGATCGCAGGCATCGGCGAGCCGCGCCACCCGGCCGCCGGCATCGCGCGAGGCGGCCAGGGTGTACTGGACCAGGTCGTTGCTGCCGATCGAGAAGAAAGCCGCCGCGCCGAACCGCTCGATCGTCACCGCCACCGCCGGCACCTCGACCATGATGCCGAGCTCGGGCATGCGCGCCGGCACGCCGCCGAGGTCGGCGAGCTCGCGGGCGAAGACGTGCCGCGCCTCCTCCAGCTCCTCGGGGTGCGAGACCATCGGCAGCATCACCTTGAGCGGGCCGGCGGCCGCGGCGCGCAGCAGGGCGCGGACCTGCGGCCGGAACAGCTCGGGCCGCTCCAGGCACAGGCGGATGCCGCGCAGGCCGAGGAACGGATTGCTCTCGGCCGGCAGGGTGACGCCGGGCAGCGGTTTGTCGCCCCCGACATCGAGCGTCCGGACGACCACCGGCTTGCCCTCGGCCGACTCGACGAGGCCACGATAGACGGCGTGCTGGCTGTCCTCGTCCGGCAGCACGTCGCGCCCGATGAACAGGAACTCCGTACGCGTCAGCCCGATGCCGTCGCAGAAATGCGCAAAGCCGTGACCGGTCACACCCGGATCGTCGACGTTGATCATCACTGCAACCGGCTCGCCATTGCGCAGCGCCGCCGGCGCGTTCAGCGCCACCATCTCGGTCTCGTCCTCGATGGCGGCAGCGCGCATGCGGAACTCGTAGACGGTGCGGGTCGCCCCGCCGGGCGACAGGATCAAGGCGCCCTCGCCGCCGTCCAGGATGACCTCGCCATCGCTGCCGTCGACCGGTCCGAGGCCGGTGGCCAGCGGGACACCCCTGGCGCGCGCCAGCATCGCGACGTGGCTGGTCCGGCTGCCTTCCTCGAAGGCGGCACCGCCGAGTCGGCTCCAGTCGAAGCCGAGGAAGCGCGAAGGACCGAGGTCCCGCGCCAGCACGATCGCTCCCTCGGGCAGGGCGACCGCGACGACGCTCCCGCCGGTGAGGTGGGCCATGACACGATCGCGCAGGTCGGCGAGGTCGGCGGCGCGGGCCCGGAAATACTCGTCGTCGCCCTCGGCATAGGCGGCGACCTGCGCATCCAGCGCCTCGCGCCAGGCTGTGCTGGCCGACGTGCCGCCGTCGATGGCAGCCAGCGCATCCTCGACCAGCCCCGGATCGCCCAGCAGCTCGATCTGGAACTCCAGCACTTCGGCGGCGGTGGCATCGGCGGCGGCGGCGAGTGCCGCCAGCTCCCGGCCCGCCACCGCCATCGCCCGCGCGAGATCGAGCCGCTCGGCGGCCGGGCTGTCGGCGGCGGCGTCGCGGGTCTCGCGTGGCCCGTCCAGCCTGACCAGCGGCCCGACGGCGAGCCCCGGCGAGGCCGGCTCGCCCTGCAGGCGGCGCTCAGCCATCCTCGTCGAAATTCCGCTCGACAAGCGCCTGCAGCGCCTCGATGGCGGCCGGCGCGTCCTCGCCCTCGGCGGCGAGATCCATGCGCGAGCCGGTGCGCAGCTTGAGCCCCATCACCTTGACGATGCTCTTGGCATCGATCCAGGTCTCCTGGCCTTCGGGGCGCAGCCTGATCCGCGAGGCGAAGCCCTTGGCGAGCTTGGTCAGCTTCACCGCCGGCCGGGCGTGCAGGCCGGTCGGGTGGACGATCAGGACAGTGGCGGAAGCCTCGCTCACCTCGTCACAGCTCCTCGGCCACAGCGCAGACCTCGTCGAGCGTGCCGCCGCCGGCCGCCTCGGTGGCCGCGACCACCGCACCCTCGACCACCGGCGCGTTGCAGATGCGGATCCGCTCCGCCCGGCCGTCGCCCAGCATCTCGATCGCCATCTCGGCGTTCATCTCGGCCCCGCCGAGATCGACCAGCACCGCCACGCCCTTCTCGCTCCACACCTGCTCGATGGCGCCCAGGATCCTGCCGGCATCGGTGCCGAGACCACCCTCGGGATTGCCGCCGCACCAGGCGACGGCGACCTCGTCGCCCACCATCTGATGCACCATGTCCGCGGCACCTTCGGCGACCTTCGGCGAATGCGATACGATGACGATGCCGACCATGCCGCTCATCCGGCCGCCACTCCCCCTCCGCCGAGGCGCCGGCCATCGGCGCCGAACCAGATCAGCCGCTGCGGCGCAAGCTCCAGATGCACCAGATGGCCGGGCGCCACATCCACCTCTCCCGCAACCAGGGCATGCAGCAACGTGCCCCGGGCCTCCAGAGCCACCACGTTCTCGGCACCCAGCGCCTCGACGGCGGCGACCCGGGCCGGCAGGCCGGCGGCGGCCAGGCGCACGTCCTCGGGCCGCACGCCTGCGAGCGAGGCGCCGTGCGGTGGTGCCGCCCCGAGCAGGCCGGGGTCCAGCAGGTTGATCGGCGGTGAGCCCAGTCGCCGCGCCACCACCGTGCTGGCCGGCTGCTCGTAGAGCTGCCGCGGCGAGCCGAGCTGGGCCAGCCGGCCATGGTCGAGCACGCCGATGCGGTCGCCCAGCGTCATCGCCTCGATCTGATCGTGGGTGACGTAGAGGATGGTGGCGCCCAGCTCGCGCTGGATGCGTTTCAGCTCGATGCGCAGATCCTCGCGCAGCTTGGCGTCGAGCGAGGACAGCGGCTCGTCCATCAGGAAGCAGGCCGGCTCGCGCACCAGCGCCCGGCCGATGGCGACGCGCTGCATCTCGCCGCCCGACAGCCGCGTCGCCTTGTTCTGCAGCTTCGACGAGATCCGCAGCATCTCGGCGATCTCGCCGACCCGCGCCCTGATCTGGGCCTCGGGCAGGCGCCGCAGCGGCGAGCGCAGCGGGAAGGCCAAGTTGTCGTAGACCGTGTAGTGGGGATAGAGCGAGTATTGCTGGAAGACAAAGGCGACGTCGCGCTCGGCCGGCGGTGCGATGCTGACGTCGCGGCCACCGATCGCGACGCTGCCGGCATCCAGGCGCTCCAGCCCGGCGATCAGCCGCAGCGTCGTGGTCTTGCCGGCCCCCGAGGGCCCGAGCAGCACCACCAGCTCGCCGTCGCGCATATCCAGCGACAGGCCGGCCACCGCCTCGACCTCGCCGAAGCGCTTGGAAACCGACGAGAGGCGGACCTCAGCCACGGCCGACGCCCGCGAACAGGGCACTGGGCAGGGCCTGGCCGCTCGCCTTGTCGAACAGCACCGCGCGCGCCGGGTCGGGCTCGAGGCCGACCGTCTCGCCGAACGACACCCGGATGTCGTTGCCGCAGCGGACGCGCGCCCGGCCGGCCGCGGTGTCGACCGTCACGACCTGCCGTGCGCCCATGTACTCGACGCCAACCACCTCGCCGCGCAACGGCGAGGCATCGGCGAAGCGGATGTGCTCCGGCCGGATCCCCAGCACGACCTCGACGGGTGCCGCACCCTGCAACGGCGGCACGGCGAAGCTGCCCGAGCCGATCTCGACACGGTCCGTGCCCGCCGCGCGCGCCGCCAAGAAGGTCATGGCCGGGCTGCCGATGAAGTCGGCGACGAACATGCTGCGCGGCCGGTGATAGATGTCGGCCGGCGTGCCGCACTGCAGGACAACGCCCTTGTCCATCACCGCGATGCGGTCGGCCATCGCCATGGCCTCGGTCTGGTCGTGAGTGACGTAGACGGTGGTAGCGGCGATGCGGTTGTGCAGCAGGCGCAGCTCCTCGCACATCAGCGTGCGGAACTCGGCGTCGAGGGCGCCCAGGGGCTCGTCCATCAGGAAGGCCTTGGGCCGGCGGACGATGGCGCGGCCCAGCGCCACCCGCTGGCGGTCGCCGCCGGAAAGGCCGCCGACCGGCCGGTCGAGCAGATGCTCGATGCGCAGCAGCCTCGCGGTCTCCTCGACGGTCTTCCTGGTCTCGGCCCGGCCCGTGCCCTGTGCCAGCAGGGGAAAGCCGATGTTCTTGCGCACGTTCATGTGCGGATAGAGGGCGAAGAGCTGGAAGACGAAGGCGATGTCGCGCTGGCGGGCGCGCAGGAAGGTGACGTCCTCGCCACCCAGCCGGATCTCGCCCGAGGTCGGGATCTCGAGCCCGGCGATCATCCGCAGGGTGGTGGTCTTGCCGCAGCCCGAGGGGCCGAGCAGCACGAAGAACTCGCCGTCGGCCACGGTGAGCGTCGACTCGCGCACGGCGACGAAATCGCCGAAACGCTTGTGCAGCCGGTCGATTCGGATCTCGGCCATCGCTCAGTCCGGGAAGTGGCTGACGACGACGAAGGCCAGTGTCCCCGCCAGGATCACCGCGAACGACCAGCCGTAGAGCCAGAACGACAATGGCTGCATCAGCATCACCACGCCGATGCCGATGGTGACGGCCGCCGCGTTCTCCCACGGGCCTCGGCGGAACAGCCGGCTCATCTCCTGACCGCCCCGAAGGTGATGCCGCGCAGGAGGTGCTGGCGCAGCAGCACGGTGAAGACGAGGATCGGCAACAGGAACAGCGTGGTGCCGGCGGCCACGGCCGGCCAGTCGAGCCCGCCCTCGCCGATGATGGTCGGGATGAAGGGCGGGGCGGTCTGGGCGTTGCCGGAGGTCAGCAAGAGCGCGAAGGCGTACTCGTTCCAGGCGAAGATCAGGCAGAAGATGGCGGTGGCGGCGATGCCGGTGACGGCCTGCGGCAGCACCACCTTCACGAAGGCCTGGAAGCGCGTGTAGCCGTCGACGAGAGCCGCCTCCTCGTACTCGCGCGGGATCTCGTCGATGAAGCCCTTGAGCAGCCAGACGGCGAGGCTGACGTTCACCGCCGTGTAGAGCAGGATCATGCCGAGATAGGTGTCGCTCAGGCCCAGGGTCCTGAACATCAGGAAGATAGGGATGGCGACCGCGATCGGCGGCATCATCCGCGTGCTGAGGATGAAGAACAGCAGGTCGTCCTTGAGCGGAACGCGGAAGCGCGAGAAGCCGTAGGCGGCGAGCGTGCCGAGGAAGACGGCGAGGAAGGTCGAGCCGAAGCCGATGATCACCGAGTTCAGGTAGCGCTCGGCGAAGCGCGACGGCCCTGCGATCACCATGTTCCGCGAGCGCACCAGCGCATCGTACCAGGTCTCGGGCGGCGGCAGGCTCGCCATGTATTCGGGCGTCTGGCGCGAGCGGGTGGTGAACAGGTTGACATAGCCCTCGAGCGACGGCTCGAAGAGCACCTTCGGCGGGTAGGCGATGGCGTCGTTGGGTGTCTTGAAGCCGGTGAGCACGATCCAGACCATCGGGATCAGCGAGACCAGCGCATAGGCGATGACCACGAGGCCGGCGATGCGGCGGCTCCTCGGGCTCGGCTCGACGACGGAACGGGCGCTGTCGGCCACCGTGCTCATCGCTGCTTCACCCGGTTGAGCAGCTTCACATAGATGTTGGCGGCCCCGAACACCGTGACGAACAGGATGATGGCGAAGGCCGAGCTGAAGCCGGTCCGCCACTTCTCGAAGGCCTCGCGCTTGAGGTTGATCGAGGCGACCTCGGTGGTCGAGCCGGGCCCGCCCGAGGTCAGCTCGACCACGAGGTCGAACATCTTGAAGTTCTCGATGGCGCGGAACAGCACCGCCAGCATCAGGAAGGGCAGCACCATCGGCAGGGTGATGCTGAAGAACTGTCGGAACGGACCAGCGCGGTCGACCTCGGCGGCCTCATAGATGTAATCGGGAATCGACCGCAGGCCGGCGAGGCAGATCAACATGACATAGGGCGTCCACATCCAGGTATCGACCAGGACGATGGCCCAGGGCGCCAGCCGGACGTCGCCGATCATCGAGAAGTCGCCGGCGTTGAAGAAGAAATTGACGATGTAGTTGAAGATACCGGCCTGTGGCTGGAACAGATAGGTCCAGAAGGTGCCGACCACCGCCGGCGACAGCATCATCGGCAGCAGGATCAGCGTCGTCCAGAAGCCGCTGCCCTTGAACTGGCGATTGATCAAGAGCGCCAGGCCGAAGCCGAGGATCACCTGCAGCGTGATCGACCAGACAACGAAGTGGGCGGTGACCTGCAGGTAGCCCCAGATGTCCTCGTCGCCGAGGATACGCGCGTAGTTGCGCGTGCCCACCCACTCGATCGCCTCGTTGGGCCG
Source organism: Geminicoccus sp. (assembly GCA_035326425.1). Lineage (GTDB taxonomy): Bacteria > Pseudomonadota > Alphaproteobacteria > Geminicoccales > Geminicoccaceae > CALKJU01. The sequence goes on along the minus strand of DAOLFG010000047.1, from coordinate 15,619 downwards.
GTTGGCGCGGTAGTTGGTGAAGCTGAGATAGACCGTCCAGATCAGCGGGAAGATGTTCAGCGCCAGCAGCAGCAGGACGGTGGGTGCGATGAACACCCACGCCAGCAGACGGTCGGAGAGCCCGCGCGTGGCGAGCCGGCCGGCCGAAGCCCGCTCGCCCGCCACGCCCGCGCGCAGCGCGCCGCTGCCCGAAGCCATCCGCCCGCTCCGTGTCAGAGCTTGCCGTCGTCCTCGAAGGTCTCGGTCCAGTCCTCGATCAGCTTGTCGAGGGCCTCCTGGGCCGTGCCCTGGCCGGCGACGACATAGTCATGCGTGCGCTTCTGCATCGCCTGCAGCAACTCGGCATAGGTCGGCTCCTGCCAGAAGTCCTGCACGCCGCTCATCGCCTTCAGGAAATCGCCGGCGAACGGTGCCGAATCCTTGAAGCCCGGATCGAGCAGCACGGCGTTGGCGGCGGAATAGCCGCCGAGCGACCACCACTTCTTCTGCACCTCGGGCTGCGCGAACCACTTGATGTATTCGAGCGCCAGATCCTTCTTGTCGGAATAGGCGACGACCGAGATACCCTGGCCGCCCAGCGTGCTGGCCTCGACCTTCTCCTTCGGATTGACCAGGAAGCCCGACTTGTCGCCGCCGACGTCCGGGTCCTTGGCGATGCCGGGGAAGAAGGCGAACCAGTTCATCTGCATCGCCACCTGCCCCGACTTATAGGCGTCGAGGTTGGCCGTCATGTAGGCGTCGGAATGGCCCGGCGGCACGCAGCAGTCGTAGAGCTGCTTGTAGAACTCGAGGGCGGCCACCGCGTCCGGCGAGTTGACGAAGCCTTCCATGTGGTAGGGATTGTTCGGGTCCTGATACTGGAAGCCCCAGGCATACAACGCCGCGGTCACCCCCATGGTGATCCCCTCCGAGCCGCGCTCGGTGTTGATCGCCATGCCGTAGACCTTCTTGCCGTCGATCTCGCGGCCCTGGAAGAACTCGCCCACCTGCTTCAGCTCGTCCCAGGTCTGCGGCGGGCCGAGGTCGCGGCCGTACTTGGCCTTGAACTCGGCCTGCAACTCGGGCCGGGCGAACCAGTCCTTGCGGTAGACCCAGCCCAGCGCGTCGGCCATCGCCGGCAGCGCCCAGTATTCGGGAGCACCCTTGGGCCAGGTCGAGTAGGCATAGACCGTGGCCGGCAGGAAATCGTCGACCTTGATGCCGTTGGCATCGAAGAACTCGTTGAGCTTGACGTAGTGCCCTTGCGTGGCGGCGGTGCCCAGCCACTGGCTGTCGCCGATCAGCAGGTCGCACAGCTTGCCGCGGCTGTTCAGCTCGTTGAGGAACCGGTCGGCGAAGCTCTCCCACGGCACGAAGTTGAAATTCATCTTGATGCCGGTCTGGGCGGTGAAGTCCTTCGACAGCTCGACCAGCGCGTTCGCCGGGTCCCAGGCGGCCCAGCACAGCGTGATTTCCTTGTCCTGCGCTTGCGCGGCATTGGCGGCGGCGAGTGCCGACAGCGACGCTGCGGCGATGGCGATGCGACGCATCCTTTGCTCCCCCTGCTCACCGCCCGCCACGGCGCTGCCCGGCGGCGGTTTAGTTTAGTAGTAGTGACCATTGAACTAAACTTTTCGCCTGTCAATCCGGATCGTGTCGGGTTGCGGCGCCTGCCCGCTATGGTTGACCAGGACCGTGCTGGAAGGCACGGTCGGGTGGCGGCATCGACGTTGCGGTGGAATCTGCGTGAAATAGCCGATGGCTCGACTCCAGCCCGGGCGACTCCTGAAGCCCTACTTCGAGCGGTCTGCTGCATTGCAGAGCGCAATGGCCGGCCTGGAGGCGGGGCTGCTGGGCGCCGTCATGGCGGTGGCATCGCGGGTGCCGGTCGAATCCGCTTCGGATCTCGGCCACCGGCTGGGCAGCGCCGTGATGTCCCGGATGCGCAAGGACCAGAACGTGCGCGGCAATCTCGCCGTCGCCTTCCCCGGCCGCAGCCTCGACTGGATCGCCGACACCTCGCGGCAGATCTGGGGCCAGATCGGCCGTTCGCTGGCCGAGTTCCCGCACCTTCCGCGCATCACCGGTCCCGATCTCCACCGCCGCTTCGATCTTGAGAGCCGAATCCCTCTCACGGAAATCGTCGGCGCGCGCACCGGCTACGTGTTCGTGGGCGTCCATCAGGCCAACTGGAACCTGCTGGCGGCCGGCGGCGCCCTGGGCGGCTTCCCGGTCAGCGTCGTCACCACCGTGCAGAAGAACGACGCGCTGGAGAGGCTGATCGCCCGCTATCGCGACGCCATGCCCTGCCGCATCATCTACGTTTCCCAGACGGTGAAGCGGACGGTGGCCGAGCTGACCGCCGGCCGGCATGTCGGCCTGTTCATCGACCATCGTGTCGACAATGGCGAGATGGTGCCCTTCTTCGGCCATCCGGCGGCGACAACCACCGTCGCCGCCCGCATCGCCGCCAAGCTCGGCACCGCGCTCGTCCCGACGCGGCTGGAGCGGCTGCCGGGCGTGAGGTTCCGCATGACCTTCGAGGAGCCGATCCGGGCGCAGGCGGGCCTGCGCGACCCGCGCGAGGCGGCGTTCGACATGTGCGAGCGCGTCAATGCCCGGTTCGAGACCTGGATCAGCGAGCGACCGACGGAATGGTGCTGCATCAAGCGCCGCTGGCCCAAGGACGTCACGGAGCATGCGCGGCTGGCTGCCGGCCTGATCACCAGCCTCGGCGACTATTCCGATGCAACGGAGACCGCCAGGTCGAGGCTTTCCAAGCGGCGTACATCGGCACATCTTGAAGGTTGAGGAGAACCTGCGGGGGAGGTGGTCATGCTGGCGGCGTCAGTGCGATCGTTCGGTGTTGCCGTGCTGGCCCTCGCGGCCCCGGTGGCTCCCGCCTCCGCGATGGACACGCCCGTCGACCTCGAGTTGGTGCTGGCCGTCGACGTCTCGGGCTCGATGGACATCGAGGAGCAGCAGATCCAGCGCGCCGGCTACATCGAGGCCATCACCCATCCCGAGGTGCTCTCCGCCATCCGCACCGGACCCTATGGCCGGATAGCCCTGGCCTATGTCGAATGGGGCGGCAGCGGCTATCAGACCACCACCATCCCCTGGCGGACGGTCGAGGACGACGATTCGGCGCGGCAGTTCGCGGCAGCACTGGCCGAGGCGCCGATCGCCCGCATCCGCGGCACCTCGATCTCCGGCGCGCTCAGCTATTCGAGCGCCTTGTTCGAGGGCAACGGCTACGAGGGCTTCCGCCGCGTCATCGACATCTCCGGCGACGGGCCGAACAACATGGGCATGCCGGTGCTGCCCGTCCGCGACGAGGTCCTGCAGCAGGGCATCGTCATCAACGGCCTGCCGGTGATGCTGCGGCCGTCCGGCGGCTATCTCGGCATCAACAACCTCGACGTCTACTACGAGGACTGCGTCGTCGGCGGTCCCGGCTCCTTCGTGGTGTCGGTGAACGATCCGGCCCAGTTCCCCGAGACCATCCGGCGCAAGCTGGTGCTGGAGATCGCCGGCCTGCCGGCGACGGTCCACAAGGCCCAGCTCGCCCAGAGGGCGCCCCGCATCGACTGCCTGATCGGCGAGGGCCTGAGGCAGCGCTGGGATCTCTACGAGCGCTGATCAGCCGCCGGTGATCAGGGCCACGATCTCGTCGTGGCCGGTCTCCTCGCGTCTCCGTTCGCCAACGATCCGGCCCTGGCGCATCACCACGATGCGGTCGGCCACCTGCAGCGCATGCAGCACGTTGTGGGTGATGACGATGACGGCGACACCGCGCCGCTTCACCGCCTCGACCAGCTCGAGCCCGCGCCGGGTCTGCGCCACGCCCAGGGCAGCGAACGGCTCGTCGAGCAGCACCAGCCGCCCGCCGAAATGCACGAAGCGGCAGAGCTCGATGGCCTGGCGCTGGCCGCCCGACAGCGTCTCGACCTTGGAGCGCACATTGGGAATGCGCGTGCCGATGTCGACGAGCGCCTGCCGCGTCACCTCCTCCATCTCGGCCTCGCGCAGCCAGCGCAGGCCGAGCCGGGTCGAGGTCAGCTCCCGTCCCATGAAGAAGTTGGCGACCACGTCGACGTTGGGGCAGAGCGAGAGGTCTTGATAGACGGTCTCGATGCCCCGCGCCTTGGCATCCGCCGGGCTGTCGAGGCGGATCTCCTGTCCGTCGAGCAACAGCCGCCCGGAGCTCGGCGGCTGGGCGCCGGCGATGATCTTGATCAGCGTCGACTTGCCGGCGCCGTTGTCGCCCAGCAGCGCCAGCACCTCGCCGGCATGGACGTCGAAGCTGACGCCATCGAGCGCCGTCACCGCGCCGAACCTGCGGCCGACATTGTCGATGCGCAGCAAGGGCTCCCCGGAGCCCTTTTCCGAAAGCTCGCCGCTCCGCGGCAGCGGTTCCGCCATCAGACCTTGCCCTCGGGGAGGGTCTGGCCGCCGTCGATGACGATCGTGGTGCCGGTGATGTAGCCGGCCTCGTCGGAGGCGAGGAACAGCACGGCGTCGGCGACGTCGCGCGGCGTGCCGAGCCGGCGCATCGGGATCGAGGCCTCCATCCCGGCGATGAATTCGGGCGACCGCTCGGCCGCGAGGCCCTCGGTCGCGATGTTGCCGGGCTCGACGCCGTTGACGGTGACGCCGAACGGCGCCGCCTCGAGCGCCGCCGCCCGGATCAGCCCGTTGATACCGGCCTTGCTGGCGGCATAGTGGGCATGGCGCGGCGGCACCACGCGCGGGCCGGTGATCGAGGACGTCATGACGATCCGGCCGTAGCCCGCGGCCTTCATCACCGGCAGCGCCGCCCTGGCGGCGAGGAAGCAGCCGCGCAGGTTCACCGCCAGCACCCGGTCCCATTCCTCGACCGGGATGTCGACGAGATCGTTCATCGGATAGATGCCGGCGTTCTGCACGAGGATGTCGAGGCGGCCGTGCCGCTCGACCGCATCGGCGACGATGCTCTTGAGATCGGCCTCGCTCGCCACGTCGCAGCGCCGGAACGCGCCGCCGATCCGTTCCGCCAGCGCCCGGCACTGGGCCTCGCGCAGGTCGCCCACCACTACCGCGGCGCCCTCCTCGGCCAGCCGCATGGCGATGGCGGCGCCGATGCCCTGGGCGGCGCCGGTGACGATCGCCGCCCGTCCGTTCAACCGTCCCGCCACGGGGCACCTCCATTGCCGGCGCTCACAGGCTAGCGACACGGCGCCTTGCCGGCAAACCGCACTTGCCGGCCGGCCACAGGAGGGCGAACATCGCCGCACAAGAGACCGGAGGACGCCCATGAACCTGTCGCGCCGCCATGCCGCCTCGCTGCTCGCCGCCGTCGCTGCGCTGGGCCTCGCCCGCCACGGCTCGGCCCAGGACAAGGGCACGGTCTACTATTTCATCCCGACCCTGCTCGACGAGTTCCAGACCGAGAGCCAGAAGGCGATCGAGGCTCTGATCGGCGGGCTGGGCTACAAGGTCGTCTCGCTGGACGCGCAGAACGAGGCCGACCGCCAGCTCCGCCAGGTCGAGGACGCGATCCTGACCGGGCCCGCGGCCTTCGTGATGAACGCTGTCGACTTCGACGCCATCGTGCCCGGCGTCGAGAAGGCCCGCGCCGCCGGCATCAAGGTGTTGAACTTCGACCGGCAGATCCGCACGACGCCGTTCGACCTGACCTCGGTCGCGGGCACCGTCGACATCGGGCTCGCCGCCGCCGGCGAGGCGATCCGCCTGCTCACCGCCAGGCACGGCTCGGCCAAGGGCAAGATCCTGCAGATCCTGGGCGATCCGGGCGACAACTACACCCTCGACATCCAGAAGGGCTTCGAGGAGCGGATGGGCAAGGAGGGTCCGGACGTCGAGCTGATCACCAAGGCGGCGCTGATGTGGGAGCCGACCAATGCCGGCAAGATCTTCGAGGACCAGCTGCTGGTGACGCCCGACATCGACCTCGTCTTCACCCATTCCTCGCACCTGACGGTGCCGATCGTCAGCATCATGGAGGCCAAGGGCATGAAGCCCGGCGAGATGATGCTGATGTCCTCGACCGGCATGCCGGTCGGCCTCGACAACATCCGCAACGGCTGGCAGCAGGTCGAGGTCGAGCAGCCGACCTATGCGCAGGTCTACGGGCTCGCCATGTTCCTGCCCAAGATCATGAAGGGCGAGGAGCTGAAGGCCGGAACCTACGACGTCAACGGCCGGCAGAGCACGCTGACCATCGAGGAGTGGGGGCCGAACCTCAAGATTCCGGGTGCGGTCATCACCAAGGAGAACGTCGACGACCCGGACTTCTGGGGCAACCAGAAGGCGCCGAGCGGGGCGGTGAAGATCGTCGAGTAGGGCGGCATGGCCGTCGCCACGGCAGCGCGCCGGCCGCCGGCGCTGCTGCCGCTGCTCCTCGATCACCTGGTCTGGGCGATCCTGGCCGCGATCATCCTGGTCTGCTCGCTCACCATCGAGCACTTCTTCCAGATCGGCATCTTCATCAACATCGCCCAGCACGCCACCTTCGTCGGCCTGCTGGCGGTGGGCTTGTCGTTCTGCATCATCGCCGGCCACATGGATCTCTCGATCGAATCGGTGATGGCCTTCGGGGCGATGCTGGCGGCCTGGCTCACCGCCACCCGCGGCTCGACCTTCGGCATGCAGCTCGACACCTGGCTGGTGCTGCCGATCGTGCTGGGCTTCGGGGCGCTGGTGGGCCTCGTCAACGCCTTCCTGATCGTGCGGCTGCAGATCAACGCCTTCATCGTCACGCTGGCGATGTACATCGCCTTGCGCGGCCTCGGCCTGATCCTCACCGGCGGCCGGGCGATGTACGGCCTGCCCGATGATTTCCGCTTCATCGCCAGCAACGACTTCCTGGGCCTGCCGCTGCTCATCTGGGTGTTGGTGACGACCTACCTCGCCTTCGGCATCGTCCTGCGGCGCTCGCGCTTCGGCCGCTACGTCTACCTCGTCGGCGGCAATCCGGTGGCGCCGTTCCGCGCCGGCATCGACGTGTCGAAGGTGCTGTTCCAGGTGTTCGTGCTGTCGGGCGTGCTGGCCGCCTTCGCCGGCTGGCTGCTCGCCGCCCGCACCAACGGCGCCACCCCCAACCTCGGCATCGGCATGCTGTTCGAGGCCTTCGCCGCCGTGGTGATCGGCGGCGTGTCGCTGCGCGGCGGCGTGGGTAGGCTGAGCGGCGTGTTCGCCGGCGTGCTGCTGCTGTCCACCATCGACACCGCCATCAACGTCATGGGCCTCGATGCCTCCTACATGCAGGTCATCCGCGGCGCCCTGATGCTGCTGGCCGTGCTGCTCGACAGCGCCAAGGGAGCGGTGCTGCGCCGGTACGGGTGACGGCCGGCAGTCGCCGATCGGGACCGGCCGGACACCGCGATTTCCGGGAACCTCCGGTGCCCATCGCCATCCAACGCCGGAAGCCGCCGACCGGGCGACTGTCGCGCGAAGGATCGCACCGAAGAAGTCCTTCCGTCTCGCCCTGGCCTTCGCCGTCACCGCCGCCCTGCCGGCGGTTGCCGCCGACCAGGTCGCCGAAGCTCCCCCGGCCGGCGCCTATCAGAAGGTGAGCAAGCTGTTGAGGCTGCCGGACTTCCCGGCAGCGTCGATCATGTCGCCATCTACTACAATGCCGGTGAAGAACCCGACCCATAGCGCCTCCCTTGCCGCATGGTGGTCGAACGTACCACCACGTGGAGTGGGTCCTTGACAGCCACTTGGAAAGGTCCAATGGTCAGACCAATTGGCCGCTTGGCCATATGAACAGGGATGGTGCCTTGAGCGCGGATGCGGATCTCCTCGAAGACCGACCCTTGCTGCGGACCATCCGCAGCAAGCGGGTCTACGAGCAGATCGCCGAGCAGATCGAGGAGCTGATCCAGAGCCGGCACTTCAAGCCGGGTCATCGGCTGCCGCCCGAGCGCGAGCTGGCCAAGCAGCTGGGCGTCAGCCGGCCGTCGGTGCGCGAGGCGATGATCGCGCTGGAGACCGCCGGCTTCATCGAGGTCCGCACCGGCGACGGCACCTATGTCCGCGAGCTGCCGCACGGCGGTGTGCGCTTTCCCTGGGCGGTCGGCGGCGATCCTGGGCCGGGTCCGTTGGAGCAGTTCGAGGCGCGAGCATTGATCGAGACGGAGCTCGCCGTCCGGGCGACGCAGACCGCCACGCCCGGGGACCTCGTCGAGCTCGAGGCGATCCTGAAGCGGATGGAGGGCAGCTATCGCCGCGACGGCACCCGCGACGACCATGACGTCTACCTGTTCCACACCATCCTGGCGCGCGCCGGCGGCAACAGCATCCTCGCCGGCCTGGTGAAGACGCTGTGGGATCTGCGCGGTGCCGCGATGTGGAAGCAGGTCCGCAGGCGCGTCGTCCGGCCCGAGCACATCGAGCTGGTGCTGGCGGATCGTCAGGCCCTGCTGGACGCGCTGCACGCCAAGGACGCCGCGAGGGTGCGTCAGGTGATGCACGTCTTCTTCGATCGGGCCCGCGCCCGCTACTTCGGCGAGGAGCCGGAGGTGCCGTCAGGCTGAGACGACCACGACCGAGAGCAGCTCGGCAAGGAGAGGAGGCTAAGGAATGAAGCGACTTCTCGGCACGGCGGCCCTCGCCGTTGTCCTGGCGGCCGGCCCGGCGCTGGCGGAGACCACGGTCACCTTCTGGTCGTTCCTCGACCCGAACAAGACCAGCCCGCGCGAGGTGGCGCTGAAGAAGATCATCGAGAACTTCGAGGCCGCGAACCCCGGCATCAAGATCAAGGTCGAGCCGCAGGTCTTCTCCGAGCTGGGCGTGAAGTTCATCCTCGGCCACAACACCGGCACCGCACCCGACACGGTGTTCATCAACACCTCGGCCATGGGGGCGATCATCCAGGCCGGTGCGGCCGCCGACCTCGAAGCCGCGTTCATCGGCGGCTGGCCGCAGTCGGAGAAGGACGATTTCTACATCACCGCCGGCTGGGACGCGGCGCTGATGGACGGCAAGCGCTACGCCGTGCCGATGTTCAATGCCGGCGAGCTGATCTTCTACCGCAAGGATCTGCTGGCCGCGGCCGGCGTCGACCCGGCGACGCTCACCTCCTGGGACGCAGTGACGGAGGCTGCCAAGAAGCTGACCAAGGACGAGAACGGCGACGGCCGGCCGGAAATCTGGGGCTTCGGCACGCCGCTCGCCACCGACAAGGTCGGCGGCACCACCGCTCTCACCACGATGATCGTCGACGGCAATGGCCGCGCCTGGGACGGCGCGAACTGTGTCGCCGAGTACGCCAACGAGGCCGGGGCCAAGGCGCTCAGGCTGCATGCCGACTGGATCAAGGTCCACAAGGTCATGCCGGAGGAGGCGCTGGTCACCAACACCGACGACCTCACCGATCAGTTCAATGCCGGCCGGTTCGCGATGATCGTGGCGCCGTTCGCCCGCTACTCCAACGTCCAGGCCAGCGCCACCTGGGACAAAAGCCAGCTGGGCGTGCTGCCCTGGCCGTCATGGTCCGGCAAGACCAGCGGCCCGGCCCGCGTCGCCGGCTGGTGGGTGGGTGCCTGGTCCAAGTCGCCGCACGCCAAGGAGGCGGCCCTGTGGGTCGAGCACCTGATCAATCAGGAATCGGTGCGGCTGTGGTCCACGACCGGCGGCCAGATCCCGACGCGCCTGTCGATCTGGCAGTCCGACGAGCTGCAGAAGCCCGAGTTCGACTACCTCCGTGCCCTCGTCGACAACTGGAAGGTCGCCAGCTACGTGCTGCCGACCAACTGCAACACCTCGCGCTTCGACGGCGACCTGAATGCCGCCGTCCAGCGGGTGGCGGTCGACGGCGTCGATCCGATGGAGGCGCTGAAGGAGGCCGAGGCCGCCTTCAAGGAACGGCAGGGCAGCTGAGAAGCCCGGCGTCTTGGCCAGCGTCGCGAGCGATCTCGGCAAGACCGGTGCCCGGCAACGGGCGCCGCGCCGCCGCCCCTTCGATGCGTTTCCCTATGGGATGGTGGCGGCCGTCGTGCTGCTGGAGGTTCTGTTCGTCGCCGTGCCGCTGGTCATCGGCGCCTGGTACAGCCTGCACAAGGTCGACTATCTCCAGCTCGGCCGCTTCGTCGGGCTGGACAATTTCTGGTGGGTGCTGAACTCGCGCAGCGTGCGCAACGCCTTCTTCGTCACCTGCGTCTTCAGCTTCTTCGCCCTGTTCTTCACCTTCCTCAGCGGCTTCGGCCTGGCGCTGCTGCTGGAGCGCGACAGCCGCCTGCACGTCTTCGGCCGTGCCGTCGTGCTGATTCCCTACGTCATCTCCATGCTCGTGGGCTCGATGCTGCTGAAATGGCTGTTCTCGCCCGACGGCGGCGTCTCCAGCCTGCTGTTGGCGCCCATGGGCATGGCGGATACCAGCATCCTGGCCGATCCGCAGAACGCCATGGCGGCGCTGGTCTTCAACGCCGTCTGGCGCGATTCCGCCTTCGCCATGATCCTGCTGATGGCCGGCCTCAAGGCCGTGCCGTTGCAGCTCTACCAGGCCGCCAAGGTCGACGGTGCCTCGGCCTTCTACCGGTTCCGCCGCATCACCCTGCCGCTGATGCGGGTTCCCATCCTGGTGACGCTGGTCCGGCTGCTGATCCATTTCGTCAACGTGCTGACCTTCGCCCTGGTGCTGACCAGCGGCGGTCCGAACGAAAGCACCAACACGCTGGGCCTCGAGCTCTACCGCATCGGCTTCATCGACTTCCGCTTCGGCCAGGCCAACGCCCTGGCGATCCTGGTCTTCATCTTCAACATCCTGCTCGTCCTCCTGATCGTCCGGCTGTTCGAGCAGCGCCGGGGGAGGTTCTGATGTCGAGCTGGACCCGGCGCGGGCAGATGCTGCGGCTCATCGACGGCATCACCGTGCTGATCGTCGCCGGCGTCGCTCTGTTCCCCATCGTCTGGGGCCTGTCGACCTCGCTCAAGCAGACCAACCGCATCCTCGAATACCCGCCGCGGCTGATCCCCGATCCCGTCAGCTTCGAGCACTACACGATGCTCTTTGCCACCGGCATCCAGCGCTATGTGCTCAACAGCACCCTGGTGTCGCTGCTGACGGTGCTGCTCAGCTTGGCCGTGGGGGCTGCTGCGGCCTACGCGCTGGCGCGCTTCCAGTTCAAGGGCCGCCGCTTCCTGCTGCTCACCATCATCGCGGTGATGAGCATCCCGCTGCCTTCGCTGATGGTGCCGACCTATAGCTTCATGGCCGAGCTGGGCCTGCTCAACACCCGCACCGCCCTCGTCCTGCTCTACACCGCCTATCAATTGCCGATCGTCGTCTGGGTGCTGTTCGGCTTCTTCCAGACCCTGCCGCAGGAGCTGGAGCGCGCCGCCCTGATCGACGGCTACACCCGCTTCCAGGCGCTGACCAAGATCGTGCTGCCGCTTTCCAAGACCGGCCTCGTCGCCGCCGGCCTGTTCGTCCTGACCTTCGCCTGGAACGACTTCGTCGTCGCCCTGGTGATGACCTCCAGCGACGACATCAGGACCCTGCCGATCGCGATCTACAACTATCTCGGCTACTATGGTCGGGAATGGGGGCCGCTCACCGCCTCGGCGATGGTCTCGATCGTCCCGGTCATCACCGTCTTCGTCATCTTTCAACGCTACTTCCTGTCCGGTGTCACCGGCGGCGGCGTGAAAGGCTAGCCATGACCGGCGTCTCGTTCCGCAACGTCACCAAGCGCTTCGGCAACGTCCTCGCCGTCGGCGATCTGGATCTGGAGATAGAGCCTGGCGAGTTCGTGTCGCTGCTCGGCCCCTCGGGCTCCGGCAAGACCACGACCCTGAACCTGCTGGCCGGCCTCGAATCCGTCGACGAGGGTGGAATCTGGATCGGCGAGCGCGAGGTCACCGACCTCACGCCCGACAGGCGCGACCTCGCCATGGTCTTCCAGAACTACGCCCTCTACCCGCACATGACGGTGTTCGAGAACCTGGCCTTCCCCCTGCGCGCCAGGGGCCGGAAGTTCGCGGAAGACGAGATCGAGCGCCGCATCCAGCGCGCCGCCGGGATGCTGGGCATCTCCGAGCTGCTCGCACGCTTCCCGAAGGAGCTTTCCGGCGGCCAGCAGCAGCGCGTGGCGCTGGGCCGGGCCATCGTCCGTGATCCGCAGGTCTTCCTGCTCGACGAGCCGTTGTCGAACCTCGATGCCCGACTGCGCATCCGCATGCGCCACGACCTCAAGCAACTACACGACGAGCTGGGCTCGACCATCGTCTACGTCACCCACGACCAGGCCGAGGCGATGACGCTGTCGTCGCGCATCGCCGTCTTCTCCCAGGGCCGCCTGCAGCAGTTCGCGAGTCCCGGGGAGATCTACAACCGGCCGGCCAACCTGTTCGTCGCCAACTTCGTCGGCGACCGCGAGATCAACCTCCTGGACGGCCGGGTCACCGCCAACGGCCACGGCCTGCGCTTCGAATCGGACGGCATCGCCTTCCCGCTGGAGGAGACCTTCGCCACCGCCCGCGACCGCGCCGTGGTCCTGGGCATCCGTCCCGAGGGCCTGCGCCTCGTCATGGCCGACGAGCCGGGTGCTCTGCCGGCCGAGGTCACCCAGATCGAGCTGATCGGCCCCGATCTCGTCGTCTTCGCCAAGGTCGGCGGCGCCGAGCTGTGCGCCCGCACCGATCCGCGGCTGGAAATCCGCAAGCGTCAGGGTGTCTGGCTCGTGCCGGAAACCGGCCGCGTCCACCTGTTCGACCCGAAGAGCCAGGCCGCCCTGCGTCCGGCCTGATCGACTGGAGACTTTCCCTTGGCTCAGAAGATCGCGCGCCAGCATCACGACGTCGTCGTCATCGGCGGCGGCAGCGCCGGCATCGCCGCCGCCGTCTCCGCCGCCCGCAACGGCGCCGACACCCTGCTGATCGATGCCGGCCCCTTGATCGGCGGCGAGCTGCTCTCCGGCATCCCGATCGACGGCTGCCTCAACACCCGCGGCGAATGGGTGATCGGCGGCGTCGGCCGCGAGTTCATCGACGAGTGCGACCGCCTCGGCGGCTTCGTCGGCGCCATGTTCGACTGGCGCAGCATCTGGGTCGTCTGCTGCGATCCCGAGATCATGAAAATCGCCGTCGTCAACGTCGTCCGCCGCGCCGGCGTCAAGATGCTGCTCTACACCTTCGCCGAGGACGTGGTGGTCGAGGACGGCCGTGTCGTCGGCGTCGTCGTGCTGAACAAGAACCAGCGCACACTGATCACCGCCGACGTCTTCCTCGACTGCTCGGGCGACGGCGACGTGGCGATGCTGGCCGGTGCTCCCTTCGAGGCCGGCAGCGACAAGGGCGAGTTCCAGCCGGTCACCATGGTCTTCCGCATGGCCGGGGTGGAGACAGCACCTTTGCTCGATTTCGTCCGCAACAATCCCGACAACATCGCCGTCAAGGAGAACCCCTGGATCACCCAGTCGCGCGAGGAATGCGTCGAGCGGCTGGTGGCGCAGGGCTTTCCGAAAGTGTTCTTCAAGGGTGAAGGCCCGCTGCTCTCGGGTGCCATCGAGCGCGGCGACATGTACCCGACGGCCCTCGTCGGCATCACGCCGGTATCGATGGCGCGCAAGGAGGTCAGCCTCAACACCACCCGCATCGCCAATGTCGACGCCACCAGGACCGATGCCCTGAGCAACAGCCTGCCCGGCCTGCTCGAGCAGGTCTGGATCTGCCAGGACTTCCTCAAGCGCTACGTGCCGGGCTTCGAGAACGCCCACTTCGCCGGTATCGCCCCGCGCATCGGCATCCGCGAGACCCGCCGCATCGTCGGCGAGGCCACGCTGACCATCGAGGACGTGCTCGACGCCAGGAAGCTCCCCGATGGCGTCGCCAAGGGCGCCCACCATGTCGACGTGCACGGCGACGGCACGCACCAGCTTCGCCGGCCGATCCGCGACGGTGGCTCCTACGACATCCCGCTCGGCTGCCTGATCCCGAAAGGGCTCAAGAACCTGATGCTGGCCGGCCGCTGCCTCAGCGCCACCCGCGAGGCGCACGGCTCGGCCCGCGTGATGGGCACCTGCATGGCCATGGGCCAGGCGATCGGCACCGCCGCCGCGATGTGCACCGAGATGAACCGCTTCGAGGACGTACGCGACCTGCCGGTCGGCGCGCTCCGCAGCCGCCTGCTGGAGCAGGGTGCGGTCCTCGACGGCACCCACTGAGATCCGGGGAACCCGATGGCACAGATGATCCGCGAGGAAGAGGTCGACGTCCTGGTCATCGGTGGCGGCAGCGCCGGCATCGCCGCCGCCTGCACCGCCGCCCGCAACGGTGCCCGCACCATGCTGGTCGACGCCGGCCCGATGATCGGCGGCGAGCTGCTCTCCGGCATCCCGGTCGACGGCTGCGTCAGCTCGCGCGGCGAGTGGGTGGTGGGCGGCTTCAGCCGCGAGCTGTTCGACGAGTGCGAACGCCTCGGCGGCTATATCGGCCCGCTGTTCGACTACCGTGCGCTCCACGTGGTCTGCGTCGATCCCGAGATCATGAAGATCGCGGTGATCAACGTCGTGAAGAAGGCCGGCGTGAAGCTGCTGCTCTACACTTTCGCCGACGACGTCGTGGTCAAGGACGGCGTCGTCCAAGGCGTGGTCGTCCTCAACAAGAACGCCCGCACCCTGGTCCGGGCCAAGGTGGTGATCGACTGCTCCGGCGACGGCGACATCGCCGCTGCCGCCGGCGCCCCGTTCGAGGTCGGCAACGCCGCCACCGGCGATTTGCAGCCGGTGACGATGGTCTTCCGCATGGTCGGTGTGGAGACCGAGCGCCTGCTCGCCTTCGTCCGCGACCATCCCGAGCATTTCGGCCTCGCCGAGTACGCCGAGATCGGCATGAGCAAGCAGGAGGCCGCCAACCGTCTCTACGCGCAGGGCCTGCCGAAAGTTTTCCTCGTCGCCGACGGCCCGCTGATGAAGAAGGCCATCGCCGCTGGCGACATCTACAAGTCGTCGATGATCGCGGTAACGCCGGTGTCGATGCAGCGCAAGGAGGTCAGCCTCAACACCACCCGCATCGGCAACCTCGACGCCACCAAGACCGACAAGCTCAGCGCCGCATTGCCCGATCTGCTGGATCAGGTCTGGCAGTGCGTGCGCTTCATGCAGAAATACGTGCCCGGCTTCGAGAAGACCCAGTTCTCCGGCCTCGCCCCGCGCATCGGCATCCGCGAGACCCGCCGCATCATCGGCGAGTATGTGCTCACCGGCGACGACATCATGGAGGCCCGCAAGTTCCCCGACGGGATCGGCAAGGGCTGCCACGAGCTGGACGTCCACGGCAGCGACACCAAGCACCTCCGCCGCACAATCAAGGATGGCGGCTCCTACGACATCCCCTTCGGCTGCCTCGTGCCCAAGGGCCTGAAGAACGTCATGGTCGCCGGCCGCTGCCTCAGCGCCACCCGCGAGGCGCACAGCTCGGCCCGCGTCATGGGCACCTGCATGGCCATGGGCCAGGCGACCGGAACGGCAGCGGCCATGGCGGTGAGCGCCAATCGCTTCGAGGACATCCGCGAGATCCCGGTCGGCACGCTGCGCGCCAAGCTGCAGGAGCAGGGGGCGGTTTTGGAAGGTACCTACTAGCGCAGCCGTACATCGCGGCGACAGGTCTCGCCAACTCGATGATTCCATCCGCTTGT
>DAOLFG010000046.1:0-41482 GCA_035326425.1 Geminicoccus sp. | reverse complement strand
GGGCGGCGCCCTCCGGGAGGGGGCGGGGGGGCCCGTTGGGGGCGGGGGGGGGGCGGCCGAGGACGGCCTTTGCGGGGGTGCGGGCACCGACCGCCTCTACGGCGGCTCCGAGTTCGACGAACTCTACGGTGCGGCCGGCAACGACCTGCTCTACGGCGGTGACGCCGGCGACGTGCTGGACGGTGGCGCCGGCACCGATCGCCTCTATGGCGGCAATGGCGACGACTGGCTGCAGAGCGGGCTGGGCAACGACCTGCTCTACGGCGGCGCCGGCCACGACGTCTATTGCGGGGACGGCTATTGGCTCGACCCCAAGGGCAGCGGTCACGCCCTGGGCATCGGCTTCGCCCGCGGCGCCGATCACGTGTTCATCGACAACAGCCGCTTCGTCCGGGGGCCCGAGCAGTTCGATTTCCTGGACTCCAACAACGACAACAAGATCGATGGCCGCGACAAGCACGTGTCCTCGAGTTCGGTGACGCACGAGGGAGTCACGAAGTCCTCGCTGGTGATCGACCTCGGCACCTTCCAGAAGGACTTCGACGGCGGCGGCTCGCTGAAGGCGGGCCAGTACACGCTGACCCTCTACGGCGTGCGAGTCCTGGAGGAGAGCGATTTCCTCCTGTAGCCGGCGGCCCCGCGCCGGGCCTCAGTAGATCAGCCCCATCTCCAGCTGGGCCTCCTCGGTCATCATCGAAGGCGTCCAGGGCGGATCCCAGACGATGCGGACCTCGCAGCGCTTCACGCCCTCGATCTGCTGCACCTTCTGCTCGACCTCGGGCGGCAGGATCTCGGCGACCGGGCAGTGCGGCGAGGTCAGGGTCATGTCGATGAGGACCGTGTTGTCGTCCTCGACGTCGATCTTGTAGACCAGCCCCAGCTCGTAGATGTTGACTGGGATCTCCGGGTCGTAGACTGTCCTCAGCTGCTCGACGATCTGCTCGCCGAGGGCCTCGACCTCGGCGATCCGCTTCTTCTCGTCGGCGTGCTCGTCGGTGGTGAGCAGGGCGGCCGCCTGCTCGACATCGGCGTTGCTCGCCTCGGTCATCGTTTCCTCCTCAACCGAACATACCGGCGACGCGGTGCAGGCTCCGCACCAGCGCCTCGACGTCGCTCTCGTCGTTGTAGACGCCGAGCGAGGCGCGGGCGCTGGCGGCGAGGCCCAGCCGGTCGTGCAGCGGCATGGCGCAATGATGGCCGGTTCGGATGGCGATGCCGTCGAGATCCAGTATCGTGCCGATGTCCTGCGGGTGGCAGCCTTCCATGACGAAGGTGAGCGCCCCGCTGCGCTCCCTCGGCTCGGCGATCAGCCGCAGGCCCGGCACCTGGCGGACGGCGCGCTCCATGTGCGCCATCAGCGCCGTCTCGTGGTCGTGGATGGCCTCGATGCCGATGCTCTCGATGAAGTCGACCGCCGTTCCCAGCGCCGCGATGCCGGCGATGTCGGGCGTGCCGGCCTCGAAGCGGAACGGGATGTCGTTGAAGGTCGTGCCGTCGAAGCTGACGCGCTCGATCATGTCGCCGCCGCCCTGGTAGGGCGGCATCGCCTCCAGGAGCTCGGCCTTGCCCCACAGCACGCCGGTACCGGAGGGGCCATACATCTTGTGGCCGGAGAAGACGAGGAAGTCCGCACCGAGGCGGGCGACGTCGACCGGCCGGTGCTGTACCGCTTGGGCGCCGTCGATCAGGATCGGCACGCCGGCGCCGTGGGCCAGCGCCACCAGGTCCTCGACCGGGTTGACCGTGCCCAGGACGTTGGAGACCCAGACCACGCCGATCATCCGGGTGCGTGGCCCGATGCGCTCGCGGAAGGCCGCGATGTCGAGGTCGCCCGTGGTGGTGATCGGGGCCGGCACCACCTTGGCACCCACTTCGGCGGCGACGATCTGCCAGGGCACGATGTTGGCGTGGTGCTCCATCTCGGTGACGAGGATCTCGTCGCCGGCCCGGAGCTTCGGCCGCAGGAAGCTGCGCGCCACCAGGTTGACACCCTCGGTGGCGTTGCGGGTGAAGATCACCTCGCGCCAGTCGCGGGCGCCGATCAGCCGCTGGATCTTGCGCCGCGCCTCGTCGTGCAAAGCGGTGGCGCGCTGGCTGAGGTCGTAGATGCCCCGATGGATGTTGGCGTAGTCGTGCTCGTAGAAGCCGGAGAGCGCGTCGATGACGGCTTGGGGCTTCTGCGTGCTGGCGGCACTATCGAGATAGACCAGTGGCCGGCCGTTCATCGCCGTCCGCAGGATCGGGAACGAGGCCCGGACCGCGGCGACGTCGAGGCTCATTCCAGTCCGTCCAGCGACGCTCCGCCCGGCAGCCGGGCCAGCACGGCCCTACGCGCCTGGGCCCGCAGGGTCTCGTCGCGCATCCGCTCGATGACCTCGCCGGCCCAGCCATAGATCAGCAGGCTCTTGGCGGTGGCGAGCGGCATGCCGCGCGAGCGAAGGTAGAACAATGCGGTCGGGTCGAGGTCGCCGACCGTGGCGCCGTGGCTGCACTTCACGTCGTCGGCGTAGATCTCGAGCTCGGGCTTGGTGTCGATCTCGGCATCGTCGGACAGCAGGAGGTTGTTGTTGGTCTGGAAGGCGTCGGTCTTCTGTGCCGGCTTGTGGACGATGATCTTGCCGGCGAACACCGCATGGCTCTGGCCGTCGACCACGCCCTTGTAGAACTGGTTGGAATGGCAGTCGGGTGCGTGGTGATGGACGCGGATCTGCGTGTCGACGTGCTCGCGCGCCGTCGGCATGTAGAGGCCGTTGAGCAGGGCCTCGATCCTGGTACCCTCGAGCCGCAGCTCCTTGTCGTTGCGGACGAGGCCGCCGCCCAGCGTCGCCGTGGTCTTGGCGAGACGCGCCCGCTCGGCCAGCGTGCCGGCCACCCGGTTGATCAGGGTGGTGCCGTCGCGCCCCAGCTCCAGCCGGTCGTGCGTCAGCTCGGCGGCGGCGCCGAGCCGGAGCTGGGTCACCATGTTGGTGAGGCAGTGGCCGGGGGTCACGGCCACATGGCTCTCGATCAGGTGCAGCCGCGCGCCGCGGCCCAGGCTGACGACATTGCGGGTGTTGGTCATCACCGCCGTCGACTGGCCGACGGTCAGAAACAGCAGCTGCAGCGGCTCGTCGAGCGCCGCGCCATCGGCCAGCTCGATCCAGGCCCCGGAAGTGGCGAAGGCACCGTTCAGCGCCGTCAGGCCGTTGTCGTCCTCGACCTCGGAGAGTGCGGCGGCGGCGCGGGCCGGGTCCTGCTCCAGGATCCGCGCCAGGCCCTTGACCACCACGCCTTCCGGCAGCCCGCCGACATGGCACAGCTCCGGCATCAGGTGGCCGTTGACGAAGATCAGCCGCCGCGCATGGATGCCGCCGGCGAACCAGCGCGCCAGCTCCTCGGTGCCGACGCCCTCCTTGGGCGCCAGCCCCATGGCGAGGTTCGCCCACTTGGCGACGTTGGTGTACTTCCACTGCTCGACCTTGGGGGTCGGGAAGCCCGCCTGCTCGAACGCGGCGAAGCGGTCCTGCCGCCAGGCGGGGATGCCACTCCCGCCGGGCAGGTAGTCGCGGTGGCGGTCCCAGAGCTCGGCGAAGGCCGTCACCGGCTCGACGCGACGTCTCGCGGTGCTCATGGCTCAGGCCTGAGCCGGCGCCGCCGTCTTGCGGACGGCGGTGACGACCGGCCGGACGGGGGAGGCGGGCTTCTGCGGCTCGGCGTGGGGCGTGCCGAGCAGGCCGGCATAGCCCTCCTCCTCGAGCTGCAGCGCCAGCTCCTTGCCGCCGGTCTTCTGGATGCGGCCGTCGGCCAGGATGTGGACCCGGTCGGGGACGATGTAGTCGAGCAGCCGCTGGTAGTGGGTGATGACCAGCATGGCGCGCTCTGCTGAGCGCAGCCGGTTGACGCCGTCGGCGACGATGCGCAGCGCGTCGATGTCGAGGCCGCTGTCGGTCTCGTCGAGCACGGCCAGGCGTGGCTCCAGCATCGTCATCTGCAGGATCTCGTTGCGCTTCTTCTCGCCGCCCGAGAAGCCGGCATTGAGGTCGCGCTTGAGCAGGTCGGGATTGATTCCGACAAGCTCGGCCTGGGTCCGCACCTTCTTCATGAACTCGCCGGCCGGGATGTCGCCTTCGCCCCTGGCCTTGCGCAGGGCGTTGATCGCCTGGCGCAGGAAATACATGTTGGCGACGCCGGGGATCTCGATCGGGTACTGCATGGCGAGGAACACGCCGGCCGCCGCCCGTTCCTCGGGCTCCATGCCGAGCAGGCTCTGGCCGTCGTAGAGCACCTCGCCGCCGGTGACCTCGTAGCCGTCGCGGCCGGCCAGCACATAGGCCAACGTGCTCTTGCCCGAGCCGTTCGGCCCCATGATGGCGTGGATCTCGCCGCTCCTCAGGGTCAGCGTCAGGCCCTTGAGGATCTGCCGGCCGTCGACGTCGACGTGCAGATCGCGGATTTCGAGCAGGGCGGTCATCCCACGCTCCCTTCGAGACTGATGGCCAGGAGCTTCCTCGCCTCGACGGCGAACTCCATCGGCAGCGCGTCCATGACCTCGCGGCAGAAGCCGTTGACGACCAGCGCCACGGCATCCTCCTCCGAGATGCCGCGCGAGCGGCAGTAGAACAGCTGGTCGTCGCTGATGCGGCTGGTCGTCGCCTCGTGCTCGCACTGGGCCGAGCGGTTGCGGACCTCGATGTAGGGCACGGTATGGGCGCCGCACCTGTCGCCGATCAGCATCGAATCGCACTGGGTATGGTTGCGGGCGCCATCGGCGGTCTTCATCACCCTGACCATGCCGCGATAGGTGCTGTCCGACCGGCCGGCCGAGATGCCCTTGGCGACGATGCGCGAGCGGGTGTTCTTGCCGATATGGATCATCTTGGTGCCGGTGTCGGCCTGTTGGCGGTTGTTGGTCACCGCCACCGAGTAGAACTCGCCCACCGAATCGTCGCCCTGCAGGATGCAGCTCGGATATTTCCAGGTGATGGCCGAGCCGGTCTCGACCTGGGTCCAGCTGATCTTGCTGCGCTTGCCGCGGCAGGCGCCGCGCTTGGTGACGAAGTTGTAGACGCCGCCCTGGCCGTTCTTGTCGCCTGGGTACCAGTTCTGTACCGTGGAGTACTTGATCTCGGCGTCGTCCAGCGCCACCAGCTCGACGACCGCGGCATGCAGCTGGTTCTCGTCGCGTTGCGGGGCGGTGCAGCCTTCGAGATAGCTGACATAGGCGCCCTCGTCGGCGATGATCAGCGTCCGCTCGAACTGGCCGGTGCCGGCGGCGTTGATGCGGAAATAGGTGCTGAGCTCCATCGGGCAGCGCACGCCCCTGGGCACGTAGACGAAGCTGCCGTCGCTGAACACGGCGGCATTGAGGGCGGCGAAATAGTTGTCGGACTGCGGCACCACCGAGCCCAGCCAGCGGCGCACCAGCTCGGGGTGGTCCTGCACCGCCTCCGAGATCGAGCAGAAAATGACGCCCAGCTCCTGCAGCTTGGCCTTGAAGGTGGTGGCGACCGAAACGGAATCGAACACGTAGTCGACGGCGACGCCGGCCAGCACCTCCTGCTCGCGAATCGGAATGCCCAGCTTGTCGTAGGTCTTGCGGATCTCGGGATCGATGTCGTCGAGGCTCTTCGGCCGCTCCGTCTGCTTCGGAGCGGCGTAGTAGCTGATGTCCTGGTAGTCGATCGGCGGATAGTGGACCTTCTGCCAGGTCGGCTCCTCCATCTCGACCCAGCGGCGATAGGCGTGCAGCCGCCACTCGGTGAGCCACTCGGGCTCGCCCTTCTTGGCCGAGATCATCCGCACGACGTCCTCGCTCAGCCCCTTGGGGGCGATGTCCGAGAGGACGTCGGTGACGAAGCCGTACTTGTACTCGTGGCCGGTATATTCCCGGACCGTCTCGAGAGCCGTCGCCATGAAACCTCGCCTCAGGCCCGACCCGCCAGCGCAGCCTGCTCATGGGGGAGCAGGAAGACGGTCGGGATGGCCTGCGCCATCTCTGCAAGCGTGATGCCGGTCAGCGCCACGCGGATGGCCTGGTTGATCCGCTGCCAGTTCACCCGCGCCGGGCAGAGCAGCTCGATGTCGCATTCGCTGGTCGCGTTGTCGCTGCACTCGGTGACGGCGATCGGCCCGTCCAGTGCCTCGATGATCGCGGCCACCGTGATCGCATCGGCGCTCGCCGCCAGCCCGTAGCCGCCGCGGGCACCGCGATGCGACACCAGCAGGCCGGCCCTGGCCAGCACCTTCAGGATCTTGCCCGCCATCGGCTGCGGCACGTTGGTGGCGGCCGCGATCTCGGGCGTTGCCTGCTGCCGCTCCGGATGTCGTGCCAGATGCGTCATGATGACGATGCCGTAGTCGGCGAGCTTGCTGAGCCGAATCACCCGCCACCTGTGCTGGTAAAATAAGGACCGGCTTGGTCCGCTTTCAAGCGGGATATGGTACGCGGCCGACCCGCCTGTCAAGACCGGATGCCACGAAAGTCGCGTTGTTTCGATGGCCTAGGCGCCGTCTTATAAGACGCCTAATTCGAGGCTGCACAGCCTCAGGCCTCGGGGTGGATCTCCGTGACCCTGGTCCAGCGCCGCTCGCGCGCCGACAGCAGCATGGCGTCGACCACGGCCTGGACGCACGCCGCCTCCCTGAAATCGGGAGCGAAGGGCCGGCCTTCAAGGAGCGACATGACGATCTCCTTGACCTCGATCGCCTTGATCTCGTTGAAGCCGAGCTGGTGCCCGGGTGCGGGACAGAACGCCGCATAGTCGGCATGGGCCGGCCCGGCCGGCACCAGCACGTAGCCCTCGCGGCCGGCGGCACCGCCCAGCGTGAAAAGCCGCAGCTCGTTCATCCGTTCCAGATCGACCAGGATCGAGCCCTTGGAGCCGAACAGCTCGAAGCCGAGATTGAGCACGCGCCCCTGCGCCGCCCAGTCGGCCTCCAGCACGCCGCCCATGCCCGAGGCGAACCGCACGATGGCCCGCGCCTGGTCGTCGACCTCGACCTTGCGCATCTCGGACGAGCCGCGCGCCGCCGGGCGCTCCTTGATGACGGTGTGCAGGTCGGCGCAGACCTCGGCGATGGGGCCCACCACGTAGCGCGCCATCGAGATGACGTGGCTGCCGAGGTCGGCCACGGCACCGGCCCCGCCCCTGGGATCGAGCCGCCAGGCCCAGGGCAGGCCGGGCTCCGCCATCCAGCATTCGGCATGGATGCCGCGATAGTTCCACAGCTCGCCGATCTCGCCCGACTGCGCGATCTCGCGAGCGAGCCTGAGGATCGGGTTCTTGATGTAGTTGAAGCCGACCGCCGTCGGCACGCCGGCCTTCTCGGCCGCCTCGGCCATGCGGAACGCCGCCTGCGCCTCGGGTGCCAGCGGCTTCTCGCAATAGACCGGCTTGCCGGCGGCGATGGCGGCCAGGGCCATCGGCTCGTGCCAGATGTTGGGCGTGGTGATGTCGACCAGATCCACGTCTGGATCGGCGATCAGCGCCTGCCAGTCGCCGGTCGAGCGGCGGAAGCCGAAGGCCCCGGCGGCACTCTCGGCCGTGGCGGCGTCGACATCGGCGAGCAGCTCGAGCTGCGGCGTGACCGGCAGGCCGAACACGGTCGGCGCCATCCGCCACGCCAGGGCGTGGCTGCGCCCCATGAAGCCGCTGCCGATCAGGCCGACATTCAGGCGGTTCACCGCGAGGCCTCCATGCCGGCGACCTCCATGGGCCGCGCGCTGGGTTCGACGATCGTGGCTCAGTACGTCCCACCGGCGCTGCCGGGCGCCGGACGGTCCTTCATCGCCGCCACGATCTCCTGCGCCTTCACCGCCATCAGCCGGGCGTCCGACATCAGCGTGGTGAAGTCGAAGCCCTGGCCGATCATCCGCTTGGCGAAGGCCGGCGACATGCAGTGGATGCCGGCGCGCAGGCCCTTGTCCTTGGCGGTCTTCAGGATGGTGGCGATGGCCTTGAGCACCCTCGGCTCTTCGGGGTCGAAGCGCGGCTCGAAGCCCAGCGAGTTGGCGAGGTCGGCCGGGCCGACATAGACGGCGTCGAGATCGGGGACCGAGGTGATCTCGTCGAGATTGGCGAGAGCCGTCTTGGTCTCGATCATGGCGATGGCGAGCACGGTGTCGTTGGCGTGCTTGGGGTAGTCGGCGCCCGAGTAGATCAGCGCCCGGATCGGGCCGAAGCTGCGGTTGCCGCGCGGCGGATAGTGGCAGGCCGCCACCAGCTCCTCGCACTCCGCCTTCGTATTGATCATCGGGCAGATGATGCCGTAGGCGCCGGCATCCAGCGTCTTCATGATGATGCCGGGCTCGCGCCACGGCACGCGCACCATCGGCACGGTGGGCGTGGTCGAGACCGCCTGCAGCAGCGTCACCATCGCCTGGTAGTCGACGACGCCGTGCTGCATGTCGACGGTGAGGCTGTCCCAGCCCTGCTGCGCCATGGTCTCGGCGCTGAACGAGTTGGGGATCGCCAGCCAGCCATTGATGGTGGCCCGGCCTTCCGACCAGCTCTTCAGCAGCAGATTCTCACGCATCGCCAGCCCCCGGTTCTCATGCGGCCCGGACCGTAGGTGAGGGTGGCGGGACTGGCAAGCGGACCGCTACGTCCCGATCCGCGCGATGTCGTAGGGGGCGGTGCGGTAGATCTCGTTGACCCAGTTGCCGAACAGCAGGTGGGCATATGCCCGCCAGCGGTTGCGCGGGCGCCGCTGCGGGTCGTCGCTGGGATAGTAGTTCTCAGGGAGAGCGACGTCGCCGCGCCTGCCGAGATCGCGGCGGTACTCGTCGTCGAGCGTGCGCGTGTCGTATTCCAGATGGTTGAACATGAAGACGTGGCGGCGGGTCCTGTCCTGCATCAGGCACAAGCCGGCCTGCTCGGAGACGGCCAGCACCTCGAGCCCGGCGTCCTTCGGCAGATCCTCGGCGCGGGTCTCGGTGTGGCGCGACACCGGCACGTAGAACACGTCGTCGAAGCCACGCACCAGCGCCGGCCGCTCGACGTCGTGCCGCTCGGTGACGTGGTGCGGATAGACGCCGAAGCGCTTGGAGGGCAGGGTGTGCTTGGGCACCTTGTAGAAATGCCACAGCGCCGCCTGGGCACCCCAGCAGATGTTGAAGGTCGACTGCACATGGGTCTGCGACCAGTCGAAGATGTCGGCCAGCTCGTTCCAGTAGGCCACCTGGTCGAACGCCAGCAGCTCGACCGGTGCCCCGGTGACGATCAGGCCGTCGAACTTCTGCGCCCGGACGTCCGTCCAGGTGCGGTAGAACGCCTGGAGATGCGACGGCGGCGTGTTGGTGCCGACATAGCTCCTGGTGGTGAGCAGCGTCAGCTCGACCTGCAGCGGCCCGGCGCCCAGCAGGCGGGCGAGCTGGGTCTCGGTCTTGGGCTTCTCGGGCATCAGGTTGAGCAGGGCCACCTGCAGCGGCCGGATGTCCTGCTGCAGCGCCTCCTCCTCGCCGATGACGTGCACGCCCTCCGCCCGCAGCATGGCGGCGGCCGGGAGGTCGTTCGGGATCTTGATGGGCACCTGGCCTGTCTCCGAAAGGCGACCGGCGACGGGTCGGGCGGAAACGGCCGGACGACCCTTTAGCTGCTTGTTTAACGTGGCCGCAAGCCGGTCGGCCAAATCACCACGTGCGCCGAGACTCGTCGAGCGCCCCTGGCTTGTCAAGCAGACGCCCCAGGGGCGCTTTACCCCTGTTTCGAGCGCCCCTATGGTCCGGCCGCCCATCGAACCAGCCGAGTGCCCCATGCAGCGCGCCGACCTCGCGAGCCTGCGCCAGGAGATCGACCGCATCGACGACACCATCGCCGGCCTGCTGATGGAGCGTCTCGACGTGGTCCGCGCCGTCGGGCACGCCAAGGGCGATCTCCAGTCGAACCGGCTGGCGCTGCGGCTCAGCCGCGAGGCGCAGATGATGCGGCGCCTGCTGGCGCGTACCGCCGGCCGCTTCCCGCCCAACGGCGTGCTGCGGATCTGGCGTGAGATCATCGCCAACTCGACCCAGATCGAGGTGCCGTTCAGCTGCGTGGTCGACCGCTTGGGCGGCGTCACCCTCCACGATCTGGCGCGCGACCAGGTCGGCAGCGCCACGCCGGTCGAGGACGTCGAGGGCGGTGCGGCGGTGCTGACGCGCCTGCGGGCGGTGCCCACCATGGTGGGTGTGCTGGCGCCGCCGACCGCCGACGACTGGTGGCCGGGCCAGCTCGACGGCCGCCTCGTGGTGGTGGCACGCCTGCCGCTCACCGCCAACGATGCGGCCCCCACCGGCTATGTCGTGGCCCCGCTGGTGGCCGAGCCCAGCGGCGACGACCGCACGCTCTTCGAGGTCGGCGATGGCGGCGGCGGGCTAGAAGATGCGAGGGTGCTCGTCCGGCCCGGCCATGGCCGCGCGCTGGTCGAGCTCGACGGCTTCGGCGTGGAGCCGCCCGACGGCCGATGGCGACGCATCGGCAGCTACGCATCCCCCTTGCGATTGCCGGAGCAGGCGCCGGCTGGAGACCAGGCGTGAGCGTTGCGATCCCCCGGCCGCGGCCCGGCATCATGGAAATCCGCGCCTATGTCGGCGGCAAGGCCGAGGTCGCGGGTGCCACCGACATCGTCAAGCTGTCGTCCAACGAGAGCGCCATCGGCCCCAGCCCCGTGGCCATGGCGGCGTTCCGGGCCGAGGCCGAGCGCCTGCACCGCTATCCGGACGGCGGCTGCACGGCGCTGCGCCAGAAGATCGGCCAGCGCTTCAACCTCGATGCCGACCGCATCGTCTGCGGCGCCGGCTCGGACGAGCTGATCTCGCTGCTGATCCGCGCTTTCGCCGGCCCTGGCGACGAGGTGCTCTACAGCGCCCACGGCTTCCTGATGTACAAGCTGTCGGCGCTGGCAGCCGGCGCCACGCCGGTGGCGACCCCCGAGATCGACCTCAGGGCCGATGTCGACGCGATGCTGGCGCGGGTGACGACGCGCACCCGTATCGTCTTCATCGCCAACCCCAACAACCCGACCGGCAGCTACCTTTCGGCGGCCGAGCTGGCGCGGCTGCATGCCGGCCTGCCGCCGGACGTCCTGCTGGTGATCGACGCCGCCTATGCCGAGTTCGTGTCGGCACCCGACTACAGCGACGGCCAGGAGCTGGCCCTGGCCCATCCCAACGTGGTGATGGCCCGCACCTTCTCGAAGCTGTTCGGCCTCGCCGCCCTGCGGCTGGGCTGGATGCTGGGTGGCGAGGCGGTGGTCGACGTCGTCAACCGCATCCGTGGCCCGTTCAATGTCGGACAGCCGGCGCAGGCGGCCGGCATCGCCGCCCTCGATGATGTCGAGCACCAGGAGCGGGCGCGGGCGCACAACGACCGCTGGCTGCCCTGGCTCATCGAGGAGATCGGCCGCCTCGGCTTCAAGGTCTGGCCCAGCGTCGGCAACTTCGTGCTGGTGGATTTCGGCGATGCCGCCGCCCGGAAGGCGGCAACGGCGCAGCTGGAGGGCGATGGCGTGATACCGCGCGACATGGCGGCCTACGGGCTCGCCTCCTGCCTGCGCATCACGGTCGGGCTGGAGGAGGAGAACCGCCGGCTGGTGGCGTCGCTGACAGGCCTCGCCGGCCGCAGGCGGGCGGCATGAGCCGGATCGACCGCCTCGCCCTGATCGGCGTCGGGCTGATCAACGGCTCGCTGGCACTGTCGCTGCGCCAGCGTGGCCTGGTCGGCGAGATCACCGGCTGCGCCCGCAACGACCTGACCCGTGCCCGGGCGGTCGAGCTCGGCATCTGCGACCGGGCCTTCGCCGATCCGGCCGACGCGGTGCGCGACGCACAGGTGGTGGTGCTGGGCGTGCCGCCTGCGGCCTGCGGCCCCGTGGCCGAGCGCATCCGTGCGGCATTGCCGCCGGATGCGATCGTCACCGACGTCGGCTCGATCAAGGGGCAGATCGTCCGCGACGTCGTTCCGCACCTGCGGGCTCCGACCCGCTTCGTGCCGGGCCATCCGGTGGCCGGCACCGAGCATTCGGGCCCCGATGCCGCCTTCGCCGGCCTGTTCGATCGCCGCCGGGTGATCCTGACGCCCATCGAGGACACCGATCCCGAGGCCACGGCCAGGATCCGGGGCATGTGGGAAGGCATAGGCGCCCTGGTCGACAGCATGACGCCGGAGCATCACGACCGCGTGCTGGCGATCACCTCGCACCTGCCGCACCTGATCGCCTACACCATCGTCGGCACGGTGGCCGATCTGGAGGACCAGGCGCGCACCGAGGTGTTCAGGTACGCCGCCGGCGGCTTCACCGACTTCACCCGCATCGCCGCGTCCGATCCCACCATGTGGCGCGACGTGTTCCTCAACAATCGCGAGGCGGTGCTGGAGATGCTCGGCCGCTTCACCGAGGATCTGGTGTCGCTGCAGCGGGCCATCCGCTGGGGCGAGGGCGACAAGCTGTTCGACCTGTTCACCCGCACCCGCGCCATCCGCCGCGGCGTCATCCAGGCGGGCGAGGCCTATCGGCGCCTGCCCTCGCCGGCCGAGGCCGACGGCAAGGCCTGATGGCGGATCCCGCCGACCTCGTCTGGGCGTTCGGCTACGGCTCGTTGATGTGGAACCCGGGCTTCGCCCACGACGCCTTCGCCACGGCGCGGCTGGAGGGCTGGCACCGCGCCTTGTGCGTCTATTCCTGGCACTATCGCGGCACGCACGCCGCACCCGGCCTCGTGCTGGGCCTGGCCGAGGGCGGGGAATGCACCGGCAGGGCGATCGGCGTCCCGCGTCAGCGGGAGGCCGCCATGCTGGCCTATCTCGATGAGCGCGAGCAGACCAACTATGTCTACGAGCGGCTGCGGCTGCCGGTGACGCTCGCCGGCGGCGAGGCGGTCGATGCTTGGGCCTATGTCGCGCGGACCGACCATCCGCAATATGCCGGCGACCTGCCCGAGGACGAGGTGGTGCGGCACGTGCTGCAGGGTGTGGGCGTGGGCGGCCCCTGCGTCGACTATGTGCGCAACACGGTGGCGCATCTGCGGGAGATCGGCATCGGCGACCAGCGGCTGGAGGCGATCGTGCGCCGTCTCGACGCCGTCGCCCCGCTCAGCCCGCCGGTGCCGCCAGCAGACGGTTCGACGCCGTCTCGATCCGGTCCTCCAGCAGGCGCATGAACGCCCTGCGGTCGAGCCCCGGCTCGATTGGCTCCAGGAACTCGACGGTGATGGTGCCGGGCTTCTTGAGGAAGCTCTGGCGGCCCCAGAACAGGCCCGAGTTCAGCGCCACCGGCACCACCGGCACGTCCAGCTCCTTGTAGAGGGCCGCCACCCCGGGCTTGTAGTCCGGCGGATCGCCCGGCGAGACGCGTGTGCCTTCCGGGAAGATCAGGATCGAGCAGCCTTCGGCCACCGCCGCCTTGGCGCCCTCGATCAGCGAGCGCAGCGCCCTGGCGGCGCCGCCGCGGTCGATCCGGATGTTGTGGGCGATCATCAGGTACCAGCCGAACAGCGGGATCCGCGTCAGCTCGTGCTTGAGGCCGATCACCGTGTCGACGCGCACCAGATGGAAGAACACCGTCTCCCAGGCCGACTGGTGCTTGCTGGCGATGATCACCGGCCGTGCCGGCAGGTTTTGCAGCCCCATCACCCGATAGCTCAGGCCGGCGACGATCCGCAGCAGGCCCTGGATGCCGCGCATCCAGAACCGCGCGCAGCGACGCATGCCGTCCGGACCGAGGAACGGCGCCAGGGGCAGGAGCGCCAGCATCAGCAGCAGGGTCCACAGGCCCGCCAGAAGGTTGAAGAGTGCTGCCCTCGGATAGTCGAGAAGATGGGCCTGCAACGCATGCTCCGCGCCGGGTGCCGCAGCAACAAAGCCGCCGCACCCGGACTTGGCAAGCGCCAGCGGCCCTCAGGCGGCGCGCGGCATCGCGACGACGCTGCGCTCGATCGCCTTCCAGCAATCCAACGCCTGGCTGGGCGGCAGCTCGATGTCGGCCATCGAGACGATCTGGCCCGGCTCGATGCGCCGGCGGATGCGGACCTGCTCGGCCAGCCCGATCGGCAGGTGGCCGGGATGCTCGGCGATACGCACGCAGATGCCGCGCATCTCGAAGCTGCCGCAGCCGCGCTCGATCAGCTCGCCGGGCTTCAGCTCGCGCTTGGCGACGGCGGCGACGCCGATGGTCGGCGAGCTGCCGTTGTTCAGCAGCGGCGTGCGGGTGCGGGCGACCCGCTCCAGCGTGCGGAACACCTCGAGATGGACGAAGATGTTGGGCCGCAGCACGGTATAATACGGGCCGTCGCCCATCTTCAGGTAGCGCAGCGCCGCCTTCTGCTCGTCGTGATGGGTGCCGGTGACGAAGACGCCGTGCGGCAGCTTGCCCGAGAGCACATAGTCGACGATCGGCCGGCCGAGCGAGGTCGCGGCCTCGCCGAGCAGCCGTCCGGCCTCCTTGAGGTCGTCGGTGGCGGGGCCTAGCAGCTCGTCGCGGGCGATGTCGAAGCCGAGGCCGTTGGCGACCAGGGCCTGCTCGACCTGCAGCTTGGTGCCGTCGGTGAACGAGGTCACCATCGACAGGCTGATGCCCTGGCGCTCGGCCCAGTAGCGCATGTCCTCGGGCGTCGGGTGGCGGTTGAGGAAGCCCTTGATGTTGCCCAGCACCAGCGGCTTGAAGCCGAGCTCGCGGACCTCCTCGAGCAGGCTGGCCTGGCAGCCCGGCTGGTCGCCCTCGGCCTCGCTCAGCAGGCCCATGGGGACGAAGAAGGAACCGGTGGTGACGTGGAACTCGGGGTTGAGGGTGACCACCGGCCGCCCGGCCGCCATCACCTTGCCGATCGTCTCGGTGGCCCAGAGAACGTCGCCCGTGCATTCGAGCACGATGTCCGAGGACCCGATCAGCGCGTCCACCGAATCGGTCAGCGCCTCGCGTACCGGGAACTCGCCGCAGGAGGCGAGCGGGCGGCGCGTCAGCACCTTGCCCAGGCGATAGCCCTCGCGACGCATCAGCTCGTGGACGAAATGACGGGCCACGAAGCCCGTGCCGATGACGCCGATCCGCAACGCCGCCATGTCCATGCGCCGTCAACTCCCAACGGGGCGGGCCGGAGCGGCCTCGCGCCCCTATGCTTTCAGGTCGGGCCCTTCTAGATCATCGAGGCTAATCAATTCCTAACCTCGATGCAGCTTCCGAGCATCTGCGTAGCCCGATGCACCGTCCAGCCGCCCTCCTGCTCGCCGCCATGGCCCTTCTCGCGGCCTGCGCCGGCGATCCCGAGATCTCCAGGCCCTTCCCGATGGAGGCGGCGGAGGCGCGGCGGATGCTGGTCGAGGCGGCGGCGCGCGGCGCGGTGCGGCTCGATCTCGTCGGCCTGCCGGCCTCGCTGTCGTCCCCCGACGCCCGGCGCCTCGCCGCCGAGGGTATCTCGGGCGCCAGCGTCGTCTTCGCCACCGACGCGGCCGCCGCTTCGCCACGGCTGATTCTGGCGTTCGACACGCTCGTTGCCGACCCGGCCGGGCTCTGCGCCGGCAGCGGCCGGGTGGTGCCCGCCTCGCCGCACCGGCTGGCGGCCGTGCTGTGCGACGGCGGCCGGCCCGTGGTCTCGGTTGCCGGCACGGCGGCCGGTCCCAGGGCCGGCGACACCGAGCGGCTGGTGTGGCGGACCACGGGCCAGCTGTTCCCGGACGACTATCCCGAGACCTACGGTCTCAACCTGTTCGGCTCGAGGCTACGGGTCGGCGTCGGCGGCAGCTTCGGCTTCTGAGCCGCCGGCGAAGGCGGCGATCGCCCGGTCGACCGCCAGCGCCGGCACCAGCGAGCCCGCCGCCACCTCGGCCTCCAGCTGCGGCAGCAGCCGGGCCACCGCCGGGTGGCGGCGCAGCCTTTCCAGCAGCCGGTCCTCCAGCATGGCGCGGAACCAGCCTACCTGCTGCCGGCGGCGCGCCGCCTCCCGCTCGCCGTTGGCGGCCAGGATCTCGCGGTGGCGCAGCACCTCGGCCCAGAGCCGATCGAGGCCGTCGCCGGTCAAGGCACTCACCGGCAGGACCGGCGGCAGCCAGGCGGCCGAGCGCGGCTCGATGATGCGCAGCGCCGCGCGGTAGTGGGTCACCGCCTGGGCGGCGCGCAGCGCATTGTCGCCGTCGGCCTTGTTGACGGCGATCATGTCGGCCAGCTCGACCAGCCCCTTCTTGATGCCCTGCAGCTCGTCGCCGGCACCGGGCAGCATCAGCGCCAGGAAGAAGTCGACCATCTGGGCGACCATGGTCTCCGACTGGCCCACGCCCACGGTCTCGACCAGCACGACGTCGACGCCCGCGGCCTCGCAGAGCAGCATGGTCTCGCGGGTCGTCCGGGCGACGCCGCCGAGGGCGCCCGAAGTGGGCGAGGGGCGGATGAAGGCCCGAGGGTCGGTGGCGAGCCTGGCCATGCGCGTCTTGTCGCCGAGGATCGAGCCGCCGGTCCGGCTGCTGGAGGGATCGACCGCCAGCACCGCGACGCGCCGGCCTGCGCCCGTCAGCCTGAGCCCCAGCGCCTCGATGAAGGTGCTCTTGCCGACGCCCGGCACACCGGTGATGCCGATGCGGTCGGCCTTGCCGGTGAAGGGCAGCAGCGCCTGCAGCAGCCGTTCGGCCAGCGGCCGGTGGCTCGGCTTGCGGCTCTCAACCAGGGTGATCGCACGCGAAAGCACCGCGCGCTCGCCGGAGCGGACGCCAGCGAGCAGTGCTTCGAGCGAGAGGGTGGTACGCGACGGGACGGACAAGCGTCATGCCCTCTATGGAGACGGCTTCATTTGGCATGCGCCGGCCGATCCGGAAAAGCCCGGGCCGGGGCATGTGCCCTCGTACCCGTTGCTTCGAAGCTACTGCCGGGCGGCGACGAAGAGCTGGAAGTGATAGCCGTAGCGGATCGTGCCGTCGGGCTCGGCCAGCCCCGACCCGAGCTCGGCGAGTGCCGCGCGGGTCGCCTCCGCACCGAGCTTCGCGACCACGGCGTTGGCGTGGGACGACGACAGGGCCAAGCCGATGAAGCCTTCGAGGTTCAGCGGCATGGTCACCTTGTGTGTCAACATGTCCGAAAGTACGAACGCTTCGGCTGTCCTCAGCTTGTTTGCATAGTCAGGTCGTTCATAGACCTTGGGTCCGCCCTCGCGCCTGAGAAACGCCTCAATGGCATCGGCCGCTGCCGAATGCTCCACATCGCGCACATATTCGATGATGCCCAGGATACCTCCGGGCACCAGCGCGCGTGCGGCCTCCGTGAAGAACTTCGGCAGATCGAACCAGTGCGCGGCCGTTGCGGCCGTCACGGCACGTGCCGCTTCCGCCTTCACAGGCAGCGCTTCGGCCAGGCCGTCTCGGTATTCGACCCGATGATGGCTCTGAGCAGCCATCGCGAGTTCGCGCATGCGGGCTGCAGGCTCGATGCCCAGGATTGGCATCGTATCCGGCAGCAGGGCTGCCAGCTGTCGGGTGAAGATGCCCGTGCCGCAGCCGACGTCGAGCACCAAGGCGCCAACTGCGGCGGGGACGGCGACGATCCGCTGCACCAACAAGCGCACCAGTTCCCCCGGATAGTGCGGCCGGAAGCGCGCATAGCCTCCGCTGTTGGCGTCGAAACGGTGACAGGCCTCCGGCTTGTCGGTGATCACAGGGGACATCGCCAGCTCCGACGAGCCGGTCAGCCGGCCGGCTCCAGCCGATAGACTCCGCCTTCATCCTCGTCGTTGAGGATGTAGACCAGCCCGTCCGGTCCGACGCGGACATCGCGGATGCGGCCGAGCTCGCCCTCCAGAATCCGCTCCTCGGCAACGATGCGCTGGCCGTCCATGGTCAGCCGCACCAGCAGCTCGAATTTCAGCGCCCCCACGAGCATGTCGCCCTGCCATTCGGGAAAGGCATCGCCCTGATAGAAGGCAAGGCCCGAAGGGGCGATCGACGGCGTCCAGACGAAGGCCGGCTGCTCCATGCCCGCCTTCTCCCTGCCTTCGCCGATCGGCAGGCCGCTGTAGTCGATGCCATGCGTGATCACCGGCCAGCCATAGTTCAGGCCCTTGGCGATCAGGTTGACCTCGTCGCCGCCGCGCGCGCCGTGCTCCTGCTCCCACAGCTCAGCGGTGCCGGGGCGGAAGGCCATGCCCTGCGGGTTGCGATGGCCGTACGACCAGATCTCCGGCTGGGCCCCCGCCCTGCCGACGAACGGATTGTCCTCCGGCACCCTGCCGTCGGGAAAGATCCGGATGACCTTGCCACCATGATCGCCCAGCGACTGCGCCCGGTCACGCTCCTGGCGCTCGCCGACCGAGATGTAGAGCATGCCGTCCGGGCCGAAGGCGAGCCGCGAGCCGTAGTGGTTGCGCCCGCTCGCCCTGGGCTCGCCCTCGAAGATCACCGTGACATCGGTCAGGCTGCCGTCGCCGAGCTTGCCGCGGGCGACGCGGGTGGTGGTGCCGGAATCGTCACGGTGGGCATAGCTGAGATAGACGAGGCCGTTCTCGGCGAAGTCGGGATCGACCGCGACGTCGAGCAGGCCGCCCTGGCCGCTGGCGTAAACCTCGGGCACGCCGCCGATCGGCTCCGGCGCCAGCCTGCCCTCGTCGATCAGCCGCAGCCGCCCGGCCCGCTCGGTGACCAGCATCCGGCCGTCCGGCAGGAAGGCGAGGCCCCAGGGGTGGGACAGGCCGCCGGCGACCTCGGTGACGCGGAAGCTGGCGGCTTCGGTCTCGAACACCTTGTCCGGGGGCGGTGCGGCACCGGCGCTGGCGCAGCCGATCAGGGTACAGGCCAAGGTCGCTGTCATGGCGGCGCTGTTGATCGGCGGGCGTCGGCTCATAGGTCTCTCCTCCTGGGCACGCCTCCCGGATCTAGCGTGTCGGGACGGCAAGTCCCGTTCCCCTGACGACAATGTTATGCCGACGCGGCCCGCCGCGTTGCGCTGGCGGCGGACAAGAGCGAGGAAGATGACCAAACGATCCGAAACATCGAAGGTCGCGAGGAAAGCCGCCGAGCCGCGCCGGGCGGCGGAACCCGGCGAGGTCGTCCTCCTCTCGGGCGGCAACCCGCAGATCGCCAAGGGAGATGGCGACGCGCCCGTGCAGGCGTACATCGCCGCCATGCCGGGCTGGAAGAGCGATGTCGGTCGCCGCCTCGACACGCTCATCGAGCGCACCGTCCCCAGCGTGAGCAAGGCCGTCAAATGGAACTCGCCGTTCTATGGCGTCGAAGGTAATGGCTGGTTCCTCGGCTTTCATTGCTTCACGAAGTACGTCAAAGTAACGTTCTTCCGCGGCGCGTCACTGCGCCCTCTCCCTCTCGGCGCGTCCAAGCACAAGGACGTGCGTTACCTCGACATCTACGAGGGCCAGCTCGACGAAGCCCAGCTTGCCGATTGGGTGAAGCAGGCCAGCCGGTTGCCCGGCGAACGATTGTGAGCCGCCCGGCGCGAGATGCGCTCAGAGCCCGTCGAAGGCCACGTCGTAGTGGACGGTGCCGGCCGGCAGCACGCCCGCGACCGGCTGGCAGGCCATGAAGTATTCGCCCGGCACCTCGTAGACGCAGCGCAGGCCGAGCCGCCCGGCGGGCAGGAAGCCGAAGCGGCCGTAATAGGCCGGCTCGCCGAGCACCACGACCAGCGTGACGCCGGCTAGGCGCGCGGCATCGAGTCCGACGCGGACCAACGCGGTGCCGATGCCCTGCTTCTGCCGCGCCGGCGCCACGGCCAGCGGGGCCAGGCCCCACCAGCGACCGTCGCCGTCGTTCTCGCCGATGCGTATCGGGCTGAAGGTGATCTGGCCGACGATGGCGCCGTCCTCCTCGGCTACCAGCTCGCAGGTCATGCGATCCGAGGCGCGCAGTCGTTCGACGAGCCTGGCTTCGGCATCCTGGCCGAAGGCCTGGGTGACCAGGGTGTCGATCGCGGCAGCATCGGCGGCGGTTGCGGCGCGGATCGTCATGTCATCAATGCCTGTGCGGCCCCGAGAACAGGTCGCCCAACGCCCGACGCAAGAGGAAGGTGATGCGCCGGCGCCGGCCGTGCTCGGCGCGGTCGTGGCGGAGATGACAGCGCTGGCACAGGGCCCGCAGATTGCGCAGCCGCGAGTTCATCGGGTCGTGGTCGAGATGGCAGGCGGCGAGCCAGACGCGGCGCTGGCGCGCCGTCGCGGCGGCCACGATGTCCGGCCAATCGGCTGGGGCACCGCTGTCGTCGCGCCATTCGCCGCGCTCCTCGTCGAGCCAGCGGCCGTCGGCGAGCTGGCGGATCAGCGCCCCATGCGGCCGGCCGCAGGATTCGCAGCGGCCGCCGGCGCGCTCGAAGCGGACGCGCCGGCTGAGCAGCGCCCAGTCGATGGGGTAGAACCAGCGCAGCTCCTTGCGGATCGGCATGGGCGATATTCAAGCACAGCTGCAGGGCTGTTAGGAGAGGCCGGCAGGGATCGCAGGAGAGGGCGGAGATGGGCGTGTCGGCCGAGACGCAGCGCTGGATCGAGCTGGACCGGCGCCATCATCTGCACCCGTTCACCACCTTCAAGGATCTCGCCGCCAAGGGCAGCCGGATCATCGTCCGCGGCGAAGGCTGCTACTTGTGGGATTCCGAGGGCAACAGGCTGCTCGACGGCATGTCGGGTCTGTGGTGCATCAATGTCGGCTACGGCCGCGAGCGGCTGGCGCGGGCGGCCTACGAGCAGATGCGGCGGCTGCCGTTCTACAATAGCTTCTTCCAGTGCAGCACGCCGCCGGCCATCGAGCTCGCCGCCAAGCTGGCGGAGCTGCTGCCCGAGGGGCTCGACAAGATCTTCTTCGTCAGCTCGGGCTCCGAGGCCAACGACACCATCGTCAAGTCCATCTGGTACTACTGGAACCTGCTGGGCCGGCCGCGCAAGAAGCACTTCATCGCGAGAAAGCTCGGCTATCACGGCATCGGGCTCGGCTCGGCCAGCCTCACCGGCATGAGCTTCATGCACCGGCCGTTCGACCTGCCGCTGCCGCGCTTCTCGCATATCGGCAACCCCTACTGGTTCGTCGAGGGCGGCGACCTCGAGCCGGCGGCGTTCGGCCTGAAGGCGGCTCGGGAGCTGGAGAAGCGGATCCTGGAGATCGGCCCCGACAATGTGGCGGCGTTCGTGGCCGAGCCGATCCAGGGTGCCGGCGGCGTCGTCGTGCCGCCCGACAGCTACTGGCCCGAGATCCAGCGCATCTGCCGCAAGCACGACGTGCTGCTGGTCGCCGACGAGGTGATCTGCGGCTTCGGCCGCACCGGCAACTGGTGGGGCAGCCAGACTCTCGGGATCGAGCCCGACGCCATCGCCATGGCCAAGGGCCTGACCTCCGGCTACCAGCCGCTCGCCGCCGTCGCCTTCGGCCGCAGGCTCGGCGACGTGCTCTACAAGTCCGACTTCGAGTACGCCCACGGCGTGACCTATGCCGGCCACCCGACCGCCTGTGCCGTGGCGCTCGAGAACATCGCCATCCTCGAGGAGGAGGGCTTGGCCACCCGTGCGTCAGGCCCCATCGGCGACTACTTCGCCAAGGGCCTGCAGACGCTGGCGGATCATCCGCTGGTTGGAGAGGTGCGCACCAAGGGCCTGCTCGCCGCCATCGAGATCGTCGAGGACAAGCCGACGCGAAAACTGTTCGAGCCGCAGGGCAGGCTGGGGCTGACGATGCGGGATCTGGCGATCAAGAACGGCATCGTCATGCGCGCCGTCCGCGACGCGCTGGTGCTGGCGCCGCCGCTCGTGATCACCGAGGCGCAGGTCGAGGAGATCGTCGAGAAGGCGCGCCGGACGCTGGACGATGCGTTGGCGTTCCTCGGCCGTCAGGTGCCCGCGTCGTAGCCCAGCCGCTGCGAGACCACCCCGGCGTGGTGCATGACGATCTTCGACATGCCCTCTGTCTTCTCGACGCCGATCTCCCAGCTCGGGCCGCTGATGCTGACGGCGGCGAAGACGTGGCCGTTGCGGTCGCGGATGGGCGCGCCGATGCAGCGCAGGCCGGGCTGGTGCTCACCCTCGTCGACGGCGTAGCCGCGGCCGCGAATCTCGGCGAGCTGCGCCGACAGCGTCGCCGGATCGGTGATGGTGGCGTCGGTGTAGCGGGTGAGGCCCATGGCGACGATGCGCTGGAACACCTCGTCGGGCTGGAAGGCCAGGATCGCCTTGCCGACGCTGGTGCAGTGGGTGGGTGAGCTTTCGATGTGCGTGACTGCCGAGCGCGAGACGTCGGCGCTGTGGATCACGATGGCGCGCAGGCCGTCGAACACCGCCAGGTGGACGGTCTGGCCGCTCAGCCGGCGCAGCGCCTCCAGCGTCGGCAGCGCCTCGCGGTGCAGGTCGAGGTTGGAGAGCACGGTGTTGCCGTACTCGAACAGCCGGAGGCCCAGCCGGTAGGATTCGCGCTCGCGGTCCTGGTCGAGCAGGCCGACCTCGCGCATCGACGACAGCAGGCGGTGGCAGGTGCTCTTGGGAAACCCGGCGCGGCGGCTGATCTCCATCAGGGTCAGCGAGCGGGTGTTGGTGGAGAAGCAGTCGAGCACCTGCATCACCTTGCGCAGCGACTTGATGCCCTGATCGCCTTCCGGCTCGCGCTCGTTCGTCATGCCTTGAAGTTCCTCGATGCGGAACGTCGTGTCCTATTGCAGTGCAGCATCCGTCGTGTCGGTGGATCTCGCGTTGACAGCCGTCGTCCTTGCCCTAGGATGATCCACAAATCAGCATGAAGTTCCGGAATGAGGAACTATCATGCATCGACTGGCCGAGCAAGGCTTTCGGGGGAGGCGGGCGCATCGGGCATCCGATGCCAGCCAGCGCAACCGTCGCGCGCCGCAGACCCCCCGGGCCCCAGAGGAGTGGTTCGCGCATGAGCAGCACCGTCGACTATCGCCAGATGTTCCGGGGTGTCATGCCCCCGATCGTGACGCCCTTCGACGAGAAGGGCCGGCTGGTCCGCGAGGGCATCGCCGAGGTGGTGGAGTTCACCGTCGAGGCCGGCGCCCACGGCATGGTGGTCGGCGGCAGCACCGGCGAGGGCCACACGCTGACGACGCGCGAGCTGGTGGATGCCGTGGGCGCCGCCTGCGAGGCCACCAAGGGCCGGGTGCCGGTGCTGGCCGGCCTCATCGTCAACTCGACCGAGATGGCGATCGAGCGGGCCAGGCAGTTCCAGGGCATGGGCGTGGCGGCGCTGCAGGTCACACCGGTCCACTACCTGTTCAAGCCCGACGCCGATGCCACGGTGGCGCATTTCAAGGCCATCGCCGAGGAGACCGGCCTGCCGGTCATCATCTACAACGTCATCCCCTGGAACTATCTCAGCGCCGACCTGATGCTGCGCATCATGGACGAGGTTCCGGGCGTCATCGGCATGAAGCAGAGCAACGGCGACCTCAAGTCGCTGTCCGATCTGCTCCTGCGCATCAAGCCGCGCAACATCGTGGTCTCGGGCATCGACGCGCTGCTCTATCCGGCGTTCTCGCTGGGCGCGCACGGTGCGATCACCGCGCTGACCGCCGCCGTGCCGGGTGTCATCGTCAAGCTGTGGGATCTGGTGAAGGCCGGCGACCACGAGCGGGCCAAGGCCATCCACTTCAAGCTCAACGCGCTCTGGAACACCATCCGGCACGACAATTTGCCGGCCTGCACGAAGTATCTGCAGCACCGGCAGGGTGTCACGCTCTACCACCCGCGCCCGCCCATGGAGAAGGTGACCGAGGCGCAGAAGCAGGCGATGGACGGGCCGCTGGCCGATCTCCTGGCCTCGGTCTGAGGCACCGGGCGGGCGGCGAGGAAGAATGCTCGGCCAGATCATCGCCAGCGGTGTGGCCATGGGGGCGATCTATGCTCTCGTGGCGCTGGGCTACGTGTTCGTCTGGAACAC
Organism: Geminicoccus sp.; assembly: GCA_035326425.1. Taxonomy (GTDB): domain Bacteria; phylum Pseudomonadota; class Alphaproteobacteria; order Geminicoccales; family Geminicoccaceae; genus CALKJU01. The sequence goes on along the minus strand of DAOLFG010000046.1, from coordinate 17,672 downwards.
GATGAGCCTCGTCAACTTCGCCGCCGGCGAGTTCGTGATGTTCGCGGCCTTCATCTTCGTCGCCTCGTTCACCGAGGGGCTGGGCCTGCCCTTCGTCATCGCCGCAGGGGCCTCGATGCTGGTGATGGCGGTGATGGGCGCCGGCTTCTCGCGGGTCGTCTTCGCCCGGCTGCAGAAGCAGCGGCCGCTGGTCGCCATCATCTCGACGGTGGCGTTCGGCATCGTGCTCAAGGAATCCGCCCGCATCATCTACGGGCCCGAGCCGCTGCTCTACACCAGCGACATCGGTGCCGGCGTCACCACGATCATGGGCGTGCGGCTGGTCAACCAGCACATCCTGATCGTCGGCATCGTGGTGGCGGTGATGATCGTCCAGCATCTCGTGCTGCGCTTCACCATGGCCGGCAAGGTGATGCGCGCCGTCGCCGTCGATCGCGATGCCGCAGCACTCATGGGCATCCCGGTCGAGCGGGTGCTGGCGCTGACCTTCGCCTATTCCTCGGTGCTGGCGGCCCTCGCCGGCATCCTGCTGGCACCTCTGTTCTTCGTCACCACCGAGATGGGCACCATGGTGGGGCTGAAAGGCTTCGTCGCCATGGTGATCGGCGGCTTCGGCAGCATTCCGGGCGCCATCCTGGGCGGGTTGATCCTGGGCGTCGGCGAGAACCTCGCGGCGTTCTGGATCTCCTCGCTCTACAAGGACGCCATCGCCTTCGCGCTGCTGCTGCTGTTCCTGGCGATCCGTCCCAACGGCCTGATCCCCGAGGTCACGGCGGACCGGGCATGACGGAGCGCCTTGCCGCCGTCGGCGCCGGCCCGCGCAAGGCGCTGCTGGCCGCCTTCCTCCTGCTGCTGCTCCTGCCGCCGTTCCTCGGGCTCAACACCTATGCCCTGCACGTCCTGAACCTGTCCTGGATCGCCGCCATCGCCGCCTTGGGCGTCAACGTCGCCACCGGCATCGCCGGGCAGATCGTGCTGGGGCAGGCGGCGCTGATGGGCTTCGGCGCCTACGCCACCGGCATCACGATGCTGCGCCTCGACCTGCCCTGGTGGCTGGCCCTGCCGCTGGCGGTCCTGCTCACCGGCGCCGTCGGCTGGCTGCTCGGCCTCGTCAGCGTGCGCATCCGCGGCCACTACCTCGCCATCACCACGCTCGGCCTCAACGAGATCTTCCGCCTCGTCACCCTCAACGAGGAATGGCTGACCGGCGGCCCGATGGGCCTGCGCGACATCCCGCACGCCACCTTCCCGATGCTGGGCGCCAACCTGTCGACCCAGTTCTACATTCCGCTGCTGCTGGTGGCGCTCGCGGTCTATGCCCTGACCTTGCGCATCTTCCGTACCCGCCTCGGCCGCGACCTGCGCGCCATCCGCGACGACGAGATGGCGGCGGAATCACTGGGCGTGCCGCTGCCACGCACCAAGACCATCGCCTTCGTCGTCTGCGGCGTGTTCGGCGCCCTGGCCGGCGGTCTCTACGTCATGCTGGTGGGCTTCATCTCGCCCAACAACTTCACCATCCTGGAGAGCATCCGCCTGCTGCTGATGGCGGTGGTGGGCGGCTTGGGCTCGGTGGCGGGCACCTTCCTGGGTGCCATCGCCGTCACCGCGCTGCCGGAAATCCTGCGCGGTCTCGAGACCTACTACCAGGCGGCCTTCGGCATCGTCGTGCTGCTGATCCTGCTGCTGGCGCCGCGGGGCCTGAGCGTCATCGCCGACTGGCTGGTCGCCCCCTGGCTGCCGGGCTTCGGCGCCAAGCCGCGCACACGCGAGGATGGCGGTATCGCCGCCATCCCGGCCGTGCCGCCTTCGGCAGCGAAGGCACCGGCCGCTGGCGGCACGCTCCTGGCGATCGAGGGGGCGACCAAGCGTTTCGGCGGCGTCACGGCGCTCGACGATGTCAGCTTCACCGTGAACCGGGGCGAGATCGTGGGCCTCATCGGCCCCAACGGCTCGGGAAAATCGACGCTGATCAATGCCTGCGCCGGTCTCGTCCGGCTCGACGCCGGCGAAATCCGGCTGGACGGCAAGCGCATCTCCGACGCTGCCACCTGGGACGTCCACGCCGCCGGGGTGTCGCGGATCTTCCAGAACGTCCGCTTGTGGGAATCCATGACGGTGCTGGAGAACGTCATGCTGCCGCACCAGGCCTCGCGCCAGGGCAGCGTGCTCGGCGCGGTGGTCGGCGGCCCCTCGTTGGTCGCTGCCGAGACCGCCAGCCGCGAGGCGGCGATGGCGGCGCTGGAGCAGGTCGGCATGGCCAGTCTCGCCGACCGGCGGGCCGGGGAGCTGTCGTTCGGCCAGAGCCGGCTGGTCGAGATCGCCCGCGCCATCGTCAGTAGGCCGCGCCTCTTGCTGCTCGACGAGCCGGCGGCCGGCCTGCGCGGCGGGCTGATCATGGAGCTTTCCGAGGTGATGCGCCGGCTGCGCGACCAGGGCATGGCGATCCTCGTGGTCGAGCACCGGGTGCGGCTGGTGATGAGCATGTGCGACCGGGTGGTCGTGCTCAACCTCGGCCAGAAGATCGCCGACGGCCTGCCCGCCGCCGTGGCCCGCGACCCGCAGGTGGTCGACGCCTATCTCGGCGGCCGGGTCGAGGCCGAGGACAAGGCTGCCTAGCCAGACCGATTGCTCGTGTGGACAGGGAGAGACAGATGATGACGACGCGGATCCTGAAGGCGGCTCTGCTGGCCGCGACGCTGCTGGCACCGGCGCTTCCGGCCATGGCGGCCGATGTGGCCATCGGTGCCGCCGCCCCGATGACCGGGCCGCGCGCTCTGCTCGGGCGGAATTTCCGCCAGGGCGTCGACATGGCGGTCGAGGAGATCAATGCCGCCGGCGGCGTGCTCGGCGGCAAGCTGTCGGTCCAGATCGAGGACGACATGGGCGACAACCCCAACGCCGCGATCAACGCCGTCACCAAGCTGATGCAGGTCGAGAAGGTGCCGCTGATGCTCGGGCCGCACTACTCGGTGGCCCAGCTGGCGACACAGAAGATCTACTGCGACGGCAGCATCATCTCCGTGACGGGCGCCAGCGGCGTGCCGGTCACCAAGAACGGCTGCAACTTCGTCATCCGCGTGCGCGCCAACGACATCATCCAATCGAAGGCCCTGGTCGAGTACGCCCGGGCGACGCTCGGCATCGACAAGATCGGCGTGCTCTACATCAACGACGATTTCGGCAAGGCGGGTGCCGATCGCGTCGTGCTGGCGCTGAAGGACGCCGGCCTCGAGCCCGTGGCGGTCGAGACCCACAACACCCAGGACAAGGACTTCTCGGCCCAGCTCGCCAAGCTGCAGAACGCCGGCGCCGAGCTCACCATCATGTGGACCCACGACACCGAGGCGGCGCTGATCGTCCGACAGGCGCAGCAGCTCGGCCTCGACATGAAGTTCGCCGGCAGCACCTCGCTGAGCGAGCCTTCCTTCGTGAAGCTCGCCGGCCCGGCGGCTGAGGGGGTGATCAGCGCCAACGACTTCGTCGCCTCGAACTCCGACGAGACGATCCAGAAGTTCGTCAAGGCCTACGAGGCCAAGTACAGCATGGGTCCGGAGATCTGGGCCGCAGCCTACTACGACGCGACCCATCTGGCCGCCAAGGCGATCAACGCCGCCGGCAGCAGCGATCCGGCCAAGGTCCGCGAGGCCTTCAAGACCGTCGACCACGAGGGCCTGCTCGGCAAGTACCGCTGCGAGGAGAACGGCGACTGCAACCACCAGATCCACATCGTCACCGTCAAGGACGGCGTGCCGGGCGTGGCGTCGACGGTGAAGTTCTGAAGCCCATGGGCGTCGTGGACAATGCGGCACGGCCGATCCTCGAGGTCGACCATGTCGACGCCTATTACGGCAAGGCGCAGATCCTGTTCGACCTGTCGATCGCCGTCAGGGAAGGGCAGGTGGTGGCCGTCATCGGCGCCAACGGCGCCGGCAAGTCCACGACGCTCAACATCATCGTCGGCCGCCTGAAGCCCGCCACCGGCGAGGTCCGCCTCGCTGGCCAGCGGATCGACGCGCTGCCGATGGAGACGGTGGTCGCCAGCGGCATCACCTGCGTGCCGCAGCGCCGCCGCATCTTCGCCACGCTGACCGTGCGCGAGAACCTGGAGGTCGGCGGCTACGTGCGCCGACGCGACCGCAAGCTCATCGAGCGCGGCATGGAGGAGGTCTTCGACCTCTTCCCGGTGCTGCGCGAGAAGGCTGGCCTGCTTGGCGGCACGCTGTCCGGCGGCCAGCAGCAGATGCTGGCCATCGGCCGCGGCCTGATGGCCCAGCCGAAGATCCTGCTGCTCGACGAGCCCTCGATGGGCCTGTCGCCGAAGCTGACCGTCGAGATGTTCCAGGACATCCGCCGCATCGCCCGCACCGGCCGCACCATCGTCATCGTCGAGCAGAACGCCTACGCGGCACTCAGCGTCGCCCACCATGGCTACGTGCTGGAGAACGGCCGCGTCGCCCTCTCCGGCCCGGCCGACGAGCTGATCGCCGACGACTACGTCCGCCAGACCTATCTCGGTGCCTGAGCGTCCCCCGGGATGGTGGCCGCCCCAGCTTGCCAACAATCCCTATTGACACGATAGAGTTTAACGGATTTTTATGGGTGCGCCGAACGAACCAAGGAACGCCCCCATGCTCGTCCCCGGTCTGCCCATCACCGACCTCGCCATCGAAGCCGTCGTCGCCCATCGTGTTCGTCCGGCTCCGTCCCACGGCGTTGCGATCGACCTGCTGGATACGGTGCGGACCTGGCAGGCGCGGGTACTGTTCGCCGCCTGCTACGCCTTTGTCGTCGGTCTCGTGGTCATGGCCGGATAGGCGGGTGGCACGCGGAGTTTCGATCATGCACGACGCCGGTGACGCGCTCGCGATCGTCGCGGGCGGAAGACAGGTCGGGTTCGCGGTGCGGCGCGGCGCCGGCTACTGCTTCGTTGCCACCCGGCCGGGCTTCGAGCTGCTCGACGGCAGCCGGTTCGGGCGTATCGAGGCGGTCCAGGCGGCGGCGGCGCGTCTCTGGAGTGCCATCTCGCCGACGTTGGCGGCCCGTCCGTTCCACCCCGATCGCCACCCGACGGTGGTGCCCTTCCGACCGGCGCCCAGGCGCGACCTCGACTGGTGCGCCGCCTCCGGCTGGAAGTTCTGAGCCACCCGGCACCTGCCGATCCTCCCGTCTTGCATGTCCGCCATGCTATCGCGCATGCTCGCGGCGGATGTGCAGGGAGGCGAAGATGAGGCCGCCGGCTACCGAATCCGTCGAGCCCGCGGGGTGAGATGGCCGTGGCCATGCAGCTCCCGGCGCTCGACCGGCTCGACACCTACCCGAAACTGCTGCTGCACAACGCCGCCAACTGGCCGGGCGACGTGGCGATGCGCGAGAAGGATCTCGGCATCTGGCAGAGCTACGGCTGGGCGCGGGTGCGCGACGAGGTGCGGGCCATCGCACTCGGGCTGAAGAGCCTGGGTGTCGAGCGTGGCGAGGTGGTGGGTCTGCTCGGTCGCAACCGGCCCAACTGGGTCTGGGGCGAGCTGGCGGCGCATTGTCTCGGCTGCATGAGCATCGGCGTCTATGCCGACGTGCTGGCCGAGGAGGCAGGCTATCTGCTGTCCCATTCCGGCGCGCGCGCCGTGCTCGCCGAGGACGAGGAGCAGGTCGACAAGCTGCTGGAGCTGGGCGATCGCCTGCCCGAGCTGCGCTGGATCGTCTATCACGACGATCGCGGCATGGCGAAATACACCGATCCGCGGCTGGTGAGCTGGCAGCAGCTGCACGAGCGCGCCGGCCGCCTCGCCGACGAGCAGCCCGGGCTGTTCGAGCGCGAGGTGGCGCTGGGGCGGGGCGAGGACGTCGGCATCCTCTGCACCACCTCGGGCACCACCTCGCATCCCAAGCTGGCGATGCTGCAGCTCCGGCCGTTCCTCGAGCACATGTCGGCCTATCTGCGCGCCGATCCGCGCGGTAGCACCGACGAGTATGTCTGCCTGCTGCCGCTGCCCTGGATCATGGAGCAGGTCTATGCGGTGGCCATGCCGCTGCTCTGCCGCATCCGGGTCAACTTTCCCGAGAGCGCCGAGACCGCCGTCGCCGACATGCGCGAGATCGGCCCGACCCACCTGCTGCTGGCGCCCAGGGTGTGGGAGCAGATGGCGGCCGACGTGCGCGCCCGGATGATGGATGCCAACGCGCTGAGCCGGTGGATCTTCGACAAGGGCCTGGCGCGCGCGCGCAGCGCCGTCGAGCGCGGCCGCCGCTCGGCCGTGGCCGACCTCGCGCTGATGGGGGCGCTGAAGGATCGCCTGGGCTTCGCCAAGGTCCGCTCGGCAGCGACCGGCGGGGCGGCGCTGGGGCCGGACACCTTCAAGTTCTTCCTGGCGATGGGCGTGCCGCTGCGCCAGCTCTACGGCCAGACCGAGCTCGCCGGCGCCTATACGCTGCAGGACGGCGGGGCCGTCGACACCGAGAGCTCCGGCAAGCCGTTCGACAATACCGAGATCCGCATCGAGGATGCCGACGCCAACGGCGTGGGCGAGATCGTCACCCGCCACACCGGCATGTTCAAGGGCTACTTCCGCAACGAGGCCGCGAGCGCCGAGGTGCTGACGGCCGATGGCTGGATGCGCACCGGCGACGCCGGATATTTCGACGAGGCCGGGCGGCTGGTCGTCATCGACCGCGTCAAGGACATGGCCCGGACCAGCGACGGCGTGCGCTTCTCGCCGATGTTCATCGAGAACAAGCTGAAATTCTCGCCCTATATCGGTGAGGCGGTGGTGCTGGGGCACGGACGGCCCTGGCTCGCCGCCATCCTGTGCATCCGCTACTCGATGGTGGCGAAGTGGGCCGAGAGCCGCCGCATCGGCTTCACCACCTACCAGAACCTCGCCGCCAACCCGCAGATCGAGCGGCTGCTGGCGGGCGAGGTCGAGACCGTCAACGCCAGCCTGCCCGAGCCGCAGCGCATCCGCCGCTTCCTCCTGCTCTACAAGGATCTCGACGCTGACGACGGCGAGCTGACCCGTACGCGGAAAGTCCGCCGCAACATCATCGACGAACGCTACCGGCAGATCATCGACGCGATCTATGCCGGGATGGAGCGCGTCCACATCGTCACCGAAGTCACCTTCGAGGACGGGCGCAAGGGCCGCATCGAGGCCGATCTCGCCATCCACGCCACGGCCGCGGCGGGGGCTGTGCCGGCGAAGGCGGCCGCCTGATGGTCGAGGCGGCCGTCGTCACCCGCAGGCGGCGGATCGGCGACGTCCTGCTGGCGGTCGACGGCATCTCGCTGAGCTTCGGCGGCATCAAGGCGCTGAGCGACATCAGCTTCGACATCAGGAAGGGCGAGATCCGCGCCATCATCGGCCCGAACGGCGCCGGCAAGTCGTCGATGCTCAACGTCATCAACGGCTTCTATCATCCGCAGGCCGGCCGGATTCTCTGGAAGGGCCAGACGCGCAGGCGGATGCGGCCGCACGAGGCGGCGGCCGGCGGCATCGCCCGCACCTTCCAGAACATCGCGCTGTTCAAGGGCATGAGCACGCTCGACAACATCATGACCGGCCGCGTGCTGAAGATGCGGGCCAGCCTGATCGAGCAGGCCTTCTATGTCGGCCGGGCCAAGCGCGAGGAGCTGGAGCACCGAGACTTCGTCGAGCACATCATCGACTTCCTCGAGATCCAGGCCATCCGTCACACCCCCGTGGGCAAGCTGCCCTACGGCCTGCAGAAGCGGGTCGAGCTGGCACGGGCGCTCGCCGCCGAGCCGGAGCTGCTGTTGCTCGACGAGCCGATGGCCGGCATGAATGTCGAGGAGAAGGAGGAGATGTGCCGCTTCGTCCTCGACGTCAACGAGGAGATGGGCACCACGGTGGCGCTGATCGAGCACGACATGGGCGTGGTGATGGACATCAGCGACCGCGTCGTTGTCCTCGACTACGGCCGCAAGCTGGCCGACGGCACGCCCGACGAGGTCCGCCGCGACCCGGCGGTCATCGAGGCTTATCTGGGGGTGAGCCATGGATGACCTCGGCCCCTTTCTCGAGGTGCTGCTGGGCGGTCTGATGTCCGGCGTGCTCTACTCCCTCGTCGCGCTGGGCTTCGTGCTGATCTTCAAGGCCTCGGGCGTCTTCAACTTCGCGCAGGGCGCGATGGTGCTGTTCGCCGCCCTGTCGCTGGTGCGCCTTTCCGAGTGGATGCCGATGCCGGTGGCGTTTCTCGTCTCGGTGGCGATCATGGTGGGCGTGGCCTTCGCCGTGGAGCGGCTGGTGCTGCGGCCGCTGGTCGGCCAGCACGCGCTGATCCTGTTCATGGCCACCATCGGCATCACCTTCTTCCTCGACGGCTTCGGCCAGATGGTCTGGGGCTCGGACGCCTACTCGCTCGATCTCGGCATCCCCGCCAGTCCCTGGTTCATCCTCGACGGCCCGTTCCCGGGCGGGATCCTGCTGAGCCCGATCGACGTGTTCGCCGCCGGCATCGCCGGCGCGCTGGTGGTGGCCCTCTCGATCTTCTTCCACGCCACCCGGATCGGCCGGGCGTTGCGTGCGGTGGCCGACGATCATCAGGCCGCCCAGTCGGTCGGCATCCCGCTCAACCAGATCTGGCTGATCGTCTGGTCGGTCGCCGGTGTGGTGGCGCTGGTCGCCGGCATGGCCTGGGGCAGCAAGCTCGGCGTGCAGTTCTCGCTGGCGGCGGTGGCGCTCAAGGCGCTGCCGGTGCTGATCCTGGGCGGCCTCACCTCCGTACCCGGCGCCATCGTCGGCGGCCTGCTGATCGGCGCCGGCGAGAAGCTGGCCGAGGTCTATGTCGGGCCGTCGCTCGGCGGCGGCATCGAGAACTGGTTCGCTTACGTGCTGGCCCTGGTCGTGCTGCTGGTCCGCCCGCAAGGGCTGTTCGGCGAGCGCATCATCGAGCGGGTGTGACGGCCTTGATCTACCGCGAGACCGGCCAGTTCAAGTCCAGCTACGCCGCCGACCAGGCGATCTTCCCGATCCTGCAGGACAAGATCGGCATCGCCCTGATCCTGCTGGTCGCCTGGGTGCTGCTGCCGCTGTTCGGCAGTGCCTATTTCCTGCGCGCCATCATGACGCCGTTCCTCATCCTGGCGCTGGGGGCCATCGGCCTCAACCTGCTGCTCGGCTATTGCGGCCAGATCTCGCTCGGCACCGGCGCCTTCATGGCAGTGGGAGCCTACGCCGCCTACAACCTGTCGGTCCGGCTGCCGGGCCTGCCGCTGATCCTCGACTTCCTGCTGGCCGGCGGCTGTGCCGCGCTGGTCGGCGTCCTGTTCGGCATCCCGTCGCTGCGCATCAAGGGGCTCTATCTCGCCGTCGCCACGCTGGCGGCGCAGTTCTTCGTCGACTGGCTGGTCAGCCGCGTCGCCTGGATCACCAACGACACGCCCTCGGGCTCGGTGAGCGCGCCGCCGATGACGGTGCTGGGCTGGACCATCGACAGCGACGTCGACCGCTACCTGTTCTGCCTGGCCTTCGCCTGCTTCTTCGCCTGGATCGCCAAGAACCTCGTGCGGTCGCGCATCGGCCGCAGCTGGATGGCCATCCGCGACATGGACATCGCGGCCGAGATCATCGGCATCCGCCCGATGGCCGCCAAGCTGTCGGCCTTCGCCGTCAGCTCGTTCATCGCCGGCATCGCCGGGGCGTTGTGGGCCTTCGTCCATCTCGGCGCCTGGGAACCCCTGGCCTTCGGCATCCAGATGTCGTTCAACCTGCTGTTCATGTGCATCATCGGTGGCCTGGGCTCGATCCTGGGCGCCTTCCTGGGTGCAGCCTTCATCACGCTGACGCCGATCTTCCTCAACCAGGCGCCGCGGCTGTTCGGGATCTCCCTGTCGATCGACGTGCTGGCACATCTGGAAGCCATGGTGTTCGGCGGGCTGATCATCTTCTTCCTGATCGTCGAGCCGCACGGGCTGGCGAGGCTCTGGTCCATCGCCAAGGAGAAGCTGCGACGATGGCCGTTCCCCTACTGACCACGGCCGTTCATAGTGTAGGCAACTCGAAAAGAACGGGAGGCTGATCGATGAAGAGCCCAATGATCCCTGCGGCGTTGACGGCGCTGGCGCTGCTGGCGGGTGTGCCGGGTGTCGCCAGCGCCGAGGAAGTCTATTTTCCGTCGCTGGTCTACCGTTCCGGCGCGTACGCGCCGAACGGCATTCCATGGGCGAACGGCATCGCCGACTACATCACCATGCTGAACGACCGCGACGGCGGCCTCGAGGGGGCCAAGATCGTGCTCGAGGAGTGCGAGACCGGCTACGCCACCGACCGCGGCGTGGAATGCTACGAGCGCCTGAAGGGCATGGGCACCGGTGCCGTCGCCTTCTCGCCGCTGTCCACCGGCATTACCTTCGCGCTGACCGAGAAGGCGCCGGGCGACAAGGTTCCGCTGCTGACCCTGGGCTATGGCCGGTCCGAGTCGGTCGACGGCCGGGTGTTCCAGTGGAACTTCCCGCTGCTCGGCACCTATTGGGACGCCGCCAGCATCCTGCTGCAGCACGTCGACAAGACCGGCGGCGGCCTCAAGGGCAAGAAGATCACCCTGCTCTACCACGATTCGCCCTACGGCAAGGAGCCGATCCCGGTGCTGCAGGGCCTGGCGGAGCCGATGGGCTACACGCTCGAGATGATCCCGGTCACCAGCCCCGGCGTCGAGCAGAAGGCAGCGTGGCTGCAGATCCGCCGCTCGCGGCCCGACTACGTGTTCCTGTGGGGCTGGGGCGTGATGAACTCGACCGCCATCAAGGAGGCGGTGGCCGTGGGATATCCGCGCGAGCAGATGTACGGCGTCTGGTGGGCCGCGGCCGAGCCCGACGTCCGCGCCGCCGGTGCCGACGCCAAGGGCTATCAGGGCCTGGCGCTCAATCCGTCCGGCCAGGACTATCCGGTGCTGCAGGAGATCCTGAAGCACGTCTACGACAAGGGCAAGGGCTCGGCCAAGCGCGAGGAGGTCGGCGAGGTCCTCTACAATCGCGGCATGATCAACGCCATGTTGACGCTCGAGGCGGTCCGCACCGCCATGAAGGCCACCGGCAGCAAGTCGGTGACGGGCGCCCAGGTCCGAGACGGCTTCGAGCACCTCGACCTATCGGCGGACCGCATCAGGGAGCTGGGCTTCGAGGGACTGGTGAGCCCGCTGAAGGTGTCCTGCCTCGATCATGGCGGCGCCCGCAAGGCGCGCGTCCACCAGTGGGACGGCTCGAAGTGGGTGTTCACCTCGGACTGGATCGAGGGCGACACTGCCCATCTGCGGCCGAAGATGGAGGAGGCGGCTGCCAAATACGCCGCCGAGAAGGGCATCACGCCGGCGTCCTGCGGCTGACCTGCGGCGACGGGGAGCGGGCCGCCGCGGCGCCCGTTCCCCCGCCTGCCTTTCCGGCCAGCCGATGCCGATCGACAACCCGCCTCCCGTCGAGACCGAGACGGCGCTCAGCGTCAACAACATCGAGGTCATCTACGACCATGTCATCCTCGTCCTGAAGGGCGTGTCGATGACGGTGGCCGCAGGCGGCGTCACGGCCCTGCTCGGGGCCAATGGCGCCGGCAAGACCACGACGCTGAAGGCGATCTCGAACCTGCTGCGCTCCGAGCGCGGCGAAGTCACCAAGGGCACCATCGTCTTCGAGGGCGAGGAGGTCCAGCGGCTCACCCCCAACGAACTGGTGCGGCGCGGCATCGTCCAGGTGATGGAGGGGCGCCACTGCTTCGAGCACCTGACGATCGAGGAGAACCTGCTCACCGGCGCCTATACCCGCAAGGACGGTGCTGCGGCGGTCAGGTCGGACCTCGAGCGTGTCTACGCCTTCTTCCCCCGCCTGAAGGAGCGGCGACGTTCGCTCGCCGGCTACACCTCGGGCGGCGAGCAGCAGATGTGCGCCATCGGCCGGGCCCTGATGGCTAATCCACGTCTAATTCTACTGGACGAGCCTTCGATGGGGCTTGCTCCTCAACTTGTGGAAGAAATATTCGAGATTGTCGCCCGGCTCAACCGGGACGCGCAGGTGGCATTTCTTATCGCCGAACAGAATACATCGATTGCGCTTCAATTCGCGCACTACGGTTATATTCTCGAAAACGGCCGGGTGGTGCTTGACGGCAACGCGGAAACCCTGCGTAACAACGAGGACGTCAAGGAGTTCTACCTCGGCCTCGGGACGGCCGGCCGGAAGAGCTTCCGAGATATCAAGAGTTATAAACGCCGCAAGCGGTGGCTTTAAGTGAACCAGGGTTTGCGGGAGCGTGGGGAGACCACGACTCCCAGGCAGAGGCATCGGCTGGCGCTGCGTCTCGGGCAGGCGCTGGGTGTCGGGATGCGCATGAGCATCGGAGCGCAGCATTTCAGCGTCGATGGACGGCTGAAGTCCGCGTCGAAGGCGCTCGTCGCCGGAATCGACGAGGCGCATCTGCCGAAGAGTGTCACGATACCGGACAGCACGCGGCTGCGGCAGCCGGACAGCGGTGCCGCGCTGGTCGTCAACAGCTTCGCCAACTGGCGGCGCTCTCTCCAGCTGCTGCGCTTCGCCGGCGAGACCGGCTTTCGCGACCTGCGCTTCGACGCCCGCTGCCCCACCGGCATTCGCGGCACGCCGCCGCTCCTGGACCTGATCGCGGGTACGGAGAATACCGTCGTCGCGGTCACCGCCCGCTGCACCGAATACCTGCTGACCAAGCCGCGCAGCCTCGCTTCCGCCTATGACAGGGTCCGGCCGACGGTGGCGCTCGCACCCTGGCTGCTGGTGCTGGCGCGCCTTCGCGAGGATCCAGCGCGGTTCAAATATGTCGACGCGGCGGGCCTGCTCAAGCACGCGGTCGGCCTCGGCCAGACCTTCCCCAATCGCCAGGCCACGCTCGCCTACCTCTACTGGGAGCCGGCGGACGCGCGCGAGTACCTGGCGTTCGCCGAGCACCGTCGGGAGCTGGAGGAGCTGGCCGCGATGGTCTCCTCGTCCTCGGTCCGGCTGTTCGCCCAGAGCTTCAACGAGCTGTGGGCGGAATGGCAGGCCCTCGAGGAGCCCGCGTGGCTGCGCGGCATCGTCGCACGACTGATCGAACGCTACAGCGTGGCCATCGCCGAGCCATTCGGCCTATGATGCCAGGATGGCGGCCCACTCGGGCGAGTGGCTCAGGCGGATGATGGCGGAGCAGAGTGCGAACTATTACGACCGTCAGGAGGTCCGCAACGCGGCCGACCGCGAGCGGGCGATCTTCCATGCCCTGCCCGGGCTGATCCGGCACGCTATCGACAATTCGTCCTACTATGCCGAGTCGCTGCGCGACGTCGACGCCGATGGCGTGACGGACCGGGCAGCCCTCGCCGGGCTGCCGCTGCTGCGCAAGTTCGACCTGATCGGGTTGCAGCAGGCGCGGCTGCCGTTCGGCGGCCTCACCGCGACACCGGCATCGCGGCTGGCCCGCATCTTCTCGTCGCCCGGCCCGATCTACGATCCCGAGGGCACCCGCCTCGACTATTGGCGGTTCGCGCGCGCCATGTTCGCCGCCGGCTTCCGGCCCGGCGACATCGTGCACAACGCCTTCTCCTACCACCTGACTCCGGGCGGCGCGATGGCGGAGAGCGGCGCCAGGGCGCTCGGCTGCCCGGTGATCCCGGCCGGCACGGGCCAGACCGAGCTGCAGCTGCGGGTGCTCAACGACATCAGGCCCACCGCCTACGCCGGCACGCCGTCCTTCCTGCTGACGCTGCTGGAGAAGGGCAGGGAGCTCGGCCTCGACACCTCCTCGCTTTGCCGCGCCGTGGTTTCCGGCGAGGCGCTGACTCCCGCCATGCGCGACCGGCTCGGCGGAGAGTTCGGGATCGACGCCTACCAGCTCTACGGCACCGCCGATCTCGGGCTGATCGCCTACGAGACCCCCGCCCGCGCCGGCCTCGTGCTCGACGAGGCTATGATCCTCGAGATCGTCGAGCCCGGCACCGGCCGGCCGCTGCCCGACGGCGAGGTCGGCGAGGTGGTGGCGACGGTGTTCAATCCCGACTATCCGCTGCTGCGCTTCGCCACCGGCGATCTCTCGGCGGTGCTGCCGGGCGAGAGCCCGTGCGGCCGGACCAACATGCGGATCCGCGGCTGGCTCGGCCGGGCCGACCAGACCACCAAGATTCGCGGCATGTTCGTCCATCCGCAGCAGATCCACGACGTCCAGGCGCGTCATCCCGAGATCGGCCGGGCGCGCCTCGAGGTCCGCTCCGATGGCACGCGCGACGCCATGACCCTGCGCTGCGAGGCCGCCGGAGGTGATGGCGATCTCGCCGGCCGGGTCGCCGAGAGCGTGCGGGCGCTGACCGGCCTGCGGACCGAGGTCGAGCTTGTCGCGATGGGCAGCCTGCCGGCCGATGGCAAGGTGATCGACGACCGGCGTGCCGTCTCCTGAAGAGTCCCTCGGGCGTCCCCTGTTGACGACGCAGTCGCTCGCCTGCCGGCGCGGCGGCCGTCAGGTGTTCGGGGACCTCGATCTGGCGCTGGCCGCAGGCGAGGCCCTGGTCCTGCGTGGTCCCAACGGCAGCGGCAAGTCGAGCCTGCTGCGTCTGCTGGCAGGCCTGCTGAGGCCGCTTGCCGGCGTCATCGCCTGGGCCGGCGATCCCATCGGTCCCGAGCATCGGGCTCGGCTGCACTATGTCGCTCACAGCGATGCGCTGAAGCCCGTGCTCACCCCGCGCGAGAGCCTGGCCTTCGCCGCGGCTTTGGCCGGCGGCCCGGGCCGTGTGCAGGCGGCTCTCGAAGCCTTCGGCCTCGGCGGCCTCGCGGAGCTGCCCTGCCGCTTGCTTTCCGCCGGCCAGCGTCGTCGGGCTGCCCTGGCCCGCCTGGTGGCCAGCCCACGGCCGCTCTGGCTCCTCGACGAGCCGGGCGTCGGGCTCGACCGCGAGAGCCGCGGCCGCCTGGAGGCCGCCATTGACGCGCATCGCGCCGGCGGCGGCATCGCGGTGATCGCCACCCATGGCGACGTCGCCGTGCGGGATGCGCTCGTCCTCGATTTTCCGGGCTGAGGCATGCTGGCTGCCGCCGCGGCCCTGCTGCGCCGCGATCTCCGCCTCGCTATCCGCCGCCCCGGCGACACGGCACTCGGCTTCGTCTTCTTCGTCCTGGCCCTGGCCCTCTTTCCGTTGGGTGTCGGCGCCTCGCCGGACTTGCTGGCCCGCATCGGGGCCGGCGTCATCTGGGTGCTGGCGCTGCTGGCCGTACTGCTCGGGCTCGAGCGCTTGTGGCAGGCCGACCACGAGGACGGCAGCCTGGAGCTGCTCCTGCTCTCGCCGGCGCCGCTCGAGGTCCTGGTGCTGGCGAAATGCGCCGCCCACTGGCTGGTCAGCGGCCTCGTCCTGGTCATCGCCTCGCCGCTGCTCGCGCTGCTGATGGGCCTGCCGTCCGAAGCCTACTGGGCGCTGCCGCTGGCGCTGCTCCTGGGCACGCCGACGCTCACGCTCCTGGGCGCCGTTTGCGCCGCCCTGCTGCTCGGCAGCCGTCGTGGCACGATGCTGGCGGCGCTTCTCGTCCTGCCGCTCTACATCCCGGTGCTGATCTTCGGGATCTCGGCCGTCGACGGCTACCTGCTGGGCCTTGGCGGCCGCCCCCAGCTACTGATCCTGGCGGCGATGCTGATGGCTGCCCTGGCACTGACACCGCTGGCGACGGCCGCTGCGCTGCGGCTGGCGCAGGAGTGAGGCCGGGTTATCATGCGGCACCCAAGGGAGCGGGAACCATGATCGACCATACCGGCCTGTACTGCACCGACGTCGCCCGCAGCAAGGCGTTCTACGCAGCCGTGCTGGCGCCGCTCGGCTACGCGATCATCAAGGAGTACGACGAATTCGCCGGCTTCGGCGTGCCGCCGAAGCCCGATTTCTGGATCGGGCAGGGCAAGCCCAACGACCCGCCGATTCACATCGCCTTCCGTGCCGGCAGCCGGGCGGTCGTCGATGCCTTCTATGCCGCCGCCCTCGCCGCCGGCGGCCGCGACAACGGCCCGCCCGGGCTGCGACCGCGCTACCATGAAAACTATTACGGCGCCTTCGTCCGTGATCCCGACGGGCACAACATCGAGGCGGTCTGCCACGATCCCGCCTGACAGCGGCCCCGCCATTCGCTAAGCCGGGTCGGCAAAGGGAGAGCGTCATGACTATCAAGCGTATCCAGCCCGGCCCCCGGATGAGCCAGGCCGTCGTCTGCAACGGCATCGCCTTCCTCGCGGGGCAGGTGGCGGCCGACAAGGCCGGCGCCCCGGTGGCCGAGCAGACCAGGAACATCCTCGACCGCATCGACGCCCTGCTGAAGGAGGCCGGCACCGACAAGAGCAAGCTGCTCACGGCCAACATCTGGCTCGCCGACATCGGCAGCTTCGCCGAGATGAACGGCGTGTGGGATGCCTGGGTGTCGCCCGGCAACACCCCCGCCCGGGCCACCGTCGAGAGCAGGCTCGCCAGCCCGCAATACACCGTCGAGATCGCTGTCACGGCGGCCATCTGAGCATGCGCGTCGCCGTGATGGGCGCCGGCCTCGCCGGCGTCGCTGCGGCCTATGCACTGCGGGTCGACGGCCACGAGGTCGTGGTCGTCGACCGGCAGCCGCAGCCGGCATCCGAGACCTCCTACGGCAATGCCGGGATGGTGGCGCCGGGCCATGCCTATGCCTGGTCGTCGCCGAACGCCCTGCGCACGCTGGTCAAGGCGCTCTGGCGCGACGATCTGGCGCTGCGCTTCCGCTTCCAGAGCGATCCGCAGTTCTGGCGCTGGGGCTGGAAGTTCGCCCGGCAATGCACCTCCGAGCGCGCCGCCGCCAACACCGCCCGCAAGGTGGCCTTGTGCGTCTACAGCCAGCGCGAGCTGCACAAGGTGCTGGCCGACACCGGCGTCGCCTATGGCGGCCGCACCGGCGGCGCCCTCTATCTGTTCCGCACCGCCGAGACCCTGGCCCGCGGCACCGCCGCCTCGCAGATCCTGCGCGACCAGGGGGTGGCGGTCGAGGCCGTCACCCCGGACCGCGTGGTCGAGCTCGACCCGGTCTACGCGCCGGTCAAGGACCGTTTCGCCGGTGCTCTCTATGCGCCGGGCGACGAGAGCGGCGACGCGCGGCTGTTCACGTGCAACCTCGTCGAATGGCTGAAGCCGCGTGGCGTCGAGTTCCGCATGGCTGAGTCCGTCGCCCGCATCGACGGCAGCGGCGACCGCATCGAGCGCATCGTCACCGCCAAGGGCGAGATCGCGGCCGACGCCTACGTGCTGGCGCTCGGCTGCCAGAGCGCCGTCCTCGGCCGCACCATCGGGCTCGACCTGCCGATCTATCCGATCAAGGGCTATTCGGTGACCCTGCCGATCACGCCCGGCAGCCGTCCGCCGACGCTGGCGGGCGTGGACGAGGACAATCTTCTGGCCTTCGCCAACTACCACGACCGTGTCCGCCTGACCGCCATCGCCGAGTTCGCCGGCTACGACACCTCGCACCGGCCCGAGGACTTCACCACCATCCTCGCCAAGGCGCGCGACCTGTTCCCGGCCATCGGCGACTGGAGCAGCCCGGAATACTGGGCCGGCCTGCGCCCGATGACCCCCGACAACCTGCCCATCGTCGGCCCGACCCGCTGGCGCAACCTGTGGGTCGACAGCGGCCACGGCCACATGGGCTGGACCTGGGCCTGCGGCACCGGCCGGATCCT
>DAOLFG010000006.1:68665-128258 GCA_035326425.1 Geminicoccus sp. | reverse complement strand
AGTTCATCGAGTTGGCGGTGAACATGCCCGAGCACGAGCCGCAGGTCGGGCAGGCCGAGCGCTCGATGACCTTCATGTCCTGCTCGGAGACTTTTTCGTCGGCGGCGGCCACCATGGCGTCGATCAGGTCGAGCGCCACCTGCTTGCCCTTCAGCAGGACCTTGCCGGCCTCCATCGGCCCGCCGGAGACGAACACCACCGGGATGTTCAGCCGCAGCGCCGCCATCAGCATGCCGGGGGTGATCTTGTCGCAATTGGAGATGCAGACCATGGCGTCGGCGCAGTGCGCGTTCACCATGTACTCGACGGAATCGGCGATCAGCTCGCGCGACGGCAGCGAGTACAGCATGCCGTCATGGCCCATGGCGATGCCGTCGTCGACCGCGATGGTGTTGAACTCCTTGGCGACACCGCCGGCGGCCTCGATCTCGCGCGCCACCAGCTGGCCGAGATCCTTCAGGTGCACATGGCCGGGCACGAACTGGGTGAAGGAGTTGACCACCGCGATGATCGGCTTGCCGAAATCGCTGTCCTTCATGCCGGTGGCCCGCCACAGGCCACGGGCGCCGGCCATGTTGCGGCCGTGGGTGGTGGTGCGGGAACGATAGCTCGGCATGTCGAGGTCCTGTTGCGCTGATCCGTCCGGCGGGCAGCCGGCTCGGGGCGGGGGCAGGTGGTTGTGCTCGCCGCTCGCCGCGAGCGCAAGACCCGCGGACGATTGGTGCTCGACGACGCCGGTCCCAGGATCGTCACATATGACAGGATGCACGTTTGCGGCTGCTCTTAGTTAATCTAACTGACTAACTAATTTGTTTGCGAGGATCATTCGATTGCGATAGCGTTCGTCCTCGGTTCGGGGGAATGACCATGACGCGTGCCGACTGGCATCGAGGGCATCGCCTGGTGGAGAAGCGCAGCCCTCGTGGTCATACGGTCTATCGTGTGCCCGAAGCTCTCGCCCATTTGTCGATCAGTGACATCGTGCGTGCCGTCGATCGTGAGGGTTGGGCGCGGTCGGAGATCAGCGAGGTCACCGGCATCCGCTATCAGCATGTGCGCAACGTGTTGGAGCAGGGCCGAACCGCTGGTGCTGCGAGGGGCACGGGCGAGGATGCCGATCACGATGAGATGGGAGGTGTCGAGATCGGGCGCGTCGGCAGCCACGTGGCGTTCGCCGATCTGCTCTTGCAGGTCGAGAGGGGCGGCGAGATCCGGTTCGTCCGCGATGGTCGATTGGTGGCGAAGTTGATCCCCGCTCGGGATGATCGTCTGGACGACCCCGTGGCGGCGGCGTGCCGTCGTATGGACGAGCTGGCCGCGGAGGCTTCCCTCGGCGGCATCACGATCCGCGAGCTGATCGACGAGGGCCGCAAGTCTTGACCCGGCTGGTAATCGACGCCTCGATCACAATGGCTTGGCTGTTCCACGACGAGCGTACACCGGAGCGGATGCAGGTGAGGGACGCCGTCGCCCGCGATGGCGCGCTGGTGCCCACATCGTGGTGGCTGGAGATCGCCAATTCGCTCTGGACCGCAGAGCGGCGCGCCCGGATCGATCGAGCAGGACGCATCGCCCGGCTCGACGTACTTTCGGTGCTTCCGATCACCGCCGACCCGGAAACGGTTGTCCACGCCTGGGCCACAACCTCCAGCCTCGCAGCGGCGCATAGGCTGTCCGTCTATGATGCCGCTTATCTGGAGCTGGCTTTGCGCGCCGCGAAGCCGTTGGCGACCCTCGATGCCGCCCTGCATGCGGCAGCACGCCGGGAGGGTCTCACCACCCTCCCGTGACCGCACTACTCCTCAGGCCGCCTCGGGCGGATAGTTCGACGGGAACATTGCCCGCAGTGCTGTCTCGTCCATCTCCTGCTTGAAGGCGTGGCCCTTGCCGATGTCGCGGGCCCGCGCCACCGCCGGGCGGGCGTCGATGCCCTGGAACCAGCGCTTCAGCTCGGGGTAGGGCCCCAGCGGGTCGTCGCCGCCCAGCACCAGCGCAGCGCGGTCGATCCAGCCCCAGGCCGCCATGTCGACGATCGTGTAGTCCCGGCCGACGATGAAGTCGCGGCCGGCGAGGTGCCTGTCGAGCACGCGGTAGTGTCGGTCGGCCTCGCGGCGGTAGCGGTTGATGGCGTAGGGCAGCTGCTCGGGAACGGCGCGCTGGAAATGCACTGCCTGGCCGGAATAGGGGCCGATGCCGGAGGCCACGAACATCAGCCAGGACAGCAGCTCGCCGCGGTCGGCGGGCGTGCCGACGAAGCGGCCGAGCTTGTCGCCCAGATAGAGCAGGATGGCGTTGGAATCGAACACCGTCACCGGCCTGCCGCCGGGCCCGTCGGTGTCGACGATCGCCGGCACCTTGCCGTTGGGGTTGATCTGGCGGAATTCCGGGCTGTGCTGCTCGCCCTTGCGGGTGTCGATCGGCACCTTCTCGTAGGGCAGTCCCGACTCCTCGAGGAAAAGCGCCACCTTCATCGGATTGGGCGCGGTGTTGTAGTAGAAGCGGATCACGGTCGTCTCCCTGCGCGGACCTCCCCAGCATAGAGCAGGAGCGCCTTCTTGCCCCATACAGCTTCCGGGATGCCCGCGATGCAGAGCCGGCTCGACTACGCCACCTTCCGCAGGCTGGCGCCCGCCATCGACAAGGGCCTCTATGCCGGTGCCGCCGACGCGGCCTCGCTCGATCCGCGCCTGGTCGAGCTGGTCAAGGTTCGCGCCTCGCAGCTCAACGGCTGCGCCCATTGCATCCACGTCCATGCCGGCAAGGCCGTGGCCGCCGGCGAAAGCCATGCCCGGCTGCTGCTGCTCGACGCCTGGCGCGAGGCGCAGGTGTTCAGCGACCGCGAGCGCGCGGCGCTGGCCTGGTGCGAGGCGCTGACCCTCGTCACCGAAGGTCACGTGCCGGACGAGATCTACGCCGAGGCGCAGGCAACCTTCGGCGACGCCGGGCTGGCGGCGCTGACCTCGGCCATCGTCACCATCAACGCCTGGAACCGGATTTCTATCGCCTACCGCTTCCTGCCGCCGATCGAGACCTGATCGCTCAGGCCGCGATCGCGTCGGCCAGCGCCACCAGCCGCTTGGCCTCGGCGACGTGCAGGTTCTCGATCAGCTTGCCGTCGACGACGACGACACCCTTGCCCTCGGCCTGGGCGGCCTCGAAGGCGGCGATGATCTTGTGCGCCCAGGCCACGGCGTCGGGGGAGGGGCCGAAGGCGGCGTTGGCGGCGTCGATCTGCTTGGGGTGGATCAGCGTCTTGCCGTCGAAGCCGAGCTCGCGGCCCTGCTTGCACGAAGCTTCCAGGCCCTCGGCATCGTTGAGGTCGAGATAGACGCCATCCACGATGGCGATCCTGGCGGCGCGCGCCGCCAGCAGGCAGATGGCGAGCGACGGCAGCATCGGCAGCCGCATGGGCGTGTGCAGCGCCTGCAGGTCCTTGGTCAGGTCGGAGGTGCCCATCACGAAGCACTCGACGCGCGGATGATCGGCGATCTCTTCGGCATGCAGGATGCCGCGCGGCGTCTCCATCATGCACCAGACCGGCAGATGGCCGGGTGCCCCGGCACCGTCCAGCATGTCGACGGCCTCCTGGACCTGGGCGGCGCTCTCGACCTTGGGCAGCAGGATGGCATCGGCACCGACATGCGCCATGGCGACCAGATCACCCTCGCCCCAGGCGGTGTCGAGGCCGTTGGTGCGCACGATCAGCTCGCGCTTGCCATATGCCGCCCTGTCGGCCAGCGCCGCCGCGATGACGTTGCGGGCGCCGGTCTTGGCATCGGGGGCCACCGCGTCCTCGAGATCGAGGATCAGCCCGTCGGCCGGCAGGGCGCGGCCCTTCTCGAGCGCCCGGGCGTTGGAGCCCGGCATGTAGAGGATGCTGCGGCGTGGGCGGACGTGGGCGGACATCGACGGGCTCCGGCGAAAGCGGTCCGCCCGCTATAGCCGCCTCGTCCGATCGTTCAAGGTCCGGGAGACGCCGAGCGCGGCGAGCCGCTGGGCTGGTCGGGCGGCTTCCCGGGCTGGGAGGCCGTCCATACCACCGACCGTCACGTCGCCTGGTACGGTGAGGCCACCCGAGCCACCCCGGCGAGGCGCCGGGTCTTTTCCGTCGGCCCCACCCGCTTTCACCGTCCGTTAGCGATTGGGCCGGTAAGGTGCGCGCGGCAGATGAAGTGCAGAGCGATGCGTCGCATTTTCGGCACATGCCCGCGATCGACCGCTCGCGGTCGCGTGAGCAACGGTGTTCACATCGGATTCAGATCCCGGCGGTAACCTGGGTTCGCCCGCGATGGCAGGGTACTGCTGGGCCAAGGCCGGGTATCGAGAGGTACCCGGCCTCTCCCCCTGGCTCAGGCGGCGTCGGTCCGCTCGACCAGGGCCAGCAACCCTTTGAGCAGGGCCGTGGGCGACGGCGGGCAGCCGGGAATGTGGAGGTCGACGGGCACGACGTCGGCGATGCCGCCGACGACCGCATAGCTGCCGGCGAAGCAGCCGCCGTTCAGCGCGCAGTCGCCGACCGCGACCACCCATTTCGGGCTCGGCGTGGCCGCATAGGTGCGCTCCAGCGCCACGCGCATGTTCTTCGTCGCCGGGCCGGTGACCAGCAGCACGTCGGCATGGCGCGGCGAGGCGACGAAGCGCAGGCCGAAACGCTCGATGTCGTAGAAGGCGTTGCTGAGGGCGTGGATCTCCAGCTCGCAGCCGTTGCAGGAGCCGGCGTCGACCTCGCGTATCGACAGGCTGCGCCCAAGCCGCCTGCGCGCCGTGCGGCCGAGCGCGTCGGCGAGCTCGGCCGCGGCGGTGGCGTCGGCGGAAGGCGCCGGCTCCGTCAGGATCGAGCGGACGAGACTCTCGAGCAGGATCTTGCGCATCAGAGGTCGTGGCCCGAGTAGGAGCAGTTGAACGACTTGTTGCAGATCGGGAAGTCGGCGACGATGTTGTTCTCGATCACCGCCTCCAGCAGCGGCCACTGGAACCATGACGGGTCGCGCGGATGGCAGCGCTCGATGCGGCCGTCGGCACCGATCCTGAGCCAGACCAGCACGTCGCCGCGAAAGCCTTCCACGAGTGCTGCGGCTTCGCGCGGCTCGCCCGCCGGCTCGACCGGGACGCGCACCGCGCCTTCCGGCAGGAGATCGAGGATCTGATCGACCAGCGACAGGCTCTGCTCGACCTCGCGGATGCGGATCCAGACACGGGCGTTGACGTCGCCCTCGTCGAGCACCGGCACCTCGAAGGACAGCCGGTCGTAGGGCGGATAGGGAAAGACGCGCCTGGCGTCGAAGGTCCGGCCCGAGGCCCTGCCGACATAGCCGCCGGCGCCGAAGCGCCGGGCGAGCGCAGGATCGAGGATGCCGGTGGCGACGGTGCGGTCCTGCAAGGAGGTGGTGTTGTCGTAGAGCTCGACCAGCTCGGGAAAGCGTGCCCGGATCTCGGCCAGCAGGGAGCGGATGGCGGCGACACCCTCACCGCCGAGGTCGACGGCGGCCCCGCCGGGCACGATCCGGTCGCGCATCAGCCGATGGCCGAAGGCGGCATCGGCCGCGCGCAGCACGCGCTCGCGCAGGACCCCGCAATGGGCGAGCATCAGGACGAAGGCCGCATCGTTGCAGATGGCACCGATGTCGCCCAGATGGTTGGCGAGGCGTTCCAGCTCCGCCATGAGCGCCCGCAGGAGCACCGCCCGCGGCGGCGGCTCGGTGCCGAGGGCCGCCTCGACGGCGCGCGCGAAGGCGAGCGCATAGGCGACGCTGCTGTCGCCCGAGATGCGACCGGCGAGACCGGCGGCCCGGCTGAGCGTGGCGCCGCGCATCAGCCCCTCGATGCCCTTGTGGACATAGCCCAGCCGTGCCTCGAGTCGGACGACGGTTTCGCCATTGGCAGTGAAGCGGAAATGCCCCGGCTCGATGATGCCGGCATGGACCGGCCCGACCGGGATCTGGTGCAGGCTGTCGCCTTCGACGGGCAGGAAGGCGTAGGGACTGCCGGTCGCCGGCGCATCCTCCGAGGTACCCAGCGGCCGGCGCAGGCCCCATCTTCCGTGGTCGAGCCAGGGGCGCTCGTCCGGCGCGCCCAGAGGTACGAGGCCGAACAGATCGCGTGCCGTCCGCTCCGGCCTGATCGCCGGTGGGTGCAGGCGTCCAATGGAGGGGAAGCTACCGTCCGGGCAGGCGAGCGTCAGCACGGCGGCCTTGGCAGCCTCCTCCTCCAGCACGGCCAGATGCATGGCCGGGCCATCGCCCCACAGGCCGAGCAGGGTCAGCCGTCCCTCGCGCAATGCTCCGGCTGCCTCGGCCCAGCCGGCACGATCGACCTCGAAGCGCGGCCAGCCGCGATGGCGCTCCACGCTGCGGCCGCCGATCCTCTGCCAGAGTTGCGGCATCGCCCTCTCCCGCTCAGCCGAGAAGTTCGGCGATGTGCCGGAACCAGCCGACCAGCGGCGGCGGCAGGTAGAGGCCCGCCACGAACACGAGGGCGAGGTGGGCGTAGATCGGCAGATAGGACGCCTCGGCCGGCGCGGTGCAGCCGACGGGCTCGCCGAAGGCGATGCCGGTGCCGCGCATGATCAGCGCGCCGAACGCCACCATGAGGCCGAAGACCAAGGGTATCGCCAGGAGCGGCTGGGTGGCGAAGGTCGACGAGACGATCAGGAACTCGCTCATGAAGACGCCGAGCGGCGGCAGGCCGGCGATCGCGATCACGCCGATCAGGAAGGCCCAGCCGAGTCCCGGATGGGTCTCGGTCAGGCCCCGGATGTCGGCGATGCGCTGCGTGCCCTTGATCTGCGCGATATGGCCGACAGCGTAGAAGATCGCCGACTTGGTCAGGCTGTGCATCACCATGTGCAGCAGGCCGGCGAAGTTGGCGAGCGGCCCGCCCATGCCGAAGGCGAAGACGATGATGCCCATGTGCTCGATGGAGGAGTAGGCGAACAGTCGTTTGATGTCGCGCCGCCGATAGAGCATGAAGGCGGCGAAGACCAGCGAGGTCAGCCCCATCGTCACCATCAGCGGCCCCGGCGCCAGCGCCTCGGGGCTGGCGGCGAGCAGGATCTTGAAGCGCAGCACCGCATAGAGCGCCACGTTGAGCAGCAGGCCCGACAGCACCGCCGAGATCGGGGTGGGGCCTTCGGCATGTGCGTCGGGCAGCCAGGCGTGCAGCGGCGCCAGCCCCACCTTGGTGCCGTAGCCGAGCAGCAGGAACACGAAGGCGACGTTGAGCAGCGCCGCGTCGAACTTCGAGGCGTGCTCGACCAGCAGCGTCCACACCATGGCGTCGTGGCCTTCGCCGACCACCGGCCTCGCGGCCATGTAGACGAGGATGGTGCCGAACAGGGCGAACGCGATGCCGACGCTGCCGAGGATGAAGTATTTCCAGGCCGCCTCCAGCGCCTCGTGGGTGCGATAGATGCCGACCATCAGCACCGTGGTGAGCGTGGCGAGCTCGACCGCCACCCACATCAGCCCGATATTGTTCGCCACGAAGGCCAGATTCATGCCGAACATCATGATCTGGTACATGGCGTGGTAGAAACGCAGGTTGGCCGCCGTCAGCCGTCCGCTCTCCAGCTCGTGGCCGATATAGCCGGCGCTGAACACGCTCGCCGTGAAGCCGACGAAGGTGTTGAGCACGATGAAGACGATGTTGAGATCATCGACGAACAGGTACTGCCCAGGCTGCGGCCGTTCGGTGACGAACAGCGACAGGGCGGCGAGCATGGTGAGGAGGCTCGCCAGGACGTTCAGGCGTGCGGTCAGGCGATAGCCGGGGAGCGCCGCCAGTATCGCCGCTGCTGCCACGGGAATGACGAGGACGGCGGTCTCGGCCTCGAAAGGCAGAGCGATCACCGCCGCTCTCCCCTGAAGCTGTCGAGCGCGCCGATGTCGACGGTGTCGAACCGCTCGCGGATGCGGAACAGGAAGATGCCGATGACGATGAAGGCGATGACGATCGAGAAGGCGACGCTGATCTCGACGACCAGCGGCATGCCCTTGGCGCCGGTGGCGGCGAGCACCAGCCCGTTCTCCAGCGACATGAAGCCGACGACCTGGCCGACGGCGTTGCGGCGCGTCACCATCACCAGCAGGCCGAGCAGCAGCACGGAAAGGGCGAAGGCGAGATCCTCGCGCGCCAGCGGATCGGCTTCGGGCGTCACCCGCAGCATCACCACCATCGACAGCGCCACGAGCCCCATGCCGGCGAGCATGGTCGGGCCGATGCCGACCACCGTCTCGATGTCGCGATGGATGCCGAGCCTGCGGATGATGCGGTGCAGCGCCACCGGAATGACGATGGCCTTGAAGACCAGGGCTATCGCCGCCGTGACATAGAGATGCGGCGCATCCTGGATATAGGCCTGCCATGCGACCGACAGCGACAGCACCAGCGCGTGGACGGCATAGACGTTGAGGAGCGCGTAGAGCCGGTCCTGGTAGAGCAGCATGAAGGAGATCAGCACCAGGCCGCCGGCCAGCAGATGCGCGACGTCGAAGGTCAAGCCGTTCATCAAAGGCCCCGCGAGACGAACAGCAGCAGCGTGCCGAGCAGGCTGAGCATGAGTGCCACACCGAGGAAATCGGGCACCCGGAAGACGCGCATCTTGGCGATCGAGGTCTCGAAGAAGGCGAGCAGGAAGCCGCCGACCGCGAGCTTGGCGACATAGGTGGCCGCGCCGAGAGCGAAGGCTGCCGGGCCGGCGCCCGGGGCGGCGATGCCCCAGGGTGCGAAGACGCAGGCGATCAGCGACAGGTAGAGCAGCAGCTTGAGCGAGGCCGCGAATTCGATCATCGCCAGATGCCGGCCCGAATATTCGAGCACCATGGCCTCGTGGACCATGGTCAGCTCGAGATGCGTCGCCGGATTGTCGACCGGGATGCGGGCGTTCTCGGCGATCGCCACGATGACCAGTGCTATCAGCGCCATGCCGAGCGAGACACGCAGGCCGACTTCGGGCGTGGCCAGCACCGCGGCCACGGTGGAGAGCTGGGTCGAGCCGGCGACGAGCGCCAGCGCGAAGAAGGTGAGCAGCATGGCCGGCTCGGCGAGCGTGGCGATCATCACCTCGCGGCTGGCACCGATGCCGCCGAAGCTGGTGCCGACATCCATGCCGGCCAGCGCCAGGAAGAAGCGGGCACTGCCGAGCAGGGCGATGATGGCGATGAGGTCGGCGGTCCAGCTGAACGTCAATCCGATGGCGAAGGTCGGCACCAGGGCGGCCGCGACCCAGGTGGCGGCGAAGATCAGATAGGGGATCGCACGGAACAGCCAGGAGGCGCTTTCGGCCAGCACCACCTCCTTGCGCAGCAGGCGCGCGAGGTCGCGATAGGGCTGGATCACCGGAGGCCCCTTGCGGCGCAGGAGCCGCGCCTTGACCTTGCGGACGAAGCCGGTGAGGAGCGGCGCGAGGGCCAGCACCAGGGCCATCTGCGCACCCTGGACGAGAAGGCCGAGGATCAGGTCCATAGCGCCAGCACCAGGAGCAGGGTGACCAGCGCCAGGAAGACGAGGCTGAGATAGCGCCGGATCGTCAGGAACTGCAGACGGTTGAGCCGGCCGGCCACGAAGTCGATACCGCCGGCGACCGGCGCGTACAGCCGATCCCAGATGAGATCGTGCATCTCGACCACGAACCGGGCGGGTGCCGTGTCGCCCGGCGATGGCATCTCGACCCGTTCGCGGGCACGGAAGACCGTGGCGAAGACGCGGCGGATCGGCTGCGCGAAGCTGCCGGCGGTGTACTGCGTCGTCGGGCTCGGCTCCGGAAAGCCGCAGTCCCAGGCCGGGCCGCGGCGGATCTCGTGTGAGGCGAAGCGGTGGATGAGCAGGACCGCGAGAGAGGCGGAGATGGCGATGAAGAGGAAGACGAGCAGCCCGTTGTAGGAGCTGCGGCTCTCGGCGATCGGCACGATCGACAGCCACGGCTCGCTCGTCTGGACGGGCATCGTGCCGCCGACGAGCAATCGGACCACCGGGGCGAGCCCGTCGATGACTACACCGGGCAGCAGCCCGGTCAGCAGGCACAGCAGAGCGAGCACGGCCATGGCAGCGAGCGAAAAGCGGTCGGCCTCCCGCGCTTGTTCCGCCTCGACGGCGCGGGGCCGGCCGAGGAAGGTCACGCCGAAGGCTCTGACGAAGCAGGCAGCGGCCAGCGCCGCGGCCAAGGCCAGCAGGCCACCCGCCGCCGGGATGATGATCTTCAGCCCCCATCCGGGCAGGGCCGGGCTCTGCAGGATGGCCTGGAACACCAGCCATTCCGACACGAAGCCGTTGAAGGGCGGCAATGCCGAGATCGCGGCGCAGCCGACGAGGAAGACGAGGCTGGTGGCCGGCATGCGGTGGATGAGCCCGCCCAGCCGCTCCATGTCGCGCGCACCGGTCGACACGAGGACGGCACCCGCGCCGAAGAAGAGCAGGCTCTTGAACAGCGAATGATTGAGCACATGGAAGAGGGCGGCGGTGAGCGCCAGGGCCGCGGCCCAGTCCATTGCCCCGGCCCTGAAGGCCAGCGCCAGTCCGAGGCTGGCGAAGACGACGCCGATGTTCTCGATCGTCGAATAGGCCAGCAGGCGCTTGAGATCCGTCTCCATCAGCGCATGCAGGATGCCCAGCACGGCGGTGCAGCAGCCGAGGAAGAGCAGGAGCGCGCTCGACCACCATGCCGGCTCGTCCAGCAGGTCGAAGACGACCCGCACGAAGCCGTAGACGGCGACCTTGGTCATGACGCCGCTCATCAACGCGGAGACGTGGCTGGGAGCGGCAGGATGCGCCAATGGCAGCCAGACATGCAGCGGCGCCAGCCCGGCCTTGGAGCCGGCGCCCAGCAGCATGAGCACCAGCACCAGCGCGGTGACGAACGGGGCATGCTGGGCGGCACGTATCGCGGCGAAGCCGTAGTCGCCCGCCGGACCGGCCAGGAGGCCGAAGGCGAGGAGCAGCGTCATCGTGCCGAAGCTCGCCATGACCAGGTAGACGTAGGCCGCCTCGGTATGGTCGGACTGGCGATGGTCCTTGAGCACCATCGCCCAGGACGCCAACGACATGAACTCCCAGGACAGCAGGAAGGTGAAGGCGTCGTCCGCCATCACCACGAGGCTCATGCCGGCGAGGAAGGCCGGATAGAACGGCAGCACCCGATGCGGTGCTTCCTCATGGCTGCCGTAGCCCAAGGCATAGAGGCTCGCCGCGGCACCGCCGAGGTTGACCACGACGAGGAAGAAGGCCGAGAGCGCATCGATCCGGAACGACGCGCCGATCCATGGCAGCCCGAGCGGCAGGACGACCGTCGGCGTGGCACCGCTCGCCAGGGCCGTGATCGCCGTCGCCAATCCCACAACCGAAACGACTCCGGTGGTGCCGTAGACGAGCCGCGTCGCCCATGCCGAGCGGGCGACGGCAACCGCGGCAGCGGCGGTCGCCAGCAGGATGGCGACGAGAGCGAGCGGGAGGATCACCATCGCCTGCATCACCCGCGCCTGCCCGCGGACGTCGCGCCGGCTTCCGATGATTCGCCCGAGGGCTTGCCGGTGGCATCGGCCGGGAACTTCAGCCTTACGCCGCGTCCGGTCGCCTGGCTGGCGGCGCCCTCGCCGATGACCTCGATGCCCGCCGCGTCGAGCGCGGCGATCAGCTTGACCAGCGAATCGACATTGCCGCGGATCGTCCCTTCGCTGGCCTCCATGCGCTGGATGGTCGGCACCGAGAGTCCCGACATCTCGGCGAGCCGACGCTGGTCGATTCCGAGAAGGGCCCTGGCTGCCCGCAGCTGCGCGGCTGTGATCACTGCTCAGCCACCTGTTCTCAAAGCCAGCACATGCACTATGCGGGTTGCATCCTACATATTGATATCACAGTGTCCATACTTGATGTGCTGGATATCATTGTCGGCCTGGAGACGGACGACAGCGCAGCCGAGCGTGGCCTTCGGCCGCGAGAACGGGAGCGCATCGAGCCAGCGTCCGCCGAGCTTGGCGGGCAAAGTCGTCGCACTGACCTACCTGATGTAGCATCCGCCGGGAAAGCAGGCGTCGCGGAGGGTCGGATGGCGACCAGACGTAGAGCCGAAACGATCGAGCAGCGCGTCGTGCAAGCAGCACTCGGGATCGCCGCCGAGCATGGCTGGGACCAGGTTCGGCTCAGCACGATCGCCGACCGGCTCGAGCTGCCGGCAGCCGAGATCGGCGGGCATTTCCGTGACGTCGACGCCATTGCCAACGCCTGGTTCGCGCAGGCGCGGCTGGCAATGCTGGCCGTGCCCGGGGAGGAACTCGCCGGACGCCCGGCGGACGAACGGATCGCGCTGGCGTTCGGCTGCTGGCTCGACAGCCTCGCTGTGCATCGCCGGGTGGCGGCCCAGATCCTCCGCCACAAGCTCCATCCCTCTCATCCGCACCACTGGGTGCCGCTGGTCTTCGACCTGTCGCGGCTCGTCCACGATCTCCTGGACGTAGCGCTGGTGACGGGTTCCGGCAGGCTCCGGCAGGCACAGGAGATCGGGCTGACCGCCATCACCCTCGTCACCTTGGCGGAATGGCTTCGTGACGACAGCCCTGCCCAGGAACGCAGCAAGCAGCGCCTCCGCCAGCGCCTGGCCCGCGCTGGCCGCTTCGCCCGGCTGATCGGGTCGGGTTCCAGACGGCCGGTGCGGTAGGCCCTTGTCGCTGCCTGTACGTTTCACCAAGCCCCGGCCGGTCGCCTGCGTCGCCTCGACGAGGCGTCGTCCGATCCGATCGTGGAGCCCTTGGTGCGTGTCAGCAGCGTGGGAGCATCTGGGCGACCGGCCCTGAAAAGCCGTGAAACTCCTGGAGCGGGCGAAGGGATTCGAACCCTCGACCCCAACCTTGGCAACCCGTTCGGGCAGTTTTCGCTCCAGCAAGTATTAAACCGCAAAACTACGAAAAACCCCTATACCTCAATAACTTACGTTGACACCGTTTTCCGCGTCCATACGCTGGAAACGCCGTGGATTTCCGTTCTGCTGCTTCCCCCCTGCTTCCCCGGCCATGCTGCACCTGCGCGGGGAAGCAGATTTGGCGGATCTCGCGCACCCCCTCCCTAGCGGCCGGTCGAAGGAAAAGGAAAGCGAGATCTGAAGGAGTTTTATGATGCCGAAGTTGACAAAGAGAATCGTCGAAGCCCTGGAGCGTGATCCCGACCGCGACGTGTTCGTCTGGGATACCGACGTGCGCGGATTTGGCGTGCGGGTAAAGCCGTCCGGGACGAAGACGTTCATCATCCAGTATCGGAACGCGGAGCGCCGCACGCGCCGGTTCGTGATCGGGCAGTATGGCGTTCTCACGGTCGAGGTCGCGCGCGACCTCGCCAAGAAGAAGCTGGCGTCGGTCATTGACGGCGCCGATCCTTCGCAGGAGCGGCGGTCGGCCCGCGAGGGGATGACCGTGGCGGAAATCTGCGACTGGTATCTGGAAGAAGCGGAAGCCGGTCGTCTGCTCGGCAGGAACCGGCGCCCCATCAAGGCGTCGTCGGTTTCCGGCGATCGCAGCCGCATCGAGCAGCATATCAAGCCGTTGATCGGCACGCGCGTCGTGGCGCATTTGAGGCTGGCCGACATTGAGAGCCTCCAGGCCGACATCGCCGCCGGAAGGTCGGCGCGGGACCGCCAGGCCGGACGTGGCGGGCAGACCTCGGGCGGGGCCGGCGTCGCGGGCCGTGCGATCAGCACGCTGCGTAGCCTGCTCAATCACGCGCGCAGGCTCGGGATCATCGAGCAGAGCCCGGCGAACGGTGTGCGGGTCATCGCCTCGAACAAGCTGAAGCGGCGTCTCAGCGCCGGCGAAGTCAGGCACCTCGGCAAGATCATGAAGCAGATGGAGCGCGAGGGCGAGCATCCGACAGGTCTGGCGGCCATTCGCGTCATGCTGCTGACGGGCTTCCGGCGGATGGAGGTGCTGGCGATGCGGAAGGAGTGGATCGAGCCGGATGACAATTGCGTGGCCTTCCCCGACACCAAGTCAGGCGCGCAGATGCGGGCGGCCGGCGATGCAGCGATGATCGAACTGATGAGCCGGGGGCAGCTCAGCACGTCGCCCTACGTCTTCCCCGCCGATTGGGGCGACGGCCATTTCATCGGCGTCGTTCGGGTGCTCGATCGGGTGTGCGCCCACGCTGGCCTAGAGAATGTGACGCCCCATGTCCTGCGCCACACCTTCGCGAGCATCGCAGCTTCGCTCGGGTTTAGCGAACTCACGATCTCGGGTTTGCTCGGGCATGGGCCGAGGGGTGTGACGCAGCGTTATGTCCACCTCGACGCCGCGCTGGTGATTGCCGCAGACCAGATCGCGGCCGAGATTGCCCGGCTGCTCGACGGGGGTGAACTGCTCTCCATGAAGCATGTGAAGCGCGTGCGATATGCGGAGAGCGTCAAAGCGTTCGCCGAAGCGTGAAAGGCGGGCCTCCCTCGTTCGAGGCGAGGCGTTTCGCGCTCCACGGCGCGTCCTCGATACCGTCCGACGATTCATCCAGGGTCGCTTGCGATTGACATAGCGTATGGTCTACCATATTAGTTAGTGTCTGATAACTAACAAATAGGGAAATCCATGCGCAAGCGGGCGGAGCTTCGCAAGGCCGAGATCGTCGCCACCCTCCTGGAATTGGCTGACAGCATCGGGCCGGATCGGGTGACGACCGGAGCGGTGGCGTCGGCGATCGGTATCACTCAAGCGGCGCTATTCCGGCATTTCCCGACCAAGGACACGCTTTGGCGGACTGTGGCCGAGCATGTGGCCGAAGGTCTGGAGGAGGCATGGGACGACGCATTGAGCTGTGGCGATGAGCCTATCGCCAAGTTGCGTGCTTTGATTGCCGCGCAGCTCGCGCAGATCGCTGCCACCCCCGCACTTCCCATGCTGCTGTTCTCGCGCGAGCTGAATGTCACCAATGCGGAGCTGCGCGCCACGTTCAACAGCACGCTCAAGGCTTTTCACCGCCTGCTCGCGCGCGAGGTCAGTGCGGGACAGGAAGCAGGGGTTCTGCGGGGTGATGTCATGCCGGACGATGTGGCGGTGCTTCTGACGTCGCTCGTGCAGGGTGTGGCAATCCGCTGGGCGCTCGGCGCGCGCGATTTCGACCTGCGCGAAGAGGGGTTGCGGCTGTTCGACGTGCAATGCCGCCTTCTGGCTGCAAGGGGAGAATAGGCGATGCGGCGCATCTGGCTTTCGGGCATTCTTCTGGCCTTGGCTGTCGGAGCAGGCTTTCTATTCTTCATCGAAAGGCCGCTGGTGGTGACGGTCGTTCAACCTGAACGCGATGTCGCCCTTCGCATCTACGGGCTCGGCACCGTCGAGGCGCGGATTCTCAGCCGTGTCGGCTTCGAGGTGGGTGCAGCCCTGACCTCTCTTGCCGCCGATGCGGGGGACAGCGTGATCCGGGGACAGGAGCTGGCCGTCCTTCACTCTGCCGAGCAGGAGGCGCGGGTGGCGCGCGCCCATGCAGCAGTGGCGGCCAATAAGGCCAATCTCGCCAAGGCCGATGCCGCAGTCGTGCGCGCCCGCGCGGTGCTCGCCGAGCGCGAGACGGCGAACCGTCGTCAGCAGGGGCTGGTGCAGCGCGACGTCGCTTCGGCCCAGCGCGCCGAGGAAGCCCAACGCGATGAGGACGTGGCGCGCGCCGATCTGGCGGTAGCGGAAGCCGATCTGGCGGTGATCCGGGCGCAGGGCCTGGACGCGGCGGCGGCCCTGCGACAGGAGGAAGCCCTTCTCGCCCATCACCGGCTGGTCGCGCCCTATGATGCGCTGGTCGTCGCCCGCCACGCGGAGCCGGGTACGGTGGTGAAGGCGGGCGATCCGATCTTCACGCTGATCGACCCGGCCACCGTCTGGATTCAAGCCTATGTCGACGAGGAGCGCGCCGGCCAGCTTGCCCTTGGCCAGCCGGGCACGATCCGGCTGCGGTCTCACCCGCAGGCGCAGTTCCACGGCGCCATCACGCGCATCGGCATCGAAAGCGATCGTGTGAACGAGGAACGCCGCGTCTGGCTGACCTGCACCGACTGTCCCGCCGAGATGTTTCTCGGCGAACAGGCCGAGGTGCGTATCACTACCGGCAGCCGGGAAAGCGCGCTTATGGTTCCCGAGGTGGCGATCACCGGCTTCGACGGCCATCGCGGCACGGTGTGGACGGTGCAGAACGGCCGCCTCGTGCGGGTGCAACTGACCTTCGGCGCTCACGACGATCGCGGCCGCGTCGAAGTTGCGGGCGGCTTGCCCGAAGGGGCCGCGATCGTCGCCCGACCGCCGAAGGGCGTGGCCGAGGGCAGACGTGCCCGCCCCGAGGATGCGCCATGAACCTTGCGCTCAAGGACATCCGCCACGGTCTGTTCCGCTTCGTCCTCACCTGTCTCGGGCTGGGGCTTCTGATGACGGTCGTGCTGGCGATGATCGGCATCTACAATGGCCTTGTTTCGGATGCGCTGGCGGCGGTGAAGGCGCCGGCGGCCGATGTCTGGGTGGTGGAGGCAGGCACCAAGGGTCCGTTCGCGGAAGCTTCCAGCATTCCCGCCGATACGCGCGACGCGGTCGCGCGGATGCCGGGCGTCGCCGAAGCGGGCGCGGTCAACTACCAGAATGTCGAGGCTTCCCATGCCGGGCGCACGCTCAGGCTCTACGTCGTCGGCTACGAGTTGGGCCGGCCCGGCGGACCGCAGGCGATCGCCGAGGGGCGCGGTATCGGCGCCGGCCATTTCGAGCTGGTCGCAGACCGCAAGACCGGCCTTCTGCCCGGCGAGACGATCCGGCTCGGCCGCGACCGCTTCACCGTGGTCGGACTGGTCGAGGGGGCGATGAACTCAGGCGGCGACCCGGCGGTCTACGTGACGCTCGCCGACGCGATGGCGCTCCAGACCGAACTCGACCCGGCCGCCCAGCGGGTGCAGGCGGCGCGCGGGGCGGTTTCCGTCAAGTCCGCATCGGTGGCGGCCGTCATCGCCCGCATGGCGCCCGGCGCCGATGTCGATCTGTTGACCGCCACCGTGCGCCAGTGGAAGCACCTCGCCGCCATGACCCAGGCCGAACAGGAGGAATTGCTGCTTGTGTCGGTAGTGGACAAGGCGCGCCGCCAGATCGGGCTGTTCCTCGGCATCCTCTTATCCGTCAGCGCCGTGGTGATCGCGCTCATCATCTACACGATGACGATGGAGAAGCTGAAGCAGATCGCCACGCTGAAGCTGATCGGCGCGCCCGACCGCACCATCGTTGCGCTGATCGTGCAGCAGGCGCTGATCCTCGGCGCCTCGGGCTGGGGGATCGGGCTGATGCTGATCCTGACGGTGAAGGACTACTTTCCGCGCCGCGTGGTGCTGGAACCGTTCAACGTCATGGTGCTGGCCGGCATCATCGCCGCCGTCTGCCTTTTGTCCTCCGCGCTCGGCGTGCGGGCGGCAATGAAGGTCGACCCCGCCACCGCGCTCGGGAGCTGAGATGGCGCTCGGCGACACCCTTATCGAGGTTTCCGGCGTGGCCAAGCATTTCGGCGAGGGCGAGACCCGCGTCGACGCCTTGCGCGCGGTCGACCTCACGGTGCTGGCCGGCGAGGTGATCGCGCTGCTCGGGCCGTCCGGTTCGGGCAAGACGACGCTGCTCAACATCATAGGCTGCATCCTCGCCCCGTCGGCGGGACGGGTGGTGCTCGACGGCGAGCCGGTGTTCGACGGCAGATGGCTGCGCCGCGACCTGAGACGTCTCAGGCTCGACAAGATCGGCTTCATCTTCCAGGCGCACAACCTGCTGCCCTTCCTGACCGCCGAGGAGAACGTCGCGGTGGTGCTCGACCTTGCCGGCCTGCCCGCCGAGGAAGGCCGGTCGCGGGCGCGCGAATTGCTGGACTACCTCGAAGTCGGCCACCGCGCAAAGGTCAAGCCCGCGCTGCTATCGGGCGGTGAGGCGCAGCGCGTGGCCATCGCCCGCGCGCTCGCCAACCGCCCCCGCATCATCCTTGCCGACGAACCGACCGCAGCCCTCGACGGCGCTCGGGCCGGGCTGGTGATGGACCTCATGCGCAAGCTCGCCGTCGAGCAAGAAGCCTGCATCGTCACCGTAACCCACGACGAGAAGATCTTCGACCGTTTCGACCGCCTGATCCACCTGCGCGACGGCCGCCTCGCCGACGCCTGACCCGGAGCCGCTCCATGCCCACAAGACGATCCCGCGCCCTTACCATCGCCGCCGCCGTCGCGGCGATCTTCGGCCTGCTGACCGTCGTTTCGGGCGGCAGGGCGCTGTTCGGCGGCGTCGACATGGGCGCGGTAGTGCCGTTCGTGCTGTGGTTCAACTTCGTCGCTGGGTTCGCCTATGTCCTCGCCGGGATCGGCCTGTGGCGCGGCATGAACTGGGCGCCGATGCTGTCGCTCGCCATCGCAGTGACAACGGCGGCGGTCTTCGCCGCCTTCCTGTGGCATGTCGGCTCCGGCGGCGCATGGGAGGCGCGCACCATGGGCGCGATGGTCCTGCGCACCGGCGTCTGGATCGTCATCGCGACACTTGCGCTGC
The DNA here is from genome assembly GCA_035326425.1 of Geminicoccus sp. Lineage (GTDB taxonomy): Bacteria > Pseudomonadota > Alphaproteobacteria > Geminicoccales > Geminicoccaceae > CALKJU01. Next base: position 109,761 of record DAOLFG010000006.1, on the reverse strand, counting down.
GGTGCAAAAAAGCCGCCTGACGATTTCCCTACCCAGCCAGCGTCGGCGGCCGAGGCCGTGACCGCAGCAGCCAGGAGCCTAAAATGACGCGTTTTGCCGATCGACCTGTCGCTGGTCTGCTCAGTCATCACTGTTCTCGACCTTGCGGTGGCCGCACCCGGCAGGTGGTTCCCCCTATAACGGCCTCGGCGTGCCAGATCTTCCGGAATTGGCGCCCGTCGATATGACGAGCGGGCGTTTTGAACACCAGCGCGCTCAATGAATGATGTCTTACAGATTAGAATAATTCTAACTTATTGACCTGCCTCAATGCCCATGCCACATATTTAGAATAATTCTAACATTAACGTCGAACGATCGATCGGCTGCGCTTTCACAAGCGTCCGTGGAATGGGCGGCGCCTCGGAGCCGACCGATCGCACTCTGGAACAAATTCTATGCGCACTGTGCACAAAGAGAATCATCTCATCGAACGCATCGGTTGGCTTCGGGCAGCGGTGCTTGGGGCCAATGACGGGTTGATCTCGACGTCGAGCCTCATCGTCGGCGTGGCGGCCGCGACCGCCGGCCCTCATGAGGTCCTCGTGGCGGGCGTTGCCGGGCTGGTGGCCGGAGCCATGTCGATGGCGGCCGGCGAATATGTCTCGGTCAGCTCACAGGCCGACACGGAAGAAGCCGACATGGCGCGCGAGCGCCGCGAACTGGCGACGCAGCCGAGGGAGGAACTGGCCGAACTCGCTGCGATCTACGAGCAGCGCGGTGTCGCACCGGATCTCGCCCTCGAGGTGGCCAGACAAATGATGGCGAAGGACGCATTCGAGGCGCATGCGCGCGACGAACTCGGACTGTCGAGCCATGTGATGGCCAAGCCCGTCCAGGCGGCCTTTGCATCCGCGGCGACCTTTTCCGTGGGCGCGGCGCTGCCGCTAGTCGTGGCGCTGCTCGCGCCGGCGGGAGCGGTCGTATGGGCCGTGTCCATCGCCTGTCTCTTCGGGCTTGCCGCGCTCGGGGCGGTTGGCGCGAGCGCGGGCGGCGCCAGCGTCTGGAAACCGACTGTTCGGGTCGTCTTCTGGGGCGCGGTGGCCATGGCGTCGACAGCGGCCATCGGCGCCCTTATCGGCCGGGCGGTCTGATCATGAGGCGCCTGTCGTTCGATATCCCGATGCTGATGTCGTTCCTGACGGTGTTGGGCATGATCCTGGCGACGGTCGGGACCTGGCCGCCGGCCGAGGGACTTGGTGTCCTGCGGTGGCCGGGACTGGCGCTCGCCTACGGTGCTGGCGGGCTTCCCGCTTCGTGGACGGCTCTATCGGCGCTGTGGCGGCAGCATATCCTCGACATCGACCTCCTGATGGTGGTCGCTGCGATCGCTGCGGCGATTGTCGGCGCGCCGTTCGAAGGTGCCGTGCTGCTGACGCTGTTCAGCGTGTCGACGACGCTCGAACATCTGGCGCTCGGGCGTGCGCGCCGCGCGGTCGAAGCCTTGATGGCGCTCCGTCCGGAGACGGCGTTTCGGAAGAACGCGGACGGTGCGATCACCGAGGTTCCCGCAGCGGAGCTTGCCGTTGGTGACGTCGTGATCCTGCGGCCGGGCGCGCGCGTGCCTGCCGACGGTGTGATCCTGCAAGGGCGCGGCGGCATCGACGAGGCCAACATCACCGGCGAATCCATGCCCGTCTCCAAGGAGCCGGGCCAGCAGGTGTTCGAAGCCACCGTCAATCTCGACGGCATTCTGGAAGTAACGATAGCGAGAACGATCGGCGACAGTACGATCGCGCGCATGATCCGGCTGGTCACCGAGGCCCAGGAGGCGAAAGCGCCATCCGAGCGTTTCAGCGCGTGGTTCGGACAACGCTATACCGTCGCGGTCCTGCTCGGCGCTGTTCTCGCCTTTGTCGTCTTTTACTGGCTCGGACGAGATTGGGAGCCGGCGCTTTACAAGGCAGCTACGCTGCTGGTCGCGGCCAGCCCCTGTGCGATCGTCATATCGGTGCCGGCGGCGATCCTGTCGGCGCTCTCGGCTGCGGCGCGGGGCGGCGTTCTGTTCAAGGGCGGCGGCGCGCTCGAAATGCTGGCAGCCGTGGATACCTTCGCCTTCGACAAGACAGGCACGCTGACCAACGGCCGTGCGGAGGTGACGCGGATCATTGCGCTGAACGGTGAGGATCGGCGCTTCCTGTCCCTATTGGCCGGGCTCGAAGCCCATTCCGAGCATCACATCGCCGCAGCGATCCGCCGCGAGGCGGTCATACACGGGATCGAACCGGCGCAAGTCATGGATGTCAGCTCCCGTCCCAGTGCTGGAATCGTCGGGCGGGACGGGACTGGCCCGGTCTGGGCTGGAAACTCTTATCTGGCCAAGGAAATGGATGCGTCTACCGATCGCGCCGAATTCCGCGAACTTGAGGAGAACGCTCAGACTGTCGTTTATCTGGGGCGAGGATCGACCGTTCTGGGCGCCGTCAGCGTGGCGGACGAGGCGAGGGCGAGTTCCGCTCCGGCGCTCGCCGCCTTGCGCGCCGGCGGCGTGCGCCGCATCTTCATGATGACCGGCGACCGTCGCCCGGTGGCCCTGCGCATCGGTGCGGAACTCGGCCTCGACCCGGACGAGATCCACGCCGAGATGCTGCCGCAGGACAAGGTGCGCCGCGTCGCTGAGTTGGCGGAGCGTGGCAAGGTCGCATTTGTCGGCGACGGCGTGAACGATGCGGCGGCCCTTGCCCGTGCCGATGTCGGCATCGCCATGGGTGCGGCCGGTTCGGATGTCGCCCTTCAGGCGGCCGATGTGGCCCTGCTGTCGGAAGACATGAAGAAGCTGGCAGATGCGCACCGGCTGGCGCGGAGGACTGCCGCTATCATCCGGCAGAACCTCACCGTCGCGATTGGCGCCATGCTGGTGCTCGTCACGAGCGGGCTGTTCTTCGACCTGCCGCTGCCGCTGGCGGTGGTCGGACATGAAGGAGGGACCGTGTTGGTCGTCCTCAATGGCCTGCGCCTTCTCTCGGACCGTATCCGGCGGAACGCGGACGAGGCAATTTCCGCTCATCGGGGTGCGGTGCGCCCAAGCCTATCCGCGCTTCCACCGAAAACATCAACGGCCGACAGGCCGGCATGAAACATCGCGTTCTGCGGAAATAGCGGCAGCCTATGCCGCTTCGGCATTGCCGCTCCTTTTCTCTGCAAGAGTGATCGACTTCAGCCTGTCGTCTGTGGCGGCTGCCGTGCATCCTGACTGACGGAAAGCTGACAGGAATTATTATCGTTCTTCAGGAGCCCATCAGCAAGACGTTGCATGATTGCACGCGTAGATGATGGCAACTGAGGAGTCAGAACCATGAAAAAGTCTCTCACGATGCTTGCACTGCTGGCGATGCTGCCGGCCGGCGCCGCTCTTGCCGGTGAGGCGTGCGATGTACCGTTCGAAAAGAGGCAATCGTTCGAAGCGCTGGCGAAGCTTGCAAGCGACTTCGAATGGACCATCGACAGGATGAAGATCGACGACGGCTGTTACGAGCTTCGGGTGACCGATGCCAGTGGCAACATCCTCAAGGTCAAAGTCGACCCGGCGACCCTGGAGGTAGTTGATGGAAAGGTCAAACGCTTCGGTGACGATGGGGGTGCGCCACGGAAGGAGAAATAGGGCCACGCGTAGTCGAGACGCGTCCAGACGGTCGGCAAAGGCATTCATTCTGAGGCGTGCGTGCCTTCGCCGTATCTGGGCTAACGGGAGCAGGCTGCTGGTTGCGCTACTGCTTGCCGGAGAAAAATACGGCCGCAAAGCCGTCCTGCCGCCCCTCTATCGGCGAGATCAGATCAAGCCTGCCGCCCGTACCAGCGGCGATCGTCTTGGCGATGGCCAGGCCGAGACCCGCGCCGTCCGCCTCGGACTGGCCCCGTTCGAAAGGCTCGGACAGTCGGGCAAGCGTCTCCGCCGGCACGGCCGGACCAGCATTTGTGACTTGCAGGATGCCCTCAGCCGATAGCGTGACGTTGACGGGCTCCTTCAGATCGCCATGCTTCAGGGCGTTTTCGAGCAGGTTGCGCGCCAGAACGGCGAAGGCGTCCGGATCGATATTGGCGAATACCGGATTGTCGGGAAGCGTCAGTTCGACCCGACCGACGCTATGGGTGTGTTCGCCGAACTCGCCGACGACCATACGCAGGATGACCGCGATGTCGACAGGCTTCTCCGCCAGAAGGCGGCCGCCCTCGGCCCTTGCAAGCTGCATCAGCTTTTCGGTCAGTCGGGAAAGACGCCGCAGGGCGGTTTCCATGTCGCGAGCATGTTCGAGAGTCGTGTCATCGGGAGCCTCGATGATCATCCTTTGCGCTTGCGCCAGCGCAGCCGCGACTGGAGTTCGTAGTTCATGGGCGGATTTCGCCGCCAGTGTACGCTCCGCCTGCAATGTCCGTTTCAGACGTTCAAGAAGCAGGTTCACCGAATAGGCAACAGGTTCGATCTCGGAAGGCAGGTTGTCAGCTTTGACCGGAGCAAGATCGCCGCCGCCACGCGCCTCGATCTGTGATCGGAAAGTCCGGACAGGGGCCATCGACAGCCGAACGATGAGCCAGACACCGAGGAGGCTGAGGGGAACGATAATGCCGAGTGGCAGGGCGAGATCCAGTGAGGCGTGTTCTGCCGCCATTCGCCGATGTGAAAGCGGTTCGGCGACGGTGATCGTAAGGCTGCCTTGCAGCGCGGCGTCGGAATAGAGCCGATGGGTTTGCGTATCGGTGAAGCCCATTCCCGAGAATGGCGGGAAAACCGCCAGATCCGCATTGTGCGAGCTGAGCAGAACCTTGCCCGCTTCGTCACGCACGATATAGGTGAAGTATTCGTCATGCTGACGCAGCGTCGCCACGCGCTGCTCCGAATCGTCGGCATCGCGCCCGAGGATTTCGAGCGCCGCAAGCGGCAGAATCCGTTGCGCGGTCTCCTCGAGCGCGCTGTCGAAGACTTCGTTCATCTCGTTGTGCAGCCTGTAAACCGTAACCACGGCGGCGACCGCCCAAAGCACCGTTATGCCAAGGCCGAGCCACAGCGAAAGCCGCCATTGCAGGCTTTTCGGGCGCTTCATCGCGCGCTTCCGAGACGATAACCGATGCCGCGAACCGTATCGATGACGGCATGCCCTAGCTTCTTGCGCAGCCGGCTGACATGGACCTCGATCGTGTTGCTCTCCACTTCGGCACCGAACGCATAGAGCCGGTCCTCGAGCTGGGCCTTGGTCAGCGCGACGCCCGGCCGTTGCAGGAAGGTCTCGAACAGCGCCCATTCCCGTCCGGTCAGTTCGACGGAGCGCCCGCCGCGCTTCACGGTTTTGGCGGCAAGATCGACGCACAGGTCGCCGATCTCGATGAGGGGATTGGGATTGCCGCTGTAGCGCCGCGCTACGGCGTTCAAACGCGACGATAACTCCGAAAGATCGAAGGGCTTGATCATGTAATCGTCGGCGCCGGCGTCGAGTCCTTCGATGCGGTCGGAAATCTGGTCAAGCGCCGTCAGGATGATGACTGGGGTCACACTTCCTGCGGCACGCAGTTTTCGCAGGAAGCCGACACCCAGCCCGTCGGGAAGCATCAGATCCAGCAGGATGAGGTCGTAGGCCGCGCTGTCGAGATGCTCGCGCGCGGCGTCGAGCCGGATCACCCAATCGACGGAATGGCTGGCGGCGATGTGATCGCGAACGGCCTTGCCGAGGATCGCATCGTCTTCAACGAGCAAGACTCTCATCTTGGGATCGGTTCCCCTTTCTGCTGTTTTTCTACGGTTTGAACCTGTCGGTTTGCTGAAGGGGTATCAGCCGCTGCTTCAGCGATTCGTCAGCATAACCTGCCATAGTTGTGGCTATATCGCGTTGATCGGGAACAATCAGATGATGAAGCAGATGGCGGCGGCAATCCTCGTTCTGACGTTGGCCGGGTTAGGAACCGCAAGGGCGGACGACGATTGCCACGTTCCGATGGAGAGGTGGCAGCCGCGCGAGGCGGTGCAGACGATGGCGGCTGGGCGAGGCTGGACCGTTACCCGGATCAAGATCGACGACGGCTGCTACGAAATCCGCGGAACCGATGAAGGAGGTCGCCCCTTCAAAGCCAAGATCGACCCTGCAACGCTCGAAATCGTCAAGCTGCGCTACAAAGATCGGGATGACGACCATCACGAAGCAAAGCGCCAACGGACGCAGGGCATCGGGCCGGAAACCGCCGGCGAGACGTCTGCAGACGGCCTGCTCGGGACGAATACGCGGCCAAAGGCTGTCGTGAAATAAGACGTCGCACTTTCGCTCCGGCGCATCTCAAGGAGACCTAAATATGACCGACAAGTCGCATCACTATTCGGCGAGCATGATCGTCATCCACTGGCTCACCGCCCTTCTGGTGCTCGGCGCCTGGTTCACGGCCGAGGGCGGTCGCAAGATTGCTGAGAACCCGCCCCTGCTGCATTTTTCGCTCGGGCTTGCGGTGCTCGCTCTGATGCTGCCCCGGCTAGTCCTGCGGGTGGCCGGCCGCACGCCCGAAGCCGATGCGCAAGGTTGGCTCGCGGCTGCCGCGAAGGCCGGGCACGCGGTGCTCTACCTGTTCCTGATCGCGCTGCCGATCACTGGCTGGTACGCCGCTTCACGCATGGGTGTCCCAGTATCGTTCTTCGGCTTGCAGCTTCCTGCGCTCACCGCGCCTGTTCAGGGGCGACCCGGCCTGATCGCCGAATTGCACGAGAATGCCGGAACCATCATCCTCATCCTCGCCGGGCTGCACGCCCTGATGGCCATCTGGCACCAGTTCGTCCTGCGTGACGGCACGCTGCGGCGCATGTCCCTGCGTTGAGTGTTTCCGATTGAAGCCCGCGATAGACAAGCCGCCAGGGTCCCCGCTGCCATTGCCTACGGTCGTCGGGGATCTTGCCAAGCGTCTGGGCGCTCGAGAAGAGCTTGCGGGCGAAACGGTTCGGCTGACGCAAACGGGCTCGATGCGGTCCGGAGCCCATCAGGCATTCCGGTCGTTCTCCGCCAGGCAAACAATCCGGCTAAGCCAATGCGAATTCCGCTGGCAAGCCAGGACCGGCCCCTTTGGCTTGATCAGGATTACGGACGCTTTCTCGGATGGAACTCCGACACTTGATGTAACGGCGCTCGGCCTTGTTCCGCTTGCCCACGGCCAGACCAATGCCAGTGCAACCAAGGGCGAGATCATGCGCTACCTGGCAGAATTGGCATGGGCGCCTGACGCTCTTCTTCACAACCATACGCTCGACTGGGATGTCATCGATGATCGCGGGCTTGCGGTGCGCTACAGCGAAGGCGCCATTCAGGCGGCAGTTGATTTGTTATTCGACGATCAGCGCCGGATCGGCGCCATCTTTGCACCCGACCGGCCCCGATACGAAGACGGTCGATTTGTCGAACGACCATGGCATGGGCGCTTTTTCGACTATCGACAGCACGAAGGCCGATGGCTTCCTTTCCAGGCGGAGGTTGCCTGGATCATCGACAACCGCGAAGACGTCGTCTGGCGAGGCAAGCTTACCGGATGGCAAGTTGGATGATGGTGCGCCGCGGCGTCACATTCAGGTCTTGCGTCCGCGACAAACATCAAGCACGGCGTTCACCAGGAACACGATTGCTGACCTGATCACCGGTCCGCGGTTTTGTTCTTTCTACGGCGTCTGATATTTCATCGCTTCCTGACGAAACACTGAAGCAAAAATATTTTTGCTGTCAGGTGATGCTCAGGTGGCCTTGCCAGAGTGGGGCGTCGGATCTCGAACCAATTGGTTTCCGCGATCCGCTTCTCTGGAAAAGGCAGATCGGCATGAAATCCATTTTTGCGGCACTGGCGCTGACGACGGCGCTGACCCTTCCCGGCCTCGCGATGGCCCGTCCCGTCACGGTGACGACCACATTGAACCAGTATGGCGGGGACGGGGCCTATCTCGCCTTCTATGTCACCGATCCACAGGGCAAGTACGCAGGCACGGTCTGGATCGCCGGGGGCAAGTCGAAATATTACGAGCACCTGTCGAGTTGGTATCGTGCGACGGGCGGCAATCCCTCCGGGATTGATGGCATCACCGGCGCCAGCGTTGGTGCTGGGCGCACACTGGAAATTTCGCTCGACCTGACCGATGCGCTATTCGACGCGGGCTATACGCTGCATGTCGATGCCGCCGTGGAAGACATGCGCGACAGCCCGAACGACGTAGCGATTCCGCTGACGAGTGACGGCGCAGGGACGCCCGCGCGTGGCCGGCTCTATGTCGCCTCGCTCGCCTATTCCCGCTAGGCGGTGAACGGTATGTCTCGTCTCATTCACCGCTGGCCGGGGCTCATCGCCGGGCTTCTGCTTCTGGTGCTCAGCCTTAGCGGCGCGGCCCTCTCGATTTTCCCGGCCGTCGAGCGCCTGTCTTCGCCCCAGGCCACGGCGGCGGTGTCCGTCGCCAATGTGGCGGGGCGCATCCAGGCCGCCCATCCCGAACTGGAGCAGATCCGGCGAGCGCCATCGGGCCGGATTACTGCCTATTGGTTCGAGAACGGCGCCGCACAGGCGGCGGTGATCGATCCTGCGACAGGGCAAAGCATCGCATCTGCCGATCCGAATCCGGTCGAACGCTGGCTGACGAACCTGCATCGGTCGCTGTTTCTTGGAGATGGGGGCCGCATGGTGACAGCCGCAGGTGCGGCCGCAATGATGGTGCTGGCGATTTCCGGAGTGGTGCTTGTCGCACGCCGGGCCGGAGGTTGGCAGCGCTGGTTCTCGCCGATGCGCGGCCCGCTTTCCGGAAGGCTGCATGTCGAGATCGCACGGCTGGCAGTCGCTGGATTGTTGCTGTCCTCAGCCACGGCCTTGTGGATGACGGCCTCGACCTTCGATCTTTTGCCGGATGAAGCTGCATCCCTGATTGCGCAGACGGATGCGAGCGGTCGAACGGGCATGGCTGTCGCAGACATGGCCGCCCTTCGGGCCATACCCGTCGCCGAACTGCGCAGCTTGTCGTTTCCCACGCCAGATGATGCGAGCGATGTCTTCACGCTGAAAACCGATCGAGGAACCGGCTACATCGATCAGGGCGATGGTAAGCTCCTAGCCTGGACCGATCTTACCGGATGGCAGCGAGCCTCGGAAACGATCTATATGCTGCACACCGGGCAAGGAGCGGCCACATTGGGGCTGGTTCTCGGACTGATGGCGCTCGGCGTTCCGGTCATGACTGTGACGGGCTTCGTCCTGTGGTTTACCGGGTGGCGTGGGCGCCCTCGCATTCGCGGCAATGTTCCTGCCCGCCGTGCCGAGACGATCCTGCTGGTTGGCAGCGAGAGCGGCACCACTTGGGGATTTGCGGCAACGCTTCATGCGGTGCTCTCCAGGGCAGGCCAGACTGTCCACGCTGCCCCGATGTCCGCCTTCGATCCTGCGCGCTACGGGCGGGCCAGGCGTATCCTTATCCTTGCTGCCACCTATGGCGATGGCGATGCCCCCGCCTCCGCTAAAGGGTTCCTCGAACGTATGAACGCTCTTGCCGCCGCTCCGGCGATCCCCATGGCCGTGCTTGGCTTCGGTGACCGCAGCTTTCCCGGCTATTGCGCCTATGCGCGAGCCGTTACCGAAACCGCGGAGCGTAAAGGCTGGGAGACGCTCATTCCCTTCGACACGGTGGATCGGCAGTCACCACAGGATTTCGCCCGTTGGGGCCGCTCATTGGGCGCGGCGACAGGTCTCGACCTCGATATCGTCCATCAGCCGGCACTACCCGCCTCTATCGATCTGACGCTCGTCTCGCGCCGCGACTATGGCGCCGAGGTGCAGGCTCCCACGGTCATCCTGCGATTTGCCCTGCCACAGGCTGCGCTCTGGCAGCAGCTTGTCGGCCGCGCGCCCGGCAATTTTGTCGCCGGCGATCTGCTTGGCATCCTGCCCGAAGGTTCGGCCGTTCCCAGGTTCTATTCGCTGGCTTCGGGCCGCCGCGACGGCTTTGTCGAGATCGTCGTGAAGAAGCATCCGGCCGGCTTGTGCTCGGGTCAACTCTTCGAACTGAGGCCCGGCGATCGGATCAGGGGCTTCGTTCGGCGCAATCCCGGCTTCCATGCCGGAACCACGCGCAGGCCGCTGATCCTGATCGGAGCCGGAACGGGGATCGGTCCTCTTGCAGGGTTCGTGCGCACCAATACGCGATGCCGGCCGGTTTATCTGTTTTTCGGCATGCGCCATCCCGACAGCGATTTTCTCTATCGCGAGGATTTTGCGAACTGGCAGGCAGAAGGGCGCCTCCGGCGGATCGTGCCGGCCTGCTCGCGCGGGCGAAACCCTCGTTACGTCCAGGATGGTCTGCGCCATGAGGCGACAGAGATCGTGCGTCTCGTGCGCGAAGGCGCTCGGATCATGGTCTGCGGCGGCCGGGATATGGCGGCCGGTGTTTCCACCGCGCTCGGCGACATTCTTGCCCCGATGGGGCTGACGCCGAGCTTGCTGAAGGCGCAGGGACGCTATGTTGAAGACGTCTACTAAACAGAACCGGCTCTCAATGAACGGACCGACGATGGGCACACGCTGGTCGGCGTCGTTCTATGCGCCGGATGGCCTTGACTCGGAAGCGGTCCGGCAGGCGCTGCAAGCCGCCGTGAATGAAGTCGACACGCAAATGTCGACCTGGAATCCGAACAGCGATCTCATGCGCTTGAATGCTGGCCGTGCCGGTACATGGGTAAGCGTTCCGCCCTGCCTGGTGGAGGTGCTGGGACTCGCCTTCGATATCGGCCGGGCCTCGGGCGGAGCGTTCGATGTCGGCGTCGGTACGGCCGTGCGTGCATGGGGGTTCGGTCCGGAGGCGGTCGACGAGGCCCGGATTCGAAAGGTGCTCGAAATGCAGCATCCGCCCGCGCATGAGATCGTGGACCTGGATGTCGATGGCGGAAGGGTGCGAAGATTGGCGCCTGTGGACCTCGACCTCAATGGCATCGCCAAGGGTTACGGTGTGGACCGGCTGGCCGCGGTGCTGCACGGCTTCGGCATCGCTTCAGGTCTGGTCGGGATTGACGGCGAGATGCGCACGTTCGGCCTGCATCCCGGCGGCGAGCCGTGGGTGGTCGCCGTCGAGGCGCCCGATCCCGACCGCCGCGCTCCGCATTCGATCCTTGCCTTGCAGGACGCAGCAGTCGCAACCTCCGGCGACTACCGGCATTGGCTCATGGCCGGAGGTCGACGGTTGTCGCATACGATGAACCCGCGCCGCGGGGCGCCCCTGCCTGAACCGCCGGCTTCCGTCACCGTCATCGCGCGAACCTGCGCAGAAGCCGATGCTTGGGCTACGGCTCTGATGGTCCTCGGCCCGAAAGCCGGAACGCAGCTTGCCGAGCGCGAGCGCCTGAATGCGCTATTTTTACTGCGTGGTGCCGAAAGCACGCTTCAGTCCAAAACGGTTGGATCGATATTCGATCCTTCCCATGATCATGGTTACGCTCACTAGTTATCTGTGGTTCGGGGACATCTTTTGAAACGCGGACAGGAACCATCAACTACAGAAAGCCGGCCTAGTCGCAATATTGGCTCGACCATTGTGGATGCGCCTTTGATCGAACGCCCCGTACGCTGGCCGGCGAAAGGACTTCCATTCGATATGCGACCGCTGCGCTATGTGCTGGCGGCGTCCGAGCAGACGAGTTTTTCGGCCGCTGCCGACGCTCTCGGTATGAAGGTTTCGAGCGTCAGCCGACGAGTTCGCAATTTCGAGGACGCGATTGGTATCTCTTTGTTCGAGCGCACCCCATCCGGGGTACGCCTAACCGATGGCGGGAGGCGATTTCTCGACGATATCGTCCCCGTTCTCCAGATGGCCGAAGCCATCCTCCAGCGAGCGGGTGCGGCCGGCCGGGTCGAGGAAGGCACCGTTAGGGTCGGCATCATCACGACGCTGGCAGGCGGCTTCCTGCGCGAACTGATCTCTTCCTATCGGCAACGCTATCCGGGTGTCGCGCTCGTTATTCTGGATGGCGGCCGGCGGGACCATCTACGTGCGATCCGCTCGCGCCAGCTCGATGTCGCCTTCTTCACCGGCAATGCGCCGCTGGCAGGCTGTGAGGTCGAGGAATTTTGGCATGAGCGGGTTCATGTGGCGATTGCCGTCCGGCATCCCCTCGCTGCAAGCAATTCGCTCGACTGGCCGCAGCTCCGAGAGGAACATTTCATCGTCTCGGCTTTGGAACCGGGACCGGAAGTGCATGACTATATCGTGCGTCGGGTTGCCGACTACAGCAGCTATCCAGATGTGACCTATCATCATGTCACCGAGGAGACCCTGATGCACATGGTCGCCATCGGCGAGGGCATCACATTAGTTTCGGAGGGTTGGACCAGCATGGTTTATCCCGATCTGGTCCTTTGTCCGCTCACGGCCCGCGAAGACATTGTGCCGTTCAGCGCGGTATGGTCGCCAGCGAGCGACAATCCGGCGCTGCGCCGCTTCCTGAGCTTCGCGCGAGAACTGGCCGCGTGCCGCCGTGCCCGCCGCAATCAATGATCGGTCGAGGCTGCATTCGACTTGTCGATGCGGGCGGATTCGACCTTGCCGGCATGCTTCGCCTTCCGGCTGCGCCAGCCACGGTCGGATCGCAGGAAGGCTTCCAGCATGTGCGGGATCAGCGTGGCGGAATCGACCTCGCCATAGAGGCGGCCGTATTCGGCGGCGTAGAGGTCGAGTTCCTCCTTGAGCGGCTCGGGCATCGGGACCGTCATGCGGACGATGCCGAGTTTCGGCAACGGGCCGAGTTTGAGATTGGCCATCAGTGGGCTCCATAGGGTTCGAGGACCAGATCGCGCGCCACGATGACCCTGACGGGAAATCCTGGGCGGATCGTCAGGGTCGGCGCGACCTGCAGCTGGCGCTGCACGATCTGCTGACCGGCCTGGTTCACGGTGTCCTGCGCCCCGTCGCGGATGGCGCGGACCAGGCGGTCCTCGTCGCTGGTGGCCAGCTCGGCGCCGACGGCGAGCAGCGTCGACAAACCCGCCGCCTTCATCAGATCCCACCAATGGTAGTCGACGCCGTCTTCGAGACCGGCATAGCCTGAGACGTCGGCGCCGCGCTGACGCTCGAGAACGATCGAGCGGCCGTTGGGGAGAATGAGGCGGTTCCACACGAGGAGCACCCGCCTTTGCCCGAAGGTCACGCCAGCATCGTATTCTCCGATAAGGCGACTGCCTTGCGGGATGAGCAGGAGGGCGCCGGTCGGGCTGTCATAGACATGCTGCGTCACCTGGGCGGTGATCTGCCCCGGCAGATCCGAACGGATGCCGGTGATCAGCGCCGCCGGGATGACCGCGCCGGCCTGAAGGATATAGGGCGACGCCGGCGCCATGACGCGATCTGCGGCGACGGTGCGGCGGTCGACCTCGGCATTGAGGAAGGCAAGGTGGCGATCCTGCGTTGCAGCGCCCGCCAGCCCGGTCAGGCCGGGAACGGAAGGGATCGAGGGCGAGGCGGCGGTCTGACCCGCCCTGATCTGGAAAAACAACTCGCTGGTCCTGGCGGCCTCAAGCTCGGCGAGGCGGCGCTGTTCCTCGGGATCGGCGGCCGGGACCGGCATGGGGGTTGCCGGGATCGGCTGACCTTCCTCACGCGCCTTGAGCACCGGCCCGCCGAGATCGCCCGGCAGCGGCGGGCCGAGGACCGGCACGTCGCCATAGCTGCCGGGTAGTCCCTGCAAGCCGTCGGCGGTCTGGCGACGGTCGGTCGAGACCAACTCCTCCGGCTGGCCGCCGCGATCGACGCCCTGAAGCGCGTAGATCAGCGCGCCGCCGATACCGATGCCGACCACCATGCCCGCGCCCATGAGCACCTTGCGGGAGATGCGCGTCACGCGCGGCGTCTCGGCGCGCAACCGCATCGAGCCGGCCGTGTCACTCCCCGCCCCCGCCAGCTCCACGCCTTCCTCTTTTCGGTCGTCATCCCGGCTCATGACGGCGCTCCTCCCTTGGCGGTGGTTTGTCCGGAGGCCGCGGCCGCTGTCTGGCCCGGCTGGACCCGGACGATCCTGACGGTCCGCTGCTTGCTGCCGGAGCCCAGGCGAAGCTCCGCCGCCCCGAAGAGGCGATCGACGATGAGCACATTCTGGTAGATGCGGCTGTTGACGATTTCGGCTTCCCCGCTCGAACCGATGACGAACAGGGGCGGCATCTCGCCTTGCACGATCCCGCGCGGGAACACGATGTAGACGCGGCGGCCGTCGTCGAAGGCGGTCATCGGCTTCCAGGGCGGGTTGTCGCCGGAAAGACCGTAGCGGTAGTTCCGTGCGGCTTCGGCGGGGATGATCGGCACGGCCGGCGCGGTCACGCGCTGCGAGGAAAGCGGCGCTGGATAGGCCCACGCGACGGCCGGCATCCATGTCTCGTCGCGGGCGCGCAACTCGATCAGATAGGTCCGCCTGTCCGTGGTGATGACGAGATTGGTGGCGATGCCGGCGCGGGTCGGTTTGACCAGCACATGAACGCGGCGCGTGGTTCCCGAGCCGCTTTCGGTATCGCCGATGATCCAGCGCGTCGTGTCGCCGGCCGCGATCGGCCCGGCGCCGGTGAGACTTTCGCCGGGTTCGAGCGCGATCGTCGTGATCTGCCCCACGGCGGCATAGACCTGAAACAGCGCGCCTTCCGACCACGGGTAGATCTGGATCGCGTTGTAGTAGCCTTCGCGCCGCGGCTCGACGCGCGCGGCGGCGTTCGCATTGACGACGCGGCCTTCCGGCGTGGTCGCGGCCGTACCGCCCCGCGCCACCGACCAGGCCGGAGGGGTGTGCAGCGGCCGGGGCTTGTCGTCGGTCGCGGCGGCGCGCACGACAGGCAGCGGCGGCACATCGGAATCGTAGCTGAAGGACGGTGCGTGGTTGGTGGCGCAGCCGGCGAGCATCGTGGTGGCCAGCAAAGCCGGCACTACGAGTTTACGGAAAGCCGGATGTGCGGCTTTGACGGGATTGCGGATCATTGACTCAACTCCCGCGACCACGAGATCGCGTTGACGAAGATTCCAAGGGGATTTGCGCGCAGGCGCTCGGCCGTGCGCGGCTGCTGAAGGACAATGGTGAGGATCGCGGTCCAGCGTTCGGTGCGGGAGAGCTGGCCGTTCTCGTAGTGCTGTTCGGTCCACGCGACCCGGAAGCTGTCCGGCGAGGCGCGGATCACGCTGGAGACCTCAACCGAAACCTGCTGGCGGCCGACGCGCGTGAAAGGATCGTTCGAGCGCGCGAACTCATTGAGCGCGACCGCGCCCCGGTCGGTGGTGAAGTCGTAGGCGCGAAGCCATGCTTGGCGCAAAACGATGGGATCGGACGGGAGGCCGCGCACCTGTTCGATGAAGCGTGCGAGATGCCAGGCGATCTGCGGATCGGTCGGCCGATAGTCGGCCACGGCCGACTCGACGGTGCGGGCATCGCCGTGGCGGTCGATCTCGACTACCCAGGGAACGACGGTGCCGCGCGCGGATTGCCAGACCAGCGCCGAAGCGAAGCCGGCCGAAAGGATCAGGCAGCCGAAAGCCATGTAGCGCCAGTTGCGGGCCTGGACGCGGGCCGAGCCGATGCGCTCGTCCCAGACCTGGGCCGCGCGTTGGTAGGGCGTGACGGGTTCCGGCGTCTTGCCGTAGTGGGTTGTCGGGCGTTTGAAGATATTCATGAGCGGTTGCTTTCGGAGAGGCTGATGGATGCGCCGCCGCCATGGCTGTCACCGGAGCGGACTGCATGGGCGGCGGCCCTGACGCCGTGGCTCATGGCCTGGCCGCGCATGCGCTGCGCCCAGGCCGGCGGGCCATCGGTGGAAGGAGAGCTTGTCGGCGCTGGCGCGGCGGCGCCGCCGATCGTTCCCATGGTCGAGGTGCCGCCGGTCGTCTCGAAGCCGCCCTTGATGCCTGCGGTATGGCTGGATTTGAGGCTGTCGGCGGCGCGGGAGACGGCGCGTTTCAAGGGGGAAACGGCGGCGGCTCCACCGGCGCGGGCGACGCCGCCGAGACCGGCGGCGACACCGGATGCGCCGGACTCGCCCATGGCGGCGAGCGTATAGGCCGAGGACGCCGCGCCGGCGGCCGATGCGCCGCCGCGTGCAAGCGCCGCGCCGCCCGAAAGGGCAGCCCCGCCACCGCGCGCTGCCAGCATGGTGACGCCTCCGGCCGCGATCGCCGCGCCGCCGACGGCGAGGCCGGTCCCGACCGCCGCGCCGGCGCTGAGCTGCGGTCCGCCGGAAACGAGGCCCGTCGCAATCCCCGGCCCGAAGATGCCGAGGCCGAGAAGGGAAAGGGCGGCGAGCACGACGGCCATGGCGTCGTCGATCGTCGGGGTCGCGCCGCCGAATCCGGCGGTGAACTGGCCGAACAGGGTCGAGCCGATGCCGATGATGACGGCCAGGACGAGCACCTTGATGCCCGACGAGATGACGTTGCCGAGGACACGTTCGGCCATGAACGCCGACTTGCCCCAGAGGCCGAACGGGATGAGCACGAAGCCCGCCAAGGTCGACAATTTGAACTCGATCAACGTGACAAACAATTGGACCGCCAAAATGAAGAAGGCGAGGATGACCAAGGCCCAGGCGAAGAACAGGCAAAGGATCTGGACCAGGTTCTCAAAGACAGCGATCCAGCCCATCAGGTCGGAGATGGATTCGAGCAGCGGCCGCCCGGCATCGAGGCCGGTCTGGGCGACGCGGCCGGGGCGCAGGAGATCGGCGGTGGTGAATCCCGTTCCGGAAGCCAGCAGGCCAAGGCCGGCGAAACTGTCGAAAATGATTTTCGCCAAGGCGTTCCAATTGGAAATCAGATAGGCGAACGCCCCGACGAAGATGGTCTTCTTGACTAGGCGCGCGATGATGTCCTCGTCGGGCGCCCATGCCCAGAACAGCGCGGCCAGCACGACGTCGATCACGATCAACGTGGTGGCAATGAAGGTGACTTCGCCTCCGAGCAGGCCGAAGCCGGAGTCGATGTAGGTCGTGAATGTCCCGAGAAAGCTGTCGATGACGCCGGTGCCGCCCATGGTTCACCGCCCTTCGCGGGCCGCGGGCGTCTCCGGCGCGGGCGAGCGGCCGAGGAAGCGGTCGCGGGTCTGCGACCACACGCGCAGGCACGGGGCGTCATTGGCGGCGGCTTCGCCCAACTCCTGACAACGACGTTGCTCGATGCGGAGCGGGTCGGTCGGCGGCTGAAGCGTTGGAGCGGCCGGCGCTGGCCCGGCATCGTCCTCGCGGCTCATTTCGATGATCGTCACCGTGATGGCCACGGCGACGAGTATGACGGCCGCAAGCCGGGCCAGCATCTTGCCATCCATGATGTCTCCCTTTTAGGCCGTCAGCGATTGAACATCTGCGCATTGCCGGGCTGGTAGCCCGAGCCCGGCGCCAGGAAGCGTTGACGCTGGATGCGGCCCTGTTCGGCGGCCGTGGCGCGTTCGGCTTGCGACAGGGCATCCGCCCTTCCGTTGGCCGAGATCACGGCGATGAGGTCGGAGAGCTGCTGGCTTTGCAGGGCGAGAAGCTGGTTGCCGGCCTGGGTGGCTTGCAGCGCCCCGGACGCGCCCTGGCTCTGGCCGACCAGCTCCGACATCTGGGAGCGGTTGGTGTCGATATTGCCGACCACGCCGGCCTGAACGCGCATCGCATCCTGCAAGCCCCCCACGGTGTTTTCCCACCGGCTGCGGGCATTGGCGATCAACTGATTGTCGGTCGCCGTAAGGGAGAGCTTGCCGTAGTCCTGCTGAAACATGCGGTCGATCGACTGCACGTCGAAGGCGATGTTCTGCGCCTGGGAGAGAAGCTGTTGGGTGCGCTGCACGTTCTGCTGGAGCGCCTGAAGCGAGCTGAACGGCAGGCTCGCCAGGTTCTTCGCCTGATTGATGAGCATCTGCGCTTCGTTCTGAAGCGAGGTGATCTGGTGATTGATCTGCTCAAGGGTCCGCGCGGCGGTCAGGAGGTTCTCGGCATGGTTGGTCGGGTCGTAGACGATCCGCCCGAAGCCGAACAAGGCATGGGCGGGCGTCGTGAAGACCGGCGAAAGCGCCAGCGGCGCGGCGAGC
The DNA here is from genome assembly GCA_035326425.1 of Geminicoccus sp. Lineage (GTDB taxonomy): Bacteria > Pseudomonadota > Alphaproteobacteria > Geminicoccales > Geminicoccaceae > CALKJU01. The sequence goes on along the minus strand of DAOLFG010000006.1, from coordinate 91,720 downwards.
GTCAGCGCGAGCAGCGAGGCGCCGGCGATACGGGGAAAGCGGTGTCGGGTCATGGCATGATCTCCTCTGGATCGAGTTGCACGAAATCGGTGAGGTCGAGGGTGTGCGCCGGGGCCGGCGCTTGCGGCTCGGGTGCGACGGCGATGTTGGTGAGGTTCGGAATGAGGTCGGCGGCCCATTCGACGCCGCGCGCCGTGAGCCATGCGGCCAGGAACCCGTCCCGGCCATGTTCGGCGAGGATGTCGGCGATCAACGCCTGGTCGGACTTGGCCGAAGCCGCGCAAAGGGCAAGGCCGACCTCGGACATGCCCAGCTCGAAGAGGCGGTCGCCTTGTCTCGACTGGCAGTAGTAGTCGCGCTTCGGGGTCGCCCGAGCGAGAATTTCGATCTGTCTGTCATTCAGCCCGAACCGCCTGTAGATCGCGGTGATCTGCGGCTCGACCGCGCGATCGTTCGGCAGGAGCAGCCGCGTTGGGCAGCTCTCTATGATGGCCGGGGCGATCGTGCTCTTTTCGAGTTGCGCGAGCGATTGGGTGGCGAAGATGACGGATGCGTTCTTCTTGCGCAGCGTGACCAGCCATTCGGCCAATTGCTTGGAGAAGGCGGGGTCGCCGAGCGCCAGCCAGCCCTCGTCGATGATGATCATGGTCGGGCTGCCGTCGAGCCGGTCGGCGATCCGGTGGAAGAGATAGCTGAGGACCGCCGGCGCGGCGCTGGTGTCGAGCAGCCCCTCGGTCTCAAAGGCGACGACGGATGCGTCGCCGAGATTCTCCGCCTCCGCATCGAGCAGCCGGCCGTAGGGACCGCCGACGCAATAGGGCTGGATGGCGAGCTTCAGATCGTTGGACTGGAGCAGCACCGAAAGCCCGGTGATGGTGCGTTCCTCGATCGGCGCGGAGGCGAGCGAGGAAAGCGCGGTCCAGATGTGCTCCTTGGCTTCCGGCGTGATCGTGATGCCTTCCCGAGTCAGGATGGCGACGATCCAGTCGGCGGCCCAGGCGCGGTCCTGCGTCTGCTCGATACGCGCAAGCGGCTGTAACGAGACCGAAGCCTCGGCGCTTTCGGTCAACCGGCCGCCGAGATCATGCCAGTCACCGCCCATCGCCAGCGTGGCGGCGCGGATGGAGCCACCGAAGTCGAAGGCGAAGATCTGACTGCGCGGGTAGCGGCGGAACTGCAAGGCCATGAGGGCGAGCAGCACGCTCTTGCCCGCGCCGGTCGGGCCAACGACAAGCGTATGGCCGACGTCGCCGACATGAAGCGAGACACGGAACGGGGTCGATCCTTCGGTCCTGCCATAGAGCAGCGGGGGTGCGCCGAAGTGATCGTCCCGTTCCGGCCCCGCCCACACGGCGGACGAAGGGACCGCATGGGCAAGGTTGAGCGTCGAGATTGGGGGCTGACGAATATTTGCGTAGGCATGGCCCGGCAGAGAGCCGAGCCATGCGTCGACGGAATTGACCGTCTCGACCATGACGGTGAAGTCGCGGGACTGGATGACCTTTTCGACCAGCCGCAGCTTTTCGTCGGCGCGGCGGGCATCCTCGTCCCAGACAGTGACGGTTGCCGTGACATAGGCGATGCCGGCCATATCCGCGCCGAGTTCCTGTAGAGCCATGTCGGCATCGGCTGCCTTGTTGGCCGCGTCGGTGTCGACCAGTGCCGATTGCTCGTTGGTGACGATCTCTTTGAGGATCGCGGCGATCGACTTCCGCTTCGCAAACCATTGCCGCCTGATCCGGGTCAGCAATCTGGCCGCGTCGGTCTTGTCCATCAGGATCGCTCGCGTCGACCAGCGATACGGGAAGGCCAGGCGATTGAGATCGTCGAGCAGGCCCGGCGTGGTGGCGCTCGGAAAGCCGGTGATGGTGAGGATGCGCAGATGTGCGGAACCGAGGCGCGGTTCGAGGCCGCCAGTCAGCGGCTGATCGGCCAGGAGCGCGTCCAGATAGACCGGCGTTTCCGGCACACGGACGCGCTGGCGCTTGGTCGAGACGGTCGAATGGAGGTAGGTCAGCGTCTCGCCGTCGGTCAGCCAGCGGCACTCGGGCATGAACCCTTCCAAGAGGGCGATTACGCGGTCGGTGCGGTCCACGAAGCTGCGCACCAGCTCCCAGGGATTGACGCCGGTGGTCTCGCGGCCCTCGTAGAGCCAGCTTTCGGCGCGCGCGGCATCCTCGGCCGGAGGAAGCCAGAGGAAGGTGAGATAATAGTCCGAGACGAAATGGCTGCCTTCTTCCTCGAAATCGGCCTTGCGCTCGGCGTCGACCAGAGCGGACGCCGGATCGGGAAAGACATCGTTCGGATAGGTCGCGGCTTCCGTGCGCTGCGCTTCCACGAAAATGCACCAGCCGGAGCCGAGGCGTCGGAAAGCGCCGTTCAGCCTGTGGGCGACGCCGACCAGCTCGGCGGCGACGGCGGAGTCGAGGTCCGGCCCGCGAAACCTGGCGCTGCGCTGGAACGAGCCATCCTTGTTCAGCACCACGCCTTCGCCGACCAGCGCCACCCAGGGCAGGAAATCGGCGAGGCGCGTGGCGGTGCGGCGATATTCGGCGAGGTTCATCATCGCAGCCGCCTCACACCGACAGATGGCCAGGGACGCGCAGATGCCGGCGCACCACCTCGGCGAAGAGGGGATCGCGCTTGGCGGCCCACACGGCGGCGAGATGGCCGACGGCCCAGATCAGGATGCCGGCGAGCCAGAGCTGAAGGCCGAGGCCGATGGCCCCCGCCAATGTCCCGTTGAGGATCGCCACCGAACGCGGCGCACCGCCGAGCAGGATGGGTTCGCTGAGCGCGCGATGAACCGGGACAGTGAATCCCGGCACCGCGTCGAGTTGTTCGAGGACGGCGGCCATTTAGATCACGACCCCGCCGCCGAAGCTGAAGAAGCTCAAGAAGAAGGAGCTGGCCGCAAATGCGATCGAAATCCCGAAAACAATCTGGATCAATTTGCGAAAGCCGCCGCCGGTGTCGCCGAAGGCGAGCGTCAGGCCGGTGACGATGATGATGATGACGGCGACGATCTTGGCGACCGGGCCTTCGACGGATTCGAGGATTTTCTGCAACGGCGCTTCCCAGGGCATCGAGGAGCCCGAGGCGAGAGCCGGCGAGGTCAGAAGCGCCGCCCAGGTGAAGGCGGCGGCGGTAGCGATGGAACGGCGGAAGCGGAAGGCGCGACGGATCATGCGGTGTCTCCTGAGTGGTTTGTCGGGATGAGGTCTGGAAAAGCGGGCGAGAGCCGGTAGTCGCCGTCCGGGCCGAGGCCCTCGACGCGGGCCAGCTCGGAGAGGCGTCTGGCGACGCCCCGGCCGGAGAGGACGGCAACGAGGTCGATCGTCTCGGCGATCATCGCGCGCGGGACTGTGACGACGGCCTCTTGAATCAATTGTTCGAGGCGGCGCAGCGCACCAATGCCGGACCCGGCGTGGATCGTGCCGATGCCGCCGGGGTGTCCCGTCCCCCAGGCTTTGAGGAGGTCGAGCGCCTCGGCGCCTCGGACCTCGCCGATCGGGATGCGGTCGGGGCGCAGGCGCAGCGAGGAGCGCACCAGATCGGAGAGCGAGGCCACCCCGTCCTTGGTGCGCATGGCGACGAGATTCGGGGCCGCGCATTGCAGCTCACGGGTGTCTTCAATGATGACGACGCGATCCCGCGTCTTGGCGACCTCGGACAAGAGCGCGTTGGTCAAGGTCGTTTTGCCGGTCGACGTGCCGCCGGCCACGAGGATATTGGCGCGAGCGGCGACGGCTTGGCGGAGCGCGGCGGCCTGCGCGTCGGACATAATTCCGGCGGCGACATAATCGTCGAGCGAAAAGACCGCGACTGCTGGCTTGCGGATGGCGAAAGTCGGCGCGGCAACGACGGGCGGAAGCAAGCCCTCGAAGCGTTCGCCAGTTTCCGGCAGTTCGGCCGAGACGCGCGGGGAGCGGGCATGCACCTCGGCCCCGACGTGATGGGCGACCAGCCGGACGATGCGCTCGCCGTCTTCCGGGGTCAGCCGCTCGCCGGTGTCGGACAGGCCCTCGGCGAGACGGTCCACCCAGATGCGGCCATCCGGGTTCAGCATCACCTCGATGATGGACTTGTCGAGCAGGAGGTTCGAGATGGCAGGCCCGAGCGCCGTTCGGAGCATCCGCGCGCCGCGCTCGTAGGTTGCCTGTTTCCGGTTGTGGCCTGCCATCTCGTCCCCTTTCCGGGGAGGAGGGCGAAGGCGGTCCCCGGATGGGGATGACTAAAAGGACGGCAAAACGGGCCGATTCAACAAGTTTCGGTCGTAGTAGTAGAGCAGCGAAGTAATACAGGAGAACGGCGGTTTGGCGTTCCGAAGATAAGGTTGCGGATGACCTTTAGTCTCGCCGGACGATTCGGCTTGCCTTTTGTCCCTACCCGCAACAGGCAGGCGCTCCGGCCTGCTGTGTGCGATGCCTGGGCTTGCAGATCGCCGGGCGTGGGCTGAACAGCACAATCGCCTGGTCATTTTCGATCTTGATGCCGGCCACGTCATAGATCTGCATTGGATCACCGGGGCGGCTCACTTCCCAGGTCAAACGCGCCTCTCTGTCGAGTTGGACCCTGCTACCGACCTTTCCCAAGATTGACAGGAATTTGGCGACACTCATGGGCGCGCTGCCCTTGGCCCCTGGAATATCCTCGACCTGCAAGACCGTTTCCCGCCACGCATCGGGGTTGCCGCCGCAATCGAGCGTGACGAAGGAACCCGCCTTGACCTCGGTGACGTGGTAGCCGGCCTGCACCTGCTGCCCATTGCCATAGGCAAGGACAAGCGCCTTGGCGCCGTGCGCTTCCAAAGCATCGAGGAACGCCCCGAGCGAAGCGTCATCCTGAAAATCCGTCTTCACGGGGCTGGCGTGAACATTCATGTCCGTGTATCCATTGTTTCAATGATTCTTGAGATATTGAGACATTGATGAACGAGAAGCAAGCCCTCTCTGCGTTCGCGGCGCTCTCGCAGGAAACCCGCCTGCGTATCGTGCGCCTGCTGGTGACGGCCGGGCCAGATGGGATGCCGGCCGGCGCAATCGGGGAAGCCATGGACGGCGCATCCTCGTCGCGCATGTCCTTCCACCTGAGCCACCTTGAACAAGCCGGCCTCGTCGAGTCCCGCCGGGACGGGCGCTCGATCATCTACAGCGCCTCCTATCCGGCGCTATCCGGCCTTCTCGAATTTCTCATGCGCGACTGCTGCCAAGGCCACCCGGCCGTGTGCAGCCCGGTCGTGAACCGGCTCGTCGCCTGTTGTGAACCCGCCAAGGACGCCACCCATGCCTGACCTCGCCGCACCCGAACGCATCTTCAATGTCCTGTTCCTCTGCACCGGCAATTCCGCCCGCTCGATCCTCGCAGAAAGCATCTTGAGCAAGGACGGCGCGGGCTGCTTCCGCGCATACTCGGCCGGAAGCCAGCCGAAGGGCGAAGTGAACCCGCTCGCGATCACGACGCTGGCGAACTTCGACTATCCCACCGAGGGCCTGCGCTCGAAGGCATGGGACGAATTTAACGAGCCTGACGCCCCGGTCATGGATTTCGTGTTCACCGTCTGCGACAGCGCGGCCGGCGAAGCCTGCCCAGTCTGGCCGGGCCAACCGATGACGGCGCATTGGGGGATCGAAGACCCCGCCGCCGTCGAAGGCCCGGAGATTGCCCGGCAAACGGCGTTCGTGAGCGCGTTCCGCTATCTGCGGAACCGCATCGCGGTCTTTGCCGCGCTTCCCGTTTCCAGCCTCGACAAATCGACGCTGCGCTCCCGCCTTGTCGAAATCGGCCAATCTGAAGGCGCAAGCTCGCCGCGCGGCAGCGCGGCATGAGGCGGCAATGAACGTCGTCATCTACCACAACCCCGATTGCGGAACCTCCCGCAACACGCTCGCCCTCATCCGGCACTACGGCTTCGCGCCGCAAGTGGTCGAATATCTCAAGACGCCGCCGACACGTTTGGAACTGGCCGATCTCATCGCGCGCGCCGGGCTGACCGTCCGGGCGGCCCTTCGCAAGAAGGGGACGCCCTATGCCGAACTCGGATTGGATGATCCGAGTTTGAGCGACGGCGATCTGCTCGATGCAATGACGGCGCGTCCCATCCTTATCAACCGGCCCCTCGTCGTGACGCCGAAGGGCGTTGCCCTATGCCGGCCCTCCGATGTCGCCGCCGATCTGCTGCCGGATACGCCGCTTCCCAATCTGCTGAAGGAGGAAGGTGTGCCTTTCCTCAAGGATCGGCTCGTCGCCGCCAATGATGCTGGCCTTGCCGATGCGCTGACAGCCGAAGGCTTGCCGGTGGACGATCTGGCCGAAGCGGGGCAGACCTTCTACACCTTCTCGACCCTTGACGGCGCGACCGTGGGATATGGCGGCCTCGAGCTTCTTGGCGAGCATATCTTGCTGCGCTCGGTCGCCGTTCTGCCGGCGTTTCGTGGCAAGGGCCTCGGCCGCAACATCGTCCCGGTGCTGCTCTGCCGCGCCTATCGTTCGGGCGCCCGAACCGCATGGCTGCTGACGGACACGGCCGCGCCTTTCTTCGAGAAGATCGGTTTCAGGGTGGTGGACCGGCAAGCCGCGCCGGCCGCTGTTCTGGCAACCCGGCAGACTGCGAGCCTGTGTCCAGCGAGCGCACCGCTGCTTTCCCGCAGCATCGGTTTCTGAGGATTTCCCATGCCCACCTTTGAACGCTATCTCACCCTTTGGGTGGCGCTGTGCATCGTCGGCGGCATCGCCCTCGGGCATTGGTTCCCCGGCGTGTTCCAGACGGTCAGCGCGCTCGAAATCGCCAGGGTCAATCTGCCCGTCGCGGTGCTGATCTGGCTCATGGTCATTCCCATGCTGCTCAAGATTGACTTCGCCGCCCTCGGAGAAGTCGGCCGGCACTGGCGCGGCATCGGCGTGACGCTGTTCATCAATTGGGCGATCAAACCCTTTTCGATGGCGCTGCTCGGCTGGCTGTTCATCGGCTGGCTGTTCCGGCCCTATCTGCCAACCGACCAGATCGACAGCTATATCGCCGGCCTCATCATATTGGCCGCCGCACCCTGCACCGCAATGGTGTTCGTCTGGTCGAATCTCACCAAGGGCGAGCCGCATTTCACGTTGAGTCAGGTCGCACTCAACGACGCTATCATGGTGGTGGCCTTCGCGCCGATTGTCGGGCTGCTTCTTGGCCTGTCCGCCATCACCGTGCCGTGGGGAACGCTGGTCCTCTCGGTCGTGCTCTACATCGTCATTCCGGTCATCGTCGCGCAGATCATCCGGCGACGGCTCCTTGCGACGGGCGGCGCTCCGGCACTCGCCGCGTTGCTGGCGAAGCTCGGGCCGCTGTCGCTGGTCGCCCTGCTGGTGACGCTGGTGCTGCTGTTCGGCTTCCAAGGGGAACAGATCATAGCGCAACCGCTCATCATTGCCCTGCTGGCGGTTCCCATCCTGATTCAAGTCTATTTCAACTCGGGGCTGGCCTATCTGCTCAACCGCGCCGTGGGCGAACAGCATTGCGTCGCCGGTCCCTCGGCGCTGATCGGCGCATCGAACTTCTTCGAGTTGGCGGTTGCCGCCGCCATAAGCCTGTTCGGATTCCACTCCGGGGCCGCGCTCGCAACCGTGGTTGGCGTGCTGATCGAGGTGCCGGTGATGCTTTCGGTCGTCTGGATCGTGAACCGCTCGAAAGGCTGGTATGAGCGCGACGGCCGCCGCGCCGCTCCTATAGAAGCAGAGCGCTGATCCACCATGAACGAAGTGCCGGCATCCGCAAATCAGCTTCTCGCCGGTCCCCGCTGGCCGATCATTTCCGCGCTCGGCGTCGTGCAGATATTCGCGTGGGGCAGCTCCTACTATCTGCTCGCCGTTCTTGCCGCGCCAATCGCGGCTGACACCGGCTGGCCGCTGGCATGGATCGTCGGCGCTCTTTCCCTCGGCCTGCTCACCGCCGGCATCATATCTCCGCGCGTGGGCGATGCCGTCGGCCAGCATGGCGGGCGGCCGGTCCTCGCGGCCGCGTGTCTGCTCCTTGCCGCTGGACTTCTCATCCTTGCGTCCGCGCCGTCCCTTTGGGTGTTCGTCGTCGGATGGGTCGTGCTCGGTCTCGGCATGGGGACGGGCCTCTATGATACCGCCTTCGCAACCCTCGGCGGCTACTACGGCCATTCGGCGCGTTCCGCCATCACCACCCTGACGCTGTGGGGCGGCTTTGCAAGCACGATCTGCTGGTCGCTCTCGGCTCTGTTTCTGGAGCATTGGAGATGGCGGGGAACATGCGCTGCTTATGCCGCCATCCACCTCGCCATCTGCCTGCCGCTCGTGCTGCTTGTTCTGCCGCGCAACGGCAAGCCCAAGCCTGTCGGCGGCGTGCGCGAAACACCACGTTTGGCGCTGCATGGTCACGAACGCCGGACCTACCTGATCCTGATGGCGATCATGGTTCTGGCTGGTCTAGGCGTCACCATCGTTTCGGTGCATCTGCTGACCCTGTTGCAGCAACGCGGCTTCTCGCTCGCCGAAGCGGTTGCGCTCGGCGCGCTGATCGGGCCCGCCCAAGTTGCCGGCCGCATCGGTGAAATGGTGAGCGGCGGGCGGCATCATCCGTTCTGGACGCTCGCAATCGCTACGGCTTTGGGGGCGGCAGGAATGACGATGCTTGCCGCTGGCTTTCCCCATCATCGGGCTATCGCTCGTCCTCTACGGCGCCGGCAATGGCATCTTCTCCATAGCCAAGGGGGCGCTTCCGCTCGCCCTGTTCGGCCCCGCGCGCTATGCGCCGATCATGGGAAGGCTGGCGCGACCAGGCCTCGTCGCCCAAGCGGTCGGGCCGACCGTGGGCGCACTCCTGCTTTCCATCGCCGGAACAGACCAGACGCTAATCATGCTAGCCGTGCTCGCTCTCGGCAATCTGGCGCTCGTTGCGATGCTGTGGGGATCGGTTGGCAGGGGTGGACCACAATAGGTATTTGGCCGGCGCCGCGTGGCGCGGTCATCCCTCGGCGTCGTCTCTGCCTGTAACAATATCGTCGGGAATCTCGCTGAGGAAGCTATTGCCCTGCTGAAGCCGGATGGCGAGCGTCTGGACGAAGACCTCGAAACGCTCCTTGCCCTTGATCTGGGCGGTCGCGTGGGCCTCGGACGGAAGCGGCGGAGTGATGGTGAGCCAGTGGCGGACGAACAGCGCCAGAGTGTCGGCCGTCAGCCGCACGTCGCGTTCCAGCCGCGCCGTCTGGCGCGACAGGCGATCGAGCCGGCGCGTGAAGGCGGCTTCGCGCGTGTCGAGGGCGTCGGGCGACAGGAACGAGGCGATGGCCGCTTCGGCGACGGCCGAGCGCGACAGCTTGCGGCGGTCGGCAAGATCGTTGAGCCGGGCGAGCAGGTCGGACGGAAGGGTCAGGCAAAGGCGTTCGCGCAAGGTCGTTCCTCACATATCAATGGTGTCGTTCGGGTCCATGGAGACCTGCCGGGCAACACCGCGCATCTGGCGGCGCATGGCCTGGCGCTGCCGGGCTATGTCTTCCTGATCGTCGCCGAGCAAATGCTGAAACTCGTTCTCGGGCTCCGGCGCCTTCTTCTCGTGAACGATCTCCACATGGTCCGGCAGTTCGGGCTCCCGGCGCAGGCTCGAATTTGCCTTGTCCTCGTCCTCCTTGCCGGTGGGCTTTGCCGCGGCGGCCAGAGCCGCATCGGGCTTCAGGGGCTTCAGCGCCGACCATCCGTCCAGACGCACGCTGAAGGTGATCTTCGCCGGATCGGGCGGCGGCAGGATGCGTTCGGCCAGGCGAGGATCGGCGTAATAGCGCGCCTTCTTCGCCCGGATCGGCGGCGTTCCCGCGACCATGACGATCTCGTCGTCCGGCGGGAGCTGCATGATCTCGCCGGGGGTGAGGAGCTGGCGGGCGGTCTCCGAGCGCGAGACCATGATGTGACCGAGCCATGGCGCCAGGCGGCTACCGGCGAAGTTCTGCATCGCCTTCATTTCGGTTGCCGTCCCAAGGGCGTCCGAAACTCTTTTCGCGGTCCTTTCATCATTGGTGGCGAAGCTCACCCTGACGTGGCAATTGTCGAGGATGGAGTTGTTCGCCCCGTATGCCTTTTCGATCTGATTCAAGCTCTGCGCGATCAAGAAGCCCTTGATGCCGTAGCCTGCCAGAAACGCCAGCGAGGACTCGAAAAAATCCAGCCGCCCCAGACTGCTGAACTCGTCCAGCAGCAACAGCACCCGGTGCCGCCGGTCCTTGGCATGGAGGTCTTCTGTCAGCCTCCTCCCGATCTGGTTCAGCACGAGGCGAATGAGGGGTTTGGTCCGCGAAATGTCCGAGGGCGGCACGACCAGAAACAGCGTCGAGGGTTTCGGGTCGGCGATCAAATCGGCGATGCGCCAGTCGCAGCGCGAGGTGACGGCCGCGACCACCGGATCGCGGTAGAGGCCGAGGAAGCTCATGGCCGTGGACAGGACGCCCGAGCGTTCATTGTCGCTCTTGTTGAGCAGTTCCCGCGCCGTCGACGCGACCACCGGATGCGGCCCCTTCTCGCCGAGATGGCGGGTGGCCATCATCGCGTCCAAGGTCGCTTCGATCGTGCGGCGCGGATCGGAGAGGAAGGCGGCGACGCCGGCGAGCGTCTTGTCGGGTTCGGCGTAAAGCACATGCAGGATGGCGCCGACCAAAAGCGAGTGGGACGTCTTTTCCCAATGGTTCCGCTTCTCCAGGCTGCCTTCCGGATCGACCAGCACGTCGGCGACGTTCTGCACGTCGCGCACTTCCCATTCCCCGCGCCTTACCTCGAGCAAGGGATTGTAGGCGGCCGACGCCGCATTGGTCGGGTCGAACAGGAGCACCCTGCCGTGCCGTGACCGGAAGCCGGCGGTGAGCTGCCAGTTTTCCCCTTTGATGTCGTGGACGATCGCGGAGCCCGGCCAGGTCAGCAGGCTCGGCACGACCAGCCCGACGCCCTTGCCCGATCGCGTCGGTGCAAAACATAAGATGTGCTCGGGACCGTCGTGCCGCAGATAGTCGCGCTCGTAGCGGCCGAGGACCACGCCGTCCTGGCCGAGCAGGCCGGTGCGCGCGATCTCCGCGCGGTCGGCCCATCGCGCCGAGCCATAGGTGTCGATGTCATTGGCCTCGCGGGCGCGCATCACCGACATGGTGATGGCGACGGCGATGGAGATGATGCCGCCCGATGCCGCGATGATGCCGCCCTCGGCGAAGATGCGCGGGGCATAGGCATCATAGAAATACCACCACCAGAACAGCGCGGGCGGATAGTAGACCGGCCAGCCGGCGACCTCGAACCAGGCCGGCCCGAGCTGCGGCTGGAAGCCGAGCCGGAAGGCGACCCATTGCGTGCCGCCCCAGATCGAGGCGAGCACGATCAGGAAGACGATGCTGATCTGGCCCCAGAGGATTTTCGTGCCGGACATGGAAAGCTCCTTTCGTCAGAGGCCGAGGTCGCGCTTACGGCCGAATGACCAGTCGATTCCCCCGCCGCCGCGGCCGACGCCGCAGATGTGCTGGCCGAGCTTGTGTTCGATCTCGCGGGACCAAGGGACGAGCTGGAAACCGCGCCCGCCGTCGGGGCCGATGCCCTCGATCACCGCGAAGCGGCCGGAGGAGAGGGAGAGCTGGCGGCTATAGGTGCCGGCGACATATTCGCCGGCCTGCGCCTTCACATGCGCAAGGCCGGTCTCGGCCGAGAGCTGCTCGCCCACGGCGTCGAGTTCGCGCCGGCGCAGCGTCGCCAGGAGATTCCGCTGCAGGACGATGCGCTGGCTTTCGCGCCGGGCGAGCCCCTCGTCGGCGAGATGTTCGGCCCGCGCGTCCATCGCCTCGCGCACCTCGCGGCCGAAGCCGCCAGCACCGAGCGGCATCGCCTCCTTTTCGACGAGCCGGTGATCAAGCCAGGTCGCGCCCGGCGCGGTGATCTGGGTCTGGAGATCCAGGTCGGAGCGGTTGGCGAGGACGACGGTGGGTCGGGGATCGTCCGGCCCGCCGAAGCGGCGAACCTCGACGATGCCGCCAACCGGCGGGGCGCGCTCGAACGCCTCGATGCCGCGCAGCCGGACGTGATGGGCGCGGCCGTCGGTGCCGTCGATCACGGCATAGGCTTCGCCCGTCAGCTCGTCATGAAGGCCCTTGTCGACAAGGCGGCCGATGATCGGCGGTCCGTCCTTGCCGGGGTCGATTGCGAAGTCGGCAACGCCGCGTTCCTCGCCGAGCCCGGCGAAGGCATTGTGCATGGTCTTGATGATGTCACCGCGATGGCCGAGATCGCGGAGCAGCCGTTCCGCGCCCGGCTCGACGAACCATTCGTTAACGCCGGCATCGGTCGCCAGGCCCATCTTTTCGAGATGGCGCAGGCGGGCGATCAACAGCCGACGGATTTCGGGATCGTCCGGCCCCTTCGCCTCGGGCCGCAGGTCGATATAGCCGACCTCGTTCGACTGGCGTGCGATCTCCCGATCGAGCCGCGTCCAGCGTTCGACGTCGATCTCGCGCGCGAGGCTGGATCGGATCTCGTGCTCGGGCTTGGGGCCTAGCTCGGCATCGACCAGCTCCTCTGCCCGCCCGCGCAGGCCGTGGCTGATATAGTCGCGCGAAATGACGAGATCGGCGCCGGTCTCGTCGACGCCGCGCACGAGAAGATGAACGTGTGGGTTGTCGGTGTTCCAATGATCGACGGCGACCCAATCGAGCCGCGTGCCAAGGTCCGCCTCCATCTGTTTGACCAGATCGCGGGTGAAGGCGCGCAGGTCGTCCATCTGGCCGGCGTCTTCCGGGGAGATGATGAAGCGGAAATGGTGCCGGTCGTCCTGGCAGCGATCGGCGAAGCCGAGATCGTCGGCGCGGTCGTTGTCGGCGTCGAACATGACGCCCTTCTCGCCGTCTCGGCTGACGCCTTCGCGCTTCAGATAAGAGAGGTGCGCCGAGATCGGAGCGGAACGGAAAGCCCGGCCCCGGTGCCGGGCGATGCGCGCCTTGGCGACGACGCGGCGATGCGAGCCGAGCAACCGGCTGCGCGAGATCACATTGCGGCCGCGGCCGAAGGTCGAGCGGCCGGCGCCGCCACCGCTGCGCCGTGACGGCGAGCCCGATCCGCGGGCCGTCGCATTGCTCGCCTGCCTGGCGGCGCGCAGCACCTGGTTGATGAACGGCTTGGCGCGCGGCGCGCGAGTAGAGCGCGGCTTGCCGGGGCGGATGCGGAAATCGCTGTCGTCGCCGCTCATGCGCGCCTCCCAGGAAGCGCGGCGGGGCCGCCCATACAATCCGCCTTTGATTTTGCAGGCAGAATCGCCCATGCGTATGCACGACCGACCGCCATATGCGCAAAACACCGAGCCATTCCAATGGCTTGACGGTGGTTTGCGCTGGCGCTTTTACCTTGCCGTCTTTCTGTCGCCGTGCCTCTCCCGGCGCGCGACCCTTCCCTTCCTTTCCGGCGCTCCGCTACAACGCGAAGGGACGCGATTCCGCTCATGGCGCGCCTCCCGAGGCCGGGCGGGCGACGAACAGCGCCCCGGACGATGATGGCGCGAGCGGATTGAGCGACGGCGACGACGCATCCGAGGCCGCGCCCGCGCTGCGTTCGCCGTGCAGGCCGGATGCAGATGCAGCGCCGGCCGGAGCCGTGACGAAGAGAGGTGCGGCGCGCCAATCGGTGACGCGCGGCGGGCCGGCGACAGCGCCCGGCGCGAGCGGATCGCCGCCGAGAAGGGGAACGAGCGCGGCGATGTAGTCGCGCGTCTCGGCTGGCAGGCTGCGTTCCCCGGCGAGGTATTCGTCATAGCGACCGGGGCCGAAATTATAGGCCGCGAGCATGTCGGTGACGTTGCGGTAGCGGTCCCACATCGCGCGCAGGTAGCCCGAGCCCGCGAGAATGTTGTCGCGCGGCTGAAACGGGTCGTTGCCGAGCCGGTGAAGCTCGCGCTGCTCCTCCCAGGTCGCGGGCATGAGCTGCATCAGCCCCATCGCCCCGGCCTTCGACACGGCGGCCGGATCGGCGTTGCTCTCGGCGGCGAGAACGGCCGCGATCCATGCGGCCGGGATGCCGAAGCGGTGCGCGGCTTCGGCGATGTCGACGGCATAGGGACCGCCGGGCGCTGGCTGCGCGGCCTGCGCGGTTTGAGCACGGATCGCAGGCGCGGGTGCGAGACCGAGAAGCAGGCCGGAAAGGAAGAGGAGGAGCGCCGGGCGTCGGACGGAGGAACGCCGTCCGACGCTGGCGCGGAGTTGAGCCGCCACCGATCAGCCCTCGGATTTCTTCTTCTTCGGCTCGCTGCTGTGCAGTCGCCATGCGGTGTCGTCGTCGCCGTCACGGAACAGGTTGGCGCGCAGCGAGCCGAAGATCGGGCTGTAGATTTCGACCGAGACGAACTCGCCGGCGCGTTCGCCGACATGCGACCAGCCCGCGCCGATGTCGCGGCCGTGCTCGTCGCCGAGCAGGATGCGGTAGGCCGGCGCGTTCTCGGCCTCCGAAGGCTTGGCCGGGACGAAGGTGAGCGGCGCGTCGATTCCGAGCGCCTCGAAGCGGCCGGTGAAGCCGATTTCCGTGCGGGTGAAACTGCCGAGGTCTGCCATGGTGTCGTCTCCTGTGGTGCGGTTGCGGGGAAGGTCACGGCTCAAGGGCCGGATCGGTGAAGCGCCAGCGGAAGCGGCCGTCGCCGTATTCGTCGGTGTAGAGAGGGAGCGCGCGGCCGATGACGGTCGAGGCGGGAAGCGCGCCGAAGTAGCGGCCGTCGAGGCTGTCGGCGGCGTCCCAATTCATCAGGAACAGCTCGCCCTCGGCGACGACGCGGCAGCCCTGCCATTGCGGCAGGTCGCGGCCGAGGCGATCGCGCGGCTGCGCATCGCCATAGGCGTGGTCGTAGGCGATCACGGTCGCGCCCCGGCGGCAGACCTCTGCGCCGGGCAGCGCCAGCACGCGCTTGATGAGCGGGACGCCGCGCGGCAGGTAGCCGCGCGTGTCGAGGAAAGCGGCGAGGTCGTCGGGCGGCAGCACCGCGACCAGATCGCCGACATCGAGCGCGCCAGCGGGCGCGAGCGAATAGAGCCCGACCGCGACGCTCCCCGATGCGTTCCAGATGAAGTGCGGGGCATGGTCGGTGACGATCGGCGCGGCGACGAGAGCCGCGCCGGCCAGCATGGCGATGAGCGTGACGCGGCGCGGGCTCATGGCAGGATGCTCCGGCGCGCGCGCCAGGCATCGTGCTGCTCGCGCGTGTAGAGGCGCGGTTCCGCATTGGCCGTGAGGCGGTTGTGAACGTGCCGCCAATAGGCTGGCGCGGCGTCGGCGGGCGCGATGCCGAGCGCGTCGATCGCGTCGACGATCTGAAGCACGCGCTCGACCTTCGGCCAGCCGTGAAGTTTCAGGAGAAGGTCTCCGCCCGGCCGCACGAAAGGCAACGTCTGGAAGGGCTCGCCGCGACCGACCGCCCGCAGGATGTCGATGCGGGAAACGACGGTGCCGTAGTCGTTCGACGCCCATCGCACGAAGGCGAAGACGCTGTGCGGCGCGAAGCCGACGATGCGGCTGTGCCGGTCGATTGTGCGCCGGTAGATCGTCCGGCCGAAGCGGATGCGGTGCTCGATCCGGCCTTCGATCCAGGTCAGGTGAACCAGCGTGGTGAAGGGCGGCGCGTCGTTCGGCAGCGCGTGGCCGCCCATGCGGCCGTGCTCGGAGCCGGTCATGGCGTGCCTCCATCGGTCGGTGGGAACTCGCGCGCGAAGAGGTCGCGCAGCATGTCGGCGACGGTGACGCCGCGCTGGAAGGCCGCGATCTTGATGCGGCCGCGCAGCGCCGGCGTGATGTCCACGGTCAGCCGCGCCGAATAGGCGTCGGCGGCATCCGTGCGCTGCGGCGGCACGTCGCCGGCCTTGATCCAGCTATCCGGACCGGCCGGGCGAGTGGCGAAGCCGCGTTTGTCCGCGCCGGCCGTCATGACGGGCCTCCGTCATGGAACGGCAGCACGGCGGCGATGCGGTCGCGGGCGCGGTCGGCCATCGTCGGGTCGATCTCGCAGCCGATATAGCGCCGGCCGGAGAGCCGGCAGGCCTCGCCGCCGGAACCCGAGCCGGCGAACCAATCGCCGACAAGGCCACCGGGCGGGCAGCTCGTGCGGATGAGGATTTCGAGAAGCGCAGATGGTTTCTCGGTCGGGTGGATAGCGCGGCCGTGGCAGTTGCGCAGGTAGATGACCGAGCGCATGAGCCGTGGTCCGCCGTCCTGGCTGACATAGTGGCCGGCGTCGATCTGGCCGGTATGGGGCGGACGCTGCTTGCGCCGCACGGTGCGGGCCGTCGCGTCGGGCGTGGTCTGCGGATCGTTGTAGATGTCGCGCCAGGGCGTCTCGGCCGGATAGAACTGGACGGCCAGCTCATGCACGCGCTTGAAGCGGTCGGCATGAAAGCTGGTGCCGTTCTGCTTCTCCCAGACGATCTCCTGGGCGAGCCGCAGGCCGGCGTCGGCGAAGCGGTCGGCGGTGGCCATGAAGCTGCGCAACGAGCCGAAGACCCACATCGAGCCGGTCGGTGCGAGCGCGGCGCGCGCGAGCGCCAGCCAGCCCTCGACCCGCCGATCCCATGCGAGCGACGTGTCGCCGTAAGGGGGATCGGCGAGGATCATGTCGAACGGGCCACGCGACGGCATGCGGTCGCGGCAGTCGCCGGACAGTATGATTTCGGGGAGCACCATCATGGCGCGGTCCTCTCGATACGGACCCGGCCGATCTCGGCGGCCAGCGCCGCGATCTCGCGCGCGGCCGGCGAACGACGGTCGATGTCGGATGCCAGCCGTCCGGTCTGCGCGGCGTCGGCGAAGACGACGCGCTGGCCGATGGTGGTGGCGAGCACCGGAGGATCGTGGTCGGCCAGCGTTTCGGCCGTCTCGCGGGCGATGACGGTGCGCGATCCGCAGCGATTGAGGACGAAGCGGGCGGCGAGCTGCGGCCGGTAGATGCGCGCTTCGGCGAGAAGCGCCAGCATCTCGGCCGAGGCCCAGCCGTCGAGCGGCGAAGGCTGCACGGGGATCAGCACGAGGTCCGCGGCGAGCAGCGCCGAGCGCATGAGGCCGGCGACACGCGGCGGGCCGTCTATGACGACATGATCGACGTCATGGGCAATCTTGGGCGCTTCACGATGCAGCGTGTCGCGCGCCAGGCCGACGACGCCGAAGGCGCGTGGCAGGCCCTCGCGCGAGCGTTGCTGCGACCAGTCGAGGGCCGAGCCTTGAGGGTCGGCGTCGATCAGGGTGACGCGGCTTCCGCGTGACGCCAGTTCGCCGGCGAGGTGAAGTGCGAGGGTCGTCTTGCCGACCCCGCCTTTCTGATTGAGCAGCGCGAGGATCATCGGCGTCCTCCCTGCCCATCGAGGGGGAGCCGTGGGTCGGCGGACCCGTCGCGGTCGGAGGCCGGTGACGGATGCGGGCTGTCAGGGCCGTGCGGCAGGCGCTTCCTGGCCGTGACGCTGAGGCTTCGGGCCGCGTCTCGGATGAGGTTTTCCACATCGCGCGCGCGCTCATAAGAGTTAGTATTATTGTTAGACTCTAAGTTAAGGCTGGGAATCGTCGTGTCGGGCCAAAGGGTTAGCTGGTGCCTTTGCGTGTGATCTCCCGAAGGGGTTGCGTTCGATCTCCCGAAGGGGCGTGCGTTTGATCTCCCGATGGTTTCCACAACCTTATCCACAACCCCTGTGGATAAAGGCGCGGGCGTGATGCGCAGCATCTCGCGTCGGCCGTCCCGCTCGATGCCGAGGCGGTAGCCGGGCAGCGTCTGACGCGCGGCGATACGGCGGATGTGGAGCGCGAAGTCGGAGACGCGCGCCAGGCTGCCGGACTTTTCATGAAGATGCTGAAGGTCGAAGATCCAACCCTGTGGCTGGCGGCCGGCATGCTTGCGAGCGACGCGGTAGAGCCAGCGTTCGATCCCGCCTTTCAGACGGAAATAGGCCGGGTCGATGGCCAGCACGAGCGAGCGGTCGACGACGCCGCGATAAAACCAATCGGGCAGGACCAGCTCCATGCCCTCGATCCGGCCGTCGAGGCGGGTGAGTTCCTCCCACTCGTTGACCCAGGAGAATTGATGCCGACGCCAATGCTCGCCATTGCGGATCGTCGTGCGGATCGAGGTCGATTGCAGCCTGGTCAGAGCGGCTTTGAGCAGCTTGTAGTCGCTGGCGCCGGTCTCGCGGCCGATGGCCGTGAGGAGGTGGTAGGGCGTGAAGCGCAGGAAGCGTGAGGTCGCAAGGCCGAGGTTCTCGGCCTCGACGATCTGGCCGGCGGCCCAGATCAGGATGTCCGCGTCCCAGATGGTTGCCATGCCGTGTTCGGCGACGGCGAAGACCTCGACGCGCACGGTGCCGGCTTCGTAGAGGATCGGCACGGTGCGCCGGGATTTCGCCAGCGAGAAGAACGGACGCTCCATGAGATCGCGCTGGTCGCGCGGGCTGGCGTCGCCGGTTGCGATGACGAAGGGATCAAGCCGGGTGCGCTCGGAGCTGGGGAGGCGTCGGGACATCCGGGCGTCCCTCAGCGCACGGCGCGGCCGGGCGCGGGGTAATGCTGCCTGTTGCTCGGCAGCGCGGGCAGCACGCTGCCGCGCGGATCGGAGGTCGACGCGACCGTGCCGCGCTCGGCCCAGGCTTCGAGTTCGTCGATCGCATAGACGACGCGGCCGCCGAGTTTGCGGAACAGCGGCCCGGTGCCATAGGTCCGATGCTTTTCCAATGTGCGGGGCGAAAGGCCGAGAAATTCTGCGGCTTCCCTCGTGCGCAGAAAGCGCGGCGGCAGGAGAGCGGTATTGGGGTGCATGGATGCCTCCGTGGCTCTGTGGGATGCCGCTCGGGACAAGCGGCGGACAGGGGCCACGGTGGCGAAGCAAAGGCGCGCAGAGAGTGGGGGATTTCAGGGGGTATCGAATAACCCCACCCGACCAGGGTGGTCAGGGACGGCGGCGGAAGCGCAGGAGCTTGAGGTATCCGCCGGCGATCATGGCCGCTCCGTCACGGAGCAGATCGCGCACGGTGTCGCGGAAGGGGGAGGATTGCCATTGGTCGTCGGCGATGCGATCGACGCCGAACAGGATTTGCGCGATTTCGCGCTGGCTGGCGTGATGCTGGCGGCCGTCGACGGCGCGCAGCATCGCCTTGAGCCGTCTTCGCTGTTGGGCGGTCATGCGCTGGTCGGGCGGAACCTTGTATCCGGCGAGATTCCGCAGCAGACGATCGAGCGCGGCGAGGCGATCGAGCCCGTCGGAGTCGAGCTGGACGGTTATGGCGAGGGGATCGTCTGGCCGGATCGAGGGGTCGGCGACCAGATGCAGGCCGGGAACGATCTCGCGCAGCAGGATATGGAGATCGTCGGGCGTCGCCTTTACGTCGCCGGCGAGGAAGGCGCGCAGCCTGGCGCTTCCTTTTCGCGGCGGGGCATCACCGCCCACCAGGCGCAGGACGGCGGTGTCGGCGGTTTCGCTCCAGAAGACCGGCTGGTCATAGGCGGAGAGGCGTGGCCGAGCGGCGAAATCGCAACCCCCAGCGGCGCTCCGCCGGTTCGGGAAGCGGATTGTCCAGGCGGCTCGCGTTGCGCAGCGCGGCGTAGTCGCGCTGATAGTCACCGTTACGGCGCAGGCACTCCCAAGCGAGATGATCCACGCCCGCGTCGTCCATGAACTCATAGGCGGAATCCGCCCGCCAGCGCGACGTGTCGGGTCTCATGATACTCCTCCCAGACTACGAAATACGCCCGCCAAACGGGAAGATGATCCGGCGGGGTCGCGCGCCGAGGTAGTGCCTCACGCCGCAAAGCGCCTTACCTTGTCGGCAATACGATGGGATGCGACGGCTCAGTTCGGGCGGTCGAGGCGCAGGGGCTTGTAGCCGTGTTCGCTCATCCAGCGGGCGCGCGCGAGGTGGGTGTCGTGGACCCTGCGGGCACGATCCGGCTCGGTGTTCGGGTCGATGCCGAACAGGACTTCCACGGCCTCCTGCCAGTCGGCGCCATCGGCTTCCGCATCGAGAAGGCGACAGTAGAGCTTGACGTGGGTGCGATCGTAGTCGGTGAGATGATCGCCGTCCGGCGCTTCATCTCGAAAGGATAGCATCACCATTGCGTCCTTCCCCCCGGTTGCGACGTTCTTTTTGTTGGCGCGCACAATATCGCAAAGATATGATGGGTAAACGAAGATTCACGATAGAGGATACGGATGCGGCATCGCGTCCGATATGAAGCCATGGCGTCAGCGGCGCGCTGCCTCGTGGACATCGAGCATCACTCCAATGTGCCGGTCGGAATGAATGAAGACGATGCCTTCCGCTTCCAGAGCCCTGCGAACCCTATCGACGGTGCTCTCGTAGACGCGCTCGCCATTGACCGACTCCATGCGCTTCAGCGCAGTCAGTGAAACGGCGGCCCTGTCTGCGAGCGTCTCCTGCGTCCAACCCAGCAATGCGCGCGCGGCCCGAGTTTGGTGGGCGGTGATCATGAGCGATCACCTCCCACCGGCGCTTAGCCTCGCGCCAGAACTACGGCTATTATAGCCGTAGTTCGCGGGAAATCGAGCCATAATCGCCGGTGGAGGGGTCTATGCCGATGGAGCGGGCGCGCGGCGATTCGGCATGCGGATGGCCGGGCCGCTTCCGGCCCGGCATCGCCCCTTACGGGGCGAAGGGGTCCAGCTCGTTGACGATGGTTTCCTCGTCGCCGTCATATTCGGCTGCGGGCATGACGCCCATGGTGCCGTCGCCGGCGCGGAAGATGACGATCGAGACCATCAGGGTTGAGGCGAGGCTGAGGGCGAAGGCGTGGGCATCCAAAAGCGACATATCCGGCTCCCGTTCTGGTGGCGGGGACCATCCCCGCTCGACAGGCGCCCGGTGGGTTTGGTCGCGGCCGCGATCACCCTGGAGGCTTGAGCCGGAAGGGCCGCACGCGCGCGTAGCGGACCCCCTTGCGGGGTTGATCGTGGAAGGCCGGGATTGAAACCAGGGTCAGCCTCCAAGAGCGGGATGGTGCTGTCATCTGCGGAGCTGGATTCCGTGCGCCACCGGATGCCGTGCCGCCGGATCGGCCTCGCCGCCTCGATGGCTGATCGGCGTCGTATGCTCCGGCTTCGATGCAGGCATGGCCGCGGCCGCGACGGGGACGGATGGTGACGTCGAAGGAGCCGGACCCCTTCGCTCCGAATGGGGCGCTGCATGGAGAGCTGTCGACCGGCCCGGCCGGGTAGCACAATTGGTGCGCCGCCGCGCACCGTCTATCCGAAGCCCGGCCGGCTGGGAACATGGGAAAAGGCCCGGCGGCGAAAGCCGCCGGGCCTTTGGTCCTCGGGTCAGAACGGGATGTCGTCGTCGAAGGTTTCGGAGGTCTGCTCGTCCTCGCGCTTCGGCCAGGCGAGGAACCTGATCTCCTCGGCGACGACCTCGGTGGTGTAGCGGTCGTTCCCGTCGCGGTCCTGCCACTTGTTCGTCCTGTTGCGGCCGATGATGAGAACCAGCATGCCCTTCACGCACTTCTCGGCGGACTTGGCCTGGCCGTTGAAGGCGACAATGCGGTGCCATTCGGTGTCCTGCTCGGCGTAGCCGCGTTCGTTGCGAACGATCTTGCCGTCGGAGTAGCGCGGACGGGAAGTGGCGAGAGAGAAGTTGGCGACCTTGTTGCCGTTGCTGGTGTTGCGGATTTCGGGGTTTGCGCCGATGTGGCCGACGAGGGTGACTTGGTTGAACATCTTTGTCTCCGTTTGCTCTCGCCGGAGGGACCGTCCCTCCGACGAGACCCGGATGAAGGCCGTCCGGAGGCAACTGCATCGGCGCCCTTGGGCGGCGGCTCGACCCGCAAGTTCCGGGTTGGGGCGGGCAGCCGCGCTCGCGCGGCAACACGGCCCGGAAGTTGGGGGTTGCTGGTGAAAACGGAACGGACTTAGGGGATCGTCAAAGGAGGAGGGATTGGTCTTTCCGCGACAGCCAATGCGGAGACCGATGCGCCATCCATGTCGTCGTCGGCCCCTTCCGGCCACCGATACCGCAATCCGGCACGGCGGCATCGCCGTCTATCCAACGAGCCTGCCTCCTTCCTGCCCGCCTCGATCGCCGGACCGATCGCGCCGGACGCCACCACCGTCGCCGCAGGACACCGAATGGCACCGCATCGTCAGCCTGAACGGCCGGCCTCGAGCCGATACCAATGCGACGGCGATGCCGGTTCCCGATCTCGGCGCCAGAGTGACCGTGGCGCGGACCGCAGGGTGTGCGACCGATTCCGCCCGAGGTTTTGCGAGGATGATGCCGCCATCGCTGCCGAAGCTGAACGGTGATGGCCTCGACACGTCCGTCAGCCGACCGATCCCGGCATCTGATCAGGGGCCGAGAGCTGGCGGCTAAAGCCGCAGGGCCGATTTCTCGATGGAAGCGGCCGGCCGGGCCTTTCCGGGAGGGGAGGATGGGTTTGGGAAGGAGGTGGAGGGAACCGTCCCTCCTTCCCATGGGAGGATGTTTGAAGGAGGGGCTTGCCCTTCCTTCAAGGGGTGAGCGCGAGAGGGGGCGGAACGCCCTCTTTCGCATGCAATGGCGGCCGGTCGATCCGGCCTCCTTTGCCCGGACAGCAGAACAAAGGCGACAGGCGGCGCAAGCCGCCTGTCGCTGGCCGGACTATATCAGTCCGGGCCGTGGAGCAGTTCGTAGTCGCTTTCCGGATCATCGCCGTCGATCCTCGCCAGCGCGTAGATCACCGCGAGCACCTTCCAGTTGCCGATGCAGGTGCGGCGCTGCGCAATGAGGATGCTCACCGCCGTCTCATTGGCTTCGATCGCCGCGATCGCCTCATCCACCCGGTCGAAAGGCGCGAGGTTTTCGACGGGCTCGAAATCGCCGTAGTCGTCGTTCCACGCACCGCGGATATACATCCGCTCGTGCTTCAGATCCTCGATGGCCTCTTCCGCCTCGCGGATGAGCCGGAAGCCTTTCTTCCGGTCCCGCCAATATTGCGCGCTGCCGCCGTCGATGGTGATGATCCTGCGATATGTCATGGAAGTCTCCTTTCGTTCTGACGGAAGGAGTCTGCGCTGGCGGCCAGAGGTGTCAGGGA
>DAOLFG010000006.1:0-68565 GCA_035326425.1 Geminicoccus sp. | reverse complement strand
AGGGACCGCGAAGCGGCCGCTATGCGGCGAGCGGAGGAACCGATTTTCTGTTGCGACCGTGTTCGGTCGGAGCGGAAAATTGGAGGTGCCGCGATGTCCTTTACACCGCATGGACGCGCGCATACTCGGACGTCAGAGAGAGAGGAGTAGCCACGGCGTCGGCCAGACGGCCGTGTCCGCATGATCCGGGGATGGTCTGGAAGGGGGTGTGACACCCCGCTTCCAGGGGTGGGGGTCGAAGGGGGCGGGGCTCGGCCCTGCCACCTTGGGGAGAGAATGAGAGGGGTGGCCCTGCCCCCCTTTCATAGCGGGAGCATCGGGCCAAAAAGTGGTTTCCGGTTTTTGGAGAAAGCCAGATGCTCCGACAGGAAAGTGTGATCGCCTGCGATCACGGCCGACAAGTCCATGCCGGCAGAGAGGTCGGGCTGGAAGGGCGACGCCGATCTTCGGCCGCCTAGCGCGACAGGGCGGATTCGCCGAGCGCGTTCAGATTGATGATCGCTGACACGCCGATGACCAGACCGGCGATGATGCCGACCGAATTGAGCAGCAGCCCGGAATCGGTGGTGTGCTTCAGGATGCCGTAGGAGAGCGCGTAACCGGCGAGGAAGGCCGGAACGGCGAAAACGGCGAGCGCCACGAGCCGCAACGCGACGTTCTTGGCGAGGCCGACGACGGCGATGACGAGCGCCACGGAGGCGAGCGCCGCGCCGAGCGCGGCCAGCCCCGACAGGAAGATGCCGGCTTCGGTCGCATAGACCCATTGGAAGGCCGTCAGGGCGACCATGACAGGTAGAGCGTAGATCGCCAAGTTCCAGGCGATGATGCAGAAGACGATGACAGCGGACATCGCAAGCAGAATGAGCGTCATGAAAACCTCCTCGGGTCGATGATGGTCTTCTCTCGACAGGCCGCCTCTGCGCCACGCACCGCCTTGATCTGACTGTTTCGCCGGGTTCTGACGGCTCTATTTGACTCAGAAGGTGGCGCTGCAGTCAAGTCTTGCCGCCGCTTTCGAGGCGGGCTCGGCTCTAGGCCGAGCCGTCTCGCGGTGGTGAAGGTGGCGCTCACGCGCCACCCTCGTACATCCTCGCCGGGATGCCGAGCTTGCGAGCCTTGTCGAAAAGATTCGCCTGTATCCCGCCATTGCCGAAGACGAGAACGCCGACGGGCAAGATTTCGAGCATGGTATCGTTGCGCTTGTAGGGCGCCTGCTTCGCCGGATACTTCTTGAAGTCCGGCTTCAGCGCGACCTGCTTGACCTTGCGGCTATCGGCCCAACGAGCGGCAATCTTCTCCGCGCCGCGCTCGGAGCCGCCGTGCATCAGCACCATGTCCGGCCGCTTCTCATGGGCCTGATCCAGCTTCGCCCAGATGAAGGCATGGTCGTTGAAGTCGGTGCCGCCCGAGACGGCGACGACGGGACCGGAGGGAAGCATCAGCTCGGTCTCGGCCCGGCGTCTGGCCGCCATGAAGTCCCGGCTGTCGATCACCGCCGCCGTCAGGTTGCGATGGTTGACCAGCGAGCCGGAACGGGGCCGCCAGGGCGTGCCGGTCTGGCGCTCGAAGTGATCGCTGGCCTGGTCGCGCATCAGCTCGAACGCATCGCGCCGCTCGATCATCGTCTGGCCCTCTGCCGTCAGGCGCTCCAGCTCGGTGGATTTCACCTCGCTGCCGTCCTGTTCCCGCTGAAGGCGGCGCTGCGCCTGCTCGTTGTCGTCAAGCTCGCGCTCGATCCGGCTGGCCGCCCGATGGAACAGGTTGACCGTCCCCCAGAGCAACTCGTCAAGGTCGGGTTCCAGGCGGGTGTCCCTCAGCGTGGCGACGAAGGCGTCGAAGATGTCGGCGATGGCGCCTGCCACGATGTTGCCCTCGGGCAGCGGGCGGGGATCGGGTTCATCCTCGAACGGGCGGAAGCCGTAAAGCTGCAATTCGTTGAGGACGTGTTCGGTTGGGGACGAGGTGTGGACCGGCTCGAAATCGTCGTCGTGTTGGGTCATCCCTGTGCTCCTTGTCTGGGAAGCCGCGACCGTCGCGGCCTTCATGGCGACGACAAGCCCACGGGGCGGACGGACTGGCAGCCCCCGCCTCTCGCGGGGGCCTCGATGGCCGGGTCCGGCTAATTTGCTTCGCGCTGCAAAGGCGGGGCTCGCCCCCGCCGGCGGAAATTAGCCGGACGCGGCCATTGCCCGGCTGGCCGGTTTGTGGGCCGATCGCCCTCTCAGAAGGCCAAGGTCGCCGGCCTTTCCGGCACATGGACACGGGGTTTCCATGACCCGACGGCATCGAGCCGGTCGCTTCGCCCGGCCCCGATCACGATGGCTCAACCGCCGAGAAAACGGCCCGCATCGTCGGGGTGGAGCTGATCCCTCAGCAATGCCAGGAGAGCATCGAGGCCCCCGTCCCGAAGATCGTCATTGAAGTCGCCGCCGCGCGGAGTGAGATCGACCGCCTCGATCCCGACCGCCGTTGCGCTGGAGATCAGACTGTCCCTCGCGCGGTTTCCGGCCGGATCTCGATCGCGCACGACATAGAGCCGGCGCAACTCCGCCGGGAACGCGATGGCTGCGAGGTGAGCCGCCGAGAGCGCCGCGATCATCGGCATGCGGGGCAGACCCGAGCGGACCGACAGCACCGTCTCGATGCCTTCGCCGCCTGCCATCACCGCGCCCAACCGTCCGAACCGCACTCCGTTGCCGAGAAGGCCCCCCATCGCCCGGCGCGGGATTTCGATGCCGGGCTTCCATGCGCCATCCGCCGGGAGCCAGGTGCGATGCGCTCCGGTCACGGTGCTGGTGAGGTCGGTGACGGCAGCGACCATCGCCGGCAGCGTCCGGGTGACGCGGGAGCCTTCAGGCCGATAGTAGCAGCCGGGATGGAAATGCAGGCTGCCGAGATCGTGCAGCGCCGTGATGCCGCGACTGCGCAGATAGGTTTCCGCAAGCGTGCCGCGGATGGGCTGCGAGATGGCAAGGAGCCGGCGCGCCGCCTCGGGCGATCCGGACGGAGCCGGTGTCCGGTCGGATTCGGCCCCCTCCGGCGGGTCGGGGTCGGGCAGCGACAGGAAGCGGCGCGCTTCTGCCGCGATGGAGCGGAAGTCGGAACGCCCGATCGACGCTGCGATGACGTCGAGCAGATCGCCATGGGCGTCGGGAACCGCCGCATCGGTCCATTTGCCTGCCGCGCCCTTGCCGGTCTCCGGCCCGGTCAAGCGCACATACATGGAGCGGCCCGGCGTGTTGTTGACGTCGCCGACCAGCCAGTAGTGGCCTTCGCGGCGGCCGTTGGAGAGATAGTTGCGGCAGACCGCCTCGGCCCTTCGGCCGAGACGGATCGCCAGTTCGCCAGCGTCGAGCCGGGACATTACGCCGCCTCCCGCTCGCCGATGCGCTCGACCGGCCAGCGGTCGAGGACACGGCCGAGCACCGCGACGCCGGACGCATCGGTCGGCACGAACATGCGCAGCTTCCACGAAATGATTTCGTGGAACAGGCCGTAGGCCGTCAGCCGCTCGCGCATGGCGTCGGTGAAGCCCGACAGCTCGATGCGGTGCGCGCCCATGGCCCTGACCCGGCGAAGCTGAAGCCCCTCGGCGAGATCGAGGACGGTGCGGCCGTCCATGAGCGCGGCGAAGGCGTCGTCGGGCGTGAGTGTCGTCGTGCCGGTCTCGGTCGCCTGCGCGGCCCAGGCCGGGGAAACGCGCCGGCCAATGACACGCTCGCCTTCGTCGGTCTGGAGCCGATAGACGCGGGTGGAATCATTCGGCAACCGCTTCCAGATCGGCAGGAGCAGGCCGGACACCATATGCAGCGTGCCGGCGGTGAACTCCGGCACGTCCGCGACCTCGGCGTTCCAGGCCGAGGCGAAGGTGTGCCGGTCTGTCTCGACCCAATGGGTTCCGCCCAGGAGGCGGATCGGGATATTCGGCTTCTCCATTGGCCGGATCAGCCGGACGCGGCGGTCGACCTCGCCATCATCCAGCATGACGCTGCTGGTCGGGATCTGCACCGCCGCGCGACCCGACCGCTCGTTGATGAGCAGCTTCGCGCGCGGGTCGGCAAGCTCGGAAAGCGCGGCATCGAGCGTGACCGGCCGGTTACGCCTGCGCTCGGAGATGGTGAGCAGGCGGGTTTCCGCGCCGGTGCGAGGATGGGTGTAGATCGTCTGCCGGTCGGTGACGACGAAGCTCTCCGCCGTCAGCGTCTCCAGTCCGATGTCGTAGGTGCCGGACGCAATCGCGCCCTCGATACGGGCGGTCAGGAGCTGCTCGAACGCGGTGAAGAGGACGCCCTGAAGCTCGATCGTCAAGGCGAGCAGCCGATTGAGGAAAGTGGTGATCGGCGGAAGCTCGTCCCTGATGCCGGTCGAATCCATCAGCTTCAGGCCGGTGGCGGCCTCGAAGCGTTCGAGCGAGCAGCCCTCGACCTTGCCGCGCACGAGCAGGAGATAGAGCTGGCGCAGCGCGTCGCGCGCGTAGTCGCTCTCCAGATTGCCCTCGGGACGGAACAGGCCCTGCCCGCCCGTCTGGCGCTGTCCCCGCGTGATGGCGCCGAGCGTGTCGAGTCGCCTGGCGATGGTCGAGAGGAACCGCTTCTCGGCCTTCACATTGGTCGAGATCGGCCGGAACAGCGGCGGTTGCTTCTGGTTGGTGCGGTGCGTCCGGCCGAGCCCCTGGATGGCGGTGTCGGCCTTCCAGCCGGCTTCGAGCAGGTAATGGACGCGCAGCCGTGCGTTCTTCGCCGACAGCTCGGCGTGATAAGACCTGCCGGTCCCGCCGGCGTCGGAGAAGACGAGCGCGCGCTTCGCGTCGTCCATGAACGCCTGGGTCTCGGCGAGGTTGGCGGAGGCGGCTCGGTTCTCGACGACCAGCCGGTCGATGGTGACGCCGTTGCCGATTTTGCGGACGATGCGCCGTGACCGGCCCGTCACCTCGGCCACGGTGTCGGTGCCGAAGTATTGCACGAGCTGGTCGAGCGCGCCGGGGACCGGCGGCAGGCTGGCGAGCCTGGCGATCAGCCCGTCGCGCCGGGCCACCGCCGCACGGCTCTCGACCGGCTGACCGTTGCGCATGACGGGGCGCGAGGTCAGATTGCCGGAGCTATCGGTGCAAGGCTCGTGAAGCTGCACCGGGAAGGAGTGGGCGAGGTAGTCGAGAACGTATTCCCTCGGGGTGATGTCGACGCGAACGTCGTTCCATTCCTCCGTGGGCAGCTCTGCCAGCCGGCGCTCCATCAACGCTTCGCCCGTGGAGACGATCTGGATGACGGCCGAATGGCCTGCCTCGAGATCGGCCTCGATCGCGCGGATCAGCGTCGGAACTTTCATGCCGGTAAGCAGATGCGAGAAAAATCTCTGCTTGGCGCTCTCGAAGGCCGAGCGGGCGGCGGATTTGGCTTGCCGGTTCAACGTGCCGGCAGAGCCGGTGATGTTGGACGCCTCCATGGCCGCATCGAGATTGTTATGGATGATCGCAAAAGCAGCCGCATAGGCGTCGTAGATGCGGGTCTGCTCGGGCGTCAGTTCGTGCTCCAGCAACTCGTATTCGACACCGGCGAAACTGAGCGAGCGGGCGGTATAGAGACCGAGCGCACGCAGGTCGCGGGCCAGCACTTCCATGGCGGCGACGCCGCCCGCCTCGATCGCCTGGATGAACTCGGCGCGGGTGCCGAATGGAGCATCCTCGCCGCCCCAGAGGCCGAGCCGTTGCGCGTAGGCCAGATTATGCACATTGGTCGCGCCGGTGGCCGAGACATAGACGATGCGGGCGTCCGGCAGCGCATGTTGCAGGCGAAGGCCGGCGCGGCCCTGTTGCGAAGGGCTGATGTCGCCTCGCTCGCCTTTCCCGCCAGCCGCGTTTTGCATCGCGTGTGCCTCGTCGAAAATGATCGCTCCGTCGAACTTCGGACCTAACCATTGGACGATCTGGTCGACCCTGGAAACCCTCTCTCCGCGGGCGTCGGAGCGCAGCGTGGCATAGGTTAGAAATAGGATGCCCTCGTCGAGATGGATGTCCTTGCCCTGGGGGAACTGCGCCAGCGGAACGACCAGAAGACGCTCCATTCCGAGCGCGGCCCAATCGCGTTGGGCATCTTCGAGCAGCTTGTCGGACTTCGAGATCCAGACCGCCTTACGTCTTCCTTGCATCCAGTTGTCGAGGATGATGGCGGCCGACTCCCGGCCCTTGCCGACGCCGGTGCCGTCACCGATCATGAAGCCCTGGCGGAACCGCACCGCGTCCTTGGCGTCCTCGGGCGCGGCCGAGACTACATCGCGCGTGTCGTCGACCGTCCAGGCGCCGGGGATGTGGCCCGCATGGGCTTCGCCGGCGTAGATGACGGTTTCGAGCTGGGCGTCGGACAGGTCGCCGAGAATGGTTTTCGGCAGATGTGGCCGATAGCTCGGCTTGGGCGGCGCGACGCTCGCCATCGCCGCCGACTGCACGAGTTGGGTCGGATGGGCTTGCGCGCCGGGAATACGGATGACCTGAAGGCCGTAGTCCTCGTAGATCGCATCGCTGATGTGACCGCCTTCGGCCGGCTGCCAGTCCTGCGTCTCGTATTCGAGGGGAATGGCTTCCGGCCCGGCCGGGCGGACAGGGCGCGCGTTCGCCGCCGCACGCCTGATATAGCCGCGCACGGTCTTCGGCGCGGCCGAAGCCGGCGGCGGCAGGCCGGGAATATCGACCGGAAGGCGGGCGGGTAGCTGCTCGCCGATCCACCCCATGAGCGTGGCGGCGTCCGGCGCGACGCCCGCTGCGGCCGGGAAGATCGCCGGATCGTCGGCCGGCAGCTTGTCGATGACGGTGAGCCGCGTGTCGATCGTCGTGCCATGCTTGGCATAGACGGACCCGTCGATCGCGGCCGAGAAGACGACGCGGCCGCTCTCCTGAAAGCGGCTGAATGCCGCGATCCAGGCCGGATTGTCGTGCGCGAAGCTGGCGCCGGTGATCGTCACCAACCGGCCGCCGGGCGCAAGGCGCGCAAGCGCCGAGGCGACGTGGCAGGCCGTGGCTTCGGCCATGCGCCCCGCCACATTCGCCATGACGGAGAACGGCGGGTTCATCAGCACGACGGAGGGAACGAGGGCGGGATTGAGATGATCGTCGATCTGGGCAGCATCGAAGCGGGTGACGGTCAGGGCCGGAAAGAGGGAGGACAGAAGGCCGGCGCGCATCTCGGCCAGCTCGTTGAGGACCAGCGCGCCGCCGGCGATCTCGGCCAGGATGGCGAGTAGGCCGGTGCCGGCCGAGGGCTCCAGCACCCGGTCGGCCGGGGTGATGGCGGCGGCGCTCGCCGCGACCAGGCCGAGCGGAATGGGCGTGGAGAACTGCTGGAAGTTCTGCGTCTCCTCCGAGCGCCGAGTATGCGTCGGCAGAAGTCCGGCGATCTTCGTCAGCAACGGCAGGCTGTCGGCTGGCGACCCGGCTTTGCGGAACAGCGCCTTTCCGTATTTGCGGATGAACAGGACGGTTGCCGTCTCGCACGCTTCGTAGGCGGTTTTCCAATCCCACGCGCCGGTGGCGTCGGAAGCGCCGAACGCGGCCTCCATCGCGGCGCGCAGCATGGCAGCGTCGATGCGCTGGCCGCGCTCCAGATGGGGGAGCAGCAGGCCCGCAGCGGCGAAGACGCAAGCGGCGGTGTCGGTTTCGGGGGCGAGCGGAAGGAACGCGGTGGCGGATGCCGGCGCGGATTCGGAAATCATCGACATGGTGGGAACCTCGGGAGAGCAGGACGCAGGCGAACCCGCATGGCGCTCTCTCTCGACCGAACGGGCTCGACCCCTTCCGGCCCTTCTCTCCCTCTCCCGTCGCCGAGGGCTCCGCGACCGCGCACGGCCCGCTTGTTACGACGTGCCCCGCCGATTGCGCCGTCGCAAGGGCGGTATTCACGCGACGTTCAACCGACTCCGGCGCGGTGGCGGGTGGTTCTCTTACTTGATAGGCGCCCTCTCTCGATATATATCATGGTAGCTATCAACGTGCGGAGGCCGCTATGGGGACGAGAACAGCCAAGATTTTTACGACAGGCCGCAGCCAGGCCGTCCGCCTTCCCGCCGAGTTCCGGTTCGAGGGCAATGAGGTGTTCGTGCGCCGCGACCCCGCGACCGGCGACGTCATCCTGTCGCACAAGCCGGATTCATGGGACGGCCTTATCGAACTCTATGGCAAGGATCGGGTGCCGGATGATTTCATGGGCGTGGCCGACCGCGATCGGGCGTCGCATGACCGCGATCCGTTCGAGGGCTGGAAGGAATGACGGTCTGGATGCTCGATACCAACATCGCCAGCCACATCATCAAGGGCGACCGCCCGGAGATCACCGATCGGCTCACCGCGCTTCCCATGTCGGACATCGTGATCTCATCCGTTACGGAAGGCGAGCTGCGCTATGGATTGGCCAAGCGAGGGTATCCCAAGGCGCTTTCCGAACGGGTCCGGCAATTCCTTCTTCGCGTCGACGTTCTGCCTTGGGATCATGACGTCACACAAAGCTATGGCGAGTTGCGCGCAGGATGTGAAGCCAGGGGCGTCACGCTTGCGCCGTTGGACATGATGATAGCGGCCCATGCGGTCGCGGCAGACGCGATCCTCGTCACGCGCGATAAGGCGTTCGCGCGCGTTTCCGCGCCGTTGAAGACAGACGATTGGGGCAACGCGGGAAGCTGAGCCGTCAGGACTGTCGGCTTCCGAATGGCGCGGTGGTCACGCCCTGCAACGAGGTGCGCAGGCATGGCCCGCCTCTCTCCGTCCCGGCCGATCCTCCGGCCGCCATCGTGAATGGTGGGCGTATCGGCACGGCGGCGATCAACCGAAGCGGCCGCCGTCTTCGGTGAAGGTATAGAGGTTGGCGCGGATCGCGGCGTCGACCATCTCGTCGGAGTTGAGATACTCGTATTCGCGCTCAAGCTGGCGGTAGAGCCAGTGTGCGAGATCGCGCAGGGCGTCGTCGACGGCATCTTCGGCGTCGCTCGTCAAATCCCGCCAACTGTCGCGCCTTACGGCAATCTGCATGGAGCTTTGGTCGTAGTGGCGACCGCGATGGCCGATGTCGGCATAGAGCTGGTAGAAGTTGCGGCGCTGCACGGCCTGGAGCGCGTCGGCGATCCGGTGAAGCTCGCGGTCGCGGGGCGCATGAGCGCGAATGGCCGTGCTGGCCGATTTCGCATATTCATACCGACCCTCGAAACAGGCCCCGTCGTTCTGCGAATAGAAACCGCTGAACCAGATGCAGGGCTGGCGACGGACGCCGCCGCCCATGAGGGCGATGGCGCGGGTCTTGAAGCGGACGCCGAGGATTTCCGCGATCTGGCGGAAATCATCGAGGACCGTATCGTGCCAGTCGTAGTCGAGGCCGCCCCGACGATACCATGAGCGGGCTTCCTCCTTCGCGTCGTCGGCCAATTCATCGAAGCGGAAGATGGTGGTTTCGGCGATCTCAGGCATCGGCGTCGCCTCCGGCCAGACGATCCGACAGCCAGCCGTCGGTATAGATCCAGGCGACAGTCTCGCCGGTGGCGAGGTCGAGGACATGCGCGCCCCCGCCGAAGACGCCGGGCCGGGAACGCGGCGAGGTGTTGGCGTATTGAAAGCCCCATCGGCCGGTGAGGCCGAAGGCGGCGGCGCAGCGATTGACGAACCGGATGACGTGCTCGGGGTCGCCGGTCGCACCGTCGCGTATCCAGAGCGTGTCGCCCCCGAACTCGGGCTCAATCGAGAGCAGGAAGCCTTCGGAGGGCGGGTCTTCGGCGGCGTTTTCCGCCGCAAGCTCATTGTAAATGTCGAGCGCGCGGGCGGCGTTGTCGGCGGTGACGACGTAGAGCAGGCACGAGAAGCGGAGATGATAGTCGGCCATGACAGGCTCCAGAAACGAAAAAGCCCGGCGCGAGCCGGGCTGGTTGAGGGGATCGGGGGATTGCGACGCCGCTGGCGTCAGAGACGGAAATACGCCACCAGCTTCTGAGCATCGGCGTGGTGGCGCAGCATGTCGCGGTAGAACCGCTTGCGCGCGTCCCGCTTTTCGGGGTCGCGCCGTGCCGGCGGCGCGATCCTGCGCCGCGCCGCGCGGATCACGCTGCGGTCGCTGTCCCAGACCATGATGTCGAGGCGCAGATAGGTCGAATACATGGACGCCTCCTAGACGTTGATGCGTTCGCACAAGGCGTCGATCGCGGTGAGGTCGAGGCCGGGATGCTCGCCGTCATTGGTGAGGATGCTCCGAAGCGCCGGCTCGACGGTTGCGCCCGCAAGCGCAAGCTGAAGCAGGCGCAAGCCCGCCAGCAGCGCGTCGCGTTCCCCGGCGGTGACGGCGATGGTCTTGAACGCCTCGATGGTCTCGCCCTCTTCGAGCAGGCGAACGCCGCTGCCCTCGTCGATCTCGAAGTCGTCGAACTCCTGAACGTCGCCGGTGGCGAGCCATTCGCCGTCGTAGTCGACGCTTCGGGCGAGCGCCCGCGCCTCCTCCGGCGTGTCGGCCTCGATGATGGTTTCGTAATAGGCGAAGGCGTCGTGGCCCTTGCTGACGACATAGTTCGGCATGGTGAAACTCCATAGGATCAATGCCCGGCGCGGCCGGGTCGATGGGGGGTGGAAATCGGGAGCGGATCACGCGGCCTCGGGGAGCCGCAGCAGCTCGGCGGCGGTTTCGCGCCAGAGGGGATCGACAAGCCTCGCCTCGAGCATGGCGGCGCGATAGCGGGCGTCGCGCGCGGCGGCGTCATCGCCCCGGCCGGAGGCGGCGAAGGCGATGCCGCGCAGCCGGCTCGCCTCGGTGACGACGCGATGCGCCTCGCCGTCGCAGGATACCGGCTGCTGCCAGAGGACGATGCCTGCCCGGATCGCGCCGGCCAGCACCAGGCCGTGATCGCTGTCCTGAATGACGGCGAGCCGGGGCTGGAAGCGCAGCGCCTCGTCGGCGCTGACGCGAATGTCGCCGTGCGAGACGCGCGCGCTGGCGAGGGCCATGGCGTCCTCCGGCGATGGGGACTGGCCGAGAACGACGGTGCGGTCGAAGCTGACGGCTTCCTCGCCGTCATAGCTGGCGACGCCGATGCAGGTTATGCGCAACGGCAGCTTTCCGGCGCGATGGAGCACGGGCATGATGCGCCGGGCGATGACGTCGCCGATCGGGGTGAAGGTGGTCGTGTGGTCACGGTTCATGAGGGGACTCCGCGACGGGCGGCGGAAGCTCTCTCCCGCCTTCCAACCCGTCATGGCCAGCCCGACCCCTCTCTCACTCTCGCCGCCGGCGACGGCGGCCATGCGGACAGGAGAAAAGCGCCCCGCCGGGAGGCAGGACGCTTCTGTCGGTCAGTCGATGGCCGCGAAGATCGCGGAGGCTTCAGCATGTCCGTCCGAATAGTCGAGCAGGCGATGATAGCCCTCCGCCAGAAGGTCGGACTCGAACTTGAAGGACAGGTGCGAGAAGGTGAACAGGCTTGCGATGATCCCCGCGGCTTCCGCCGAGACCTCGCCACGAAACTCCGTCAGGCCGCTTTCGATCTGGAAGCGCGGCTTCGAGGTCGGCGCGAGGAACAGCGGCTGCCCGTCGCGTTCGTAGAAATTCCAGAATCCGCCGCCATAGTCGTAGGGGCTGAGGCGTTCCATGACCGTGTAGACGGTGTTTTCGGCGATGATGAGCAGCGACATTCCGAACAGCCTCGGCAGGAATTTTTCGCGGCGGTCGTCGGGAACGAGGGTGGCCGCTCGGTGTGTGGCAAGGTCGATCGTCATGGGGTGAACTCCGCGACGGGCGGCGGAAGCTCTCTCCCGCCTACCAACCCGTCACGGCCGAAACCGGCCCCTCTCTCACTCTCGCCGCCGGCGACGGCGGCCATGCGAGCACGAAAAAAGCGCCCCGCCATGCGGCAGGGCGCTTCGGTCGGTCAGTCGATCGCCGCCTCGGACGGCTTTCTCGTCGTCTCTCCCTCGACCGCCAGCGGCGGCAGCACGGCGTTTGCTGCGTCGAAATGGGCGAGGATCGCTTCGATCGAACCGAGCTGCTCGACCGTGGCGCGATCGACAAGGATGCGATCGCACTCGTCAGCGATGTAGGACCACGGGGCACCATCGCCGGTGAAGACGACGCGCTCGCCGGTCCATTCCGAACCGAAGCCTCCCGACCACCGCGCGACGGGAAGCCTGTTCTCGATACACCAGCTTTCCAGTTCCTCGAAGCGGCCCCAGGGAACCTCGTGAGCGTAGAGGGTTAGCGGCTCTCCGGTCGTGCGGTGTTCGAGCTTGAAGGTTTCTCCATCCCACTCGACGGAGAGTCCTTCCGCTGTGATGATCTCGGCCAACTCGGCATAGCCGGACGCCGAGATGTTTCCTCCGATCTCGATCGACGCTGAAACACGGTCAGCCATGTCGGCCTCCATCGGTGAATGGGCGAGCGGCATCGGGATCGGGCGGAAGATACGCCTCGTAGGGATCGCCATCGGCCAGATGGCCGAAGGGCGTCATGACGAAATCGCCGTCATCGGCGCGTCCCACGGCGCAGAGGACATAACGGTGCTCGCCGGTGACGGCATCCTGACACTCCATGAGCGCGAGATTGCCGTCGCCGGCTGCGCGCAGGAGCGTGTTGAAGTTGGTGCGGGCATGATCGGGAATGGCCATGGTGATCTCCTGAAACGGGAACGGCCCGCCATCCTGCGACGGCGAGCCGGGTGGATGGGAAACGACGTGATCAGGCGGCGGCGCGGCCTTCGACCGCATCCGCGCCCACCTCGTCGGCCGTGACCTCATCGAGCTGGGCGCGCGTATAGCCGGCTTTCGCCAGCCAGAGTTCGGCCGCCTCGCGGCTATCGGCGAGATGCAGCAGCTCGACGTTCTCGCCGACATGCTGGACTACGCGGACCTGCCCCACTTTCGGGCGCTCGACCACGCGGAAGCGGAGATCGCTGTCGATCCCGTAGGTGTGCATCACCGTGACGAGGATGACTCCGCCCGAGCTGAAATCGCCCTCGTGCAGCGTGAAGCAGGGCGGGGACGAATAGGTCGGGCGCTCGCGGCGGGGCTCCTTGCGCACGAGCCGGCCGACGCCGTTGCGGCGTTCCCATGCGGCGAGCTTCTTGGTGAAGCGGGCCGGTGGTTTGGGGGCGCCGTCGGAATAGGCGACGAGCGCGCCGAGCGGCGCGCAGTCGAATATGAGGGATGCGGACATGAAGGTGTCTCCTGAAACGAAAACGGCCCGGCGGGATGCCGGGCCGTTTGGTGGAAGGGATGGAAGGCGGGGCGGCTCGCGCCGCCCCGCCGATGCGCATCATTCGGCAGCGACGAGGAACGCCGGATCGGGCTCGTTCTCGGTCTCGGCCGCATCCTCCCCGCCGTCGCTGGCGAGGAAGTCGGGCAGCGCGACGTCGGGCTCGTCCGCCTCGGCCGCCGCCTCGACAGGCGGCTCCTCGATGGCGCGACGCAGCGGTTCGGGGAGCCAGCCGGTATTGGCCAGCCGCTCCTCCGCCTCGGCGGCCATCGCCATCTTGTCCTTCTTCTGAAGGTCGAGGAGATTGGCCGTGCTCGCGCCGACCGCCTCGGAGACCGCTTCGAGAATTCGCTGCTTCGTCACGCGCGCGAAGTAGTTCGCCACGGTGGGCCGGAAGCCGGCTTCCGCCATGTCGAGATCGGTGACGCCGGCGAGCCGGTCTGCCTCAGCCGCGCGCCGCTGGAGCGCCCTCTCGGACAGGCCGCTGGCGCTCAACGGATTGGGCCGCTCATAGAGCGCGTTGACGCCGTAGGAGACGCAATGGGCGAGCAACGCCATGCGGCTTTCGTCGTCGAGCGCCTCCAGCCAGTCCCAGATCGCGTCATTGCCGGTCGGCAGCTTGGCCTTCCAACCGGCGTGCCGCTCGGCCACGGCCTTCGCGTAGGGGCTGTTCTTGAGGTCGACGCCCTGTCCGTCGCAATAGATCTCTCGGACCGAGACATGCAGGGCAGCGCCGGACGTCTCCAGCTTGAAGGCGTCGTGGACCAGCTTGTGCAGCAAGGCCGTCATGGCGATGCGAGGATTGGCGCCGACGGCGTTGCGCAGCGCGACGGTGCGATGCGCCGACAACTCGATCAGCAGCTTCTCCGGCAGCGGCCGAACGATCTCGACGTCTTCCTCTGGCTCGGCCGGCTGGCCGTTGATCGTGACGACGGTGGGCTGCGATCCGGCCGCAGGTTCGCGGTCCTCATCGTCGTCCTCGTCGCTGCCATCGACAGCCGGGTCGACGCCTTCCGGCCCGTCGGCTTCGACGGTCTCGACCGGCTCGTCCTCGGGACGCACCCAACCGCGATCGACCACCAGCTCGCCGTCCTCGTCGACGGTGATGAACGCACCGCCGATGGCGAGGTCGGCCGGATCGTAGACGGTCGGGCGGCGCTCGAAGGCTTCGAGCCGCTTTTCGATCTCGCCCAGGCGCCGGTCGACTTCCTCGGGCAGCTCCTGGTCGGCGAGATACTTGGCCTCAAGAGCTGCCTGTTCGTCGCGCAGGGCCTCGCGTTCCTGGCGTTCCGCCTCCGACAGTTCCTCGGTCGTGCCGACGATCCCGCGAAGGTCGTGGTCGTAGCCGAAGGGCAGTTCGAGATCGGCGGCGACCCACTTCCAGCCCTCAGCGGCCAGCGCATCAGCGGCGGCCTTCAGCTTCTCGGCGACCATCTTGTCGAGAAGCGCCACGTCCTCCAGCCAGCCTTCCTCGTCGTCGTCGAAGAGGTAGCGCGGCAGAACCGGCCCGCCCGCCGCCAGATAGGCGTCGAGGCCGACGAAGCGAGCACGCTTGTCCGAGGACGGCACGGTGGTTTCCGTGAGCATGTCCCTGATCTGCCAGGGCTCGGCGTTGCGGGAATACTGGACGGCATCCCAGACCTGTTCCTGACGCGCGTGATCCGGGTGTGCGGTGAACGCCTCCAGCATCTTGAGCGTCATGCCGTTCTGCGCATAGACGGCAAGCAGCTTGGGCGAGACGTCGGTGAGACGAAGGCGCTGCTCGACGTAACGCTCCGTGGTGAAGTAGGCGCAGGCGACCTCGGCCTTGCTCATGCCGGCGTCGATCATGCGCTTGAACGCGCGGAATTGATCGAGGGGGTGGAGCGCCTGCCGGAACGTGTTCTCGGCCAGCGAGTCGTCGACGGCCGACGTCTTGGCGTTGGCCTTCTTGACGATGCAGGGGACCAGGCCGTCCTCGGGGAAGCGGCCCTTCGCCACCAGACGGGCGATGACGCGATAGCGCCGCCCGCCTGCCGGGGTCTCGAAATCGCCGGTCTCCTGGCCGTCAGCGTCGAGCATGGCGCGGACATTAATGCCGAGGATCAGGTCCTCGCGTCGCTCGACGTCGAACTCAAGCTCGTCGAGGCCGGCATCGGCGTCGGTCTCGCGTACATTGTCGTTCGACAGGTGGATGCGGTTGAAGGGAATGTCGCGCGCCCGCGAGAACTCGATCATTGCGAGGACGGGCTTCTTCTTGGCAGCTCGGGCCATGGTGGTTTCTCCGTGACGGGCCGCCGAGAGCCTCTCTCTCGACCCCTAACCCGTCACGAGAACCCCATCCCCCCTCTTACTCTAGCCGCTGCGGCTCCCGCCGACGCTGGCCGGTTTACGCCCCGCCGGCCCCGTGGCGGCCGATCTGAGGTGATGGCGGAAGCGGACCATCAGTAGATCGAGATGCGCGGCCGCGGGGCATTGACGCCGTATTTGCACCGCAGCACCTCGATGGCGCGGTCCTGCCGCTCGGCCTTGCGGCCGAGCTGCGCCAGCTCGGCAGTCATGACGCCGGCCAGGGCGTCGAGGATGCGCCGGTATTCGGCTTCGTCCGCCCCGGTCCAGCGGCTCATGCGGCGATGATAGTGGCGGGCCTTGGGCCGGCTGCGGATGGTTTCCGCCTCGGCATGGTCGCGCATCCGGCGTTCGACGCTGGCGATGTTGCGCCGGGTGTCGGCGAGCGTCGCTTCCATGCTGAAAAGCGCGGCGGCGAGCGCGTCGCGTGTCATCATGATCTCCATGGGAGGAAAGCCGGCTCGCCGGGCGGGCACGGCATGGATTGCGGGATGAAAGGCGGCAGTCCGTCAGGGATCGCCGGGCTCGTCGTCGTCGCGGATGCGCGGCGGTATCTGGTCCTCCGGGCCTTTCCAGAGGATGCGGTTGCCACGCCAGATGGTGACGAAGCCGCCCCCCTTGGGCGCGGGCTTCGGCGGGGCCGGCTCGAAGTTCGCGCAACTGAAGCTGCCCACCGTTCCGGAGAAGGCCGGGATTTTGGAATTGCCGAGCAGCACGCGGTCGCAAAAGCCGGTCGGGCGCTTGACGCGGCGGCGCGACAGGCCGAGCCGGAAATACTCATAGTCGCGTTCGAGGTTTTCCGGCAGCGGCTGCCAGTGGCGGCAGTCCCTGCAACGCCCCGGCCGATCCGGTGCGGGATCATCGAGTGGCGGCCCGCCATTGTGGCCGGAAGGGAATGAACGGTCGCTCATGCCGCTCTCCCGCTCGCGGGCCGCGCCGCACGCCTGACCAAGACGGGCCGTGTGTCGGCCGCCTGGGCGATGCGCGCGATCATGGCGAGATGGGCGTCCGGGCGATCGCCCATCACCTCGATCTCGACGACGTGGCCGCCGCTGCCGACGTCGGGATCGCTTGGGCGATGGCCGGGGGAGGCGCAGATGCCGTCATGGCATTCGATCGGCCGCGCCCGCGAGCGCAGGAAGAGGATGCCTGCGCCAAGATTGCCGCAGAACAGCCGCTCCATTTCCTCCGTGGTGTTCAGGCCGACGCTCTTGCGCTTGCCGATCTGGCGGAAGGCGGCGTCGAAGCTCGACGGGTCGGGCGTGACGCGGGCCTTGAGCGCCGCATGGAACTTCCACGGCGGGCGGCGCGGATCGACGCGGCCGACGTCGATCTGATGGAGAAGATCGGCGAAATAGGCGGGATCGGCCGGATAGGGGCAATCGCGCCAGATCTCGCGCACCGTGCGCCGCAAGACGTTCGGCAGCGCGAAGAGGCGCAGCCGGGCCTTGCGCCAGGTCGCCGCGCGCTGGCGGCGGCGCGCACGCTCGGCCTCGTCCCACCATACGGCGCGACGGGCCATCTCGGTGTCCACGTCATGCTGCCCGTCGGCGATCTGGTCGGCGAACAGCGGCAGCGCCTCGCGTTCGAGGCGCTGCTTGCGATGGAAGGCCGCGCGCTTGCGCGAGGTGTCCCGATAGGGCTCGGGCCGGTGCCAGCGACGGAAGCGCATCACGCCGCCCTCCGCTCGATCGTGGCCGCGACGGGCGCGGCGACCTCGGTGTCCTCGGCCTCGTCCGCATCGTCGGCCGGGGCGGCGTCCGGCGCGAAGGCGAGCAGCCAGTCGGCCGCCTTGCTGGCCTGCGAGGCGGCGCGGGAGATGGCGCGGTTGTCCTCGCGCAGCACCTCCAGCCAGGAAGCGATGTAGTCGGCATGGCGCACGGTCGGCACGATGCCGAGAGAGGCGCAGCAGAAGGCGGCGGTGATCTCGGCGATGTATCCAAATGGGAGACATGTCTCAGTGATGCCGCGCATGGCGCAAGCCGTTGTAATCATGGTCTTTCTCCGGGATCGAATGAGGTGAGACAGATTTGGGCGAGCTGAAGCCGCTCTCTCTGGCTTCCAACCGCTCCCCCTGAGCGGTCGGTCCTCTACCTCTGGCGGGCTTCGGCCGGGCACTACCTTCCCGGGAAGCGCACCACCTGACCGGCCGTCGCCTGATCCAGTGCCGTTCGGAGAGCGTCGATCATGCGCTGCTGCTCAGCGTTTTGCACGGTAAGATACTGGACCTGCTGAGCCAGTCGCTGAGCAGTATCCCTGAGGGTCGATATGGTGATGGCATCCGCTGCACGTTGATGCCGTTCGGGCCCTGCCGCTGACGATGTCCTGGCGCTGGATATCCCAGAACGGAAGTGCGCGAGCAGTTCGGTTGCCCGATTAGCGGTAGCGCGGCCAACGCCTGCTTCCCGAGCCAGATTTGCGACGGTCAGCTTGCCGTTGGTCACACGTGGCTTGCCTGCGAGAAGGCGCTCCGCCGCTTCGCGTAACGCTGCTTCAGATCGGGCACTGACAGGTTTCATGCTTCCTCCCCCTTCAGCGGCGCGATCAGAGCCCGCTTGCGGGCCTGTTCGATCTCGAGCGCCTTGCGCTGATTGGCAGTCAGCTTCGGATCGCGAAGGAGGATGTCACCTTCTTCGATGGAGGCTTCCCAAGGCGGAAGATGTCGGCGGCTGAGGCAGGAGTTAGGGCAGCGTTCGGGGCTGCAATGGGACAGGACAGGCGCCTTGCGGTCGGTCTGCGGAGTTCGGCGAAGGCAGAGAGCCGAAGCCGCTTCGAAGAAGCAGTCATTGAGGAACCCGACGTGAAGATCGCGAGCGAGATGGCGCAACATCGAGCGCAACCGGGCGGGATCGACAATCATGCCGGGTAAATCACCGAGAGCATCGGCAACGCGGCCAAACTCGGATACGAGTCGGCTCGCCGCGGGACCGGTGGGTGGGTGGCCGCGCCGGAACTCCTCGTAGTGCTCGATGATGTCCTCGAGACGTCCCAGCGAGCGCTCTCGCGCAACTTCAGCGCCGAATCCCGATGCTGACTCGCCAGC
This sequence comes from Geminicoccus sp., assembly GCA_035326425.1. Lineage (GTDB taxonomy): Bacteria > Pseudomonadota > Alphaproteobacteria > Geminicoccales > Geminicoccaceae > CALKJU01. The sequence continues at coordinate 49,995 of DAOLFG010000006.1, read as the reverse complement.
ATAGCCATCGAAGGTCGCGATGGAGGCATGCTTGTACTGGATCTTGCCCGCCACAGTTCCGAACGGTCGATTGGCGATGTGCCAGGCTATCGTTCGGCGGAACTGTCGTGTCGCAAAGCGCCAGGGCTGACCCGACGCTTCACGCGGGATTGCGGGATTCTCGGGCGTGCCCTGGGTTCGATCGAGATGGGCGCGGAACTGGTTGAGGGTACGAACGATCTCGGTCGAGAGATGATCCTTTGTCGCCGCACCATTCACCAACACGAGCCAGAGCGTATCGAGGCCGCGTCGCTCACGGGCATGTGCAGACAGCCGTTCTGCGATATCGACGGCGCGCCCGACGGGAGCGATCGTGATCCATTCCGCAGCCTCGCCGGTCACGCTGCGCATTTTATAGGCCGTGCTGCGCACCCTGTGCCGCTCGATCAGGCCGTCGGCGCTTCGTTCGACGGAATGGCATCCGACCCGCATCGCCTGGACCTCGCTGTCGCGCATTCCGGTCAGGTATGCGCAGACAATGTAGGCGGCCGCCTGCAACATCTTTTCCTCGCGCATCAGCGTGAACTGATCGAAGCGCTGCGAACGCCATGGGCGTCCTGTATCCGGGTCGATGCTGATCGGGGTGTCCATGCCGCCGATCTCGGTCCCGAGTTCGGCAACCGCCGTCAATATCGTACTGTGATGGCGCCGGGCCTGGCATATTGCACCGGCGCGGCATCCGATGCGCAGAGCCATGTAGCCGTAGTTGACGCGAGTCCCTTCCTTGCTGACGACGCTCACATCATCCGGCCAGACGGGCACACCGCGTCCTTCCTTGCGTAGGGCCGTGCGGTGCCAGTTGATCGGCTCGTGGAAGGCTTGCGGGGGCGGAACCATCACGAAGTCGCGGAAGGGACATAGTAGGCCCGGCTGCCACCGATACGGAAGTCGATGCCAGTGGCCGCGATCAACGCCTCGACGGTCGGCTCGATCATGCCGGGCGGGGGCGGCGGCGCGACGGCCGTGATCTCTTCGGGAAGACCCTCGCATTGCGCGGCGTTGAAGACCTTGTACCGCTTCATGAAGGGGATGGCGTGGGCGTCCTCGCCGGTCTGGGCGGCGCGCATCTGCTCGCCTTCCGGGGTGAAGCGGCCGACCTTGATGACGGTCGTGCCGTGCTCGCCCTCGCGCACCGAGCCGCCGAGGGCCTTGGCCTGCTTGAAGGTGAGCCAGCTTTGGCAGGGATAGCCGTGCTCGATGACGGCGCCCCAGAGGATCAGCACGTTGATCCCCGAATAGCGCCGGCCGGTGGCGGCGTTCTGCGGCATGGCGAGCGGTGCGCCGGCCGAGGGCGTTCCCCAGGGCTGCACCCATGGGACGCGGCCGGCTTCGAGATCGGAGATGATCCGGTTTGTGATGTCGTCGTAGAAGTCCGTCCGGTCGGTGCCGGACGCTGCGCCGCGGTCGTATCTGGCCATGGCTGTCTCTCCGCGACGGGCGGCCGGAACCTCTCTCCGGCCTTCTGACCCGTCACGGCGAAGCCATCCGCACTCTCACTCTCAAGGGGCGTTGCGGGCAGGCTGTGCAAAAACTCGCCTAATATCACTGACCTTGGATATTACCTGCTCGCGACGATGTAGCGCGATCGTATTCAGCTTGGTTCGATTAATGTCTGCGGGTTTCAGCACCCCATAGCTCTACGAAACCGCCTTACGTCATCAGACCAAGGGCAGTTCCACCCACGGCCGCCAGCAATACTACAACCCATGGCGGAGCTTTCCAGGCCATCAGCGCTACGAAGCAAATCAAGGCCAGTGCGAAGTCCAGCATACCGCCGATCGCGCTCGTGAAGACAGGCGAATACAACGCCGCGCCGAGGATGCCGACAACAGCGGCATTGGCGCCTTGCAGGGCCGACTGCGCCCATATCGTGCGGCGCAACCGATCCCAGAAGGGCAGCGTTCCGATCAGGATGAGGAAGCCTGGAAGGAAGAGTGCGACAAGAGCGATCGCCGCACCGGCGACGCCATTCGGCGCCGGTCCCATGATCGCCCCGAGCCAGGCAGCGAAAGTGAAGAGGGGTCCCGGCACCGCCTGCGCGGCACCGTAGCCCGCGAGGAAAGCGTCGTCGGACACCCATCCCGGCGTGACGGTTTCGGCACGCAACAACGGCAGCACCACATGACCGCCGCCGAAGACCAGCGAGCCGGCGCGATAGAAGCTGTCGGCCAGCGCCCAGCCTTGCGCCTGCCCGGCCAGGAACGGCAAGCCAATCAGCAAGGCGGCGAACAGCGCAAAGGCAGTCAGTCCGGCTTTGCGCGAAACCGGCACCGGCAGATGCTTGCCGATCGTGACCTGTCCCTTGCCGAGGGCCAGCCCGGCGATTGTGCCGAGAAGAATGGCGGCCATCATTCCGATCGCGCCCGGCGCCCAGGCGAGCAGGAGAACAGCCGCGACTGCGATCGTGGCACGCTCCCTATCGGGGCAGAGATTCTTTGCCATCCCCCACACGGCCTGGGCGACGATAGCGACGGCAACGATCTTGAGACCATGCAGGACGCCAAGCGCCAGCGGGCTTTCGAGCCGCGTTGCCGTCATAGCGAGCGCGAGAAGGATAAGAGCCGATGGCAGGGTGAAGGCGAGGAAAGCCGCAAAGGCGCCACCCCAACCCGCCCGCGTCAAGCCAAGTGCAAAGCCAACCTGACTGGAGGCGGGACCCGGCAGGAACTGGCATAGTGCCACCAGATCGGCATAGGCGCTCTCGCTCAGCCATTTTCGCCGTGTCACCAGTTCGTCGCGAAAATAGCCCAGATGCGCGATCGGGCCGCCGAAAGAGGTGAGCCCCAGCTTCAGGAAGACGCGGAATACTTCGGAGACGCTTGCCTGCGATTGCTGGGGGCCGTAATCCATTCAGGAAGCCTCGTTGGTCGATCCGCCAAAGAGCTTGTCGATTTCGGCCATGGGCTTGAACAGCCGACGCGGCTGGTCCGGCAGCCGATGAAACTCGTGCCGCTCGTAGAATGAGACGGCAGCATCGTCCTTGGCGTCCACGATGACCGCGAGGCTCGCGGTCTCGCTTCGCAGGCACCGGCGAAGGGCATCCAGAAGCAGGAGCGTTCCGAACGCCTTGCCCCGCTGTTGCGTATCGACAGCGAGCCTGCCGAGCAGCGTCGCCGGCAGGACAGGATAACGCGGGAGCTTTCTGGTCAGCGTGGCCGGAAGCTCCGCTGCCTGGATCGAGGCGTTCGAGAGCGTGTAGAAGCCAATGATCAGCGGCGAGGGAGGCTCCAGCAGAACGTAGGGAGCGGCGACGCGACGCCGGGCATCCTGCCCCGCCTGCGATTGAAGATAGCGGTCCAGAGCTTCGACACCGCAGGAAAACCGGGAGCGGTCGTGGTGTACGGAATCGAGAAGTTCTATGAGCGGCTTTCCGGCCATGCCCACGGCTATCCTTCGTCCATCAACGCCTTATAGGCCGCCACACTTTCCTTCATCCTGCGGCCCGGCTCGTGCGGGTTGAGCAGCGCGTCGACGAAAGCCTGGCTGTCCTTGACGCTGAGGCGGATCACCTCATGCTCCGCGATAGTGCGCTTGGCGGCATCCTGCACGCTCGCCAGCACAAAATCCGTGATGCTGCGTCCTTCCAGCGCCGCGGCGTGCTCGATGAGCGCCTTCTGTTCAGTAGTCACACGCGCTTCGAGCCGCTCGGCTCGCCGGCGTGCGGTCGGACGATCTTCGTGTTTTTGAGCCTGGGCCATCATCGCCTCCAAATCCTACTGAGAATGTACGGCCAAATGCCGGCAATTTCAATGCCCGGCCCAGCAACCTTCGACCGGCCAGCGCGAATTGCACCCCGTCAGGTCAGCCCTCGCGCATCGGATTTATGACCTCGACGTCAGGGAAGCCCTTCGGGTTATCGGTGACGACGATGCAGCCATTGGCCTCGGCTACGGCGGCGATGATCGTGGCGAGCGCGCTACTCGGCTGACCGCTGGCCTTCGCGTCGGCCATCATGCGCGCCCAGATCAGGGCAGCCGCCTCGTCGAAGGGAAGGATGCGGCCCGCGAACAGCGTCTGCGGACCCTCGGGACCGCTGAGCCAGTCTCCCAGATCGTTGCGCTGCTTGCCCGCCGGCGTTTCGAGGATGCCGCGCCGGATTTCCGCGACGGTCAGGGAAGTGATGTAGAGGTCGTCGTCGTCTTGGTCCGCCAGCCACGCGAGGAGGGATTGCGACGGTGACGGCCCGGTGGCGTTGCCGATGATGCTGGTGTCGAGCAGGTATCGCATCAAATGTCGGCATCCCGCCCGGCCTCATGGGCGCGTGTGAGATCGAGGCCGGCGCCAACCAGCGGCGACCGGCGCAGCGCGGCGAGGATGCCGCCCCTCATCGAGCCGTCGCCGGCTATGCTCCTGCTAACGGCCGAGCGCAGCCGAGCGGCGTCGGGCGTGTCCTCCGTGAGACGCTTGGCGAGCGACCGGATAAGTTCGCGGTCGGGCTCGCGGCAGATCACCTCGAAGCGGACAAGGCCCTTCTCGGTGAGGCGCGTGCGATAGTTCTGAATTGCGCGGCGCTGCGAGTTTCCCAAGGTTGATCTCCGGAAAGATTTCCGGTAATATAACCAGAGAAATCGAAGCGCGCAAGGTCGTGCTCCCGCGCGAAAGCGGCGGAAGGCAAGGAGTTGAATCGGTGGTCGATTGGGAGATGAGGGCGAGGCAGCAGGGTCGCGATCAGTCGCCGATCATGCGCTGCGGCACGCTGGAATTTGCTTCCTCGTGCTTCCCTCCTGCTTCCCCGCTTTGCGCGGAAGGGCCGGGGAAGCAGAAAGCGCCCCGAAGGGCGCTTGCTAAATCTTTGATTTTCTTGAGAAAGTCTGGAGCGGGCGAAGGGATTCGAACCCTCGACCCCAACCTTGGCAAGGTTGTGCTCTACCCCTGAGCTACGCCCGCGTCGGGCGGCTACATAGGGGAGGCCGAAGGGATTGGCAAGCGGCGCCGCGAGGGGGCCGTACCGCGGAGTGCCGGGCGCTGGCGGACAGGGTGTCGGCGCCGTGCGCCATCCCTTGTATCGCACCCGGCTGCGGCCCATCTTACGGGCGCCGGCCGAAGGCCCGGCGGCAGGATAATCGCGCGCAGGCCGCGCCAGGAATGAGGCCCCCGACATGCAGCTGTTCGGCGGCGCCACGGCGCCGAAGGCGGCCGGTGGTACCGACGTCGTCAAGGACGGCGACATCACCAGCTTCGCCGACGACGTCATCTACGCGTCGCAGAAGACACCCGTCCTCGTCGACTTCTGGGCGCCCTGGTGCGGGCCGTGCAAGCAGCTGACGCCGACGCTCGAGAAGGTGGTCCGCGCCGCCAAGGGCAAGGTGCGGCTGGTCAAGGTCAACATCGACGAGAATCCCGAGCTGGCGCAGCAGTTCCGCATCCAGTCGGTGCCGACGGTCTACGCCTTCGTCGGCGGCCAGCCGGTGACGGGCTTCGCCGGCGCCCAGCCCGAGAGCCAGGTCAAGGCGCTGGTCGACAAGCTGGCGGCGATGGGCGGACCCCCCGCCGCCGAGGAGGATGCCGAGGGCGGGCTCGAGGCCGCCAGGACGCTGGCCGAGCGGGGCGAGTGGCGGGCGGCCGCGTCGCTCTACCGCGAGGTGCTGGCCGAGGATCCGGCCGAGCCCGAGGCCATCGGCGGGCTGGCGCGTTGCCTGCTCAACCAGGGGCAGAAGGACGAGACCCGCAAGCTGCTCGACAAGGCGCCCAACGAATTGCAGTCGCACGCCGCGATCAGCGGTGCCCGTGCCGCGCTGACGCTCGCCGACGAGGCCGGCGAGATCGGCGACCCGGTGGAGCTGCAGGCCCGGCTCGACCGCGACGCCGACGACCACGAGGCCCGCTATGCGCTGGCGACCTCGCTGTTCCTGGCCGGCCAGATCGACCCGGCCATGGAGCAGCTGCTGAAGATCGTCCGCCGCGACCGCGGCTGGAAGGACGACGGCGCCCGTGCCCAGCTGCTCCGCTTCTTCGAGGCGCTCGGGCCCAAGCATCCGTCGACGCTGAAGGGTCGGCGCCTGCTGTCGTCGGTGCTGTTCAGCTGATGCATGCCCAGGGCGAGAGCCTGCCGCCGCGCTTCCCGGTCTTTCCGCTGCGCGGCTGCCTGCTCCTGCCGGGCGGCAACCTGCCGCTGAACATCTTCGAGCCGCGCTACCTCGCCATGGTGCGCGACGCCATGCTGACCGACCGTGTCATCGGCATGATCCAGCCCCGCCAGGACACCGACAGCCGCCCGGCGCCGGAGCTGTTCCGGACCGGCTGCGCCGGCCGGATCAGCAATTTCTCGGAGACCGAGGACGGCCGCTTCCTGATCACGCTCACCGGGCTGTGCCGCTTCGACATCGCCCGCGAGCTGGAGGTCACCACACCCTACCGCCAGGTCCAGCCGGACTATGGCCGCTGGCGGCAGGATCTGCAGCCGAGTCGGCCGCCGGCGGCGCTGAAGGCCGAGCTGCTGGGCGTGCTGCGGCACTATTTCGCCAAGCATGGCATCGAGGCCGACTGGCAGACGCTGGAGGCGGCGCCGCTGGTGGCGCTGATCACCTCGCTCGCCATGATCTGCCCGTTCGAGGCCAACGAGAAGCAGGCGCTGGTGGAAGCACCTGACCTCGAGCGCCAGGGCAAGCTGCTGGTGGCCCTGATGCGCATGGACACCATGCCGCCCACCGGCACCGATTCCTCGCTCAAGCACTGAGACCCCGTTCATGACCGACCAGGCCCAGCCGACCCCCATCGACCCGAAGCTGCTCGACCTGCTGGTCTGCCCGCTCACCAAGGCGCCGCTGCGCTACGATCGCGCCGCCCAGGAGCTGGTCTCCGAGAAGGCCGGCCTCGCCTATCCGATCCGCGACGGCATCCCGATCATGCTGGTCGACGAGGCACGTCGGCTCGGCGAGGCCGAGCAGGTCCCGCCCGAGCTGCGCCGGTGAGCGCCGGCACCGCCTGGCCGGTCGAGATCAGGGTGCGCAGCGCCGAACGGCGGCTGGAGATCGATTTCGACGACGGCAGCTCGTTCGTGCTGCCGGCCGAGCTGCTGCGGGTCGAGAGCCCGTCGGCCGAGGTCCAGGGCCATGTGCCGAGCCAGAAGGTGACGGTGGCAGGCAAGCGCGACGTCGGCATCTCGCGCCTGGAGCAGGTCGGCAATTACGCGGTGCGCATCGTCTTCGACGACGGCCACGACACAGGCATCTTCTCCTGGGTCAATCTCTATCGCCTGGGACGCGACCGGGCGCAGATCTGGCAGGCCTATCTCGATGCGCTGGCGCAGAAGGGCCTGTCGCGCGGCTAGGTTGTCGCGCGCGCCCCGCGGATGACGGTCCGCCTGCTCCACACCGCCGACTGGCAGCTCGGCCGCGGCTTCTCCGGCATCGGCGGCGACGCCGCGGCGCTGCTGCGCGAGGCGCGGTTCGAGGCGGTGCGCCGGCTGGCGCGGCTGGCGGCCGAGCACGAGGTGGCGGCGGTGCTGGTGGCGGGCGACGTGTTCGACGGCAACCAGGTGGCCGACGCCACGATCCATCGCGCCCTGCAGGCGATGTCGGGGTTCCAGGGGCCGTGGGTGCTGCTGCCCGGCAACCACGACGCCCATCTCGCCGAATGCGTCTGGACGCGGCTGGAGCGGCTGGGCCCGCCGGGCAACCTGCATATCGCCGCCAGGCCGGAGCCGATGGCGCTGGCGGACGGGCGGCTGGTGGTATTGCCGGCGCCGCTGACGGCGCGGCGCACGCCCGACGACCTCAGCTCGTGGATGGACACGGCCGAGACGCCGGCCGCTGCGCTGCGCATCGGCCTGGCACACGGCGCCGTGCTGGGCCGGCTGCCGGCCGGCGCCGATGCCGACAATCCGATCGCGGCGGATCGGGCGGAACGGGCGAGGCTGGACTATCTGGCGCTCGGCGACTGGCACGGCACGCTCGAGATCGACCGGCGCTGCTGGTATGCCGGCACGCCCGAGCCCGACCGTTTTCCCGCCAACGATCCGGGCAATGCCCTGCTGGTCGAGCTGGATGGGCCCGGCAGTCCCCCGCGGGTGACGCGGCTGCCGGTGGCGGGCTATCGCTGGCTGACGCTGGAGCTTCGCGAGGCCGATGCCGCGACGGTCGACCGCCGGCTGGGCGAGCTGGCGGATGCGCCGCGCACCCTGCTGTCGCTGCGCCTGTCGGGCTCGGCCGGGCTCGCCGAGCGGGCGGCCGTCGATGCCGCCTGTGAGCGATGGGCCGCCAGGCTCTGCCACCTGGTGATCGACGACGGCGACCTCGTCACCCTGCCGGAGGCATCCGCCGGCGGCCTGCCCGACGATGGCGGGCCGATCGGGGCGGTGGCGCGCCGCCTCGCCGAGCGCGGCCGGGCCGGCGAGGCGGATGCGGCGATGGCCCTGCGCCTGCTCTGGGCGGAGCTGGAGCGGATGCCGCCGGCATGAGGCTGCGGCGCCTGGAGATCCGTCGCTTCCGCAAGCTGTCGGGGCCTGTGGTCCTGGACGGGCTGGGCGACGGCCTCACGGTCGTCGGCGGCGACAACGAGGAAGGCAAGTCGACGGTGCTGGCGGCGCTCAAGGCCGCGCTGTTCGAGCCGCACACCGTCGGCGGGGCGGTGCGCGACCTGATGACGCCGCACGACGGCGGCGTGCCCGAGGTGCTGGTCGAGATGGAAATCGGCGGCGGCCGCTACCGGCTGCACAAGGCCTTCCGCAGGGGTGGCGTCACGCTCGATACGCCGCAGGGCAGGCTCACCGGCGATGCCGCCGAGCAGGCGCTGATCGACCTCCTGCGCTTCGAGCGCCGCACCGCCCACCGCGCCAAGCCGCAGAACCACGGCCTGCAGGCGGTGTTCTGGGTCGACCAGGGCAGCAGCTTCGGCGGCTTCGAGGCGCTGGAGGCCGGGCGCGACCGCTTCAGCGCGGCAGTCGAGGCCGAGGCCGGGGCCGTCGTCGCCGGCGACCGCGCACGACGGCTGCTGAATGCCGTGACCCGGCGCGCGCGCGAGCATTGGACCGCCACCGGGAAGGAGACCGGTGCGCTGGCCGAGGCCGGGGCGCGGGTGCAGGCGCTGGCTGCCGCACGCGACGAGCTGCGTGCCCGCCGGCAGGCCCACGATGCCGCCATCGACCGGCTGGCCAGGCTGCGCGACGAGCGTCGCCGTGCGATCGAGTCCGACGAGCTGGGACGGGCGCGCCTGGAGCTGGCCGCGGCGCGCAAGGCCGTGGCGACCGTCGAGGAGCTGGAGGCCGAGCTCGAGCGCCTCGGCGGCGAGGTGCGCTTGTGCGAGGCGCAATGGCGCCGGCTCGACGAGCAGGCGCGTCGCCGCCGGGATCTCGTGCTGCAGCTGGGAGCCGCGGCATCGGCGGCGGCCTCGGCCGAGCGGGATCTCGCCGCCAGGCGCGACGAGGCCGGGCTGGCCGAGGCGGTGGCGCGCAGGGCGGACGCGGCCGAGGCCGAGGCCGGCCGACGCTCGGCCGAGCTCGACCGGATGCACGAGCTGGCCGGCGGCCAGCGGCGCATGGTCGAGCTGTCCCGCCACCTGGCGAGGCTGCGCGACGATCATGCGGCGGCCGGCGAGGCCGGTGCCACGGTCCAGCGGCTGGAAGCTTCGCTGGCCGTCGATCCCGCGACGTCCGAGCGGGTGGCAGCGGCAGTCGAGGCGCAGTCGGCCTGGCGCGAGGCGACGGCGGCACTGCAGGCCGCGGCGACGCGGCTCGACTTCGCGCCGCTGGCCGACGCCGCGATCGTGGTCGCCGGTGAGCCGCATCCGGCGGGCGAGGCGCTGCACATCGCCGTACCGACCGAGATTGAGCTGGAAGGCTTCGGCCGCGTCACCGTGCAGCCCGGCGGCAGCGATCTGGACCGGCGCGAGGCGGCGCTCCGCAAGGCGGCGGCAGCACTCCGGTCTGCGCTGTCGGCTGCGGGAGCGGCCGATGTCGCCGATGCCCGCCGCATGCTCGGGGCGAGGCAGCGGACCGAGCGCGAGCTGGTCGATGCCGAGGCGCGGCTGCGCGCCGTGCTGGCCGGCCATGGCCGCATCCCCCTGGCCGAGCTGTCCGGCCGGCTCGCCCGTGCCGAGGCCGAGCTGGCCGGGCTGTCGTCGCGTTTCCCGCCGGCCGACGACCCCGACGGGCTGGACGGGGCGATCGAGCTGCTGGAGGCGCAGCGGCGGGCGGCCCGCGAGGCCCGCGACCGCGCCGGCCAGGAGCGGCAGCATGCCACCGGGGTCGCCGGGGATGCCCGCGCCGAGGTGGCGCGCGGCGAGGCCCGCAGCATCGAGCTGGCCGAGCGGCTGGCGGCACTGCACCGCGCCATGGCCGAGGAGGTCGATCGCTGTCCCGACGAGCGGCTCGCCAGCGAGCTGGCCACGGCCGAGGAGGCGAAGGCGGCCGCCGAGCAGCGCGCCAGCCTGACGGCCCGCCGGCTCGCCGGCTCCGATCCGGCGCTCGTCCGCGACCGGTTGGCGCAGGCCGGGCGCAAGGTCGCGACGATCGAGGCCGATGGCCAGGCGTTGGACCGCAGGATCCGCGACGTCGAGATCGAGCTGCGCTCCAGCGAGGCCCAGGCGATCGGCGAGCGGCTGGACGAGGTGGAGGGCGAGCTGGCACGGGCCGTGGCCGAGCGGCAGAGGCTGGCACGGGTGGCCGCGGCCTGGAAGCTGCTGCACGACGAGCTGGCAGCCGCCATCGCCTCGGCGAGGGATGCGCTGCTGGTCCCTGTGCGCGAGCGGATCGGCCCCTATCTGCAACGGCTGTTCCCCGGGGCCGAGGCGATCGTCGAGGCCGAGACGCTGGCGCTCGGCCGGTTGCGGCGCGACGGGGTCGACGAGCGCTTCGAGCAGTTGAGCCTCGGCACGCGCGAGCAGCTCGCCATCGTCGTCCGGCTGGCGCTGGCCCGGCTGCTGCAGGAGAAGGAGGGGGAAGCGCCCTGCCTTGTGCTGGACGATGCCCTGGTCTATGCGGACGAGGCGCGTCTGGAGGTGATGAAGACCATCCTCCAGCAGGCGGCCCGTGATCTGCAAATCCTGATCTTGACCTGCCGGCCGCGCGACTATCGTGGACTGGAGGCCCGTTTCCTGCGTCTCGAGGACTGCCGAGGCTGATCCGCACGCCTTGCTGGGCCGGCGGGCCGGGCCTATCCTTCCTCCCCTCAACCCTCGAAAGGTGGTATCGGCACAGACCATGGCGGTCGAGCGCATCGAGACAGTCGTGGCCGAGTTCGACGTCACGCAACTCCGGGAGCGGCGGGTCGATCCCGAGCCTGTGACGCTCGTGCAGTTCCCGTTGATCTGGGGCCGCAATGTCAGCCCGTTCTGCCTCAAGCTCGAGGCATGGCTGAAGCTGGCGTCGATCTCCTACGAGATCCGGCCCAGCATCGCCCGCGACAAGGCGCCCAAGGGCAAGCTGCCCTACATCCTCGACGGCGGCACGGCGATCGGCGATTCCAGCCTGATCATCCGCCATCTCAAGCGCAGCCGCGGCATCGACCCGGATGCCGGGCTCGACGGACGCGAGCAGGCCGAGGCGGTGGCGCTGCAGCGGCTGCTCGAGGAGCACCTCTACTTCGTCATGGTCTATGGCCGCTGGATCGACCCCGAGGGCTATGCCGCGGTCGGCGAGGCCTTCTTCGCCAGCCTGCCGCTGCCCTTGCGCCCGGTCGCTCGCGCCGCCACCCGCCGCCGCATCAGGCGCATGCTGCAGCTGCAGGGCGTCGGCCGGCACTCGGCCGCCGAGGTCTACGAGATGGGCCGCGAGGATCTGCGGGCACTGGCCGACTATCTGGGCGACAAGCCGTTCTTCCTCGGCGACCGGCTGACCTCGATCGACGCCGTGGCCTTCGGCTTTCTCGCCAACATCATGCTGGTGCCGGTCGAGAACGAGCTGAAGCGGGCGGCGCTCGACTATCCGAACCTGCTGGCCTGGGTCGAATCCATGGAGGCCGGGCTGACCGAGGGCTGACCGCCGATCGGCTGGTCGACGGCGCCGAGACCGACCAGCGTGGCCGAGCGGAACTCGCGCCGGTAGATGATCGCCGTCACCCAGGCGATCAGCAGGATGCACAGCCAGGGTTGGATCACCCAGCTCAGCGTCGCCAGCCCGAAATAGTAGGCGCGCATCGCCTTGTTGAAGTGATCGGCGGCGCGGGTCGCCACACGCGCGGTGCGGTCGGCATGGTCGAGGGCGCCGGGCGAAGGGTCGGCCGCCTGCACGGGTGCGGCACCGATCATGATGGCGACGTAGTTGAACTGCCGCAGCGCCCAGGTGAACTTGAAGAAGGCGTAGACGAAGATGACGATCAGCGTCAGGATCTTGAAATCCCACAGCATGTCGCCCGTCCTGGCCGCGAACGGGATCTCGGACAGGATGCTCATCGCCTGATCGCGCGCGCCGAGCACGGCGGCGAAGCCGCCGACGATCAGGATCGTGCTGGAGGCGAAGAACGAGATGTTCTGCACCAGCAGGGAGACGATCTGGGTGTCGACGATGCGGTTGTCGCGCGCCAGCATCCGCCGCATCCAGGCCTGCCGGTACTGGTGCATCCGCGCCATCAGCGTGGTACGTCCGCGGCGCGGATGGTCGGCCAGCTTGACGTAGCCGATCCAGGCGACCGCCAGCCAGATCGGCACGATGGCGTCGGCCCAGGCGATCGTGGCAGTCTGCATCGCTCCGGCAACCTCCTCCGCCGGAGCCAATCACGGATCGAGACCATGCGAAAGAGCCGGAGACCCGGGCGATGAGCGAGGCGGCGGCACGCCCCGTGATAGGGGTGACGCTCGACAGCGAGCAGCCCGGCGGCTACTCCAAGCTGCCCTGGTACGCCCTGCGGCAGAACTATTTCGAGGCGGTGGCGCGCGCCGGCGGCACGCCGATCGCCCTGCCGCACGAGCCCGACCTCGTGCCCGACTATCTCGGCATGATCGACGGCCTGCTGGTGAGCGGCGGTGCCTTCGACGTCGACCCGGCGCTCTATGGCGCCGCCTCGCGCCACGACAGCGTCACCACCAAGGACAAGCGCACCCGCTTCGAATGGGCGATCACCCGCGCCGCGGTCGAGGCCGACAAGCCGGTGCTGGGGATCTGCGGCGGCCAGCAGCTCCTGAACGTCGTGCTGGGTGGCACCCTGATCCAGCACATTCCGGATGCCGTGCAGGGCTGCCTCGAGCACGAGCAGAAGAACCCGCGCACCGAGCCCGGCCACGAGGTGCTGGTCGAGCCGGGCTCGCTGCTGCACCGCGTGACCGGAGCCGACCGCCTGCCGGTCAACAGTGCCCACCACCAGGCGGCCGACGCCACCGGCCCGGGCGTGGTGGTGACCGCCCGCGCCCCCGACGGGGTGATCGAGGCCATAGAGCTCCCCGAGCGCAGCTTCTGCCTCGGCGTGCAGTGGCATCCCGAATACGACATCAGCCCCGGCGACGCGGCGGTGATCCGCGCCTTCGTCGAAGCCTGCCGCACGTCGCGATGAGCGAGGCGGAAGGCGAGCGCATCGCCAAGGTCATCGCCCGCGCCGGGCTGTGCTCGCGGCGCGAGGCCGAGCAGTGGATCGCCGGCGGCCGTGTCAGCGTCGACGGCAAGGTGCTGGATTCGCCGGCGCTCAACGTCCGGCCCGGCCAGCGGATCGTCGTCGACGGCGAGCCGCTGCCGATCGCCGAGCCGCCGCGGCTGTTCCGCTACCACAAGCCCAAGGGGGTGATGACCACCGCCCGCGACCCCGAGGGCCGCAGGACACTCTACGAGACCCTGCCCGAGGGGCTGCCCCGGCTGATGCCGATCGGCCGCCTGGACCTGAACTCCGAGGGGCTGCTGCTGCTGACCAATGATGGCGAGCTGAAGCGTCGCCTCGAGCTGCCCTCGACCGGCTGGCTGCGCCGCTACCGCGTGCGGGTGTTCGGCACGCCCAGCGACGCGGCCCTGCAGTCGCTGGGGCGGGGCGTGACCGTCGACGGCATCGCCTATGGGCCGATCCAGGCCAAGCTCGAGCGCGTCCAGGGCAGCAACGCCTGGCTGACGGTGGCGCTGCGCGAGGGCAAGAACCGCGAGGTCCGCAACGTCATGCAGCATCTCGGCCACGAGGTGTCGCGGCTGATCCGCACCGGCTACGGGCCGTTCCAGCTCGGCAACCTGGAGCCCCGCGCCATCGAGGAGGTGCGGCCGAAGGTGCTGAAGGAGCAGCTGGGCCTGGCCGTTGCCGGCGCTCCCCGCCCGGCCGAGCGGGCGAAGGCGCGCCCGGGCCCGTCCCCGACGGCCCGCCGCGCCTGAGCCGCACCGGTCAGCCGCGCGTCTTCTCGACCAGCAGCTTCGACGGCCGGCGCTCGCGGGCGGTGGCGAACAGCGAGTAGGTCTGGTTGACGTAGTTCGTCACCGCGCTCGCACCTTGCATGTACTCGCGCAGCTCGGGCGTCATCGTCGCCTCGACCAGCCGCACCGGCCGCGCCGGGTCGGTGGTCTCGAAGCGGGCGTACCACCAGGGCTCGCCTCGGCGCAGCACCAGCGGCTTGTCGAGCTCGTACCACTCGAACGCCCACATCAGCGCCCGGGGCCAGATGTCGATCGGCAGCCGGCCCGGCACCAGCAGGCCGGGCAGCGGGTCGCGGCGGTAGTGGTTATAGGGCGGCAGCTGGTTGAGATAGACCGGCTCGTCGGCGATGAAGATGTAGGGCGTGATGAACTGGATGACCGGCCGGTTGGGGTTCGACCATTCGCGACGGTCGACGATCGCCACCATCTGGTTCAGGTGCTTGCTGCGGATCGTCGACTGGTCGCCGGCGAGATTGGTCAGCAGCGGCCGCTGGTTCTCGTCGAACTTGAAGCCGATGGCGCAATCGATCGGCGACTGGATCTCGAACAGCCGCGCATCGGCATCGACGATGGCCGGGCACTGCGTCAGCGACTTGGCGTGGCGACGCTCCGGCCGCTCGCGGGTCACCCGCTTCGGGGCGTTCCAGATGAAGCCGGCGCTCTGGGTGTCGAGCAGCCAGCCGATATTGGTGACGCGCGGCGCCGGCTTCGGGCTCATGGCTCTGGCGACCCAATGCGGGGCATTGTCCAGCTTAGCCGGTCGGATCGTCATGGAATGGCCTTCTCCCGGTCCATGTCTGTACCGGCAGGATGCTCGCCGGATGTTTCGATGTAACACCGCGGAGCGTCTTCCGGCAAAGCCGGCGGGCGCGCCATGGCCGGGCGCTTGCGGCGGCGATGCCGGCCGAGCACCCGCGCCAGCGCCGAGAAGCCGATCAGCCCGACGCTCAGCACCAGCATCTCGCCCGCACCCTCCAGGAGCCCGAACAGTGCCACGGCTCCCTTGAAGCTGCCGGCGAACAGCATGTAGCCGAGGTCGCTGAGGCCACCCGCCACCGCCAGCGCGACGACCAGCCACAGCGCCAGCGCCGAGGCGGTGCGGCCGGCGCCGTCGGCGGCGAGACGCACGGAGATCGAGGCCACCAGCAGCCAGGCGAGGCCCATGCCGATCTCGGCCACGAGCTTGCCGAGCTGGCGGCCGTTGAGGCCGAGCCAGCCGTGCAGGTGGCCGTGGACGGCCAGCGCCTCCGCCAGTGCCAAGTGCGGCTTGACCAGCTTGGCGGCGGCGATGGCGAGAGTCAGCAGGGCCGCCAGGACCACGGCGGGCGAGGGACGCCGCACCGCCGCCAAGGCCGCCGCCATGGCGAGCGCCACGGCCTGCGCCGACAGCCAGACCATGTTGAGCCCGGTGTCGTTGTTGAAGGCGAACCGGTCGTCCGCCAGCCAGTGCTCGGTCAGGCCGAAGCGCCTGAGCATGAACCGCTGCAGGTGCATCCAGATCAGCACCAGGTCGACGCCCAGCAGCAGGATCGCCAGCCCTTTCAGCGTCCTGTCCGCGCGCAGCCTCGCGCGAATCCAGCCGAGCAGCTCAGTCATCGGTCCCGCCGGTGTCCCGGGCGGCGGCCACCGCCCCTCGCTTCAGGTGATAACGGAGCGAGATTAATCTCGTATTGACGCTGCGGCGCCGGCATGGCGTGAAAGGCGGCGCGGTGGCTTGGCGTGGGACGGGCGCGATGAGCGAGTCCGGTGACGATCTCGACCTGCGGTCGCTCGACGACGACGAGCTCACCAAGCAGATCCAGGACGACCTCTACGACGGGCTGAGGCCGGAGGTCGAGGAGGGGGTGCGCATCCTCCTCGAGCGCGGCTGGACGCCCTATCGCGTGCTGACCGAGGCGCTGGTCGGCGGCATGACGATCGTCGGTGTCGACTTCCGCGACGGCATCCTGTTCGTGCCCGAGGTGCTGCTGGCCGCCAACGCCATGAAGGGCGGCATGGCGATCCTGCGGCCGCTGCTGGCCGAGACCGGGGCACCGCAGATCGGCAAGATGGTGATCGGCACCGTCAAGGGCGACATCCACGACATCGGCAAGAACCTGGTGTCGATGATGATGGAGGGCGCCGGCTTCGAGGTGGTCGATCTCGGCATCAACTGCGACGCCGACAAGTATCTGAAGGCGCTGGAGGAGCACGAGGCCGACATCCTCGGCATGTCGGCCCTGCTGACCACGACGATGCCCTATATGAAGATCGTCATCGAGACGCTGATCGAGCGCGGCATGCGTGACGACTACATCGTGCTGGTGGGCGGAGCGCCGCTCAACGAGGCCTTCGCCAAGGCCGTGGGCGCCGACGCCTATTGCCGCGACGCCGCTGTCGCCGTCGAGACCGCCAAGGCGTTCATGGCCCGCAAGCACAACCAGATGGCCGGCCGCGCTTGACCCCGCCCGAACGCACGCTGCTCGTCGCCTGCGGCGCCCTGGCGCGCGAGGCGAGGGCGGTGATCGACGCCAACCGGCTGGATCACCTCGATCTCGCCTGCCTGCCGGCCTCGCTGCACAACCGGCCGGAGCGCATTCCCGAGGCCGTGCGGCGGCGGATCGGTCGGGCGCGGGGCCGATACCGGCGCATCCTGGTGCTCTATGGCGATTGCGGCACCGGTGGCGAGCTGGACCGCGTCCTGGCGGAGGAAGGCGTGGAACGTATCGCCGGGCCGCACTGCTACGCCTTCCTCGCCGGCGAGGAGGCCTTGGCCGCCATGGCCGAGGAGGAGCCCGGCACGTTCTGGCTCACCGATTTCCTGACCCGCCAGTTCGAGACGCTGGTCGTCCGCGGCCTCGGCATCGACCGGCATCCCGAGCTGCTGCCGCTCTATTTCGGCAACTATCGTCGGCTGGTCTACCTGTCGCAGGCCGAGGATGCGGCCCTGCTCGACAAGGCCCGTGCCGCTGCCGGTCGCCTGGGCCTCGCCTTCGAGCATCGGCGGACCGGCCTCGGCGGCCTGTCGAGCTTCCTCGAGGCCGCCTGAGATGGCCGAGCGCGTCGTGCTCTACTGGCGCGACATCCCGGCCCAGGTGATCGTCAGGGCCGGCCGCCGCCAGGCCAAGCGCCAGCTCGGCGACCGCTTCCAGCAGGCGATCGACCGCGCTGCCATGCTGGGCGGGGCGACGGAGACCGACGCCTATCTGGCGGAGTGGCGGCGCGGCGAGCCGGAGCCCTGCGGCGACGACCCGGAGGCCGAGGCCGACGCGGCGGTGGCGGCGATCGAGGCCGCCTATCCGCCGGAACGGCTGCGCGAGCTGGCCCGGGCCGGTGGCAGGGCGGCCACGGGCGAGGCATGACCGACGCCCTCGTCGTCTTCACGCCGTCCGGCAAGCGCGGCCGCTTCGCCCTGGGCACCAGCCTGCTCGATGCCGCCCGACGGCTCGGCGTCGACATCGACAGCGTCTGCGGCGGCCGGGCGATCTGCGGCCGCTGCCAGTGCGTGCCGATGGAGGGCAGCTTCGCCAAGCACGGCATCGAGAGCGAGGCCGGCCACCTGGGCGAGCTGACCGCCACCGAGCTGCGCTATCGCGAGCGCAAGGGTCTGGCCTTGGGCCGGCGGCTGTCCTGCCAGACCCAGCTCCTGGGCGACGTCGTCATCGACGTGCCGCCCGACAGCCAGGTCCACCGCCAGGTGGTACGCAAGCGCGCCGAGGCCCGCGAGATCCGGCTGGACCCGATGGTCCGCCTGCATTTCGTCGAGGTCGAGCCGCCCGACATGCACCTGCAGCGCGGCGATTTCGAGCGCCTGTGCGAGGCCCTGCGGCGCGAATGGGGGCTGGAGGGGCTCACCATCGACCTGCGTTCGCTGCAGCGGCTGCAGAAGGCGCTGCGCGAGGGCCAGTGGTCGATCACCGTCGCCGTCCACGACGGCAAGCGCATCATCGCGCTGTGGCCGGGCTTCCACGACCACGCCTATGGCCTCGCCTTCGACATCGGCTCGACCACGATCGCGGCGCACTTGTGCGACCTCGGCTCCGGCGAGGTGCTGGCCTCGGCCGGCATGATGAACCCGCAGATCCGCATGGGCGAGGATCTGATGAGCCGGGTCAGCTACATCATGATGAACAAGGGCGGCGACGCCCAGCTCACCCGTGCCGTCCGCGAGGCGGTGACCGCACTGGTAGGCCAGGTGACCGCCGAGGCCCGGGTCGAGCCCGCGGGGGTGCTGGAGGCGGTGTTCGTCGGCAACCCGATCATGCACCACCTGCTGCTCGGCATCGACCCGATCGAGCTGGGCGGCGCGCCGTTCGCGCTCGCCACCGACAGCGCCATCACGCTGTGGGCCAGCGAGATCGGCCTCGACAGCATCCACCCCGATGCCCGCATCTACGTCCTGCCCTGCATCGCCGGCCATGTCGGCGCCGACTGCGCCGGCGTCGTGCTGTCCGAAGGGCCGCACCTGCAGAACGAGGTGATGCTGGTGGTCGACGTCGGCACCAATGCCGAGATCGTGCTCGGCAACCGGCAGCGCCTGCTCGCCTGCTCGTCGCCCACGGGGCCGGCCTTCGAGGGTGCCCAGATCTCGGCCGGCCAGCGCGCGGCACCGGGCGCCATCGAGCGGGTGCGCATCGACCGCGACACGCTGGAGCCGCGCTTCAAGGTCATCGGCTGCGACCTGTGGTCGGACGAGCCGGGCTTCGACCGCATCGTCGCCCGCAGCGGCGTCACCGGCATCTGCGGCTCCGGCATCGTCGAGGCGCTGGCCGAGCTGTTCCTGAGCGGCGTCATCCTGGCCGACGGCACCATCGACGGCTCGGCGGCGGCGCGCTCGCCCCGCATCGTGCCCGAGGGCCGCACCTTCGCCTATGTGCTGCACGGCGGCGAGCGCGAGCTGCGCGTGACCCAGGGCGACGTGCGGGCCATCCAGCTCGCCAAGGCCGCCCTCTATGCCGGCGCCCGCCTGCTGATGGACCGGCTGGAAGTCGACGGCGTCGACCGCATCGTGCTGGCCGGCGCCTTCGGCAGCCATATCGATCCGCTCTACGCCATGGTGCTGGGCCTGATCCCCGACTGCGCCCTGCCCAAGGTCTCCTCGGCCGGCAACGCCGCCGGCACCGGTGCGCGCATCGCCCTGCTCAACAAGGCCGCCCGCGCCGAGATCGAGGCGGTGGTGCGGCGGATCGAGAAGGTCGAGACCGCCATCGAGCCGCGCTTCCAGGAGCATTTCGTGGCGGCGATGGCGCTGCCGCATGCCACCGCGCCGACTCCGAATCTGGCCGCGGCGGTCACCCTTCCGGAGCGGCGAACGGCGCAGCCCGGCCAGGATGCCCCGCGCCGTCGACGGCGGGCGTAGCGCCCCGTTACGCCGCCGAAGGCAGGCAGCTCGGGCCCAAGGGCTCGAAGTGCTTGTAGCCCATGATGAACTCGCGGTGCCCGAGCTGCTCGGAGCAGGTGCGGTCACCCTCGGCAAGGCGCTCGATCAGCGCCAGGATCTCGGCACCGACCTCGTCGAGCGTCGCCCGGCCCTCCAGGATGCGGCCGGCGTCGACGTCCATGTCGTCCTGCATGCGGCGATAGGTGCCGGGGTTGGCGCAGACCTTGATCACCGGGCTGATTGCCGAGCCCACCACCGAGCCGCGGCCGGTCGAGAACAGGATCACCTGGCTGCCGCAGGCGATCAGCTCGGCGATCTCGGCATTGTCGTTGATGTTGGGAAAGCCGAAGCGCGGCTCGCCGTCCGGCACCACGTCGAGCAGGTAGAGCCCGCCGGCCGGCGGCCGGTCGCCCGGCTTGATGAGGCCGATGATCGGCGAGGCGCCGGACTTGGCATAGGCGCCGAGAGACTTCTCCTCGATGGTGGTGAGGCCGCCCTCGGCATTGCCGGGCGCGAAGCTCGACTGGCCCATCACCCGGTAGTAGCGCGCCGCCTTCTCGACCGAGGCCACGATCTCGTCGGCCAGTGCCGGCGTGGCGGCGCGTGCCGCCATGTGGCCCTCGCAGCCGATCAGCTCGCCGGTCTCCTCGAAGATGCAGGCGGCACCCCTGGCCACCAGCAGGTCGAAGCAGCGGCCCATCGCAGGATTGGCGGTGAGGCCCGAGGTGGCGTCCGAGCCGCCGCAGATGGTTCCGACCACCAGCTCGTGATGGGCGATCGGCACTTTCGGCTGGCGCTCCAGCTCGGCCAGGGTCGACCGCACCCATTCGCGGCCGGCCTCGACCGTGCGCCGGGTACCGCCGGCAGCCTGGATGACCAGGGTCCGTACCGGCCGGCCGCTGGCTTCGACCTCGGCCCGCACGCCGGAGCGGTCGAAGCTCTCGCAGCCCAGCGACACCAGCAGCACGGCGCCGACATTGGGATGGGTGCACAAGGCCCCCATCATCCGCCGGGCATAGTCGTTGCGGTAGCAGCCGGGAAAGCCGATGACGTGGACGTCGGCCTCCTCGAACAGCCGCGCCACCAGCTCGGCGGTGTGGCGCGCGCATTCGACGAGATAGGCGACGACGACCGTGTTGCGGATGCCCTTGCGCCCGTCCTGCCGCAGCCAGCCCTGCATCACGCGCGCTCCCTGATGTTGTTGCGGATCCAGTCGGCGAAGCCCGCCTCGTCCATCTCGCCGGCAGCGACAGCGAGCATGGTCAGCACGCAGGCGACATCATCGGCCAGGAGATGGTAGCCGTTCAAGGCCAGGAACAGCTCGGTCAGGACGTAGGCGGTGCGCTTGTTGCCGTCGACGAACGGGTGGTTGCGGGCGAGGCCGAAACCGTAGGCAGCGGCAAGCTCGGCGACGTCGGGCTTTTCGTAGGCCGCGCGGTTCAGCGGTCGCGTCAGCGCGGACTCCAGAAGTCCCCGATCCCGCAATCCCTCGGCGCCACCGTGCTCGGCCAGCTGCTCGCCATGGATGATGAGGACGATCTCCTCCTCGATCCATACCCAGCCATCGATCACTTCGCCAGCTCACGCAGCACGTTCCGCCGGCGCTTCATGATCTCGCGCCCGACTTCGAGTTGCTGGGCGAGCTTGTCGTTGTACGGGGTCAGCAGCACACCGCTGGGAGTGAGCGTGGCGAACACCACGTCGCCTTTCTCGACCTTGAGCTTGCCAAGCAATTCCTTGGGCAGCACGACTCCGGTCGAGGTGCCGACGGCGCGAAGTTTCAGGGCGTGCATAGGCGGGCTCCGGCTGCGAGCGCATATCCATGCATATTATAATGTGGAAGCGGCGCGGGTGAAAGCTCCCGCGCCCCGGAAATCAAGCCAGCTTGCGGCCGACGTCCTCGATGGCCGCACCGATCAGGCGCTGGGCCTGCTGCGGGCCGAGCTGCTCGGTCAGCAGCTTGCGTGTGGCGCGCACCGCCAGGTCGGCGGCGCGGGTGCGGACCTCCATCAGCGCCCGCTGCTCCTCCTGGGCGATGCGATCCATCGCCTGCTGGGTGCGGCGCTTGACCGTCAGCTCGAAGTCCTCGCGCATCCTGGCCTCGAGCCGGCTGCTGTCGGCCTCGGCGCGCTCGAGGATCTCGGCCGCCAGCTCCTGGCCCTCGTGCAGCTGGCGCTGGTACTTGGCGACCAGCGCCTTGGCCTCCTCGTGCAGGCGCTTGGCGTCGTCCAGCTCCTGGCGGATGCGGCCGCTGCGGGCATCCAGCGCACCCAGGATGCCGCGGCTGGCGGGCTTCCAGAGGGCGACGATCAGGATGATCAGCGCGACGGCCAGCCAGAACTCGGGCTCGTGGAGCATCAGGCGGCCTCCCGCATCACGCTGTCGAGGGCGGCTTCCGCGGTCTCGCGGCCGACCTCGATACCGGCCAGGCGCTGTGCCGCCGCCTGCGCCGCCTCGACGGCGACGTTGCGGACCTCGGCCAGCGCCGCCTCGCGGGCGGCGCTCACCCGGGCCTCGGCCTCGCCCAGCTTCTTGCCGAGCTCGGCATCGAGAGCCGCCTGCCGCTTGGCGGCGTCCGCGGCCAGACGGTCGTGCAGCTCCTTCAGGCGGGCCTGGGCACGGGCATGGGCCTGCGCCACGACCTCCTCCTGCTTGCGCGCCGCCGCCTCGGCCTCGGTGCGCAGCGTGGCGGCGCGGTCGAGGTCGCTGGCGATGCGGTCCTGCCGCGCCTCCAGCACCTCGGAGACCTTGGGCAGCGCCTTGGTCTTGAGCAGCCAGTAGAGCACGCCGAAGGTGACGATCAGCCAGAAGATCTGGCTGAGGTAGGTGCTGCTGTCGAGCTGCGGCATGCCGGCGCCGTGCTCCTCGTGGCCGGCCTCGAGCGCACCCTCGGCGTGCTCGATCTCGCTCACCACCGATGGAGCCTCGGCGCCGTGCGCCGGGGCGGCCTGGCCGCCGGGTGCCGCCTCCTGCGCCGGCACGGGCGAGGCCGTGCAGGCGAGGAAGGCAGCCACGGCCGCGCAGGCGAGGCCGGCCCGCAGCCTCGTGATCGTAAGCTCGACGCTCATCCGTCCGGTCCCCGGCGCTGAGGCAGGAAGGGCCGGCGAGGGCCGGCCCCCGTGCGGCTTCGGCTCAGGTGAACAGGACGAGGAAGGCGATCAGCAGCGCGAACAGCGCCACCGCCTCGGTGAGCGCGAAGCCGATGATCGCGAACGGGAAGACGCGCTGCTGCACCGACGGGTTGCGGCCGACGGTGGCGATCAGCGTCGAGAAGATGTTGCCGATGCCGATGCCGACGCCGAACAGGGCGATGGTGGCGATACCGGCGCCGATCATCTTGGCAGCTTCGAGTTCCATGACGTCCTCCCGAGGCGGGGTGCGAGGTTGTTGGGTGAGGGGATGCCGAGCCGACGGCTCAGTGCATGTGGATGGCGTCGTGCAGGTAGATGCAGGTCAGCACCGTGAAGATGTAGGCCTGCAGGAAGGCCACCGCGATCTCGAAGCCGTAGAGGGCGACGGTCACGGCCAGCGGGAAGATCCCGAAAAGCCCGAGGGCGATGATGAACCCGGCGAACACCTTAAGCATGGTGTGGCCGGCCATCATGTTGACGAACAGACGGATCGACAGGCTGACCGGCCGCACGCAGTAGGAGAGGATCTCGATCGGCACCAGCAGCGGGTACATCAGCGGCGGTGCGCCGTGCGGCACGAAGAACTTCAGGAAGCCCAGGCCGTGCAGGTAGAAGCCGACCGCCGTGACCGCCAGCCAGACGCAGATCGCCATGAAGAAGGTGACGATGATGTGGCTGGTGAAGGTGAAGGCGCCGGGGATCAGGCCCAGCATGTTGCCGGCGAGGATGAACAGGAACAGCGTGAAGATCCAGGGGAAGAAGCGCATCCCCTCCTTGCCGCTGTTGTCGCGTATCATGCCGGCGATGAACTCGTAGGCCAACTCGACGATCGACTGCAGCCTGCCCGGCACCACGGCGCGCTGGCGCATGCCCAGCACGAAGATGCCGTAGACGGCGGCGATCGAGATCGCCATCCACAGGGCCGAGTTGGTGAACGAGATGTCCCAGCTGTGGTCGGGCGCGCCGATGACCACCAGGGGCTTGACGATGAACTGCTCGAGGGGGCTTGCCACGGATAGCCTCTTGGTTCCGCTGACCCGCCGGGGCTTCCTGCACCGGACGCGGCCGCCGCGCCGTCAACCGCCGTCGCCCCCTTCGGAGGATCGGGCCTCGAACCGGCGCATCCATCGCCAGGCATTGAGCGTGCCCGCCGCGGCGCCGAGCATGAAGAACAGGATCAGCAGCAGAGGTGCGGTGCCGAGCCAGCGATCCAGGAAGAAACCGGCCAGCGTCCCGCCGGCGACCCCGGCGACCAGCTCGATTCCGACCTGAAGACCCACCCCCCACTTCGCTCTCGGGCCATCCGGTCCCTTGCCGCCGCCCCCGGGGTCTCTCGCACCCTTGAGGCGACGCAGCTCGGCATCGAATGCCTCGAACGACGGGGGTTTCTCGTCCTGCGCCATCCGTCTGCGCCCTGGCCCGGAATCATGCGGCAACATGCGCCACGACGCCCCCCGGCGAAGGCGCGGGCAACCTATGAAGGGGCTAACCCCCTGTCAAGCCGAGCCCCTGCGGCTTGTTGGCCACCCGCCGACCCTCATGCCGTCGCCCGCAGCTCGACCGCCTCCTCGAGCGCCACCGACACCAGGCGCGACACGCCGCGCTCGATCATGGTGACGCCGTAGAGCCGGTCCATCCGGCTCATGGTGAGCGGATGGTGGGTGACGACGACGAAGCGGGTACCGGCCTGCTCGCCGATCTCCTGCATCAGGCTGACGAAGCGGTCGACATTGGCGTCGTCGAGCGGCGCGTCGACCTCGTCGAGCACGCACAACGGGCTGGGCTGGGTCAGGAACAGCGCGAACACCAGGGCCAGCGCCGTCAGCGTCTTCTCGCCGCCCGACAGCAGCGACACGCTGGTCAGCTTCTTGCCGGGCGGGCTGGCCTCCAGCTCGAGGCCGGCCGAGAACGGATCCTCCATGTCGGTCAGCCGCAGGTGCGCCCGGCCGCCGCCGAACAGCCGGCCGAACAGCCGGCGGAAATGCTCGTCGACGGCGGTGAAGGCGGCTGTCAGCCGCTCGCGGCCTTCACGATTGAGTGTCGAGACCGCCCGCTTCAGCCGCTCGACCGCCGCCCCCAGCTCCTCGGCCTCGCTGCGGGCGGTGGCGAGCTGCTCCTCGACTTCGGCATGCTCGACCTCGGCCCGCAGGTTGACGAGCCCCAGCCGCTCGCGCGAGGCCCGCAGCCTCGCCAGGCGGGCGTCGCGCTCCGCCACCGTGCTCTTGCCCAGCTCCTGGGCGATCTCGGGATCGGCCGCGAGATCGCCCGGCTCGGCCTGCAGCCGCTCCCGCACCGCCGCCGCTGCCGCTTCCACGGCCGATTCCCCTCGCGCGCGGTCGGCCTGGGCCAGCGCGCCGGCCGTCTGCGCGGCGCTGCGCTGCTCGTCGGCGGCGGCGAGGCGGCCTTCGGTCTCCGTCAATGCCGCCTCGGCGTCGGAGCGTGCCGATGCGGCCCGTCCGCTGTCGCGCTGCAGCTCGGCATGCTGGCGGGACAACGCCTCCAGCATCCCGTCGGCGTCACCGTCGGGCAGGCCCGCCAGCTCCTCGGCGATCCGGTCGCCGCGCTGCGAAAGCTCGGCCAGGCGCTGGTCGTGACCGTCGATCCGTTGCCGGGTCTCGGCCAGCAGGGCATCGAGCTGTGCTGCGCGGCCAGTGGCGGCCGCGAGTTCGCCGCGCCTGTCGGCCAGGGCGGTGGCAGCCTGCCGGTGCGCCGTGCGCGCCACCTCGACCGCCGCCTCGGCCGCCTGCCTGACCTTCCGGCGATCGTCGTGGAACGCCGCGGCCTGGACGGCCTCGGCCTCGACCCCGGCCAGCTCGCCGGTCACCGTCTCCATCTCGGCCGTGAGCGCCGCGCGCGTCGTCCGCGCCGCGGCCCGGCGCTCGGCGGCGATCCGCGCCGCCCGTTCGGCTTCGTCGCGGCGCCGGGCCTCCACCCCCCTGGCGGCCTCGAGCCGCTGGCGCGCGTCGCGGACCCGGGCCGCCAGCCCGGCATGCGTCCGCTCGGCGGCGTCGCGTTCTGCCTGGACCTCGACGAGGCGGCGCTGTGCCGTCGCCCCCGCGCGCTCGGCCGCCGCCGCAGCCTCGACCAGCTCGGCCAGTGACCCCGGGGCGGCGGCCGGCATGGCGGCCTCCTCGCGCGCCAGGGCCCGGCGGGCCTCGCCCAGCCGGTCCGTCGCCTCGCCGAGCTCGGCCGCCTGTCTCGCCAGCACGCCGGATTCGCTCTCGGCCGCCGCCAGCCGCCGTGCCGCGGCCTCCGCCGCCGCCTGTGCGGCGCCTGCCGCCGCCTGGGCGGCGTCCGCCCGGGCCCTGGCAGCCTGCAGGGCGTCGCCGGCGGCGGCATGCTCGGCCGCCAGCACCGCAGCCTCGGCCTCGGCCGCCTCGCGCGCCAGCGCCAGCTCGGCCAGCCGCTGGCGCTGCCGCAACCGGATGGCCGCCGCATCGGCGCCGCCCGGCCGGCGGACCAGGCCGTCCCACCGCCAGGAGCCGCCGTCGCGGCTGACCAGCCGCTGGCCCGGCCGCAGGCTCGGCTGCAACGTCTCGGCGAGGCCGGGCTCGACCACGCCGATCTGGCCCAGGCGCCGATGCAGCAGCCCCGGCGCCCGGACATGCCGGTCCAGCGCCGTGCAGCCTTCGGGCAGCGGCGGAAGCTCGGGGGAAGGGGCCTGCAGGTCGCGCCAGTAGACCGCCTCGTCGGCGGCATCGCCGGCCAGCAGGTCGTCGCCCAGTGCCGCACCCAGGGCCTCGGCGAAGCCGTCGTCGACCGTCACCGCGTCGACCATCGCACCGGTCGAGCTCTCGGGCAGCAGGGCCTGGATCGCCCGCTCCTCGGCCTGCAGGCTGGCCAGCCGCTCGCGGCCGGACTGCAGGCGCGGTGCCACGGCCGCGAGCGCCTGCTCCGCCTCGCCGAGCAGCTTCCCGACGCGCACACGCTCGGCCCCTGCCGCCTCGGCCGCGGCCCGCGCGCCGTCGGCGGCCCGCCTCGCGGAATCGAGATCGAGCGCCCCCAGGGCCGCGGCATGGCTCGCCCTGCCGGCCTCGATCCGCCCGGCCTCGGCCTCGACGCGCGACCGCTCGCGCGCCAGCGACGACTGCCGCTGCTCGGCCAGCCGCGCATCGGCCTCGCCGGCCTGGCGGCGGCTCAGCGCCAGGGTCGCCTGCTCGCGCGCCGCCGACAGCGCCGCCTCGGCTTCCGCCAGCAGCGGCTGCAGCGCGTCGCGCCGCGCCTGCGCCGCCTCCAGCTCGCCCTCGGAACGCGCCAGCGCCTCGGCGAGCGCGGCGATCTGCCCGTCGGCCCCGCCGACGCCCTCGTCCGCCGCCGGCTCGCCGGGCTCGGGCGTCGCGGCGAGGCCGCGCTCGATCTCCGTCCGGCGCGCCGCCAGGCGCTGCCGCTGTGCCTCGGCCGAGCGCGCCGCCGCCTCGGCCTCGGCCAGCGCCGCCACCGCTGCCGGCAGCGCCGCCTCGGCCTCCTGCGCCGAAGCGGCTGCCACCCGCTCGCGCTCGACGGCGTCCTGCAGCGTGGCCTCCAGCGCCGGCATGCGCTCGGCCAGCGCCTCCGCCTCCGCCGCTGCCAGCTCGACGCGCGCAGCCAACTCGCCGCGTGCCGCGGCCTCGCCCGAGCGGTCGGAGGCGATCTCGCCCGCCCGCTGCTCGAGGGCCCGACGCTGCGCCAGGCGGCTCTCGTGCTCGCCGCGCCGCGCGCTCAGCCGCTCGCCGATGCGCGCCACCTCGGTCGCGAGCCGGGCGCTCTCGGCCGAAGCCTCCTCCAGCCGCCGGGCCAGCACCGCCCGCTCCCGCCGCAGGGTCTCGACCTGCCTACCTGCCTCGTCGAACGCCGTCGCGGCCGCCCCGCCGGCCGCCTCGGCCTCGGCCAGCGCGCCGGTCGCCGCCTGCCAGCGGCCGAGCAGCCACAGGGCCTCGGCCAGACGCAGCTCCTCGCCCAGCTTGCGGTAGCGCTGGGCTTCGCGCGCCTGCTTGGCGAGCTCGCCCGCGCGCCTCTCCAGCTCGGCCAGCCGGTCGTTGACGCGTTCGAGGTTGGCGCCCGTGGCCTCCAGCCGCGATTCCGCCTCGCGCCTGCGGCCGTGCAGGCCACCGATGCCGGCGGCCTCCTCCAGCAGGCGACGGCGCTCCTGCGGCTTGGAATCGACGATGAAGCCGATCTGGCCCTGGCCGATGATCGAGGCGCTGCGCGTGCCGGCGCCGGCGTCCGAGAACAGCAGCTGGACGTCGCGCGCCCGCGCCTCGGAGCCGTTGATGCGGTAGAGCGAGCCGACGCCGCGCGACAGCCGGCGACCGACATCGACCTCGTCGGCGGAGGTGGGGGCGAGCGCGGTGGCGCCCATCAGCGGGCCGCGCAGCCGGAGCGTCACCTCGGCGACGTCGAAGGCGGCGCGGCCGGCGCTGCCGTTGAAGATCACGTCGTCCATCTCGTCGCCGCGCAGGCCGCGGGCCGAGCTCTCGCCCATCACCCAGCGCAGCGCCTCGACGAGGTTGGACTTGCCGCAGCCGTTGGGCCCGACCACGCCGGTGAGCCCCGATTCGATCAGGAGCTCGACCGGCTCGCCGAAGGATTTGAAGCCGCTGACACGAAGTCTGGTTATCTGCAAAGGCTGGGCAACTAGATATGGATGACGTCGCCGGGCACGCTACCACCCGTACGATGCAACAAGGAACCGTTTAGTTGAGATCGGCCAACAAGGGATCGCGCCATCGCGTCGCGGCGGCGTCAGTTGATCAGCGGGTCGATGACCTTGGAGATCTCGTCGATGTCGCGGCCGCCCTTGTAGGTCTTGCCGTCGATGATCAGCGTCGGGGTGGAGGAGACGTCGAACTTCTGCTCGCCGTCGAGCCGGGCCTGCAGCACGCCGTCCTGCATCGCCCGGTCGGCGAGGCAGGCATCGGCCTCGGCCTCGGACAGGCCACCCAGCTTGGCCAGCTGCTTCAGCGCCGAGACCGGATCGGCCGCCCGCGCCCAGGTCATCTGGCTGGCGAACATCGCGTCCAGGAACTTGAAATAGCGGTCGTCGCCGGCGCAGTGCGCCAGCACCGCCGCCTGCAGGGCGAGCTGGTCGAGCGGGAAGTCGCGGAAGATCAGCTTGGCCTTGCCGGTGTCGATGTACTTCGCCTTGATCGCCGGCAGCTCCTGGCGGTGGAAATGCGCGCAGTGCGGGCAGGTCAGCGAGGCGTACTCGATGATCGTCACCGGCGCCGCCGGGTCGCCCAGCACCTGCTCCTTCACCTCGGCGGCGCGGGCGTGGTCGATGCCGAGCGCCATGACGGCAGGCGCCAGCAGCATGGCGAGCCGGGCGCGAGCGGGGATGGCGAGCGGCATCTCGGGGAACCTCCGGGCGGTTTCGGGGCGCAAGCCTATAGGAGCGGCGGCCCGCCGCCACAAGTCACGCCCGTGTCAGCGGCGGCGCGTGCCCTGCATCGCCCGGCCGAGCTGCAGCAGCGCCTGCCCGAGCGGCTCGTCGGCCAGGGCACCCACGAGCTGGCGCAGCTCCTGCTCCTCGGCCGGGGCCAGCGGCCGGACATTCGGGCCCTCGGGCTCCGCCCGGCGCGGCGGCGGCGGCGCCTGCACCAGCCGGATGCGGCGCACCGCCGCGAAGCCGAAATAGCCGTTGATCCGCTCGGCCAGCTGCGGCGCCATGTGCTGCAGCTCGAGGGCGGCGCCGCCGCGGGCGTGCAGGTGCAGCGTGCCGCCCTGGTGCCGGCCGCGCGGGAACTCGACCCGCACCGGCTGGCAGCGGCCGGCGAGCATGGGCCCGACGATGCCGGCCCAGTCCGACAGGATGGCGCTCTCGGCGAAGCCGCGGCGACGCGCCGCCGGCCCCAGCACGTTGCCCATCAGCCGCTCGACGCTCAAGGTGGCGAAGCGCCTCCCGGGCTCGGGTGGCGCCAGGTTGTCGGACTTCAGATCGTTCTTGGACATGAAGGCGACAGCTAGCATGCCGTCCCCGCCGTCACCAACGCTGCCGGCGCCGCCGGCGCGACTTCGCCGCCGGCTGCTGCAATGGTACGACGGTGCCAGGCGCCGGCTGCCCTGGCGCGCCCTGCCGGGCGAGACCGCCGATCCCTGGGCGGTGCTGGTGAGCGAGGTGATGCTGCAGCAGACGACGGTGGCGACGGTGCGCGGTCGCTACGCCGGGTTCCTGGCCCGCTTCCCCGACGCCGGCGCCATGGCGCGCGCACCGCTGGACGACGTGCTGCATGCCTGGCAGGGCCTCGGCTACTACCGCCGGGCGCGCGGCCTGCATGCGCTGGCCGTGGCCGTGGCCGAGCGGCACGCCGGGCGGCTGCCGACCGACGAGGCGGCATTGTCGGCGCTGCCCGGACTGGGCCCCTATACCGTGGCGGCGGTGCGGGCCATCGCCTTCGGCCAGCCGGTCCTGCCGGTCGACGGCAATGGCGCGCGCGTGCTGGCGAGGCTGGCCGAGGTGGCGACACCCCTGCCGTCCGCCATGCCGGCGCTGCGCCGCCTCGCCGGCGATCTCGCCGGCGACGAGCGCCCGGCCGACCTCGCCCAGGCGCTGATCGAGCTGGGTGCCCTGGTCTGTCGCCCCGCCGCGCCGGCCTGCCTCGCCTGCCCTTGGGCGGAGGATTGCCGCGGCCATGCCGCCGGCACGGCCGCCTCGCTGCCGCGCAAGGTGGCCGCGAGGCGGAAGCCGCTGCGGCACGCCACCGCCTTCGTCGTCGAGCGCGCCGACGGTGCCGTGCTGTTCCGCCGCCGGCCGCCGACCGGCCTGCTCGCCGACATGATCGAGCTGCCCTCGACCGAGTGGCTCGAAGGCCCGCCGCCGCTGGCCTCGGCGCTCGCCGCGGCGCCGCCCGGCGAAGCCTGGACGGCACTGCCCGGCGAGGTGACGCATGTGTTCACCCATCTCAGCCTGCGCATCCGCCTCGTGCGCGGCCGGGCGCGGGGTGATGTCGACGGTATCTGGCGGCGGCCCGAGCGCATCGGCGACCTCGCTTTGCCGACGCTCACCCGCAAGCTGCTGCGCCACGCCGGCCTCGCCTGACATGGTCGATCTCGACCGTCTGGAGCGGGTGCTGGTCCAGGCGGCGCGTGAGCGCCGGCCGGTCACCTACGGCCAGCTCCTGGCCTTCTTCGAGCGCAAGGTCACCCGCATCACCGTGGCGGCGCTGTGCCGCGACCTCGGCGCGGTCTGCCGCCGGATGGAGGGGGCGGGGAAGCCCGATCTCGCCTGCCTCGTCGTGCGCAAGAGCGACGGGCTGCCGGGCGAGGGCTGGTTCACGGCCGAGCGCGAGGCGTCGGGCTATGCCGGCCCGAGCACCGGGCCCGAGGCCGAGCGGTGCGTGCGCCTGCGCCAGGAGCGAGCCTACCGACATTTCGCCGAGGACAGGTGACGTCGGCCGGCGCCGCCCTATGCTGGCCCGAACGAGGCGAGGGCAGGGGATGGTCAAGGCCTGGGGGCTCGGCTTGTGGATGTGCGCCGCCGGCCCCTCGCTGGCCGGGCCGATCACGCTCGAAGGCGTCACCTTCGACGACAGGCTGGGCGGGGTGGTGCTGCATTCCGGCAGCGGCACCGGCAGCCTCGACGATCCCTTCGTGCTGGTCGAGGACATCCTGGAGGACGGACCGGCCGTCCTGTCGATCACCGGGCTGGGCTACAATTTCGGCAACCGGGTCGGCACCCGCCACACCGTCGGCTTCGCGCTCACCAAGGTGGTGCGCAACCTCACCAGCCGCGACTGGGAGGTGTTCGAGATGGAGGTGCGGGAGATCCTGAGCCGCACCAGCCCCTACGAGGACGGCCTGTCCTTCGCCCAGGACGCCGACGACCGGCCGTTCGCCGCCTCCGACCGCTTCGACCACGCCTACAAGACCGACGAGCCGCTGGATTCCGTGGTCTTCTCCGGCGCCACCGTCCGCCCGGGCGAGACGGTGACGGTGCGCATCGTCATCACCGACTATTCGCCGACCTACGAGTTCTACCTGCTGCAGCGGCGCAACGCGCCGGTCTCGGGCAGGGGGGTGATGTATGGCTGGCTGCTCGGCCGGCCCTGAGTCCGCCGACCCTCACCGCATCGCCTCCAGCGCCTGCTTGACGACATCCGGCGGCGGGCCGTGCTTCTCGATCGCCTCGACGAGAATGTCGCGCAGGATGTCGATCTTCTGGGCGGGCGAGGCCTCGGTGCCCTCGGTGGCGTCCTTCAGCATCGTCGCCGGATCGGTGTCGCCGGGCAGGGGATGGGTCGAGTCGGCGCCGCCGTAGACGCTGAGCAGCAGGTCGGTCATGGCCGACAGCAGCTTGTCGAAGCCGGCCTCGTCGAGCTTGCCCAGCATGTCGTCCGGAATGGCGAGCAGCGGCGGGCCGTCGGGGTCGCGCGGCAGCAGCTCGAGCGCCCGCATGAAGTCGGTGCGGTCCTGCGCCGTCATCTCGCCGGCGTTCTTCACCTTGTCGAGCAGCGACATGGCCAAGGCGCCGCCCAGGACCGCGACGTTGGCCTTGGCCTGGGGCGTGTCCCAGAAGCCCTGGCTGCCGGTGGCGACGACATGCCCGCCCATGAACGCGATCAGCTTGCCGCCATCGAGCTTGGCCGGGTTGTCGCCCGAGAGTCCGGCTCGGCCGAGATCGCGCAGGGCGACGGTGGCGTGGGCCTTCACGGTCTCGCGCGGCAGATCGCGCGGCTCGATGCCGCGGACACCGGAGCCGACCGACCGGGGCGGGCCGCCATCGCTGCCGTCGAGGCGCGGTGGCGCATCGCCGCTCATCGCCATGCCACGCGGCCGCTGCCTCGTCGTCGAAGTCCGGGAACCGTCGTCCGGGGGATCCAGCGTGCCGTCGTCGTCCGGCGGCTCCCCCGGGTCATCGACGCCGTTGCCGCCCGGGGGGCTGTCGACCGAGCGTGCTCTCGGGCGTTCCTCCAGGCCGGGGGCGTCGGTCCGTAGCCGGGGCGGCGGCTCGGAGCGGCTGCGCTCGCGCGTCCGCGGCGGACCGTCGGAGCCCTCGAGCCGCGGCCCCGGCGCCGTCTCGGCATTCTTTCGGCGACCCTCGGGGGCTTGACCGAGCGATGCCTGCCGGCTGGCGCCGGTATCGCCCTTCTTCGCCCCGGCGAGGTTGGAGAAGAAGCTCTTCACCGACTTGAAGAAGTTCTTGATCCGCTGCAGCAGGCTGGGCCCGCGGTCGCCCGTCTTGGCGGTATGCGAGCCCAGCGGGTGGGAGCTGGCATCGGGGCGATCCGCGCCGCGCGTGCCGCGCGCGGTGATCGCGTCGGCGCGCGGCCGGTTGACACTGCCGGGAATGTGGCTCGCCATGATCGCTCAGCCCCTGATGAAGCCGAAGTCGAGGCCGGCGCGGAAGCTCGGCGGCGGCGCGTCGGTGCCGGCATTGGCCCGCAGATCCTCGCGCCACGCCTGGGTCGCATCGATCAGCGAGGCCAGCGCCAGGGCGAACTCCTCGGCCGTCGTGGCCGCGAGCGGAAACGCCCTGGTCAGCAGCAGGTCGTGGGTCACGGGATCGAGCGAGAACGCCGCGCCGGCCGTCATCAGACCGAAGCCGTTGCCGGTCAGCGCCCTGTGCTGCACCTCGGCGGTCGCCTGGGCGGCGCCGAGCACGAGCGCGCTGACATAGACCCGGTCCTCGTCCTCGTCGAACTCGACGTCGATCGGATACTCGCCGTCGAACACGATCTGGAAGCCGCTCTCCTCGTCGATGCGGAGCTGCGGCAGGCTGGTCAGCTGCCCCAGATGGGCCACGCACTCTTCGGGGCGCATGGGGCGGCCGGTCCTCCATCTTGCAACGATCGTATCTTAGGGCTCGCTGCAACCTCGCCGCAAGCAACGCCACTGGCCCCACGCCGGGCACGGATCTTGGCCCTTCGCAGATCCGCTCCTGCCGCTAGGTTGCGCGCCCCGGCCGACCTGCCGGGATCACGCCGTTCGCCCGGCGACCGGGCCGGGCGGGCTCGTCGAACGTACGAAAGCTCGAGCCATGCAGAACGCACCGATGCCTTCGCTGCTTCCCGTCTACAAGCGGATCGACATCACCTTCGAGCGAGGCGAGGGCTGCTGGCTCTACGACAAGGCCGGGCGACGCTGGCTCGACTTCACCAGCGGCATCGCGGTCAACGGCCTCGGCCATGCCCATCCGCACCTGGTGAAGGCCGTCCAGGAGCAGGCGGCCAAGCTCTGGCACGTCTCCAACCTGTTCCGGATCGAATCGCTGGAGAAGCTGGCCGACCGGCTGGTGGCGATGAGCTTCGCCGACACCGTCTTCGTCTGCAACTCCGGCGCCGAGGCGGTCGAGGGCTGCATCAAGGTCGCCCGTCGGTTCCACTGGGCCAACGGCCGGCCGGAGCGCAACCGCCTCGTCACCTTCGAGGGCGCCTTCCACGGCCGCACCATGGCGGCGATCTCGGCCGCCGGCGGTGCCAAGATGGTCGACGGCTTCGGGCCGCTGCTCGACGGCTTCGACCGCGTGCCGTTCGACGACGAGGCCGCGCTGCGCGGCGCCATCACCGAGCGGACGGCCGGCATCCTGGTCGAGCCGATCCAGGGCGAGGGCGGCATCCGGCCGCTGACGATCGAGCGCCTGCGCCTTTTGCGCTCCCTGTGCGACGAGCACGGCCTGCTGCTGATCTTCGACGAGGTGCAGTGCGGCCTCGGCCGCACCGGCAAGATGTTCGCCCATGAATGGGCCGGCATCACGCCCGACCTGATGTCGCTGGCCAAGGGCCTGGGCGGCGGCTTCCCGATCGGCGCCGTGCTGGCGACCGCCCGCGCCGCCTCGGGCATGGACACCTCGACCCATGGCTCGACCTTCGGCGGCAACCCGCTGGCGACCACGGTGGCCAATGCGGTGCTCGACGTCATGCTGGCGCCGGGCTTCCTCGACCAGGTCAAGGCCAGGGGCGAGCTGCTGCA
This sequence comes from Geminicoccus sp., assembly GCA_035326425.1. Lineage (GTDB taxonomy): Bacteria > Pseudomonadota > Alphaproteobacteria > Geminicoccales > Geminicoccaceae > CALKJU01. The sequence goes on along the minus strand of DAOLFG010000006.1, from coordinate 15,329 downwards.
CGGCAGGCTCGGGGAGATCGCCGCGCGCAACCCCGGCAGGATCGCCGAGATACGCGGCCAGGGCCTGCTGGTCGGCATCAAGACCGTCGAGCCCAATCTCGAGGTGGCGGCCAGGCTGCGCGAGGCCGGCCTCCTGACCGTGCCGGCCAGCGACAACATCGTCCGCTTCCTGCCGGCCCTGACGGTGAGCGAGGACGAGATCGCCCAGGCCTGCGAGATCTTCGAAGCCGTCCTGGCCGCCCAGCCGGCCGCCGCATAGGCGCTCGCCGGCCCGCTGGCCGGCGTCGGCCCGATGGGTTAGACTGGGGGATGGAGGCCGTCATGGAATCCATCCCCCTGGCACTGCTGCTGCGGGCGGACCACCGCCGGCCGGGCGACATCGAGCGTGCCGCCGGCACCGCCGCCGGCCTGGGGCTCGAGATCACCGGCCACGGCCGCACCAGCATCTCGGCCCGCGCCTCGCCGGCGCTGTTCGGCCGGCTGTTCGGCATCGAGGCCGAGGCGCTGCCGGCCGTCCCGCCGGGAAAGCGCGATGCCGGCAGGCCGGCCGGCTGGACGGTCGCCGGCCCGCTGCCGGTGCCGGCCGAGCTGTCCGATCTCGTCATGGAGATCGCGGTGACTCCACCCGCCGACCGGCTGTGAACCCGACGCCGCCGCAAGGAGCCCAGAGATGGCCACGCCCAAGCGCGCCCCGCGCCGTCGCACCCGGACCGAGCCGCCGGCCGCCGCCGACCGCCCGGGCGACATCCTGCGCATCGCCGTCACCTTCCCGCGCCCCGGCGGCCAGGACGGCGTGGTGCGCTCGCCGGCGAGGCTCGGCGTCGCCACCGTCATGGACTACCAGCCCGAGGAATCCGACCGCGAGCGCGCGCTCGAGCATCTGGAGCGCCTGGGCTTCCGGGTGACCCAGCGGGGCAGGCTCAGCGTCTCGGTACGCGGCACGCGCGAGCTGTTCGAGCGCACCTTCGGCACCAGGCTGGCGCGGATCAGGCTGCCGGAGGAGCCCAACGCCATCCCGCAGGCCCGCTCGGTGCTCTACCCGCCGGAAGGCGCGCCCTGGTCGCCCGAGCCGGCGCTGGAATCGCTGGTCGACGACGCCTACATCCAGTGGCCGCATCTCTACTTCAACAACCGCTTCGCGCCACCGCCCTCGCCGTCGCCGATCCCGCCGCGGGTCGGCTACCATCATCTGCGCGTGCCGGGCGACGTGACGCTGCTGCTGGGCGTCGACCGGGTCCACCGCGCCGGCACCACCGGCAAGGGGGTGCGGGTGGCGATGATCGACAGCGGCTTCGCCCACGGCCACGCCTACTTCGCCGAGCGCGGCTACAACACCGCCACCGTGCTGGCGCCGGGCGCCAACCAGCCCGACCTCGACGGCAACGGCCACGGCACCGGCGAGTCCGCCAACCTGCTGGCGATCGCGCCGGACGTCACCTTCTTCGGCATCAAGCTCGACAACGAGAGCAACGCCGAGCTCGGCGCCAGCGTGCTCGAGGGCTTCCAGACCGCGCTCCGGCACGATCCCAGGGTCATCAGCGTCAGCCTCGGCTACGATCTCTGCGACCGGCGGACCAACCAGCACCTGACCAGCCTGCCCAACGGCCTGAAGGCGCTGGAGGCCGAGATCCAGGCCGCCGTCGCCTCGGGTGTGACCGTCGTCTTCTCGGCCGGCAACGGCCATGTCTCGTTCCCGGGCATGATGCGCGAGGTGGTCTCGGCCGGTGGCGTGTTCGTCGCCGAGGACGGCCGCATGCTGGCCTCCGACTATGCCAGCGCCTTCGACAGCCGGATCTATCCGGGTCGGCACGTCCCCGACTTCTGCGGGCTGGTGGGCGAGCAGGCCAACGGTGCCGCCTACATCATGCTGCCGGTGCCGCGGGGCTCCGAGCTCGACAGGCTCGCCGACGATACCGCCGGCGACGACGGCTGGGGCGTGTTCAGCGGCACCTCGGCGGCGGCACCCCAGCTCGCCGGCGTCTGCGCCCTGCTGCTGGAGAAGAACCCCGGCCTGTCGCCGGCCGACCTCAGGAACGTCGTCGCCGCCGCGTCGCGCGACGTGGTGCTGGGTGCGGCCAATCCGGCGAGCAACGCCAATGCCGGCGGCATGCCGGCTGACGTCGGTGCCGATGGCGCCACCGGCGCCGGCCTCGTCGATGCCTTCGCCGCCTGGCGCCTGATCTAGGAAAGCCTCGGGCAGCGCGCCGTCGGGGCTTGCGGGCCGATGATGAAAACGTTACCATAAGCCGCAGTAGGCTGGTTGGGAGGCATCGCAGCCATGATCGATGATGCAAAGGTGGCCCGCTACCGCGAGGACGGCTTCGTCGTCGTCGAGGACGTCTTGAGTCCGGACGACGTGGCCGATCTTCGCCGGGTCACCGACGAGCTGGTCGAGAAGTCGCGCTTCGTGCGCGAGCACAATGACATCTACGATCTCGAGCCGACGCACAGCGCGCAGGATCCGCGCGTGCGGCGCATCAAGGTGCCGCATCTGCAGCACGCCACCTACGATCGGGTGATGCGCCATCCCAACATCCTGGCGGTACTGCGGAAGCTGGTGAGCCCGGCGATCCGCTTCGACACCGCCAAGCTGAACATGAAGTCGGCCGGCTACGGCGCCGCCGTCGAGTGGCACCAGGACTGGGCGTTCTATCCGCACACCAACGACGATCTCTGCGCCGTCGGGGTGATGATGGACGACTGCGAGATGGAGAACGGCCCGCTGCTGTGCGTTCCCGGCAGCCACAAGGGGCCGGTCTACGACCATCACAGCGACGGCGTGTTCTGCGGCGCCATGGACCCGACGAAGGCCGGGGTCGACTTCTCGAAGGCGGTGGCCTGCACCGGCAAGGCCGGCAGCATCAGCGTCCACCATGTGCGCACCATCCACGGCTCGGCGGTCAACACCTCGAGCAAGCCGCGCCGGCTCCTGCTGTTCCAGTATCGTGCCGCCGACGCCTGGCCATTGGTAGCCACGGGCCAGCCGGCCGACTGGGCGAAGTGGAACAGCCTTCTGCTCTGCGGCGAGAACGATCCGATCGAGCCGCGGGTGACGGCGGTGCCGGTGCGCCTGCCGCTGCCGCCGGCCAGGAACCAGGGCTCGATCTACGAAAACCAGCGCGGGCTGCAGAACGCCTACTTCAAGCCGGCAGCCGCTGCCCAGAAGGTGGCCTGAGGACGAAAGCCGCGACCCGGCGTCCGCCCGGTCGCGGCCCTACCTGACGAGCCAGAGCGAGATTTCCGGGAACAGCAGCACCAGCATCAGCCCGACGAGCTGTAGGGCGATGAACGGCAGCACCGCCCTGAAGATGGTGTGCAGCTCGATTCCCGGCGGCGCCACGCTCTTGAGATAGAACGCCGCCGGTCCGAACGGCGGGCTCAGATACGACACCTGCATGTTCATGCAGAACAGCACGCCGAACCAGACCGGGTCGTAGCCCAGCTCCTTGATGACCGGCACGAAGATCGGCATCGTCAAGAGGCAGATGCCGATCCAGTCGATGATGCAGCCGAGCACCAGCAGGATCAGCATCATCACCAGGACGATGCCGAGCGGCGGCAGCGGCAGGCCGGAGATGGCGCCGCGCAGGTAGCCGGTACCACCCATGATGTTGTAGATGCCGATGAAGGCGTTGGCCCCCAGCGTCAGCCAGATGATGACGCCGACCGTGGTCATGGTGCGCAGCACCGATTCGCGCATCATCGACCAGCCCAGCTCGCCCCGGATCGCCGCCGAGACGATGGCGCCGACCACGCCGACGCCCGCGGCCTCGGTGACCGAGGCGATGCCGCCATAGATGCTGCCCAGCACCCAGACGATGATCATCACCGGCAGGATCAGGCCCTTCAGCAGGCGCAGCTTCTCGGCCGCCGGGATGGCCAGCTCGGAATTGGGGGCGCGGGGCGCCAGGGCCGGATTCTTCACGCAGCGGATGATGACATAGGCGATGTAGAGCAGGCCCAGGATGATGCCCGGGATGATGGCGGCGAGGAAAAGGTCGCCGATCGAGACGCCGGCCGTAAGGCCGTAGACGATCAGCACCACCGAGGGGGGTATCATCGTGCCGAGCGAGCCGCCGGCACAGATGATGCCGATGGCCATCTTGCGGTCGTAGCCCAGCCGCAGCATCTGCGGCAGGGCGATCAGGCCGAGCAGCACGATCTCGCCGCCGATGATGCCGGTCATGGCGGCCATGACCATCGCGACCAGCGTGGTCTGCACGGCGACGCCGCCGGGCAGGCGACCGGCGAACAGGCGCATCGCTTCGTAGAGATCCTGCGCCACCCCCGATCGTTCGAGCACGCAGGCCATCAGCACGAACAGCGGCACGGCGACGAAGATGTATTCGTTGACGAAGCCGTAGACCCGGCTCGCCACCAGCGGCAGGCCGGCCGGGCCGAGCCACAGGATCGTGCAGCCGACCGCCAGGGACATGGTGATCCAGGCCAGCGGCACGCCCAGCATCATCATGCCGATCATCACCAGGATGATCAGCAGCGTCGCCGTCTCGATGCCCACGCGGGTCTGCCTCCGGAATGTGTCGTTGGGCTCACGCTGGCCGGGCGCGGAGGTGCCGGACGAGCTGGGCGAGGAGTTGCAGCAGCACCAGGACCGCCGCCACGACGAGCAGCGTCTTGATGATGGTGGGACTGAGCGAGTTCATGGCGCTGCCGGTGCGCTCGCCGACGTTGAGCGCGCGCAGCGCCGGCCTCCAGGCCGCCCATGCGAAGCCCAGCATGGCGGCGATCCCGACCGCGTAGGAGAAGAGGTCGAGCCACCAGGCGATGCGTGGCGGCGCCATGTCGCGGATGACGCTGATCGAGATGTGCGCCTTCTGCTGGGTGACGAAGCCGCCGCCGAACAGGTAGCCGATGGCGCACAGCAGCACCGTCAGCTCGAACGCCCAGGTCGTGGGGGCGTTGAAGACGTAGCGCATCACCACCTCGTAGGCGGTGATCGCCACTGCCACGAGGTAGAGCCAGCCCAGCCATTCACCCAGGAACCGGTTCAGCCGGTCGATCCAGGCCATGCCGCCTCCGAAATGGAAAGGGCCGCCCGAAGGCGGCCCTCGGGGCTCACTGCGGGGCGAGCAGGCCGATCTTGGTCATGTAGCCGACCTGGGCCTCGTAGGCCTTGGTCGCGTCGGCATCGCCCTGGACATAGTCGGCCCAGGCGCCGCGGGCGATGGCGCGGAACTTGTCGCGCTCCTCCTGCGACCAGTCGACGATCTCGATGCCCCTGGACTTGTCGGCGAGGTCGCGTGCCACCAGCAGGCGGTCGCTCTGCTCGTTGCGCATCCTGAGATCGTCCATCATCGCCCGGTACCAGACGTCGAGCGTGGCCTGCAGCTGCGGGCTCAGCGCGTCCCAGGCGGCCTTGTTCACCGTGAACTGGATGATCGGCATCGAGTGGATGCCGGGATAGATCGGGTACTTGGCGACGGTCTGGAAGCCTACGGAATCGTTCATGGTGTAGGTGCTGTGATCACCCGCGTCGACCACGCCCTTGTCGATGGCCGTATAGGTCTCGGCGGACGGCAGCAGCACCACCGAGGCGCCGGCGCGCTTGAACACCTCGGAGGCCAGCCCCTCCGGCGCACGCACCTTCTTGCCCTTGAAATCGTCGACACCCTTGATCGGCACCTTGGCGACGAAGGCCTCGCGGCCGATGGCGCTGCAGCCGATGACGTGGACGTTGCCGTCGGCGTACTTGTCGAACAGCTCCTGCAGCAGCTCCCTGCCGCCGCCCAGATAGCAGAACATGTTGATCTGCTCGGCGGTGTCGTAGCCGGCGATGAGATCGCCCAGGATCGAGAAGGCCTTGCTGCGGCCGGCGAAGTAGACCGTCGAGGTCAGGTCGCCCTGCAGCACGCCCATGCCGATGGCGTCCATGGTCTCGTTGTAGGGGACGACGCTGCCGACCGGCATCAGCTCGATCTCGAGCTCGCCACCCGTCATCTCCTTGAGCCTGGGCAGCCAGTGGTCGCGCATGTCGACGAAATAGGATTCGCCGGCCGCCGTCGAGGTCTGCACCCGCCAGACCTCGGCCGCTTCGACCGCCGCCGGCAGCGTGGCGAGAAACGTCGCCGTCGCGAGTACCGTGCCGAGAGCCGCCCGCATTGCTTGCCTCCCCTGATGGGCTTGGTGACGCGGCGGCATAGTCCTGGAACGGTCTGAAATCGTCAACATGTTCCCGGCGATCAGGCCGATGGCGATCAGGCCGATGGCGGGGCGGCGCAGGATCCCTTGAGCACCACGCTGCTCTCCAGCACCACCCGGTGTGGCGGCGCCTGCCGGTCGCCCTTGAGCCGCCGCAGCATCAGCTCGGCGGCGGTGCGGCCGATCTCGGCGAAGTCGCGGACGATGCAGGTCACCTCGGGCGTGGCGCTGCCGGCGATGTCGGCCGCATCCAGGCCGATCAGCGACAGCTCGCGCGGCACGTCGAGACGCCGGATGCGTGCGGCCTGGATGATGCTGCGCAGGAAGCGGCTGCCGTCGGCGATCAGCGCCGTCGGCCGCGGCCGGCTGTCGAGCAGCTCCATCGCCATGGGCAGGGCGTTGCTGGCGTCCGGCGAGGCATGAACGACCGATTGCTGCGCCGGATCGAGACCGCAAGCCTCGGTCCAGGCGCGGAAGGCGCGCTGCCGCTCCCGCGGCGGCCGCAGCCGCAGCCCCGTGCTCAGGAGGGCGATGCGGCGATGGCCCAGGGCGGTCAGGTAGCGCACCGCCTCGGCCATCGCGGTGTCGTGGTCCGAGAGCACGAGATCGCAGTCGACGGGCAGATCGCGGTCCAGCACCACCAGCGGCACGTCGACGTCCGCCACCGCCTGCCGCAGCCGCTCGTCGTCCTCGTCGCAGACATAGAGGATCATGCCGTCGACGCGGCGGCTGGTCAGGACCTCGAGCGACTTGAGCTCGCGCTCCAGCCGGTTGTCGCTGTTGGTGAGCAGCAGGCAGTAGCCGGCCTCGGCCAGCACCGCCTCGGTGGCCTTGGCGACGGCGGCGTTGGGATAGTTGGTGAGATCCGGCACCACGAAGCCGATGGTGCGGGTGGCGTTGGTGCGCATCGCCTGGGCTGCGAGGTTCGGCACGTAGCCGAGCTCGCGCATCGCCCGCTCGACCCGGGCACGGGTCTCGGGCTGCACCAGGGCGGAATCGTTGACGACGCGGGAGACCGTCACGGTGGAGACGGCGGCGGCCTCGGCGACGTCGCGAATGGTCGAGCGTCTTCTCATGTCTCGGCATAGCGTCGCCGCCGGGCGCTCGACAAGCTCGCCTGTTGACGTTTCCAGATCGGGCCGACATGAGATCACCCGGCGCTGGCAGGGAGGCGGACATGAAGATCACGGCGTTCGAGACCATCCGGCTCGACGAGTTCCCCAACCTCGTCTGGCTGCAGATCCACACCGACGAGGGCCTGGTGGGCCTCGGCGAGGCCTTCTTCGGACCGGAAGCCGTCGCCGCCTATGTCCACGAGAGTGCAGCACCCCGCCTGCTCGGGCAGGATCCGCTGCACATCGACCGGCACTCGAAGACGCTGACCCACGATTACTATCTGGGCTTCTCCAGCAGCGGCGTGGAGATGCGCGGCGCTTCCGCCATCGACATAGCCTTGTGGGACATCTTCGGCCAGGCGGCGGGCCGGCCGATCCACCAGATGCTGGGTGGCCTGTCGCGCGACAAGGTCCGCACCTACAACACCTGCGCCGGCTATCAGTACGTGCGCGGCGGCAAGGGCCAGCAGACCGAGAACTGGGGCCTGGACAGCCGGCAGGGCCCTTACGAAGATCTCGACGCCTTCCTCAACCGTGCCGACGAGCTGGCGCACTCCCTGCTGGAGCAGGGCATCACCGGCATGAAGATCTGGCCGTTCGACTTCGCCGCCGAGCGCACCCAGGGCCTGTGGTTCACCGACGAGGAGCTGAGGACGGCGCTGGAGCCGTTCGAGAAGATCAGGAAGGCCGTCGGCTCCAAGATGGACATCATGGTCGAGTTCCACTCGCTGTGGGGCCTGACCGCCGCCAAGCGCCTGCACCAGGCGATCGAGCCCTACCAGCCGTTCTGGTACGAGGATCCGATCAAGATGGTGAACTTCGATGCGCTGGCCGAGGTGGCGCGCTCGACCCGGGTGCCGATCACCGCCAGCGAGACCGTGGCCGGCCGGCCCGCCTTCCTCGAGATGATGCGCAAGCACGCCGTCGGCATCGTCATGCTGGATCTGTCCTGGGTCGGCGGCCTCTCCGAGGCCAAGAAGATCGCCACCATGGCCGAGGCCTTCCAGCTGCCGGTGGCACCGCACGACTGCACCGGCCCGGTGGTCTACACCGCCTCCTGCCACCTGTCGCTGAACGCACCCGACGCGCTGATCCAGGAGTCGGTGCGGGCGTTCTACACGGGCTGGTACAAGGAGCTGATGACCGAGCTGCCGCGGATGGAGAACGGCTTCATCCTGCCGATGCAGGGCCCGGGCCTGGGCACGAAGCTGCTGCCGGACGTCGTGAAGCGCAAGGACGCGACGGTGCGGCGGACGGAGATGGAGTAGGCGAGCGAGCGGCCCGCCGGAGACGAAATGGTCGGAGCGCCGAGATTTGAACTCGGGACCCCCAGTCCCCCAGACTGATGCGCTACCAGGCTGCGCTACGCTCCGACCGGGTGGGGCGGATCGGCTGAGGCGGTCCGTCCCGAAGGCGGGCGGAACATAGGCGCATCGGGTCGGCTCGGCAATCCCGCGAGGCGATCGGGCCCGCGAGGCGGTCACGCCATCGTCGCCAGCATCGCCGGGGTCACCGGGTGGCGCAGGGGCTCGCCGGCCAGGAGACGGCCGATCTCCTGGACCATGCTCAGGCCCTGGCGGTGGTAGGTGTCGGCGGTGTGGCCGGCGGCGTGGGGGGCGAGGCGCAGGTTGGGCAGGCCGCGGAAGGGGTGGTCGAGGGGCAGCGGCTCCTCGGCGAAGACGTCCAGCATGGCATCGAAGCGGCCCTTGCGCAGCTCGGCGAGCAGGGCGGCTTCGTCGACGAGGGCGGCGCGGGCGGTGTTGATGAAGAAACAGCCGTCGCGCAGCTTCGCCAGCTCGGCGGCGCCGATCATGCCCCTGGTCTCGGGCAGCACCGGCGCGTGCAGCGAGACGATGTCGCAGCTCGACAAGAGCGTGTCGAGCGACACGGGCTCGACGCCCAGCTCGGCGGCGCGGCCGGCGGACAGGTAGGGGTCGTGGACGCTGATGCGGCAGCCGAACGGCCGCAGCAGGCCGATCACCAGGCGGCCGACATAGCCGGCGCCGACGAGGCCGACATGCAGCGCCCCCAACAGCCGGCCGAGATGGCGGGCGCGGAGGTCGAACCAAGTCTCGCCGGCCTTCATGCCCTGGTCGTGGCCGTCCGGCCGGCGCAGCTGCAGCAGGATTTCGGCCAGCACGAATTCCGCCACCGCCTCGGCGATGTGGATCGCCGCGTGCGAGACCTGCAGCCCGCCCTGGATCGCCTCGTCGGGAATCAGGCGGCGGACGCTGCCGGCGCTATGGGCGACGAGGCGGAGATCCGGGCAGCGCGCCAGCAGCGACGAGGTCAGCATCGGCGTGCCCCAGCCCGTCAGGCAGGCGGCGGCACCACACAGCAGCTCGGCCAGCCGGTCCTCGGTCAGCCTTTCGTCGCCGGCCGAGCGGATCTCGGCCATGCCGGCCAGCAACCGCTCGGCCTCGTCGGACAGGATTTTGCGGCGCATCTCGGGCGCCAGCAGCACGGCGACGGTAGCGGTCATCGGCGGGTTCCGGTTCAGCGGCTGGGAACGAGCACCAGCTCGGCGACATGGGCGCGGGCCGGCAGGCGGAGCAGGAACAGGCAGGTCTCGGCGATGTCCTCGGGCTTCAGCGCCCTGGCCAGCATCGCCGGGTCGGGCGGCGTCGGCCGCTGCAGCACCAGCGGCGTGTCGGTGAAGCCCGGCAGCAGCGCCGTGACGCGGATGCCGTTCTGCCGCTCCTCCTCCATGGTGGCGTGGGCGAGGGCCGCGACGCCGGCCTTGCTGGCCTGGTAGGAGACCCCCGACATGTCCGGCCGGCGGGCGGCCACCGAGGCGATGTGGACGATCAGCCCGTCGCCATGCTCGCGCATCGGCGGCACCACCGCCCGGGTCAGGTTGAACGCCGCCGTCAGGTTGGCCTCGATCATCATCGCCCAGGACTGGGCGGTGAGCTGGCCCAGGCTGCGCTGGCGGAGATTGGTGCCGACGGCGTTGACCAGCGCGTCGATGCGGCCGAAGCGGTCGAGGGCCCTGGCGACCAGCCGGCCGACGGCTTCGGGATCGGTGGCGTCGGTCGGCACGGCGAGACCGCCCGACGATGCCGCCACCTCGTCCAGCGCTGCGGCATTGCGGCCGGCCAGGACGACATCGGCACCCTCGCGCGCCGCCGCCAGCGCCGTCGCCCGCCCCATGCCGCTGCTGGCGCCGGCGACGACGACCACCTTGCCGGCGACGCCGCTCATGGCGAGCCCGCGGCGAAGGCGGCCCTGGCGAAGTTGAGATCGAGGCGGGTACGGTCGAGCACCTGCTGGTAGGGCACCTCGTAGTGGCTGTGGAAGGTCAGCAGGCCGTCGAACTTCCGCCTGGCGAGATGGGCCAGGATGTCGACCCAGGGCACCATGCCGTCGGCCAGGGCCATCCAGTCGGAATGCCAGCGCCACTGGCCGCTGCGCTCGAGCGTCTTCGGGAACCAGCCGCCGTTCTTCATGCCGACGCAGCAGAGCCAGGGCGCCAGCACCTCGAAGGTGAAGCGCCAGTCCTCGCGTCCGTCCTGCACCACCTGGTTGCCGGGATCGGGATAGGCGCCGATGAAGGCCGGATCGCGGTCCTTCATCAGCAGGTAGGCCTGGGCGCCGGAGCCGTGGATGGTGTCGCCGTGCAGCTGGACGGCCAGCTTGATGCCGATGCGGCGGCCGAGGGCCTCGAAGCCCTCGAGCTCGCGCCGCGCCTGGTCGAGGAAGCCGGGATAGCCACGCGCCGGGTCGTACTTCCAGTAGCCCAGGCGCAGCACGCCGATGCCCGATTCGGCCAGCGCGCTCAACAGCGGCTCGGCCACCGGACTGGCCGGATCGGTGAGGTCGCAGGTGGCCATGGGCACCGCGAGACCGCTGGCCCGCATCAGCTTCACCGCCGCCGCGATCCGTTCCGGCTCGGCCGGGTCGATGTGAAAGCCCTTGCGGACCAGCAGGTCGACGCCGTCGAAACCGAGATCCGAGGTCGCCCTCGCCACTTCCTCCAGGCTCCGGCCGAGGAAGAGTTTCGTGAACAGCACGGTCTGCATGGCTTGTCTCACTTCCTGGCGGCAGCGCGACGCGGGCGCGGGACCGACGTCGAGGTGCGGATGACCAGTTGCGGGGCGGCGGTGACGTGGGCGGCGGCCTCGGCGTAGGTGCCCTCGAGGCGGCCGACCAGCATGGTGACGAGGCTCTGCGCCATGGCCGGCAGCGGCTGGCGCACGGTGGTGAGCGGCGGCTCGGCGACCTCGGCGAAGGGAATGTCGTCGAATCCCGCGATCGACACGTCCTGCGGGACCCTGAGCCCGAGGTCGCGGGCGCCGGCGCAGGCGCCCAGCGCGTACATGTCGTTGATGGCGAAGATGGCGGTCGGCGGATCGGGCCGGGCCAGCAGCTCGCGCGCGCCGGCGCGGCCGAGCTCGGTGCCCTCGCTGTCGCCGAACGAGCTGATCATGGCCCCTTCCCAGGCGAGAGCCGGGTCGAGCGGCACGCCGGCCTCGACCAGCCCCTCGCGGAAGCCGCGCTGGCGCTCGAGCCGGCTGGCGGTGCGCAGGGGCCCGGTGATGAAGCCGATGCGCCTGTGGCCGAGCTCGGCGAGGTGGCGGGCGACCAGTCGGGCGCCGTGGGCATTGTCGACGGTGACGCTGTTGGCGATCAGCTCCTCGCTGCCGTCGGTGCGCGCCTGGCGGTCGAAGGCGGCGATGCGCAGGCCGCGCCGCCCCAGGCGCGAGAAATGCTCGAAGCTCAAGGGCGAGGAACCGAGGATGACGCCACGTACGCCGTGCGCCAGCATGGTCTCGGCATAGTTGCGCTCGTGCAGCGGGTTGCGCTCGGCGTTGCAGAGCATGACCTTGTAGCCGTAGCTCAGGGCGGCGCGCTCGATCTCGCGCGCCAGCACGCCCCAGAACGGATTGGCCACCGAGGGCAGGATCAGGCCGAGGATGCGGGCGTGGCCGGTCTTGAGCTGGCGGGCGGCGAAGCTGGGCTGGTAGCCCAGGGTCTCGATGGCGTCGCGGACGCGCGACAGCGTCTCCGGCCGCATGCGCTCGTGCCGGTTGTTGAGCACGTTGGAGACGGTGCTGGCCGACACGCCGGCATGGCGGGCCACGTCCTGGATGCTGATGGCCTCGGGCGCTTGCATGCCGTTCCGCCGCACTCCTCGATGCATCGGTTTACTAAAAGACCCAGCCGCATCTACGGTCTCCCGGCGCGACTGTCAATCTTTGCGCCAGCGCTTGACAGGATAGCGGGGTGTGCAGTAGGTGGCCGTTTAGTGTTTCGATGCACTAAACATGCGGTGCGTGAATGCGTCGGCCGACAAGGTCGGCGACATTGGGAGGCAGGAACATGGCAGGATTGAGCCGGCGTGCGCTGGGACGTGCCTCGGTCGGGGCCATCGTGGCGGCGGTGACGCTCGCCCGTTCGGGCCGCTCATGGGCGCAGGAGGCGCGCCGGCTGCGCTTCGGCGGCTATGTCGAGTCGCAAGAGCAGCTGCAGCAGACGCTGGCAGTGCTCAAGCGCTACGAGGAACTGCACCCGGGCGTCACGATCAATCCCGAGTTCACCAACTTCGGCGCCTTCACCGACAAGCTGGCCACCGAGGCCACCGGCGGCAATGCGCCGGACATGTTCAGCGTCAATCTCGACCTGATGGGCGAGTATTCGCGGCGCGGCGTCATCCAGCCGCTCGACCAGTTCGTGCCGAAGCCGCTCGACCTCGGCGATCATGTGACCAGCGCCGTCCAGGCCAACACGCGCGAGGGCAAGCTCTGGTCGATCCCCAACGACTGCGTGTCGCCGGTGCTGGTCTATGCGACCGCAGCCTTCGAGAAGTCGGGCGTGCCCGTGCCGGAGCAGATGTGGACCTGGGAGAAGTATGCCGAGACGGCGACGGCCCTGCACAAGGAGCTGGGCCGCAAGTTCTGGGGAACGGAGGACGGCAGCGGCAGCTACATCATGCTCGACCTCTACCTGCGCGCACAGGGCAAGATGTTCTTCACCGCCGACCGCCAGCTCGGCTTCAAGCCCGAGGATCTCACCGAATGGCTGGTCTGGTGGCAGAAGCTGCGCGAGGCCGGCGGCGTGCCCCCCGGCGACATCCAGGCGCTGGCCACCGGCGACGACCTCAGCCGCACCGGCCTGCTCTCCGGCCGCTGCGCCATGCTGCCCCAGCTCACCGACTCCTATGTCGGGCTGCAGAACCTGACGGACGCCACCCTCGGCATGAACATGATGCCGAACGGCTTCGCCGGCGCCGAGATGAAGTCGCTGCACTACGCCTATGCCGGCAATTCCACGGCGGTATGGAGCAAGACGCCGCATACGGAGCTGGCGATCGACATCATCCGCTTCATGCAGATGGATCCGGAGGGTGCCGGAATCTTCTACAACGGCAGCGGCATGGTGCCGGCCTCGGCGGCCGGCCAGAAATGGCTGCGCGAGAACGGCAGCGATGCCGACCGCCGCGTGCTCGACTACATCGCCCTCGTGCAGAAGGGTGGCGGCACGCCGCGCAATCCCAATTTCCCGGGCGTCTCCGGCGTGCTGCGGCGGATGAGCGAGAACGTCGCCTTCGGCAAGGCCACGCCGGCGCAGGCTGCGGCCGATTTCATCGCCGAGGCCGAGCGGCGCATCAAGACCTGACGGCAAGGGGACGGGCAGGTGGCGAGCATCGGGCTCGGGGCCGTCGGCATCGGCGGCCGCCGGCAACGGGCGTTGGTCGGCCGTGCGGCCGAGCAGAACCTCGCCGCCTACCTGTTCCTCTCGCCCTGGCTGATCGGCTTCTTCGCCCTGACGCTGGGGCCGATGCTGGCCTCGCTCTACCTGTCCCTCACCGACTTCGAGCTGTTCGGCACCCCCTCCTGGATCGGGCTCTCCAACTACGCGCGGATGCTGCTCGACGATCCGCGCTACTGGGTCTCGGTGCGGGTGACGCTGAGCTATGTGCTGATGTCGGTGCCGCTGAAGCTCGCCTTCGCGCTCGGCATCGCCATGCTGCTCAACCGCGGCTTGCGCGGCCTCAGCATCTATCGCGCGATCTACTACCTGCCGTCGCTGCTCGGCGGCAGCGTCGCCGTCGCCATCATGTGGCGGCAGATCTTCAGCTATGACGGCGTGCTCAACGAGCTGCTGTGGAAGGTCGGCATCGAGGGGCCGAGCTGGATCTCGCATCCCGACTACGCGATCTACACCCTGGTGACGCTGGCCGTCTGGCAGTTCGGCTCGCCGATGGTGATCTTCCTCGCCGGCCTCAAGCAGATCCCGCAGGAGCTCTACGACGCCGCCGAGGTCGACGGGGCCGGGGCGGTCACCCGCTTCTTCAGGATCACCGTGCCGCTGCTGACGCCGATCATCTTCTTCAACCTGGTGATGCAGATGATCGGCGCCTTCCAGGCGTTCACGCCGTCCTACATCATCAGCGGCGGCGAGGGCGGGCCGGCGGATTCGACGCTGTTCTACACGCTCTATCTCTACCAGGAGGCCTTCACCAGCTTCCAGATGGGCTATGCAGCCGCCATGGCCTGGATGCTGCTGGCCATCATCGCCGCCGCCACCGCGGTGGCCTTCGTCTCCTCACGCTACTGGGTGTTCTACGGTGACGCCGAGCGGTAGGGGTTATGCCGCAGCCGACCGGCTGATGCTGCACGCCGTGCTGCTGGTGGGCGCGGGCATCATGCTCTACCCGCTGATGTGGCTGGCCAGCAGCTCGATCAAGCCGTCGCAGCTGATCTTCACCGACCCGAGCCTGTGGCCGGCCGAGGTCGACTTCGGCAACTACGTCAAGGGCTGGCAGGGCCCCGGCGTGCCGTTCGGCTCGTTCTTCGTCAACTCCTTCATCGTCTCGATCGCCAGCGTCGTCGGCAACCTCGTCGCCTGCTCGATGGTGGCCTACGCCTTCGCCCGGCTGAACTTCAAGCTCAAGCGCCTCTGGTTCGCGCTGATGCTCGGCACCATGATGCTGCCGACGCACGTCACCCTGATCCCGCAATACGTGATCTTCTTCAACCTCGGCTGGCTCAACACCTTCCTGCCGCTGGTGGTGCCGAAGTTCCTGGCGCACGACGCCTTCTTCATCTTCCT
>DAOLFG010000045.1:22600-43990 GCA_035326425.1 Geminicoccus sp. | reverse complement strand
TCGTGCCGCAGCAGATCGCCGGCGGCGACATCTACCCGGCGCTGGAGAAGGGCACGATCGACGCCGCCGAATGGGTCGGTCCCTACGACGACGAGAAGCTCGGCTTCCAGAAAGTCGCCAAGTATTATTACTATCCGGGCTGGTGGGAAGGCGGCCCGCATCTGCAGGTGTTCGTCAACACCGCCAAATGGGCCGAGCTGCCGAAGGCCTACCAGGCCATCCTGGAGAATGCCGGCCAGACCGCCAATACCGTGATGCAGGCGCGCTACGACGCCCTCAATCCGGCGGCGTTGCGCCGCCTGGTCGCCGGCGGCGCCCAGCTGCGTCCGTTCAACCAGGAGGTGCTTACCGCCTGCGCCAAGGCCGCGGAGGAGCTCTACGCCGAGACCTCGGCCAACAATGCCGACTTCAAGAAGCTCTACGAGAGCCTCGCCCCGTTCCGCAACGAGCAGTACCTGTGGTGGCAGGTGGCGGAATACAGCTTCGACGGCTTCATGATCCGCAACCGCGCCAAGACCTGATCGACAGCTCGGACGATGTGCAGGGCGCCCCCGGGAGCCTCCCGGGGGCGCTCTCGCTTCATTGCTGCCCCTGCTGCGGCGGTGGGGACAGGCCCGGCGGCGCCGCCGGATCGGCGGGCGGCGTCAGGCCGGGCGGCGGGGCGAGGTCGCTGGGCGGTGCCAGATCGGAGGGCGGTGCGAGGTCGGAGGGCGGCCCGCCCAGGCCCTCGAGGCCGAGCGGCGGGGCCAGATCGAGCCCGGGAATGTCGAAGTTCTGGATCGAGTTGGGGTCGATCCCGGTGCCGGCACCCTTGTAGTGCATCACCATCTGCGGGAACAGGATCACCAGGCCGATCATGACCACCTGGATGCCGACGAACGGCACCGCACCCCAGTAGATCTGGCCGGTCGTGACCGGCTCCATCCGCCTGCCGGTGATCTTGTCGAGGTAGGGCACGCGCGGCGCCACCGAGCGGAGGTAGAACAGCGAGAAGCCGAACGGCGGGTGCATGAACGACGTCTGCATGTTCACGCCGAGGATCACGCCGAACCAGATCAGATCGATGCCCAGCCGTTCCGCCGCCGGCCCGAGCAGCGGCACGATGATGAAGGCCAGCTCGAAGAAATCGAGGAAGAAGGCCAGGAAGAACACCAGCACGTTGACGAAGATCAGGAAGCCGGTCTCGCCGCCCGGCAGCCCGACCAGCAGCTCCTCGACCCATTTGTGGCCGTCGACGCCGTAGAAGGTCAGCGAGAAGACGCGGGCGCCCACCAGGATGAAGATGACGAAGGCGGAGAGCTTGGCCGTCGAATCCATCGCCTGCTTCATCAGGTCGAGGCTGAGCCGCTTCTTCGCCAGGGCGAGGACCAGGGCGCCCGAGGCGCCCATGGCGCCGCCTTCGGTCGGCGTGGCGATGCCGACGAAGATCGTGCCCAGCACGAGGAAGATCAGCGCCAGGGGCGGGACCAGCACGAACACCACCTGCGCCGCCAGCCGCGAGAGCAGGCCCAGATGCAGGTAGTGGTCGATCAGCGCCACGACGTAGGCGAAGCCGACGGCGATGCCGACCGCGAAGATCGCCTCGCCCTGCTCGACGCGGCCGGTGAGCCAGATGTTGGCGGCGTAGGCGACGATGGCGGTGAGGGCGAGCAGCACGCAGAACGAGGTGATGCCGTGGCTGCCGTTCTCCTCGCGGATGGTCAGCGCCTCCGCGGGCAGGGCGGGAGCCGCCTTCGGGAAGAAGATCGTGATCAGCAGGACGTAGCCGGCATAGAGGCCGGTCAGCACGAGGCCCGGGATGATCGCACCCTCGTACATGTCGCCGACCGAGCGGCCGAGCTGGTCGGCCATGACGATCAGCACCAGCGAGGGCGGGATGATCTGCGCCAGCGTGCCCGATGCCGCGATGACGCCGGTGGCGAGCCTGCGGTCGTAGCCGTAGCGCAGCATGATCGGCAGCGAGATCAGGCCCATCGAGATCACCGAGGCCGCGACCACGCCGGTGGTGGCGGCGAGCAGCGCGCCCACGAAGATCACGGCATAGGCCAGGCCGCCGCGCACCGGGCCGAACAGCTGGCCCACCGTGTCCAGCAGATCCTCGGCCATGCCCGATCGTTCGAGGATCAGCCCCATGAAGGTGAAGAACGGGATGGCCAGCAGCGTGTCGTTGTTCATGATCCCGTAGACCCGCTCCGGCAGGGCCTGCAGGAAGTTGGGCGCGAACAGCCCGAGCTCGATGCCGATCAGCCCGAAGAACAGGCCGTTGAAGGCGAGCGCGAAGGCGACCGGATAGCCGAGGAGCAGGAGCACGACGAGGGCGCCGAACATGATCGGCGCCATGTTGTGGATCAGAAGCTCGACCACGGACGTCTCTCCCCGCTCAGGCGGCGTGCTCTTGTTCGGGTCCGCTGTGGGCGTGCGGCCCGCTCAGCACGTGCGGGTCGGGGATCAGTCCGCGCATCACCGCGATGCGCTTGATGATCTCGGAGATTCCCTGGAGAAAAAGCAGGAAGAAGCCCGCCGGCACCAGGAACTTGGCGGTCCACTGCATGAGGCCGCCGGCATTCATCGACTGCTCGCCGATGATCCAGGAGCGCCAGAAGAACGGGATGCCATCGTAGATCATCAGCAGCACGAAGGGCATCAGGAACAGGCAGTGCCCGATCAGGTCGATCCAGTCGCGGACGACCTTGGGCAGCTGGTTGCTGATGATGTCGATTCGGATGTGCTCGTTCTTCAGCAGCGTGTAGGCGGCACAGAACATGAACACCACGCCGAAGAGCTGCCATTGCAGCTCCAGCCAGGCGTTGGAGGATATGTCGAACGCCTTGCGGATGATGGCGTTGACCGTCGAGACCACCACGGCCACCAGGACGAGCCACATGGCGCTCCGCCCGATCCAGGTGTTCAGGCGGTCGATCATGGCGCTGATCCGCAGCAGGCCGTCCATGGCCGCCTCCCTCGGTTCCGTGCTGAGCGGCACTTACCGCAGATTCCGCATGAGAGCCATGCATTGCAGCGCGGCAAGAAAAAACACAGTCATATGATGTTATTATGTGCCGGCAGCTCACACAAATGATGTGGAAATGGGCTTTCCGTCGCCGGGCGGCGTGCTATGGTCCGCGCCGCCCGCCGGCCGCCGGTCCCGTCGACAGAACGGGCGCGGCCGGCAGAGAAGCCCCGTATCCAGCAAGGAAGACGTCCCATGCGTCGGTCGATCGCGCGCCTGCTCGGCTGGCTCGCCCCGGCGATCCTGCTCGCCAACACCTCGCTCGCCGCCGACAAGGTCGACGCGCTGGCGCTCGACTGGGCCTACTACAACCCGGTCAGCCTGGTCCTGAAGGACAAGGGCTGGGTGGAGGAGGAGTTCGCGGCCGACGGCACCGAGGTGACCTGGGTGCAGAGCCTGGGCTCCAACAAGGCCATCGAGTTCCTCAACGCCAAGGGCATCCAGTTCGGCTCGACCGCCGGTGCGGCGGCGCTGCTGGCGCGCGTCGCCAACAGCCCGCTGCGCTCGGTCTACGTCTATTCGCGGCCGGAATGGACGGCGCTGGTCACTCGGCCCGACACCGGCATCGTCAAGGTCGAGGATCTGAAGGGCAAGCGCGTCGCCGTCACCCGCGGCACCGATCCCTACATCTTCCTGCTGCGCACGCTGGCCCAGCACGGTCTGACCGAGAAGGACATCGTCCCGGTGCTGCTGCAGCACCCCGATGGCCGGGCGGCGCTCGAGGCCAAGCAGGTCGACGCCTGGGCCGGGCTCGATCCGATGATGGCGCAGACCGAGCTGGAGAAGGGCTCGCTGCTGTTCTTCCGCAATCCCGAGGCCAACACCTGGGGCGTGCTCAACGTCCGCGACGAGTTCGCCGCCGAGCATCCCGAGATCGTCGAGCGGGTGATCAAGGTCTACGAGCGCGGCCGCGCCTGGTCGCAGCAGAACCCGGACGAGCTGCGCGCTATCGTCGCCAAGGCTGCCAAGCTCGACGACAAGGTCGCTGCCCGCCAGCTCGAGCGCAACGACTTCAGCACCGCCGCAATCGGCGCGCCGCAGCACGACTCGATCCTGGCCGCCGGCGTGGCCCTGCAGGAGGCGGGTGTGATCAAGGCCGATGTCGACGTGCCGGCCACCGTCGACGCGCTGCTCGATCCCGAGTTCACGCAGCGGCTCGGCGTCAAATGAGCCTGTCCGGCGTGGCGCTGCGGCTGCAGGTCGATTCGTCCGCCGCGGCCCCGGCCGGGGAGCGGGTGCCGCGGCCGGCCTCCCGGCACGCCGTCAGGCTGGCCCTGGGCCTGGCCGTTCCGGCGGCCGGGCTCGCCGTCTGGGAGATGCTGGCGCGGTTCGGCGCGATCGACGCCACACTGGTGCCGCCGCCATCGGCGGTGTTCGGCGCCATCCGGGAGCTGACGGCCTCGGGCGAGCTGGGCCGTCACATCCTGGTCACGTCGTGGCGCGTGGCCCAGGGCTTCTTCTGGGGCGTGCTGGCGGCGACCGTGCTGGCGGCCGTCACCGGCTACGGCGAGCGGGCGCGCGAGCTGCTCGACCCGACGATCCAGGCGCTGCGCAATGTCCCGTCGATCGCCTGGGTGCCGCTGTTCATCCTGTGGTTCGGCATCTTCGAGACCTCGAAGGTCATCCTGATCGCCACCGGCGTGTTCTTCCCGGTCTATCTGGGCCTGCTCAGCGGCATCACCGGCGTCGACCGCAAGCTGGTCGAGGTCGGCCGCATGCAGCGTTTCGGCGGCCTGCGGATGGTGACGCGGATCCTGCTGCCGGCGGCGCTGCCGAGCTACGTCACCGGCCTGCGCAGCGGGCTCGGGCTGGGCTGGATGTTCGTGGTGGCGGCCGAGCTGATGGGGGCGTCCGAGGGCCTGGGCTTCCTGCTGGTCGACGGCCAGCAGACCTTCAAGCCCGACCAGATTCTGGCCGCCATCGCGCTGTTCGCCGTGCTGGGCAAGCTCACCGACGTGGCGCTGGGTGCTGCGCTGCGGCCGCTGCTGGTCTGGCAGGACACCGTCGAGACGCGGAGATAGACGATGTTGACCATCGAGAACGTCTCCAAGCGTTTCGCCGACGGCACCACCGCCCTGCACGGCGTCGACCTGCAGGCGGCGGAAGGCGAGATCGTCGTCATCGTCGGCGGCAGCGGCTGCGGCAAGAGCACCCTGCTGCGCCTCGCCGCCGGCCTCGACACGCCGACCTCCGGCTCGGTGCGGCTCGACGGCGAGCCGATCCGCGGCCCGCATCCCGAGGTCGGCATGGTGTTCCAGGAGCCGCGGCTGATGCCGTGGCTGACGGTGGCCGGCAACGTCGCGTTCGGCCTCGACCACCTGCCGCGGCCGGAGCGCCGCCAGCGCGTCGCCGAGGCGCTGCACGCCGTCGGGCTCGACCGCTTCGCCGATGCCTTGCCGCGCCAGCTCTCCGGCGGCATGGCGCAGCGCGCCGCCCTGGCGCGGGCGCTGGTGACGCGGCCGGCGGTGCTGCTGATGGACGAGCCGTTCAGCGCCCTGGATGCGCTGACCCGCGAGCGGCAGCAGGACCACCTGCTGGAGGTCTGGGCGCAGCAGCGGCCGACGCTGGTGCTGGTGACGCACGACGTCGACGAGGCGTTGGCGCTGGCCGACCGGGTGGTGGTGATGCGCGGTCACGGCGCCGGCATCGCCAAGGTCTTCCACGTGCCGCTCGACCGGCCGCGACGCCGCACCGGCGAGGCCTTCCAGCGGCTGAAGGAGAAGGTGCTGGCCAAGCTGCACGCCACGGTGGCGAGGTCGACCAGCCTCGTGCGAGAAGTCACGCCTCTCGAGCCCAGGCGGGTGGCATGAACGCGGACGAATTGAAGGCGCTGCAGGCGCCGCTGAAGGACAGGTACAAGGAGGCGCCGGAATCGGCGCTGATCACGCTGCGTGCCGACGGCGACCTCGACGGCGAGGGCATCACCTGCAAGGTGTCGACGGCGCGCGCCGTGGTCGAGGCCGGGCTGCATCCGGCCACCGGCGGCGACGGCCTGTCCTTGTGCTCGGGCGACATGCTGCTGGAGGCGCTGGCGGCCTGCGCCGGCGTGACGCTGAAGGCGGTCGCAACCGCCATCGGCTTCCCGCTGCGCTCCGGCAGCGTCCACGCCGAGGGCGACCTCGATTTCCGCGGCACGCTCGGCGTCGCCAAGGACGCGCCGGTGGGCTTCCGCGAGATCCGGCTGCGCTTCAGGCTGGACACCGATGCCGGCGACGAGCAGTTGGCGACGCTGCTGAAGCTGACGGAACGCTACTGCGTAGTGTATCAGACCCTGCGCGGCGGGCCGGCGATGACGGTCGGGATCGACCGGGCGAGCTGAGCGGCCCATTCGGCGCCGCGTCGCTCCAACGACGACGGCATCGCATGCTCGAGCGCTTCTTCGCCTACTACCGGCCGCACAAGGGCCTGTTCCTGCTCGACTTCTCCTGCGCGGTCGTGTCGGGCCTGCTGGAGCTGGGCTTTCCGATCGCGGTGAAGCTGTTCGTCGACCGGCTGCTGCCGGGGCAGGACTGGCCGTTGATCCTGCTGGCCTCGCTGGGGCTGCTGGCGATCTATCTCGTCAATACCGGCTTGATGACCGTGGTGACCTATTGGGGCCACATGCTGGGCATCAACATCGAGACCGAGATGCGCCGCAAGGCGTTCGACCATCTGCAGAAGCTGTCGTTCGGCTATTTCGACAACCAGAAGACCGGCCACCTGGTCGGCCGGCTGACCAAGGATCTCGAGGAGATCGGCGAGGTCGCCCACCACGGCCCCGAGGATCTGTTCATCGCGGTGATGACGCTGCTCGGCGCCTTCGCGCTGATGTTCATGGTGCATGTCGAGCTGGCGCTGATCGCCGTCGCCATCGTGCCGGTCACCGCCTGGCTGATCGGCCGCTATGGTGGGCGGATGACCCGCAACTGGCGGGCACTCTATGCCCGGGTCGGCAGCTTCAACGCCCGCATCGAGGAGAATGTCGGCGGCATCCGCGTCGTGCAGGCCTTCGCCAACGAGGACCACGAGCGCCGGCTGTTCGCACAAGACAACGCCGCCTACCGGCAGACCAAGCTCGACGCCTACCGCATCATGGCCGCCAGCACCTCGCTCAGCTATCTCGGCATGCGGCTGACCCAGATGGTGGTGATGCTGGCCGGCAGCTGGTTCGTGGTCGCGGGCGAGCTGAGCCAGGGCGGCTTCGTCGGCTTCCTGCTGCTGGTCGGCGTGTTCTTCCGGCCGGTCGAGAAGATCAACGCCGTCATCGAGACTTATCCCAAGGGCATCGCCGGCTTCAGGCGCTACACCGAGCTGCTCGACACCGAGCCCGACATCGCCGACCTGCCCGACGCCATCGAGGCGCCGCGGCTGCGGGGCGACATCCGCTACGACGGCGTGAGCTTCGGCTACACCCCCGAGCGGCCGGTGCTGCGCGACATCGAGCTTTCCATCCGCGCCGGCGAGACCGTGGCGTTCGTCGGTCCCTCGGGGGCCGGCAAGACCACGATCTGCTCGCTGCTGCCGCGCTTCTACGAGGCCGGCGCCGGACGGATCATCATCGACGGCATCGACATCCGCCACATGACGCTGGCCTCGCTGCGCGGCCAGATCGGCATCGTCCAGCAGGACGTGTTCCTGTTCGCCGGCACCATGCGCGAGAACATCGCCTATGGCCGGCTCGACGCCTCCGACGACGAGATCATGCAGGCCGCCCGCCGCGCCCGCCTCGACGGCGTGATCGCGCGGCTGCCGGACGGCCTCGACACGGTGATCGGCGAGCGCGGCGTCAAGCTGTCCGGCGGCCAGAAGCAGCGGCTGGCCATCGCCCGGATGTTCCTCAAGAACCCGCCGATCCTGATCCTCGACGAGGCGACCTCCGCCCTCGACACCGAGACCGAGCGGGCGATCCAGCAGTCGCTGGCCGAGCTGGCGCGGGGCCGGACCACGCTGGTGATAGCGCACCGCCTCGCCACCATCCGCGACGCCGACCGGATCGTGGTGGTCGACGAGCGCGGCATCGCCGAGCAGGGCGCCCACGAGGATCTGGTGCGCGCCGGCGGCGTCTACCGCCGGCTGCACGACGCCCAGGCCGGCCTCCTGCTGCACCATTGAGCACGGAGGGCATGCAGGCGCACGGGCTGGCCGCGATCGTCGGCGACAGCCCGCTGCTGGCCGAGGTCCTGGACCGCTGGCGGGAGATCGCCCTGCCGGACGGCTGGCTCGTCGCTGGCGCCGTCGCGCAGACGGTGTGGAACCGGCTGTTCGGACGGCCCGCCGCGCACGGCATCGACGACATCGACCTGGTTTATTTCGACGCCGGCGACCTGTCCGAGGAAGCCGAGGCGCGCCATGCCGCGCGCATCGGAGGTATCCTCCGCCGCCTGCCGGTGCGGCTGGACGTCAAGAACCAGGCCAGGGTCCATCTCTGGTACGAGGCGAGGTTCGGTTACCCGATAGCACCCTACCACTCGGCGGCGGCCGCCATCGCCACCTTTCCCACGACCGCGACGGCCGTCGGCATCCGTCCGGCACCGGAGGGGCAGGGGCCAGAGATCGAGGCGCCGTTCGGCCTGACCGACCTGCTGGGCGGGGTGGTGCGCCCGAACAAGGCGCAGGTCACGCGGCGGATCTACGAGGCCAAGGTCGCGCGCTGGCGGAGCTGCTGGCCGGAGCTGGCGATCGTCGAATGGGATGCGGCCGGCTGACCGGATCAGGCCGCCACCACCAGCCTCGCCGCCGCGAGATCCTCGAGGGCGTTGCCGACCGACTTGAACAGCGTGATCTCGTTGGCCGAGCGGCGGCCCCGGGCCTCGCCGCGGGCCAGCTCGAACAGGTCGGCGCGGATGCCATCGGCGGTGAAGGCGCCGGAGCCGATGGCCAGCAGGATGTCGCCGGCCTCGGCCAGGGCACCCTCGCGGGCGTCGACGAAGACGGCGGCCCGGCGCATCGTGGCGTCGTCGCTCTCGCGCATCGTGGGGGTGAAGGCGCCGACGAGGTCGACATGGGCGCCGGGGCGGAGCAGGTCGCCCCTGACCAGCGGCTCGCGGCTCATGGTGGCGGAGCTGACGATGTCGGCCCAGCCGAGCGAGCCGTCGAGATCGGCGATCGCGCGCGCCGGCAGGCCCTCGGCGGCGAGCAGCCTCGCCGCCTCCTCGGCGCGGCCAGGAGAGCGGTTCCAGATGCGGATCTCGTCGATCGGCCGGACGGCGGCATGGGCGCGGGCGAGGTGCGGCCCGAGGGCGCCGGCGCCGATCATCAGCAGGCGGCGGGCATCCGGCCGCGCCAGCCAGTCGGCGGCCAGCGCCGAGGTGGCGGCGGTGCGGCGCAGGGTCAGCGCGGTGCCGTCCATGACCGCCAGCGGCGTGCCGGTGGGGCCGTCGAACAGGATGTAGAGACCCTGCACCGAGGGCAGGCCCTCGGCCTCGTTGCCGGCGCAGATGTGGACGAGCTTGACGCCGGTGGCGGCACCGGGCTGCCAGGCCGGCATCAGCAGCAGCACGCCCGGATCCCGGCCCGGCCGCTCGACCTCGTGATGGTGGCGCGCCGGCACCGTCACGGGCGCGGCGAAGGCCTGGCGCAGCGCCTGGATCAGCAGCGGATAGGGCAGCGCCCGGTGGACGGCCTCGGCGTCGATGCTGCGCAGCACGACGCTCAGTGCGCCGGGCTGGGGATGCGGGCGACGGCGCGGCTGGCGGCCGCCGCACCCTCGGCGGCGCGGCGCTGGCGCTCCTGCTGCTCCAGCGTGCCGGCGCGGCTGCGCAGCTCGCGGTAGGCGGCGCGGCGGCGGCCGCCGGCCAGCCAGGTGGCGGCCCAGCCGAGGACGGCGCCCAGGAAGATGCCGACCAGCAGCAGGCCGTAGGCCGGGATGGCGCGGGCGTAGGGCAGCGGCCAGAACGACAGGTCGACCATGTGGCGGTTGCCGACCGCGAAGGTGACGATCACGATCAGGCCGACGACCGCCAGGATCATCCGCACGAGCTTACGCATCGATCATTTCCCGAGAACGCTCAATCGACAGTGTTCAGCCGCTCGCGCAGCTCCTTGCCGGTCTTGAAGTAGGGCACGGCCTTGACCGGCACCTTGACCTCGTCGCCGGTGCGCGGGTTGCGGCCGGTCCGCGCCTCGCGGCCGCGCACCGAGAAGGCGCCGAAGCCACGCAGCTCGACCCGGTCGCCGCGCGCCAGGGCACCGCTGATCTCCTCGAAGATCGTGGCGACGATACGCTCGATGTCGCGGACATAGAGGTGCGGGTTGGCTTCTGCCAGGCGCTTGATCAGGTCGGATTTGGTCATTCCTGGTCACCCGACAGAAGTGAGGCGCGGGTCGAGGGAAAGTGCCAGAGCCCCCCCGGACGGTCAAGAAAGCCACCCGCGCCAGCGGGGTATCAGGCGGTGCCGAAGCTCAGGCCGAGCTGTCTCAGCCAGCGGCGGTAGGTCACCGCCGTGCGGTCGGCGCGGACGTTCATCTCGGCGGCGAGGTCGAGCGGCAGCAGGTCGGGGCGCTGGGACTCCAGGATCGGCCGGTCCTGGGCGAAGATGCGGTCCTGCCAGGCGACGAGATCCTCGGCCGGCAGGTCGTGGCCGTAGTTCATCGCCATCCACATCCAGGCGGTGCTGCGCGCCGGGTCGTGCGGCGTGATCGTCAGCAGGATCGAGAAGCGTGGGCCTTCGGATTCCTTGTGCAGGTAGGCGGTGAGCGGCCGGGGCGTACGGTAGGTGTAGCTCACCAGATCGCCCTGGCCGGTGCCGTAGGGATCGGGCTGGTAGACCCGCACGCCGGTGGCCTCCACGCCGTCCTCGGTGATGACGGCACGGTAGTCCTCGATCTCGGGCCGTTCGGGGGTGCCCAGGATGCTGTCGTGGACGAAGGCGAAATGGGCGACGTCGAGAAAGTTCTCGACGATGCGCGGGCCACTGGCCTCGACCGGGTAGGGTCCGCACAGCAGCTTGCGGAAGCCTGCGTCGTCCCATTCGGGGAAGGGCGGCGGGTCGCGTTCCGGCCGGCCCAGGCTGGCCCATATCAGGCCGTGACGGCAGGTGGCGCGGTAGGCCTGCACTCTGGCCCTGGCCGGCGGCGGCGAATCCGGCTGGGCGGGCACGTGGATGCAGCGTCCGTCGCCGCCATAGACCCAGCCATGGTAGGGGCAGCGCAGCGTGCCGGCCTCGACGCGGCCGAGCGACAGTCGGGTGCCGCGATGGACGCACAGATCCCGCCAGGCCCGCGGCCCGTCGCCGTCCTGCCAGACCACGATGTCCTCGCCCAGCAGCCGCGCCGGCAGCACCCGGCGGCGCTCCAGCTCCTCGGCCGAGGCGACCGGGTGCCAATCGTCGAGCAGGACGGGGTCGGCGATCAAGCGCTCACAGCTCCGGGAACACCGCCTCGATCTCGTCCAGCGCGTCGGGCGGCAGCGGACCGGCGGCGAAGGCTTCCAGCGCCTCGTCGAGCTGGGCGAGGCTGGCGAGGCCGACGACGATGGTCGAGAGGTCGGGATTGGCCAGCGCGTAGCGGATGGCGGTCTGCGCCGGGCTGCCGAAGGCGTCGCCCAGCCGCCGCAGCACCTTGCGCGCCCGCTCGTACTCGCCGGCGACGTCGGCATCGCTGGTGACGATCACCTCGCGGCCGTGCGGCTCGGCACCGGTGAGGGCACCACCGGCCAGCACGCGGATGTTCATGATGCCCATCTCGCGCGCCGTGCAGGCCTCGATGATGCCGCCGAAGTCCTGCCCGGTCCAGCCCTCGGGCATCGAACGGCCGGCGCTGGGATTGAGCATGTTGTAGTAGACCTGGGCGGTGTCGTAGCGGCCGGAACTCAGCACCTCGACGATCGGGCCCGCCTCGCCCAGGGCGGTCAGGCCGAACCAGTCGAACAGGCCCTCGCCGCGCAGCCGGTCGAAGACGTCGGCCGCGTGCATGGCGTGGTAGGGCGAGACCTTGCCGTCGCCGGTGCGCGGCACGATCGGGTTGTGCAGCTGGAACAGCTCGACGCGGTCGACCTTCAGCCGCGCCAGGCTCTCCTCCAGCGAGCGGCGGATCTCGCCCGGGAGGTCGCCGAGCCGGCCGGTGTCGAGCCGCACCTTGGTGGAGAGGTGCGGCCGCGGGCCGATGCCGGGCAGCAGCCGGCCCAGCGCCCGCTCGCTCTCGCCCTTGCCGTAGTCGGCGGCGGTGTCGATCCAGTTGCAGCCGGCGGCGACCGCCCGCCGCAGCGCCTCGGCGCGGGTGTCGTCCTCGGGGTTGATCAGCACGCCGCCGACATAGCCGCCGCCGAGGGTGAAGGCCGAGACGTCGAGTCCGGTCCTGCCGAAACGCCGCATGTCCATGAGCCGCTCTCCCCTGGCCTTGCGGCCGGAGGGTGGTGACAGCCGTGCCGGCGGTCAAGCGAAGCGGCCGGATGACGCGCCGGCGGTGCCGGGCCGTTTTCCCGCTTGCGACGGCCGCGACCCGCGGCAAGATCACCTGTCGATGAGGAATCGCCGCCAACGCGCGATAAATCATCGTGATTTATTATTTCAGGGAAGGCTGTGGGGTGACTTGATGCTCGTCGGGTATCGGCGCCGTTCCGCCAGGGCCGTGCCGTTCCACCGCGACCCGCGGTCGCATCCTGGCCGATACCGTCCTAAAAAGATAATTCACAGTGAATTATTTATCGACAGAGACCGACGGCGATGGCATGATCCGCCCCACGAAAGGGGCAGGGCTGGCGTCATGGGCGGAACCGCACAAGGGCAGGGCAGCAACTCGGCGCAGCTCAGGCTGTTCAACGAGCGCGTCGTCCTGACCGCCCTCAGGCGCCTGGGGGAGGCTTCCAAGGCCGACCTCGCCCGCATGGCCAACCTGACCAACAACACCGCCGGCCAGATCGTCCGCGAGCTCGAGGACCAGCGTCTGGTCCGCACCGTCGGCAAGCGCATCGGCTCGCGCGGCCAGCCGGCGACGCTGCTGCGGCTCGACGAGGAAGGTGCTTTCGCCATCGGCGTGAAGCTGGGCCGGCGCTCGGTCGACGCGTTGCTGGTCGACTTCAGCGGCGCCGTCGTCGCCCGCCGCCGTCAGGAGCGCGCCTTCCCGCTGCCCGAGGAGGCGCTGGAGCTGGTGCTGGGCGAGATCGCGGCGCTGACCGCCGCCATGCCGGCCGGCCGCGAGGACCGCCTGGCCGGGCTCGGGCTCGCCATCCCCTACAACCTCGGCAGCTGGGCGCGCGAGCTCGGCATCTCGTCCACGGTGTCGGTCGCCTGGAACGGCTTCGACATCGGCGCCCGGATCGGCCGGTCGGTGCGGATGCCGGTGTTCGTCGAGAACGACGGCACGGCGGTCGCCGTGGCCGAGCTGTTCCAGGGCCACGGCCGCCAGCTCGACGATTTCGCCTGCATCTATATCGGCACCGCCACCGGTGGCGGCATCGTGCTGGGCGGGCAGTATCGGCGCGGCGCCACCGGCAACGCCGCCGATGTCGGGCTGATGCCGACCGGTCCGTCCAGGCTGCGCACCGCGCCACGGCCGGCCGGGCCGTTCGACATCCTGCTGAACCGGGCCTCGGTCGCGGCCCTGATCCGCCATCTCGAAGGCAACGGCGTCGCGGTCGCGGACCAGGCCGCCCTCGAAGCCGCCCTGGCCGGTCACCGGCATCTGGTCGACGAGTGGCTGGACGATTGCTGCGACGCCCTGGTGCTGCCGGTGCTGTCGCTGGCGCGCGTGCTGGACGTGCCGGCGATCGTGGTCGACGGCGACCTGCCGCGGCCGCTGGTCGAGCGGCTGGTCGCCCGCTTGGCCGAGGATCTCGCCGCGGCGGCGCCGGAATCGCGGCCGGCACCTTCGCTGCTGATGGGAACCGTCGGGCAGGGGGCTGCCGCCACCGGCGCGGCGCTGCTGCCGCTCCATCTCAATTACAGCCCATCGCATGAACTGTTGATCGGGCACTGATCCCCGAGAGGGGCGGTGCGGGGGAGGCGAACGACAATGACAGAGACAGCCGAACGGACGCCGACGCTCGAGATGCGCAACGTCTCGAAGACCTTTCCCGGCGTGAAGGCGCTGAACGGCGTCCAGCTCAAGGCCTGGGGCGGCGAGGTCCTGGCGCTGATGGGTGAGAACGGCGCCGGCAAGTCGACGCTGATGAAGGTGCTCTCGGGCGCCTACCAGCCCGACGCGGGCGCCGAGATCCTGATCGACGGCCATCCGGTCAGCATCACCGACCCGATCGCCGCCAAGCGGCTGGGGGTCGCCATCATCTACCAGGAGCTGAGCCTCGCGCCCAACCTGACGGTGGCCGAGAACATCTATCTGGGCGACGAGGTCCACAGCCGCGGCATGATCGACCGCAAGGCGATGCACGAGGGTTGCCGGCCGGCGCTGGAGCGGCTGGGCGCGCCCTTCGGACCCGAGACCACGGTGGGCACGCTGTCGATCGCAGAGCAGCAGCTGGTCGAGATCGCCCGGGCGCTCCACGCCAAGTCGAAGATCCTGGTGCTGGACGAGCCGACCACGGCGCTCTCCACCCGCGAGACCGAGCGGCTGTTCGCGCTGGTGCGCCAGCTCCGCTCCGAGGGCATCGCGCTCATCTACATCAGCCACCGCATGGCCGAGGTCTACGAGCTGTCCGACCGGGTGTCGGTGCTGCGCGACGGAGCCTATGTCGGCACGCTCGACCGCGAGGGCCTGAGCGCCGAATCGCTGGTCAAGATGATGGTCGGGCGGGATCTCTCGACCTTCTACAAGAAGGAGCACGACCCGCACGGCAGCCACGGGCCCGTCATCCTGGAGGTCAAGGGCGTCACCGACGGCGGCCGCCGCGTGAAGCCGTGCACCTTCCAGCTGCATCGCGGCGAGGTGCTGGGCATCGCGGGGCTCGTCGGCTCCGGCCGCACCGAGCTGGCGCGGCTGATCTACGGCGCCGACCCGAAGGCCGGCGGCGAGGTGGTGCTTGAGGGCCAGGCCGCCAACATCAACCGGCCCGAGGACGCGCTGGCGCTGGGCCTCGCCTACCTCACCGAGGACCGCAAGCGGCTGGGCCTGTTCCTCGACATGTCCTGCGGCGAGAACATCAACATCGGCGTCGTCGAGCGCGATTCGGCGCGCGGCGGCATCCTCGACCTGGGTGCGGCCAAGCGGCGGGCCGAGACCGCCTTCAAGGCGCTGCGGGTGCGGGCGGCCAGCCCGCTGGTGCAGGTCGGCAGCCTGTCGGGCGGCAATCAGCAGAAGGTGCTGCTGTCGCGCTGGCTGGAGATCGGCCCGCGCGTGCTGATCCTCGACGAGCCGACGCGCGGCGTCGACATCGGCGCCAAGTCCGAGATCTACCGCATCATCGACGAGCTGGCCGACCGTGGCATCGGCGTGATCGTCATCTCGAGCGAGCTGCCGGAGATCATCGGCATCTGCGACCGCGTGCTGGTGATGCGCGAGGGGCACATGGAGGGCGAGGTCGGCGGCCCGGGCGGGCGGCCGATCACGCAGGAGAACATCATGGCCTACGCCGCCGGCGTGGCGGCCTAGGTCCGGGAATCGGGCGAGCAGGGGGGACAAGGCAATGGCGAGCACGGAGACGACGGCGACCGCATCCGGCGGTGCCGGGCTGTCGGCGCAGCAGGTGCGGATGCGCGGCATCATCCAGGCCATCGGCATGCTGCCGGTGCTGATCATCCTGGCGGTGCTTTTCCACTTCCTGACCGGTGGGCACTTCTTCAGTGGCCAGAACCTGTCGATCGTCAGCCAGCAGGCGGCGATCAACACCGTGCTGGCGGCCGGCATGACCTTCGTCATCCTCACCGGCGGCATCGACCTGTCGGTGGGCTCGATCCTGGCGACCGCCGCCATGGCTGCGCTGATCTTCTCGCTGATCCCGGGCTGGGGCTATCTCGGCATCCCGGCGGCGTTGATCACCGGCACCTTCTTCGGGTTCCTCAACGGCGCCCTGATCGCCTTCATCGGCCTGCCGCCGTTCATCGTGACGCTGGGCTCGCTCACCGCCGTGCGCGGCGTCGCCCGGCTGATGGGCAGCGACACCACCATCTTCAATCCCGACCTGCCCTTCGCCTGGATCGGCAACGGCTACGTGTTCGGGGTGATCCCGTGGCTGGCGTTCATCGCGCTGGTGGTCATCGTGATATCCTGGTTCATCCTGCGCCGGACCGTGCTGGGCGTGCGGATCTACGCCGTCGGTGGCAACCCGGCCGCCGCCCGGCTCTCGGGCATCAAGGTCTGGGCCATCCTGCTGTTCGTCTACTGTGCCTCGGGCTTCCTGTCGGGCCTGGGCGGCGTGATGACGGCGGCCCGGCTCTATGCCGCCAACGGCCTGCAGATCGGCCAGGCCTACGAGCTCGACGCCATCGCGGCGGTGATCCTGGGCGGCACCAGCTTCGTCGGCGGCATCGGCTCGATCTGGGGCACGCTGATCGGCGCGCTCATCATCGCCGTGCTGTCCAATGGCCTGATCCTCTTGGGTGTCTCGGACATCTGGCAGTTCATCATCAAGGGCTTGGTCATCATCGGCGCGGTGGCGCTCGACCGCTTCCGCCTGCAGGGCAGTGCCCGCACCTGAGCTTTCCGCGAGTTTCCGGCCCCGCGCCGCGGGGCCGGCTCTTGCCGTCGGCGGCGGCTTCCCTGGTCCGCGCCGGCGACACAATCCGACAGGGCATGGAGGTTCGTGAGATGTTGAGGAAGCTGCTTCTGGGCGGAGCCGCGCTCTGCCTCGTCGCCAACGCCGCATCGGCCAAGGATCTGAACGCCATCGGCGTGACGCTCGGCAACATGGGCAACCCGTTCTTCGTGGCGCTGGCCAATGGTGCCGAGGCCAAGGCCAAGGAGATCAACCCCAACGTCAAGGTGACGACGGTCTCGGCCGACTACGACCTGAACAAGCAGTTCAACCAGGTCGACAACTTCATCGCCGCCGGCGTCGACATGATCCTGATCAACGCCGTCGACCCCAAGGCCATCGTGTCGTCGATCAAGCGCGCCCAGGCCGCCGGCATCGTGGTGGTGGGTGTGGACGTGGCGGCCGCCGGCGCCGATGCGGTCGTGCAGACCGACAATGTCCAGGCCGGCGAGATCGCCTGCCAGTACATCGTCGACAAGCTCGGCGGCAAGGGCAACGTCATCATCCAGAACGGCCCGCAGGTCTCGGCGGTCATCGACCGCGTCAACGGCTGCAAGGAGGTGCTGGCCAAGGCGCCCGACATCAAGATCCTGTCCGACGACCAGGACGCCAAGGGCTCGCGCGAAGGCGGCCTCAACGTCATGCAGGGCCATCTGACCCGCTTCCCCGACATCGCCGCGGTCTTCACCATCAACGACCCGCAGGCCATCGGCACCGACCTCGCCGCCAAGCAGCTCAACCGCACCGGCATCGTCATCACCTCGGTCGACGGTGCCCCGGACATCGAGGGTGCGCTCAAGGGCAACACCATGGTCGAGGCCTCGGCCAGCCAGAACCCCTACGCCATCGCCCAGAAGGGCGTCGAGGTCGGCTACGACATCATGAACGGCAAGAAGCCGGCCGAGCCCATGGTCCTGCTGCCCTCGACCCTGGTCACGCGGGACAACATCAACGACTACAAGGGCTGGGCTTCCAACTAGACAACAGGAATGATGTGCCGGCCCGGGATGCCGGGCCGGCACCGCGAAACGGGATCATGGGCCATGGCCGACGTCGTCTGCGTGGGTGATCTCCTGATCGACTTCGTTCCCACCGTCACCGGCACCGGGCTGATCGACGCGCCGGCCTTCCAGAAGGCCGCGGGCGGTGCCGCCGCCAATGTCGCGGTCGGCCTCGCCCGGCTGGGGGCGTCGAGCGCCTTCATGGGCAAGGTCGGCAGCGACCCGTTCGGCCATTTCCTCGCCGGCACGCTGTCGCAGGAGGGCGTGGACATCACGCCCCTGCGTTTCGAGAGCCGGGCGCGCACGGCGCTGGCCTTCGTCTCGCTGCGCGCCGACGGCGAGCGCGAGTTCCTGTTCTACCGCCACCCCGGCGCCGACATGCTGTTCGTGCCGGAGGAGGTGGACAAGGCCGCGATCGAGGCGGCGCGCATCCTGCATTTCGACTCCATCAGCTTGGCCGCGGCACAGCCTCGCGAGACGGTGCTGTTCGCCGCGACCCACGCCAAGCGGGCCGGCAAGCTGGTGTCCTACGACGTCAACCTGCGGCTGCCGCTGTGGAGCGACGTCGAGGCGGCGCGCCAGGGCATCCGCGCCGGTTTGGCGCTGGCCGGCGTCGCCAAGCTCAGCGACGACGAGCTGGAGTTCCTCACCGGTCGGCGCGACCCCGCTGCCGTGCAGTCCTTGTGGCACGCCGGCCTCGAGGTCATGGTGCTGACCATGGGCGGGCGCGGCAGCATCCTGATCACCAGGGACGGCCAGCAGGAGATCCCGAGCATCCCGGTCAAGGTGGTCGACACCACCGGCGCAGGCGACGGCTTCGTCGCCGGGTTCCTGGCGGGGCTGCTGCGGCACAAGGCGGTGCCGGGGGCCGTGGATCTCGCCGAGATCTGCCGCTTCGCCAACATCGTCGGGGCGCTGACGACGACCGAGCGCGGCGCCATCCCGGCCCTGCCGACCCGCGCCGCCGTCGAGGCGCAGCTGTTTCCCGGTTAGGGGCCGGATGTCGGACCCCGGTGTCGGCCGTGGTGGCCATTGCGATAAGGTTCCTTTGGTCTGCCGCGTCGCGTGTGCCTGCATCAGCCTTGCGTGCAAGATTTTGTAAGGTCGCGGAGTGCCGCTACCGCGGCGTGCAAATGAGTTACCGCTCGAAGGTGTCCAATGGTCATCAGTCCCGTCAATTGACATCAGGATCGGCAGGCGGTATTCGTCTCGCGGGTAGCTACGCTGCATTTTTCTGGCGGCGCTGCTGGCGTTGTATCGGGATGGCGATAGATAATTCTCTGGAGGTAAATAGTGCCACGCTTGGTGGAAGCTCTTAATTTGAAGGGAAATCCATTTGAGCATTATGTGGCCGAGTCGGAGCCAAACATTGATCAGTATGCAGTGAAGCCGCCATATTTTGAAGCAATAGAAGCCCGAGCTACAAATAGGTCATCTTTTATATTATTTGGAGACCGAGGAGCTGGTAAGAGCGCAACGAGATTGACAGTATTCAAGGAAATCTGGGCCAGAAAGGCGAAAGGAGAGCGTGTCCCTCTAGTTGTCAACCTAGTCGACTTCTCGGTTCTCGTTAAGGGGCAGCAGTTGCGAGATCTGACAGAGGAGACTCTCATAAAAGAAGTTGCGTTTGTTGTTATTGAGAGTATCTTGACGTGGTTAAGCTCTCTAGAAGATGATGAACGAGATGTATACGTTGGTGCATTAAATGATGACGAATCTCGGATATGCTATCAGTTATTACGGGACCATTATCTCTCGCGCCCGGAGGGCAGACGAGAGCGCTCAGTTCATGATGCGCTACTCCTATTTAATCAAGCTTTTGCGGCAAAGAGTAGACTTTGGATTGAAAGGCGATGGGAGCCGATTGCTAGGCTAATAGGACGTCTTGGCGATTTTTTGGCCCGCAAGTATGTTAGTGCCGATGTTGACGTTAGCGGTGATGTAGTGTCCGTTTTAAGGCGTGACCACGAGGAGGACTTTGACTCCGTATTATTGCTTCGGCGATTGGTGGGATTGGCGGCGATATTTGGCTTCTCAGGTATTG
The DNA here is from genome assembly GCA_035326425.1 of Geminicoccus sp. GTDB lineage: Bacteria > Pseudomonadota > Alphaproteobacteria > Geminicoccales > Geminicoccaceae > CALKJU01. The sequence continues at coordinate 24,371 of DAOLFG010000045.1, read as the reverse complement.
TACTTCTCGTCGATAAAGTAGACGAAACGGCCGCAACTAATAATTCGGCCGATCAAACTGCCAAGTTGGTCTATCCTATCCTGTCGCGTGTTCAATTGATGGAAGTACCTGATTTTTCCTGGATCTTCTTTCTTTGGCAGCGGGTAAAATCATTCTTTGAGACTGATGATTATAGAGTGCGCCTTGATAAGGTAGGTCATGCGACAGTTTCATGGGATGACGAGTTTTTTATTCTAATGCTAGATAGGCGCGTTCGTTTTTTTTCAGACGATAAGCTCGACTTTGCGGGACTGATATCACCGGATTTGGACATACAGGAACTCCAGTCTGAACTAGTTAGGATCTCCATGAGATCGCCTCGAGAAATGATTCGACTTTTGGATGTAATAATTAGAGAGCATGATGTTTTGAACGTCGACCAAGATAAACTATGTCTACTAAATCATGACTCAATCCAATCTGGACTTGATAAATATGTTAAAGATGTAATATCAACGGTATACGGTGAGAGGCTTCTTGCGCAAATATTTCGACTCAATAGAGCTATATTCACAAATAATGACGTACAATATACATTTAGAGTTGGTGCTCAGTCCGCTCGAAGGAGAATTCAATCATGGGAAAACGCTGGAATAATCAAGTTGACCGGCACTAGAGCCGCTGAAGGTGCGCAAGGCGGGAAGCCAGCAAACGAATATACGATTACAGACTCCCGGGTGGAACGAGTCATGCGTCGGCAATTAATATATTATGACAATGGAACGCTGCCGGATGACGACGGCGTTCTCGCTAGAGAAGATCAAGAAGTAGACGACAGGGACTGGCAGCCCGTGTAGCAGCCGCAGAGCGACCAATCTTAACCAATCTTAAATAGTGTAGGTGCTGAGAGGCCGCGATAACCTAGATCCCGAAGATCGAGGCCAGGCCGGCGCGGGCGCCGAGCTCGGCCATCAGCTTGTCGGGCGGTGGGCCCTCGGCCCTGGCGGCGGCGCGCAGCACCGTCGGCAGCAGGCCGACGTCGCCGGCCGAGTTGAGGAACAGGTCGGGCCGCGCCAGCACCCAGTGGACGGCGGCGGCGATGTCCTCCTCGTCCTCCAGCGGCTGGTACCAGGTCGGATGGTCGCGGCTGACGCCGGCGGCCCAGGGTCCGCGGGCAATGGCCTTGATGGTCTGCACCGCCGCGCCGCGCTGGCGGCACAGCTCGGCCGTCTGCTCGAAGTCGCGGGCATAGGTCGGATGCTGCGAGCAGTACCAGCTCCACGGCATCAGCACGGAATCGAAGTCGAACCGCCCGAGGCTGCGGCGGTGCATGGCGGCGACGTTCCAGCCATGGCCGGTGACGCCGATGAAGCGGACGAGGCCGGCCTCCTTCGCCTCGACCGCCGCATCGATCGCCCCGCCGGGCGACAGCGCCTGCTCCCAGTCGTCGGGATGGATCAGGGCGTGCAGCTGCAGCAGGTCGACATGGTCGGTGCGCAGCCGTTCCAGCGAGCGCCGGATCTCGTCGCGGGCGCCGGCATAGTCCCGCTTGCCGGTCTTGGTGGCGAGGAAGAAGTCTTTCCGGTGCCGGTCCATCCACGGCCCTATGCGCAGCTCGGAATCGCCGTAGCTGGCGGCGGTGTCGATGTGGTTGACGCCGAATTCGAGCAGCAGCTCCAGCGTGGCGTCGGCCGTGGCCTGGTCGACACGCGAGAGGGCGGCGGCGCCGAAGATCACCGCCGAGCTGGCATGCCCGGTCCGTCCGAACGGGCGCTTCTCGATGGACATGGCT
>DAOLFG010000045.1:1218-22500 GCA_035326425.1 Geminicoccus sp. | reverse complement strand
AGATCGAGCCGTGAGGGACGTGCGCGAGCTGCACGACGAATGGATGAAGGAGCCCGATTACCGGGAAGCCTACGCAGCTCTGGAGCCCGAGTTCGCACTGGCGCGGACGCTCATTGCCGCTCGGCTGCGGGCCGGGCTGACGCAGGAGCAGGTAGCGTCGCGCATGAAGACGACGCAATCGGTCGTCGCGCGCCTGGAGAGCGGCCGTATCCAGCCTTCGACCAGGACCCTTGAGCGTTTCGCCGAGGCGACCGGCACGCGGCTGCGCATCGAGTTCGATACGCCAGCCGAGGCACGGCCCTAGCTCACAGCATCGCCAGCGGCTGCTTGCGCCGCGGCGGCGGGAACGCCCTGTCGATCTCCGCGAGATCCTCGGCCGTCAGCACCAGATCCGCAGCCTTGCGGTTGGCGTCGACATGCTCGGGGCGGACGGCCTTGGGGATGGCGATGACGTTGGGCTGGCGCAGGGCCCAGGCCAGCGCCACGGTAAACCGGTCGACGCCGTGGCGCTTGCCGATCGCGTCCAAGGCGCCGCCGGCCGGCAGGCGGCCCTGCTCGATGGGGCTGTAGGCCATGACCGGGACGTTGTGCCCGACGCACCAGGGCAGCAGGTCGAACTCCACGCCGCGGCGGGTGACGTTGTAGAGGATCTGGTTGGCCGCACAGCCGCCGCCGACGCCGGCCAGCTCCTCCATGTCGGAGGTATCGAGGTTGCTCACACCCCAGTAGCGGATTTTCCCCGCGTCGCGCAGCGCCTCGAACGCCTCGACGGTCTCGCGCAAGGGATAGCGGCCGCGCCAGTGCAGCAGGTAGAGGTCGATCCGGTCGGTCCTCAGCCGCTTCAGGCTGCGCTCGGCGGCGGCCGGCACGCCTTTTCGCGACGCATTGTGCGGATAGACCTTGCTGACGACGAACACCTCGTCGCGCCGGCCGGCGATGGCGTCGCCCACCACCTCCTCGGCACCGCCGTCGCCATACATCTCGGCGGTATCGACCAGCGTCATGCCGAGGTCGAGCCCGCGCCGCAGGGCGGCGGCTTCCGCCTTCCGCCGGTCGGCATGCTCGCCCATGTACCAGGTGCCCTGGCCGAGCGCCGGCACGGTCTCGCCGCCGGGCAGCGTCACGCCGCGCATCAGGCGGCCTTCCGTTCCAGGGTCCGCATGACACCGCGCAGCTCGGCCAGGCCCTTCAGCCTGCCGACCAGCGAGTAGCCGGGATTGGTCCTCTTGTGGATGTCGTCGGCCAGGAGATGGCCGTGGTCGGGCCGCATCGGGATCTGCCGGCCGGAGCGGCGCTCCTCGGCCAGCAGCGCCTCGACCACGCCCACCATGTCGGTGTCGCCGTCCAGATGCTCGGCCTCGTAGAACGAGCCGTCGGGCTCGCGAGTGGTGTTGCGCAGATGCGCGAAGCTCACCCGCGGGCCGAGCTGGCGCGCCATCTCGACGAGGTCGTTGTCGGCGCGGGCGCCGTAGGAGCCGGTGCAGAGCGTGAGGCCGTTGGCCGGGCTCTCGACCGCCGCCAGCACGCGCCGCGCATCCGCCAGCGTCGAGACGACGCGCGGCAGGCCGAACAGCGAGAACGGCGGATCGTCGGGATGGATGGCGAGCCTGACGCCCACCTCCTCGGCGACGGGCACGACCTCGCGCAGGAAGGCCGCGAGGTTGGCGCGCATGGCGTCGTCGTCGATGCCGTCGAAGGCGGCGATCTGGCCGGCGATGGATTCCCGCGTCTGTGCCGCCGCCCCGCCGGGCAGGCCGGCGATGACGTTGCGCTCGAGCGTGGCGATCTGCTCGTCGGTCTTCTGGGCGATCCGCGCCTCGGCCTTCACCACCAGCTCGGCCGGATAGCCGGCCTCGGCCTTCGGCCGCTTCAGCACGAAGACGTCGTAGCCGACGAAGTCGACCATGTCGAAGCGCAGCGCATAGCCGGTGGTCGGCAGGCGCCACATCAGGTCGGTGCGCGTCCAGTCGACCACCGGCATGAAGTTGTAGCAGACGACCCCGACGCCGGCCCGGCCGACATTGGCCAGCGAGTCCTTCCAGACGCCGATGGCCCTGGGCGCGTCCTTCGAGCCGAGCTTGATGGCGCTGGGCGTGGGGATGGATTCGACCACGCTCCAGCGCAGGCCGGCGGCCTCGATGGTGGCCTTGCGCTGGGCGACCTCGTCGGGGGTCCACACCCGGTCCTCGGGCAGGTGGTACAGCGCCGTGACGATGCCGGTGGCACCGGCCTGCTTCACATGCTCCAGCGTCACCGGGTCGTTGTCGCCGAACCAGCGCCAGGTCTGTTCCATCGTTCCCGTTCCCCCTGATCAGTGCCCGGCGGCGGACGCCGCCGCGATTGCCTTGCCGGCGAGCGCCGCCGCGATTCCCTTGTCGGCGATGGCCGCATAGTCCGCCGTCAGCTCGCGCACGAAGCCCTCGTGCCGCGGCAGCTCGCTGCCGAACACCGGGCCGAGGCCGAGGAAGGCGCGGACGGTCTCGGCCGTCGGCGCGCGGCGCTGGTCGGGCTGGTCCTTCCACGCATCGAAGATCGGATCGCCGAACGGGATCGGGCGGCCGGCATCGTCGAGCCCGCCGCAGGAGCGGATCCAGGCCGCCACCGCGAAGGTCATGGCGGGCGAAGGCTGTCCCGCCGCCAGCCGCTCCTGCAGCGGTGCCAGGATGCGCTGCGGGATCTTCTGCGAGCTGTCGGTGGCGATCTGCTGCGTCCTGTGGGGCAGGGCACCGTTGGAGAAGCGCGCCAGCAGGCTGCGGGTATAGGCCGCCGGGTCGCCGGCTCCGCCGCCGAGCGTCGGGATCGCCTCGCTCCAATAGGCCTCGACGAGCCGCCGGATCTGCGGGTCGGCGATCGCCTCGGCGACGGTCTGGTGGCCGGCCAGCCGGCCGATGGCGGCGAGCGAGGTGTGGGCACCGTTCAGCAGCCGCAGCTTCATGTGCTCGAACGGCTCGACGTCGGCCACCATCTCGGCGCCGGCGCTCTCGAGCGCGGGACGGCCGGCCGGGAAGCGGTCCTCGACCACCCATTGCAGGAAGGGCTCGGTCATCACCGGCCAGGCATCGGCCACGCCCAGCCGCTCGTCGACCATCTTCCGGTCGGCGTCGGTGGTCTTGGGCACGATGCGGTCGACCATGGTCGACGGGAAGGCGACCTCGTCGGCGACGAAGCGGCCGAAGGCCGGGTCGCGGGCGGTGGCGAAGTCGGTGAGCACGCGGCGCAGCGTCCGACCGTTGCTCGGCAGGTTGTCGCAGCTCATCACCGTGAACGGCGCCGCGCCGGCCTGCCGGCGCAGCCACAGCCCCTGCGCCAGGTAGCCCAGCGCGGTGCGCGGAGCCGCCGGCTGGGCGAGGTCGTGGATCACGCCCGGATCGTCGGCCTTGAGGGTCCCGCTGGCGAGGTCGACCAGATAGCCCTTCTCGGTGACGGTCAGGCTGACGATGCGGGTGCGCGGATCGGCCAGCCGCGCCAGCAGGGCCGCCGGATCCTCCGGTCCCACCAGCACCTCGCCGATCGAGCCGACGACGCGCAGCGCCGTGCCGGCATCCTCGCGGATCGCCAGGGTGTAGAGGCCGGCCTGCGGCTGCAGCGCGTCGCGGGTCTCGGGGCTGCGCAGCGAGGCCGCCACGATGCCCCAGCTCGTCTCGCCCGCCGCCAGGCAGTCGTCGACGACCGCCGCCTGGTGCGCCCGGTGGAAGCCACCGACGCCCAGATGGACGATGCCCGGCGTGACCGCCGCGCGGTCGTAGGCGGGGACCGCGACGTCGCCGGGCAGTGCCGCCAGCGTGTCCGGCGAGAGCCTTGCCTTCATGGTGCCATCCCTGTCGTTGACCGCGGCACTGCCATCGGCCTCATAGCCGGCCGAGGCCGCTTGTGTAATGGCATTCAGCGGCTACAAGCAGCCGCCGGACGACGATCAGGGAGGATCACGCCGCATGCTCCGCTTCGCCAGAAATCTCGCCCTCGCCGCCGTCATCGGCGGCGGTGCCACCGGTGCGATGGCCGCCAGCGACACCCAGGTCGCCCTGGTCCCCGGCGGGCCGCACCCCTATTTCGCTGCCTGGGAGCAGGCCGGCAAGGACGCCGTCCGCGACTTCGGCCTCGCTGCCGCCGACTACCGCGTGCCGCAGAAATGGGAGCTCAGCACGCAGAACCAGCTGCTCGAGAGCCTGCTCTCCCAGGGCTACAACGCCTTCCTGATCTTCCCGGGCGATCCGGTGGGCTCGGTCAGCACGGTGGCCGACATCACCGATTCCGGCGCCCCGGTCATCGCCACCGCCGGCTGCTTCAAGGATCCGTCGACGGCGTCGTTCTGCCTCGGCACCGACACCGGCCACTCGGCCTATCTCGGCACCAAGGAGCTGATCAGGGCGATGGGCGGCAAGGGCCGCATCGCCCACTTCACCGGCTTTTTGGTCGACCCCAACACCCAGCTGCGCATCGACGCGGTCGAGCAGGCGGCCAAGGAGGCCGGCGGCGGGGTCGAGGTGGTGCAGGTCATCGCCGACATCGACGCGCCGGAGCCGGCCGAGGAGAAGATCAACGCCTACCTCGCCGCCAACGCCGCCAATGTCGATGGCATCGTGACGACGGCCTGGGTGCCGGCGGTGGTCGCCAGCAACGCGCTGCGCCGCATCGGCGACAAGCGCATCAAGATGGTCGGCATCGACCATGACGAGGTGGTGCTGAAGGCCATCAAGGACGGCTTCGTCGACGGCACGATGCTGCAGAATCCCTACGGCCAGGGCTATGTCGGCTCCTATGTCGTCGACCGGCTGCGCAACGGCTGCAAGATCAAGGACGACGCGCCGTTCAAGTCGATCGCGCTGACCAACAGGTTCATCGACAGCGGCACGGTGTTCGTCGACGCCGCCCATGCCGACGACTACGTGGCGGCGATGCAGGGGATCACCAAGGAGCTGTTCGCGACCTTCGAGAAGACCTACCTGACCTGCGGCTGAGCCGCACCGGGCGGTGCCGCCGAGGCGCCGCCCGCTCCTTCCGGGGCTGACCGGTCTCCATGGCTTCCGACAATCCTGCGCTGCCGGCAGCGGCCGCCGACGCGGCGCCGACCGCCGAGCCCGGTCGGCTGCGCTTCTACCTGACCAACGAGTTCGGGCTGGCCGTGCTGATCGTGCTGTTCGGCACGGTCTTCGCGCTGGCGACGCCGGGCTTCCTGTCGGCGTTCAACCTGTTCACCCTCGGCCGCAACATGTCGATCGACATCATGATCGGCTTCGGCATGATGGTGGTCATCGTCAGCGGCGGCCTCAACCTGTCGCTCGGTGCGATCGGCGTCTGCGCCGCCATGACCGGCGGCTGGCTGATCCAGTCGCTGGGCGTGCCCTGGCCGCTGGCGATCCTTGGTGCCCTCGGCATGGGTGCCCTGCTCGGCTGGGTGAACGGCACCGTCATCGTCCGCTCGGGCCTGCACAGCTTCATCATCACGCTGGCCAGCATGAGCATCTTCTTCGGTGCCATGGTGTTCCTGACCCGTGCGGAATCCTTCCGCGAGCTGCCGCCGGCGCTGGCCGCCTTCGGCCGCATGCGGCTGCTCGGCTATGTCTCGCCTCTGCTGCTCGTGACGATCGCCGTGGCGATCCTGCTGGCCTGCCTCTACCGCTACACCGTGCTCGGCCGCGGCATGCTGGCGGCGGGTGCCCGGCCCGAGGCCGCCGAGCTGTCGGGCGTGCGGGTGGGCCGCATGGTGATCGCCTGCCACATGCTGTCGGGCATCCTCGCCGGCATCGCCGCCCTGATGCTGGTGACGCGCCACGGTGCCGCCATCCCGTCGATGGCCGGCCAGCTCGGCCAGGACTGGCTCCTGCCGGCCTTCCTCGGGCCGGTGCTCGGCGGCACGGCGCTGACCGGCGGCCGGGTGTCGGTGGTCGGCACCTTCCTCGGCGCCGCCCTGGTCAGCATGCTGACCAACGGCCTGCTGCTGCTGCGCGTCGGCGAGTTCTGGGTGCAGGCTTGCCTCGGCCTGATCCTGCTGCTGGCGGTGCTGATCGACCTGGCGCGGCGGCGCTTCCTCGCCCGGCGGAGGATGATCTGATGCAGGCGCTCCTGCGCGCCGACTGGATGGGGCCGCTGATCGTGGCGGTGCTGGCGGCGGTGCTGATCGGCAGCCTGAACCCGACCTTCCTGTCGTCGTTCAACATCCAGGTCCTGCTGCTGGCGATCGCCGTCAACACCATGATCGCCTTCTCGCAGATGGTCATCATCGCCATCGGCCAGATGAATCTGGCGGTCGGCGCCATCGGCGGCCTGGCGGCGGTGTGCTTCGCCGGCATGATGGAGGTGTGGGGGCTGCCGGCACCGCTCGCCGCCGTGCTGGCGCTGGGCATCGGCCTGCTCGCCGGCCTCGCCAACGGCTTCTTCATAGCACTCACCGGCATCTCGGCCTTCGTCATCACCCTGGCGACGCTGGCGGTGTTCAAGGGCATCAACCTCGGCATCACCCGCGCCCAGCCGTTCTACGGCGTGCCGGACAGCGTCAAGGCGTTCGGCAACACCACCTTCCTGGGGCCCTTGCCCTGGCTGCTGGTGCCGATGCTGCTGGTCGTCGTGGCGATGTGGCTCCTGATGAGCCGCCGGCCGCTCGGCCGCTACATCCTGGCGGTCGGCGGCAACGAGCACGCGGCGGCACTCTCGGGCATCTCGGTGCCGCGCACCGTGATCTCGGCGCACGCCATCTCGGGGTTCCTGGCGGCGATGGCCGGCATCATGCTGGTCGCACGCCTGCAGATCGGCCAGCCGACCATCGGCGACGACTGGCTGATCCTGTCCTTCGCCGCCCCCGTCATCGGCGGAGCGATCCTGGCCGGCGGCCATGTCAGCGTCGTCGCGACGGCCATCGGTGTCGCCATCGTCGCCATGATCACCCAGGCGCTGGTGCTGTTCGCCATCGACCCGTTCTTCGTCCAGGTCGTGCTCGGCACGCTGATCCTGTGCGCCGTCGGCCTGAACCGGCTGCGCGAGGTCCGCCTCGAGCGGTCCTTGCGGAGGATCTGAGTCATGGCCGAGGCGGTGTTCGAGGCCAGGAAGGTCGACAAGTCGTTCCCCGGCGTGAAGGCGCTGCAGGGCGTGTCGCTGCGCCTCGCCAAAGGCTCGATCCACGCGCTCCTGGGCGAGAACGGTGCGGGCAAGTCGACGCTGATCAAGATCGTCACCGGCGTCCACCAGCCCGACGCCGGCGAGCTGCTGCTGGACGGCAGGCCCGTCCGATTCGCCGGCACCCGCGACGCCATCGCCGCCGGCATCGGCGTCGTCCACCAGGAGCGCAACCTGATCCCGCGCTTCTCGGTCGGCGAGAACATCATGCTGGAGCGGCTGGAGACAGGTGCCCTCGGCGGCATCGACTATGGGAAGGTCCATGCCGAGGCGCGGCGCTGGCTCGACATGCTGGACCTCGACCTCGATCCGCGCACGCCCGTCCGCCAGCTCAGCGTCGCCAAGATGCAGATGGTCGAGATCGCCAAAGCACTGTCGCTGCGCTCGCGCGTGCTCTTGATGGACGAGCCCACGGCCTCGCTCACCCCGCACGAGACCGAGACCCTGTTCACGCTGCTGCACCGCTTGCGCGACGAAGGGGTGAGCATCCTGTTCGTCAGCCACAAGCTCGAGGAGGTGCAGCAGATCTGCGACGAGGTGACGGTGCTGCGCGACGGCCGCAACGCCTGCGACAGCCGCTCGATGCAGGGCCTCGGCCGGCAGGACATCGTCCGGCTGATGATCGGCCGGGCCGAGCAGATCCCCGACTGGGCCGCCCGCGACCGCTCGGGTGCGGCACCGGCGCTGCAGCTCGAAGGCGTGGCGACACCGCTCGGCCACCGCGGCATCGACCTCGCGGTGCACAAGGGCGAGATCGTCGGCCTCTACGGCCTGGTCGGCGCCGGCCGAACCGAGCTCGCCAAGGCCATCATGGGCCTGTTCCCGGCCACCGCCGGCACCATCCGGGTCGACGGCCAACCGGTCGAGATCGGCAGCGTCGCCGACGCCATCCACCGCCATCGCATCGGCTATGTCAGCGAGGACCGCAAGCAGGAGGGGCTGATCCTCATGCACACGGTGCTGGAGAACGCCGGCATCACCGTGTGGAAGCGCCTCGCCGGCGCCCTCGGCCTCGTCGCCGACCGCACCGTCCGCGCCCGCGTCGAGCCGCACATCCGCAAGCTGGAGGTGCGCACCCCCTCGCTGTCGCAGCTCGTCGGCAACCTCTCGGGCGGCAACCAGCAGAAGATCAGCGTCGCCAAGTGGCTGGCGGCCAATGTCCGCATCCTGATCGTCGACGAGCCCTCGGTCGGCATCGACATCAAGACCAAGGCCTACCTGCACGAGCTGCTGCGCGAGCTGTCCGACGCCGGCACCGCCATCCTGCTGATCACCAGCGACATGCCGGAGATGGTGACGCTGGCCGACCGCATCGTGGTGATGGACCGCTACCGCATCAAGGGCGAGATCGCCAACGACCGCGACTACCGCCGGATGAGCGAGGCCATCATGCACCTGATCCACGAGGCCGAGGCGGCGTGAGGCTGAGACGTTCCACCGCCTCGGCCGGCGTGATGATGTCCAGTCCCTCCAGGCTCCCGATGGAGAGCAGATGCCGGTCGCCGGAGACGATCATCGCCGCACCGGCGGCGAGCGCAGCCGCGATGACATGGTCGTCGTCGGCATCCTCCGCGACCACCGGCGGCACATTCGATGGCTCGACGATGACGACCGCCTCGGCATAGCTCCGCACCGCCCGTTCCACGGTGGAGCGATGGTCGATCAGGCGTGACGCGAGGTGAGGGCGACCCAGGACCTCGCGTAGCTCGTCGAGAAGCACCTGCGACGTGCAAAGGATGAGGTTCCCTTCGGACGCTGCTTCGATGAGCCTGTGAGGTGTCCCGCCCCAGAGCAGGGCCGACACGATCACATTCGTGTCGAGGACGACCCTCACGTCCGCTCGGGGGTCTGGACCTTCTGGCGTCCGACTCGGCGTGCAGCGCGTACCGCCCGTACCTCGCCCACGACCTCCTCGTCGCTCATTGGCGGGATCCCGGCCTCGTGGAGCTGCCCTGCCGCGGCCATCAGCCGATGGCCGGCCCGCCGCCGCATCGCATCCTCCAGCAGCTCCCGGATGGCGGAATCCGAGAGCAGGCCGGCGCTGCGGGCACGCTGCGCCAAGTCATCCGGAAGCCTGATCTCGATCTTCGTCACGCTTCGACATCCTCGCTCGGCCGGATCATAGCCCAGTCATCGTCCCGGATCGAACGCCGCGAGATCCAGCCTCGCCCGGCCGTCCAGCACCAGCTCCGCCATCGCCTCGCCGGTGGCCGGCGCGTTGAGGATGCCCCAGACGCTGTGGCCGGTGGCGACCCAGAGCCCCGACGTGCTGGGCACCGAGCCCATCAGCGGCAGGCCGTCGCGCGTGACCGGGCGGTAGCAGGCCTGGCGGGCCAGCACCGGCGCGCCGGCGATCTCCGGGGCGAAGACGCCGATCATCCGCAACAGGGTCTCGGGCGCGCCGGGATCGGGCGCCACCTCGGCGGGATCCTCGGGCAGTGGCTGCTGGCCGGAGAGGCCGCAGACATAGGTGGTGCCGTCCGGCCGCGGAAAGACCTCGGGCGTGTGCATGCCGCCCGCCAGCTCCATCTCGACGAACAGCGCCTCGGCACCGACGCGGCCGCCGGTGTCCAGCACCACGCTGTTGCCCTTGAGGCCGTGGACCATCGGCAGGCGCAGCGCCCGGCACAAGGTGCTGGTCCACGGGCCCATGGCCAGCACCACGGCATCGGCCGCCAGCCTCTCACCGTCGACGACCACGCCGGTGGCGATGCCGTCGCGCAGCGCGATGTCGTCGACACGGCCGGTGCGCAGCCCGGCACCGGCTTCGATCGCGGCCTGCATCATGCCGCGGGTGAACAAAGCAGGGTGGACCTGCGCCGTCGTCGCCTCGCCGCCGAGCCGGCCCTGCAGGGCCGCCTGCGGCCCGAGCCAGCCCGGCCCGCCGCCCTGGCCGCGCAGCCGGCGGCGGTCGCTGGCGGCGACGCTGAACGTCTCCATCCGCCGATAGCCCCAGTCGGCGAGGCCCATCGCCGCCAGCTCGGCATGCAGCGCGAAGCTGCGGCGGGCCAGCGGACCCAGCGCCGTGCCGTCGCACCAGTCGAGCGCCAGGAAGCCGCCGGACTTGCCCGAGGCGGCGCAGGCGACGCCGCTGCGCTCGACCACCACCACCTCGGCACCGCGGCGGGCCAGGAACCAGGCGACGCAGGCGCCGATCACCCCGCCGCCGCAGACCGCCACCCGCATCAGCCAAGCGCCCCGGCGCGCTTCAGGAAGCCGCGGTTGAGCGGGCTGTGCGCCTTCAAGGCCAAGCGCTCGTTGGCGAAGCCGGTCGCCAGCTCGCGCATGCCGCCGCGGATGGCGGCCTCGGTCATCGTCCAGTCGATGATGTCGCGCTGGGCGTGGCTGCCACCCTGCTGGTGAGCGACGAAGCGCACGCCGTGCAGCAGCGTCACCGCCTTCTGCCAGTCGCCGTCGTGAAAGGCCGTGAAGCCGTCGATCAGCGGCATGGCGATCCTGCCCACCCAGCCGGCGACCTCGTTGTCGCCCATGGCCGCCATGCGCATGCGGGCGCGCAAGGCCTCGAGCTTCGACCGCCGCCCGGCGCCGAGATAGGCCATCGCGGCGTGCCAGTCGTTGAAGGGATAGAGAGTGCCGTCGGCGTGCTGCTCCCAGGCGTCGGCCAGCTCCTTCCACCGCCCGCCGACATCGACGCCGGAAAGCTCGAGGCGCCAGAGCAGGGCCGAGGCGTCGACCATGTCGATCGCCACCGTGCTGCGCTTGCCGCGCACCGGCCCGTCATAGAGCGCCAGCGCCTCCTGCTGCTGGCCGAGGTCGAGGTGGTAGAGGGCGCGGTGCCACCAGTTGTGGACCTGGAAGAAGTTGGCGTCGTCCGCCCAGTGCGGCTCGCGCGCCACCATCCAGCCGATGCCGTCCTCGGCCCGGCCCTGCATCTCCATGACGTGCGCCACGGCATGGTGTGCCCAGGCGTCGCGCGGATCGGCGTCGATCGCCGCCCGGCCCATCTCCTCGGCACGGGTGTAGTCGGCGCACTCCTCGAGGCCGAAGGCGTACATGCCCATGACCACGCCGTGCCCCGGCACCTCCGGTGACCAGGCCGGCATGGCTCGGGCGACGCGGTCGCGCAGGTCGCGGGCGTTGCCGCGGAAGAAGTCCATCAGGTGCCCCGCCTGCAGCGCCAGCAGGTCGCGCGGCCAGCGGGCGTTGTGTATGTCCATGGCGGTGGCGGCCCTGACCCAGTCGCCGCGCAGCAGCAGCCCCAGCACCGCCATGTGCGAGCGCTCGCGCTCGTCCATCGCCATCACCTTGGCCCGGTCGTAGAGCTTCTGCGCCTCGGCGGTGGCGGCGGGCTCGGTGGCCAGCGCCATCAGCGTGGCCTTGGCGATCGCCGCCATGACGTGCCGCGGCGCCTCGGCCATTGCCGCATCGAGCGGCGCCAGCGGATCGCCGCGATAGAGATTGAAGGCCGCGACCGCCTCGTCGTAGCAGGCGGCCGATGCCCCGGTGGCCCCGCTCATCGGCAGGCCCTGACGATCCATCACCATGTCGGTCCCTCGAAACACCGCAACGCCCCGACATTGCCCAGGCGAGGCCGACGGCCGATGTGAACGGGCTCACATGCCGGGGTGAGTATAGCGTGCCGGAGCGATTTAACCGTCCGCATTCAGGCTCGCGATCAGGTTCGGGGGCTTGCCGACCATCACCAGCTCGCCGCGCCGCGCGGCCTTCATCGCCTCGATGGTTTCGGCATTGGGGACGAGCGGCTCGAACGGCAGCGCCTTCTCCGCTGCCACGCGCCGCAGCAGTAGCCGGAAGGCGTCGGACAGCGACAGGCCCATGCTCGCCAGCACGGCGGCAGCCTCGGTCTTGGTCGCTTCGTCGATGCGGGCGCGTACAACGGCATTCTTGGTCATGGCTCGATTCCTCTCCGAGCTACATCGTAGTCCAGAAGGGAAATGTCATCCGGCAGCGTTGAGCCGAAGCGAAGATGGTCGGTATAAAGTCAGCGAACCTGTTCAAGGGACTGCATTTGATGAATGCTTTCCCGAACTCCGGGTACATCCAATGCTGCCTGGAGCACGCTCCGAGTCGGAGGGCTCAGATCGTTTGGTAGATCGTCGAGACTGAACCATCGCGAGTCGAGCGTCTCATCATCAAATTTACTGATAGACTTTGATATTTGTGTTTCCGCAGAAAATAATATAGTTACATTGTAAACTTCGTCTCCATTCGGGTAGATATAGTGACAGTTAATCCCGGACGCAACGGTCAATAATATTGGTCTATCTATTTTGTAACCGGTCTCTTCCGCAACTTCTCGGACAGCTGTGTCCTCGGCAGACTCCCCGGGTTCTATCATTCCGCCGGGATTTGACCAGCAACCGTTGTCTCTCCGCCGTTGGAGAAGAATTTTTCCGGGACGCCCCTTGTCAATGACCAGAACCGAGACTCCCGCCAAAACGAGGGGCCTGTTCCCGACGAGTGCGCGGAGTTCCCTGATGTACGACATGACACCTTCCTTGTCGTCGCGCCCGCCGAATCGGTGGTCCATGCCCACGGCTGGAGGGTCACGAGGACCCTGCCACAGGTGAAGATGCAATCAACGGCCACGCCTGTCGCGACTTGCTCCGCGCTGGGTGTGGTCATGTCACGCACATACAAATTTTGTCCGAAGTCCGGTCGACAATGAGCCGCCTAGGCTCGACCGGGCGGTGAGGCAGTTTGAGGCGTCATATGAGGGGACACGAGTTCGCACGAGCGCTTTTCGGTATCGTCGTCGCCGCCTGCATCGCCGCCGAGCCCGGCGAGGCGGTCGGACCCGATGTCGTCGAGCGGGAACTGGTGGGAAAAAATCTGGCATGTCACCCTGCCTGACGGCCAGCCCGCCATCGAATATTTCAACAGCGACGGCACCGTCATCATCGTCGGCGGGCTCGACGACGGCAGCCGCTAGCGGCTGTGGGAGAAGGGCTACTGCACCGTCTGGAACCGGATGCGGGCCGGCCCGAGCGCTGCTTCACCCTCGACCGCACGGCTTCGGGGCACTATCGCATCTACAAGCCGAGCGGCGAGATCTCGATGACCATCGTCGGGTTCAAATAGTCGCGGATGAGAGCCTGAAGGAGAGGCGGGACGGCGGCGGGGCCTTATGGGCCGATGAGGCGCAAGGCCGCCTTGCCGCCTTTCACGGCCTTGACCGACAAACGCCGGTCGAATGTCGCCAGCTTGCCGCCGTGCGCGACCGCCGAGGCCAGCAGGTAGGTATCGGTGACTTGCGCCGAGGTCAGCACTTCGCCGGCATCGACATGATCGGCATCGACCAGGCTGATGTCGTCCGGCCAGAAGATATGGCCGGGAAGCGCGCGAATCCGGGCGATGATTTCGGCGACGACCGCGGTCGATCCCGGCGTGTTCGGATAGTTCGGATTGCCGACGATGCGGATCACGCCGTTCTCGGTGATCGGGCATGTCGCCCAGGCATCCTTGCCCTCGGCATCGAACCAGCGATGGGCTGCGTCATGGCCGATATGCGCCGGGTCGATCAGGGCAATGAGGACGTTGACGTCGAGCAGGAATGTCACGGCAACTGGTCGCGCAAGACGTTGACCGTTTCCAGCGTGACGACGGCGTGCGGATCGCTCACCGGCAGGAGGGGAATGCCGTTGCGCGATGCAGGCGCACGAGGACGGTGCAGCGCGCGGCGGGCGAGTTCCGACACGACCTCGCCAACGCTCTTGCGCTGTTGCCGGGCAATCGCCTTGGCAGCGGTCAGCACATCGTCGTCAATGGCCAGTGTCGTGCGCATGCTCGAGCCCGCCGATGAACATCAAACATCACGCATCACATGGGAGTGGGCCCGACGGATCGCAACGGCCAGGGACATCGGCCCTCTACGACGCCGGCAGGGGCCGAGCGCTGCTTCGCCCTCGACCGCAGGGCGTCGGGGCACTATCGCATCTACGAGCCCGGCGGCGGGGTCTCGATGACCATGGATCGGGCGCGAGGCAGCCGCCGATGAGAGCCTGAAGGGGAGGCGAGGACGTTGCGCATCGCGCGGATCGAGGATCTCCACTGCGACGCCGGCTGGCGGGTCTGGTCGTTCCTCAAGATCACCACCGACGACGGCGTCGTCGGCTGGTCCGAGTACAACGAGAGCTATGGCAGCCCGGGGCTGACCGCGGTCATCCGCAAGCTGGCCGAGCGGCTGATCGGCCTCGACCCCAGGCCGGTCGAGCGCATCACCGCCATGCTCTACGCCGTCACGCGCCAGGCGCCGGGCGGCATCAGCCAGCAGGCCATCGCCGCCATCGAGAACGCCCTGGTCGACGTCAAGGCGCGGGCACTCGGCATCCCGGTGGCCGAGCTGCTGGGCGGGCCGGTGCGCGACCGCCTCAGGCTCTACTGGTCGCACTGCGGCTCGTACCGGCTCAACCATGCCGAGGTGATGGGCACAGGCTCCGTGCGGTCGCTGGCCGACATCCGGGCCTTGGGTCGCGAGGTCTACGAGCGCGGCTTCACGGCACTCAAGACCAACATCTTCTGCCTCGACGAGGACCGGCCGTTCATGTTCCAGCCGGGCTTCGCCCACAATCCGGGCTGGCCCGACCTCAACGTCGACCGCGAGATCCTGCGCATCGTCACCGCCCAGATGGAGGCCTTTCGCGAGGGTGCCGGCGAGGCGGTCGACCTGCTCTTGGATCTCAACTTCAACTTCAAGACCGAGGGCTACATCCAGGTGGCGCGCGCCATCGAGCCCTACAACCTCCTGTGGCTGGAGATCGACAGCTACGATCCGGCGGCCCTGGCGCTGATCCGGCGCAAGTCGCGCACCGCCATCGCGTCTTGCGAATCACTGTTCGGCCGCCGCCAGTTCCGGCCCTATCTCGACGCCCAGGCCATGGACGTCGCCATCGTCGACGTGCCCTGGAACGGCATCCTCGAAGGTGTGAAGATCGCGGCGATGGCCGAGGCTTGGGAGGTCAACTGCGCGCCGCACAATTTCTACGGCAACTTGTCGACGATGATGAGCGCCCACTTCTGCGCCGCTATCGCCAATTTCCGCATCATGGAGATCGACATCGACGACGTGCCCTGGAAGGACGAGGTGGTGGGCCCGCCGACCATCCGCGACGGCCACCTGGTGATGCCGTCGGGGCCGGGATGGGGTGTCGAGGTGAACGAGGCGGCGATCCGGGCGCACCCGCCGAAGTCGTGAGACGCAGCAGGGACCGGATCCCCGATTCGGACCCGGTCCCGCCGGCGTCGAGAAGATAGATCAGAGCAGGCTGCAGGAGCCGGAGCCGTGCAGCGAGCGCGAGACGTTGCAGGCGCTGTTGTACATCTGCTTGAAGTTGTTGCTGTTGTTCGGGCCGCTCAGCGTCGAGGCGCCCTGGATCTTCAGGCTCTGGTCGATGTAGCCCCAGGAGGTGACGGCGAACACGACGTTGCGGTTGGCCCACTGGCCCTTGTTGCTCGAGTTGTCGCTGATCTCGCCGATGTTGGCGACGTGCGGGCCGCCGCTCGAGCCGCCCTGCATGCCGGTGCCGTAGATGTAGTCGCGGTTGTCGGAGCGCGACAGATGCTGGCTCGACGTCATCTTGTCGCCGCCATAGTAGTTGCCCGGATAGCCGAGCTGGGTGAAGTGCCAGTAGGGCTGCAGGCAGTTCGCATAGCAGAACGAGTAGGTGCCGGTGTCGGAGCCGATCTCCTTCGACGTGCCGCTGCGCTTGTTCAGCACCACCAGCGCCACGTCGTAGCCGGCGTCGAGATTGCCGCTCGAGAACCAGCCGCCGGTGGTGAAGAGGTGGTTGGCGCTGGCCGAGCCGTAGGGCGGCGAGCCGGTGCCCTTGCCGGGCGTGAAGGTGCCCTGGCGGATCCAGCCGCTGTTGCCGTTGCCGCCGTCGTGGACGCAGTGGCCGGCGAGCGCGATGATCGACTTGGCGATCAGCGAGGCCGAGCAATAATACCAGTTGTTGTTGGAGGCCTGGAACAGGAACTGGCCGGTCTGCCGGATCGGCGACCTGTTCAGCAGCTTCGAATCCACCAGCGCGTCGCTGTAGTGGTAGACCGAGTTGAGGTTGCCGGAACCGTAGTTCTGCGCTCCGATGCCGGCCTCGCCCGTCATGCCGCTGGGCTGCGGGCCGCTGGGATCGACCAGGTCGCGGGTGTCGACCGGTCCGTCCTGGCCGTTGCGCACCGCCGGCATCTTGCCGGATTGCTCGACCGCCTTCAGGCTGGCCTTGGCGCCGGACGGCAGCGCGCTCAGCATGCGCAGCATCGGCTTGGCGCTGTTGGAGAGCGCCGCGACGCGGGCCTCGCTCATCGGCGAGGCATCGGGAAGCTTCTTCTCGGCCGCCGAGGCGGAGGCTCCGCCCAGCAGGGTAATGGCGGCGACCGCCGACAAGAGTCGTGCACGGGTATGCATGATCGCGTTCCTCGATCTTGGTCAGGGACTGACGAGGATCAGGCTACGGCGATCATCCAGGGCCCACCTATGACGTACATCACCAAAAGATGAATAATGCCGCTCAATGCAGGGCGATGTAGGCGTCGCGCAGGACGTTGGCCTCCAGCTCGACCTCCTCCAGCCGGTTCTTCACCACGTCGCCGATGCTGACGATGCCGGCGAGGCGGCCGTTCTCCAGCACCGGCAGGTGGCGGATGCGGCTGCGGGTCATGACGGCCATGACCTCCTTGATGCCGTCCTCCGGCTGGCAGGTGTGGACGTGGCGGGTCATGATCTCCTCGACCCGCAGGCTGGAATCCAGCACCTCGGCGCCGCGCTCGGCCAGCGCGCCGACGACGTCGCGCTCGGAGACGATGCCGGCGATGTGCCGGCCGTCCTCGCTGACGACGAGCGCGCCGACCCGCTCCAGCGCCAGCCGATGCACCATCGTCACCACGCTGGCGTCCGGCCGCACCGTCAGGACGCTGCGGCCCTTGTGTGCCAGTATGTCCTTCACCTTCATGCCCGTCCCTCCACTGTCGGCGGTGGTGCGCTCAGTTCCTGGTGACCTGGTCGAAGACGAAGCCGCCGGCGGCGCCGGCCGCGGCACCGGTCAGGGTCGAGCTGAGGAAGTCGCCCCTCAGCAGCCCGACGGCGGCGCCGCTGGCGGCACCGACGGCGGCGCCCTGGCCGGTACGCCGCCCGGTGTCGCTGTCGACCGAGCAGGCGCCGAGCAGCAGGCCGGCGGCCAGGGCCGGCGCCACGAACAGCCGTCTTCCGCGCATCGTTTCTCTCCTTCTCAACCTCTGGGGCAGGGCCAGACAGCGGCGGCGGCACGCCACAGGCCGTCGATCGGCTGCTCGGAATGCGTGGCGGGGTTGGCCCTGGCCCAGCCGACGATCTCGGCCCGCGCCTCGTCGACGGTGGGCACGGGATCGGCGCAGGCCCAGGCGGTGATCCGCTTGGCGCGGACCAGCTCCATGTAGAGCGAGCCGGCGCCCAGGATGTAGCCGCGGCAGAGCTGCACCGCCTCGATGTCGCCATTGTCGGCGCACAGGGCGACGAGGTCGCCGAAATTGCGCAGCTTGAACGCATCGGCCTCGGCCGCCAGCGGCGAGCCCGAAGGCGCTGCCGCCAGCAGCCCGGCCATCGCGAATCCGATCAAGGCGCCACGCATGCCCCGCTCCCTCTCGTTCCCCCGGCCCTTTGCCGGGGGCCGTTCACCCAAGTTTCGCCCTGGTGAGGAGAGGATAGTCCGCGATCGGTCAGGCGGCCAGCCCGCGCGCCAGGAACGTGCTCATCCGTCGCGAGAAGGCGCCCGGATCGGGCACGGGCTCGCCCTCGACGATGCGCGCCTGGTCGAGCAGCAGCCTCGACAGCTCGTCGATGTCGCCGCTCTCGTCCTTGGCCATCTCGGCCATCCTGCGGATGAGCGCGTGGCCGGGGTTGAGCTCGAGGATGCGCGATCCCAGGGCATCCAGCTGGTTGTGCTGCTTCATGAAGCGCTCGAGCCGCATGTCCATGCCGCTGTCCTCGGCGACGAGGCAGACGGCACTGTCGCGCAGCCGCTTGCTGGCGCGGACATCCTTCACCGCCGTGCCCAGCGCCAGCTTGATCCTGGCGATCAGCCGGCCGAGGTCGGCGTCGTCCGTCTTGGCCTCCGCCGGCGCCTCGGCCTCGTCCTTCACCGCCGACAGGTCGACATCGCCCTTGGTCAGCGACTGGAACTTCCGGCCCTGGAACTCGCCGACCGCCGGGATCCAGAACTCGTCGACCGGATCGTCCAGCAGCAGCACCTCGACGCCCTTGGCCCTGGCCGCCTCGAGCTGCGGGCTGCTGCGCAGCGCGTCGACGCTCTCGCCGCTGATGTAGTAGATCGCCTCCTGGCCCTCCTTCATGCGCCTCACATAGTCGGCGAGGCTGGTCCAGCCCGGGCCGCGGCTGCTGCGGAAGCGGGCGATCTCCAGCAGCTTCCCGCGGTTCTCGGGCTCCTCGTAGAGCCCCTCCTTCATCACCGGCCCGAACTCGGCCCACCAGGCGTCCCAGTCGCCGGACGCCGGCTCGCCGTCCGGGCCCTCGGGCTCGGCTCCGCCCTGCTCCGCGACCGCGCCTTCCGCCGGCGTCTCGCCCTCCACCGGCCCCCTGGCCTTGCGCGCCAGCTCGTCGAGCAGGCGCTTGACCAGCGCCTTGCGCATCCGGGCGACGACCGCGCCGTGCTGCAGCGTCTCGCGGCTGACGTTGAGCTGGAGATCCTCGCTGTCGACCACGCCGGTGACGAAGCGCAGCCAGCGCGGCATCAGCTCGTCCAGCCGGTCGGTGATGAAGACGCGCCGCACGTAGAGCTTCACGCCGTGCCGCCGCTTCGGATCCCACAAGTCGAACGGCTTCTGGCTCGGCACGAACAAGAGGCCGGTATAGGTCAGCGCGCCTTCGGCGCTGAAATGCACCCGCGCGAACGGGTCGTCGAAGCTGTGGCCGACATGGTGGTACAGCTCCTTGTACTGCTCGTCGGTGATCTCGGAGCGCGGCCGCGCCCACAGGGCGGAGGCCGCGTTGATCTGCTGCGGCTCGCTCCTGGTCTTGGTATCGCCGGCCTTGGGCACCACCTCCAGGATGATCGGCAGGGCGATGTGGTCGGAATAGGTGCGCACGATGTCGCGCAGCCGCCACTCGGACAGGAACTCGCCGGCGTCCTCCTTCAGGTGCAGCGACACCGCGACGCCGCGCGGCAGCGGCTCGTCGGCCTCCTCGACGGTGAAGCCGCTGCGGCCGTCCGACGCCCAGCGCCAGCCCTGCGTCTCGCCGGCCTTGCGCGCCTGCACCACCACCCGGTCGGCCACCATGAAGGCCGAGTAGAAGCCGACGCCGAACTGGCCGATCAGCTTCATGTCCTTGCTCTTGTCGCCCGAGAGCCGGTCGAGGAAGCGGGCGGTGCCGGAGCGGGCGATGGTGCCGAGATTGGCCACCAGCTCGTCGCGGTCCATGCCGATGCCGTTGTCGACGATGGTGAGCAGCCGCTCGTTCGGATCGAGGTGGATGCGGATCCTCGGCTCGGGATCGTCGGCCAGCAGCTCCGGCCGGCTCAGGCTCTCGTAGCGCAGCTTGTCGCTGGCGTCCGAGGCGTTGGAGATCAGCTCGCGCAGGAAAATCTCCCGCTCCTTGTAGAGCGAGTTGATGACGAGATCGAGCACGCGGCCGACCTCGGCCTCGAACGGTTGCGTCTGCGACATGTGATCGGGGCCCGGAATCGATGGAGTTGCAAAGCTGCGCCGGATTTAGGCAGGCGGCGCGCTCGGTTCAACTCGGACGGTAGCCTGCCGGCGCCGCCTTCCGTACGGCCTTCCTGCGCCATCGGCGTTGACCGGCGCCCCCGACCTCGCGAAGCTCCAGGCATTGCCGATCGAACGCACAGGCCCATGTCCGGCGCACCGCTCTTCGCCAAGCTCGCCGTGTTCGGCGTCGGCGCCCTCCTGGGCACCACCGGCGTCGGCGCCTTCGTCGGCGTGGCCTGGCCGGTCGACCACCTGATCGACACCCTGTTCCACGGCATCGACCGCGCCCGCCGCGCCCGCATGAAGACCCTGTGCGGCTGCCTCGCCGACGACCTCGCCCGCCTGCTGCCCGTAGATCCCGGCACCGGCGAGGCCGCCCATCTGAAGGCCGAGGAGCTGATTCGTGCCTTCGGCCTCTCGGACGCCGAGCTCGCCGCCCTCGACCTCGACCCGGCCCGTGCGGCCTCGGACGTGCTCCGTCACGCCACCTTCACCCGTGACGAGGCCGTCGAGCTGCGCCCGGCCGTCGAGCGTATCCTGACCTGCTTCTACGGCAGCCTGCCCCGCCAGCCGGACCTGCTGGCCGGGCTCCTACCCGACATCCACGGTGTCGTCCTCGCCCGCCTGCGCCGGATCGAGGACGAGCAGCGCCGGCAGGGCGAGGAGCAGCGTCGCCAGCGGGAAGCCCAGGAGCGCTTCGCCGAGGAGCAGCGGGCCAGGCACGCCGAGCTGATGGCGGCGATCGCCGCCGAGAAGGGCGTGCCGCTGAAGACTCTCGGCGAGATCCTCTCGCGCTTCGGCGACGACGCCGTGGCGCTCGACCTGTCCGTCATCGAGCAGCGCCTTCGCGCCAAGGCCGAGGAGTACCGTGCCCTCGACGCCCGCCTGCGCCGCCTTTCCAACGACGATCCCGAGGTCCAACGCCTGCGCCGCGAAGCCGCCGACCTGATCGCCGCCGCCGACTTCGCCGCCGCCGACGCCCGCCTCGCCCAGGCCGAGGCCCTCGATCTCGCCGCCGTCGACGACCTGGAGCAGCTCGCCCGCCGCCGCCGCCTCGGCGCCGCCGAGAGCCGCGCCGAGCGCGCCGCCGCCGCCCGGCTGGCGCTCGACTACCGCGCCGCCGCCGCCCATTTTGCCGAGGCGGCCGGGATCGTGACGGCCACCGATCCAGAGCGACGCCTGGACTATCTCGAACGCGAGTTTTCGGCCCTCTACGACCAGGGCAACGAGTTCGGCGACAATGCCGCTCTGCGGCTCGCCATCGAGCGTTCGCGCGCACTCCTGAGCCTCTATCCGCGTGATCAGGCCGCTTCCGACTGGGCCAGGACCCAGAACAATCTCGGCAACGCCCTTCGGACCCTGGGCGAGCGCGAGCCCGGCGCCGCCCGCCTGGAGGAGGCCGTCGCCGCCTATCGCGACACCCTGCTCGAATGGACCCACGAGCGCGCACCGCTGGACTGGGCCAGGGCCCAGAACAATCTCGGCAACGCCCTT
>DAOLFG010000045.1:0-1118 GCA_035326425.1 Geminicoccus sp. | reverse complement strand
TATCGCGACGCCCTGCTCGAATACACCCGCGAGCGCGCACCGCTGGACTGGGCCACGACCCAAAACAATCTCGGCGGCGCCCTTGCGACCCTGGGCCAGCGCGAGTCCGACACCGCCCGGCTGGAGGAGGCTGTTGCCGCCTATCGCGGCGCCCTGTTGGAAGTCACTCGTGAGCGCATGCCGCTCCTATGGGCCACGACTGGGCACAATCTCGGCGGCGCCCTTGCGACCCTGGGCGAGCGCGAGCCCGGCACCGCCCGTCTGGAGGAGGCCGTTGCCGCCTATCGCGGCGCCCTGCTGGAAGCCACTCGCGAGCGCATGCCGCTGCAATGGGCCGCGACCCAGAACAGTCTCGGCATCGCCCTTTGGAGGCTGGGCGAGCGCGAGCCCGGCACTGCCCGTCTGGAGGAGGCCGTTGCCGTCTACCGCGACGCGCTGCTGGAATGGACCCGCGAGCGCGTGCCGCTGGACTGGGCCAGGGCCCAGAACAATCTCGGCAACGCCCTTTGGGCCCTGGGCATGCGCGAGCCCGGCACCGCCCGGCTGGAGGAGGCCGTCGCGGCCTATCGCGACGCGCTGCTGGAGCGCACCCGCGAGCGCGTGCCGTTGAACTGGGCCACGACCCAGAGCAATCTCAGCAAGACCCTGCTCGTGCTGTTCGAGCGCCGCCCCGATACGGGCCTGCTCGACGAGGCCGAGGCCGCCATTACCGACGCCCGCCAGGTCGATGTCGTCGAGGCCGGACAAGCCTACTACGACGATCTCCTGGCCCGGGTCGCCGGCCTGCGGGCGCAGCACGTTGCCGATCACTGATCCGTCGCCTGGACCGACCGCCTCGTCCCGCTACACAACATCGCGCCAGTACCTTCACGCCAACGCTCGTTCCTCCCACCTTGTCATGGCCGGGCTCGACCTGGCCATCCACTGCCGCCCGCGAGGACCGGATGGATGGCCGGCTCGGCGGCCGGCCATGACAAGGAGTTAGGTGGGCCGCGCTGCCATTTCGATCAAATAGGTTGAAAATCCTCTATCCTTGCACTATACGCTGCTCCCCATGAAGCCCCTCGCCGACACCCGCCGCCTGACCCTCGCCCGCCGGCTGGCCGCCGGCATGCCGG
>DAOLFG010000044.1:0-44093 GCA_035326425.1 Geminicoccus sp. | reverse complement strand
GATCTACATCGGCAGCCAGGGCATCGTGCAGGGCACCTACGAGACCTTCGTCGAGGCCGGCCGCAAGCACTATGGCGGCGACCTGCGCGGCCGCTGGATCCTGACCGGCGGCCTCGGCGGCATGGGTGGCGCCCAGCCGCTGGCGGCCACCATGGCCGGCGCCTCCTGCCTCGCCGTGGAATGCCGGGCCCAGCGCATCGAGCGGCGGATCGAGACCGGCTATCTCGACATCGGCGTCACCGATCTCGATGACGCGCTGGCCCGGATCGAGGCCGCCGGGGCCGAGGGCAGGGCGCTGTCGGTCGGCCTGCTCGGCAATGCCGCCGAGGTCTTCCCGGAAATCTATCGCCGCGGCGTGCGTCCCGACATCGTCACCGACCAGACCAGCGCCCACGACCCGCGCAACGGCTACCTGCCGCGCGGCTGGACGCTCGAGCATTGGGAGGAGCGCCGCGCCAGCGATCCGGCGGCGGTCGAGTTCGCCGCCAAGGAGTCGATGGCGGTGCAGGTCCGCGCCATGCTCGACTTCTGGCACGCCGGCGTGCCGACGCTCGACTACGGCAACAACATCCGCCAGTTCGCCCGCGAGGTCGGCGTCGAGGACGCCTTCGACTTCCCGGGCTTCGTGCCGGCCTATGTCCGGCCGCTGTTCTGCCGCGGCAAGGGGCCGTTCCGCTGGGCGGCGCTGTCGGGCGATCCCGAGGACATCTACCGCACCGACGAGCGCATCAAGCAGCTGTTCCCGCACGACCGGCACCTGCACAACTGGCTGGACATGGCCAGGGAGCGGATCAAGTTCCAGGGCCTGCCGGCGCGCATCTGCTGGCTGGGCCTGGGCGACCGCGCCAGGGCGGGGCTCGCCTTCAACGAGATGGTGGCGAGCGGCGAGGTCGGGGCGCCGATCGTCATCGGCCGCGACCATCTCGATTCCGGCTCGGTCGCCAGCCCCAACCGCGAGACCGAGGCCATGGCCGACGGCTCCGACGCCGTCGCCGACTGGCCGCTGCTCAACGCCCTGCTCAACACCGCCGGTGGTGCGACCTGGGTCAGCCTGCACCACGGCGGCGGCGTCGGCATCGGCTACTCGCAGCACTCGGGGATGGTGATCGTCGCCGACGGCACGCCCGAGGCGGCGAGGCGGCTGGAGCGCGTGCTGACCAACGATCCGGCGACCGGCGTGATGCGCCACGCCGACGCCGGCTATGACGAGGCGATCGCCTGCGCCCGCGAGCAGGGGCTGGACCTGCCCATGCTGCGGTGAAAGCTCAGGGCTGGGTCGTCGCAGGCGGCGGCGTGGTGACGGCCGGCGGCTGCTCGCTGGCAGGCCATACCAGCCACAGCACGACGAGCACAATGATCACGGCCACGATCCAAAGCCGCTTGTCCTTGAGATCCATGGGTGCCTCTGTACGATTTGTGGTCCGATGGCGCCGCCCCGCTCGGCGCGGCCACTCGTCTCTGCGAGCCGGCAAGCACTTAGTTCGCCCCGGCGTCGAGGGCAACCGTGGATCGCCGGCGTTCGGCCTCAGGTGGCACCCGGCCTGCCGAGGATGATGCCGGCGCCGACGAGGCAGCAGGCAGTACCGGCGACATCGTAGCGGTCGGGCGCCACGCCCTCGACCAGCCAGAGCCAGCCCAGCGAGGCGACGATGTAGATGCCGCCATAAGCGGCGAAGGCGCGGCCGGCGGCGTCGGTCGGCGCCAGCGCCAGAAGCCAGGCGAAGGCGATCAGCAGCGCGATGCCGGGCACCAGCCACGGCATCGAGACCGAGCCGCGCATCCAGGCCCAGAAGGCGAAGCAGCCGCCGATCTCGGCCAGGGCCGCGGCGACATAGATGATGGCGGTCCTCGTCACGCGGAATCTCCCATCCCTCGAGTCGTCCCTCTGGTGCCACGGGGTGCGCTCGGCAGCCAAGCGCGCTAGATAGCCCGGCACAGGGCCGTTCACCGGGAGACACCTCATGGCCACCGCCGCCAAATCCGCCGGCTCCGCCTCGGCGCGGCAAGCCGCCTTCGACTGGCAGGATCCGTTCGAGCTGATGACCCAGCTCGGCGACGAGGAGCGGCTGGTCCGCGAGACCGCCGCCGAATACTGCCAGGCCAGGCTGATGCCGCGGGTGCTCGAGGCCAACCGCCACGAGATCTTCCACCGCGAGATCATGACCGAGATGGGCGAGCTGGGGCTGCTCGGCCCCACCATCCCGGAGGAATATGGCGGGGCGGGGGTCGGCTACGTCTCCTACGGCCTCGTGGCGCGCGAGGTCGAGCGGGTGGATTCCGGCTACCGCTCGGCGATGAGCGTGCAGTCCTCGCTGGTGATGCACCCGATCTACGCCTATGGCGACGAGAGCCAGCGCAAGCGTTGGCTGCCCAGACTGGCGACGGGCGAGCTGGTCGGCTGCTTCGGCCTCACCGAACCCGATTTCGGCTCCGATCCCGGCGGCATGCGCACCCGTGCCCGCAAGGTCGACGGCGGCTGGAAGCTCAGCGGCTCCAAGAACTGGATCACCAACAGCCCGATCGCCGACTTGTGCGTCGTCTGGGCCAAGGACGATGCCGGCGACATCCGCGGCTTCGTCGTCGAGCGCGGCACCAAGGGTCTCGAGACGCCCAAGATCGAGGGCAAGTTCTCGCTGCGCGCCTCGATCACCGGCATGATCATGCTGGACGACGCCTTCGTGCCCGACGATTGCCTCCTGCCCAACGTCAAGGGCCTCAAGGGGCCGTTCGGCTGCCTGAACCGGGCGCGCTACGGCATCGCCTGGGGCACCATGGGGGCGGCCGAGTTCTGCTGGCACGCCGCCCGGCAGTACACCCTCGACCGCAAGCAGTTCGGCCGGCCGCTCGCCGCCAACCAGCTGATCCAGAAGAAGCTCGCCGACATGCAGACCGAGATCGCCCTCGGCCTGAACGCCTGCCTCGCCGTCGGCCGGCTGTTCGATGCCGGCCGGATGGCTCCGGAAGCCATCTCGCTCATCAAGCGCAACAATTGCGGCAAGGCCCTGGATATCGCCCGCACCGCCCGGGACATGCATGGCGGCAATGGGATAGCGGACGAATATCACGTGATACGTCATGTGATGAATCTCGAGGCCGTCAACACCTACGAGGGTACCCACGACATCCACGCGCTGATCCTGGGCCGGGCCCAGACCGGCATCCAGGCGTTCACCGGCGCATGAGCGGCGCCCTCGAAGGGGTCCGTGTCCTCGACCTCAGCCGTGTGCTGGCCGGCCCCTGGGCGGCGCAGAACCTCGCCGACCTCGGGGCGGAGGTCGTCAAGGTCGAGCGGCCGGGTGCCGGCGACGACACGCGTGGCTGGGGGCCGCCCTGGCTCATGGACGCCGCGGGCCGGCCGACCAGCGAATCGGCCTATTTCCTCTGCGCCAACCGCGGCAAGCGCTCGGTCACCGTCGACTTCACCACGCCCGAGGGGGCGGAGCTGATCCGCCGCCTCGCCGCCGACAGCCATGTCCTGATCGAGAACTTCAAGGTCGGAGGGCTCGCGAAGTACGGTCTCGACTGGCCGAGGCTGCGCGAGGTCAACCCGCGGCTGGTCTACTGCTCGATCACCGGCTTCGGCCAGGACGGGCCCTACCGCGACCGCCCCGGCTACGACTTCATGATCCAGGGCATGGGCGGCCTGATGTCGGTGACCGGCACCGAGGCCGAGCCGATGAAGGCCGGCGTGGCGCTGTGCGACGTGCTCACCGGCATGTACGCCACGGTCGCCGTCCTGGCGGCGCTGCGCCACGCCGAGCGCACCGGCGAGGGGCAGCGCATCGACATCGCCCTGTTCGACGTGCAGGTGGCGACCCTCGCCAACCAGGCGCTCAACTTCCTCGCCACCGGCCGCAACACCCGGCGCTGGGGCAATGCCCATCCCAACATCGTGCCCTACCAGGCCTTCGCCACCGCCGATGGCCACGTCATCCTGGCGGTCGGCAACGACGCCCAGTTCCGCCGTTTCTGCGAGGTGGCCGGCCGGCCCGACATGGCGGCCGATCCGCGCTGGCGGACCAACGCCGCCCGCGTCGGCGACCGCGAGGCGCTGACCTCGCTGATCGCAGGGCTCTTCCTGGCGCGGCCCAGCGCCTTCTGGCTGCGCGAGCTGGCGGCCGTCGGCGTTCCCTGCGGGCCGATCAACGAGCTGTCCGAGGTGTTCGACGATCCGCAGGCCAGGGCGCGCGGGCTGCGGATCGACCTGCCGCACGCCGTGGCCGGCACCGCCCCCGGCGTGGCCAGCCCGATGCGGCTGTCGGCGACGCCGGTGGCCTACGACCGGGCGCCGCCGACGCTCGGGGCCGATACTGTCGAGGTGCTGAAGGCGCGGCTGGCGCTGGCGGAGGCCGAGATCGAGCGCCTGCGCGGCTCGGGCATCGTCTGAGGCTGCCAGCTCGTCCGGATACTGCTCGCGCGGCCTCTATTCGGCCGGACGGCTCTTGGCGCGGCCCGCCATGTCGGCGGCGACGTCGGCCGGAAGCCGCACGAAGCTCGACAGCGAGCAGGCCGAGATGAGCGCCACCGCCAGGAAGGCCGGCATGAAGTCGCCCGGCGCCAGGCCGTGCTCGCCGGAAGCCGCGGTGGTCAGATGCAGCAGCAGCGCCCCGGTGCCGGCGCCGACGCTGAGCGACAGCTGCTGGGCCATCGAGGCGAAGCTGGTGGCGCGGCTCATCTGGGCGGGCTCGATCTCGGCGTAGGTGACCGCGTTGACGCAGGTGAACTGCAACGAGCGGAAGAATCCGCCGACCAGCAGGACGCCCACGATCAGCGCATAGGGCGTGGTGGGCTGGAAGAGCCCGATGCAGCCGAGCAGCACCGAGCTCACCACGGCGTTCACCAGCAGCACCGGCCGGAAGCCGAACAGCCGGACGATCGGCCGCGCCGTGGCCTTCATCGACATCGCACCCACGGCCGAGGTGAAGGTCAGGAGCCCGGACTGGAACGCCGACAGGCCGAAGCCGAGCTGCAGCATCATCGGCAGCAGGAACGGGATGGCCCCCACGCCCATCCGGAACAGGAAGGCGCCGAGCTGCGCGTCGCGATAGCTGGCGACCTGCAGCAGCCGGAGATCGAGGACGGGGCTGGCCACCCGCATGGCGTGGCGGGTGTAGAGCGCCAGCATCGCCGCACCGGCGGCGAACAGCGTCAGGATGGCGGCACCGGGCAGGACCTCGCGGCCGATGGTCTCGAAGGAGGCCACGACGCCGATCAGGCCGGTGGCGCACATCAGGAACCCCAGCCCGTCGAAGGGCGGCGGCCTCGGCACCTCGATCCTGGGAATGAAGCGGGTGACGAGGAGGATGCCGATGATGCCGATCGGCACGTTGATCCAGAAGATCCAGTGCCACGAGAAATAGGTGGTGATGAAGCCGCCGATCGGCGGGCCGAGGACCGGCCCGACCAGCGCCGGCATGGTCATCCAGGCCATGGCCTGGATCAGCTCGGACTTGGGCGTCGAGCGCAGCAGGATGAGCCGGCCGACCGGCATCATCATGGCGCCGCCCATGCCCTGGCACGAGCGGGCCAGCACGAAGCCGCCGAGCGACTGGCTGAGGCCGCAGCCGATGGAGCCGGCGACGAACACGGCGATGCCGAGCCGCAGCACGTTGCGGGCGCCGAACCGGTCGGCGACCCAGCCGCTGATCGGGATGAACACCGCCAGGCTGAACAGGTAGCAGGTGATGGCGAGGCTGAGCCGCAGGGGGCTTTCGTCCAGCGAGGCCGCGATCGAGGGCAGGGCCGTGGCGATGATCGTGGAGTCGAGGTTCTCCATGAACAGCGCCGACGCGATGATCAGCGGAACGATCCGCCGGGGTCGCGCTGGCGCTGTCGGTTCCATGGGTCTCCGCACGCTGGGCTCGCCCAACGGGCAACGCGCTCCGCGGTGTCCGGCTCCCCCTGGCCCCGGCTGGTCCATCCGGGGCTCGCGTCTCGGGCGGGCGTGCCGTTAGACTGCGCCTGCCCGCTCGCTTTGAAAAGGCTGGCCGTCATGCTCGCGCGTTGTCGGATCCTGGTCCTCGCGGCCCTGCTGCCCGCCTGCTCGGCCGGCCACGCGCCCCCGACGGCGTTTCCCGAGCGCTACGCCTGGACGCCCGAGGAGCGCATCGCCGAGGACACCGGCAGCGACATCGTCAACGTCATCGGCACGCCGTTCTACGCGCTGTTCAAGGGTGTGGGCTGCGTGGCCAGCGTCGTGGTGGCGACCCCGGTCGCCGTGGGCCTGGGGCTCGGCGCGCGCGAGGACCGGGCGCTGATCCGCGCCGATCTCGACAAGGGCGTCGGTGCCAATTGCGGCGGCTCCTACGTGCTCGGCAGCTGGTAGCGGCTCAGGGAGCGGCGGCGCGCAGCGCCGGCACCCGCTGGCAGAGCGCCCGGCCGAGATCCTGGCCGAGCCGGGATGGACCGTCGCCCATCAGGTGATCGTCGTCGAACCAGATGCCGTCGGCGAACAACCGCGGATGGGCCTGCGGGTCGCCCATGTTGAGGATCGGCGTGTCGCCGAACGCGCCGGCCTTCCCCGCCTCGACGATCGAGGCGTTCTCGTCGACCACGCTGCGGATCGCCTGCGGCAGCAGGGCGATGACGACCGTGGGGGCCAACCGGCGGGCCTGCTCGATCTGCTCGCGCATCTGGTCCAGCCGCAGCTCCGGCAACGGTGCGGCGACCGGCGGGTCGCTGCGCAGCTCGACCAGCCGCCGGGCGAACTCGTCCCAGTCCATCCGATCGGCGCGGGCCTTCAGCAGGGGCGACACCTCCTCCTCCAGCGGCACGAAGCCGCCGCGCGACAGGTCGATGGTGAAGCCGTCCGACGGCACGTCCGCCGCGGGCTCCGCCACCAGCCTGCCGAGCTCGCCGGGGCCGAGCTGGTAGTAGAGGTAGCCCAGCACCTCGTGGACCATGTCGACGCCCCAGTTGAGCCGGCTGCGCGACGAGGTCGCCAGCGATTGGTACGACAGCCAGAGCTGGTGCGGCTCGACATGGCCCAGGCGGTGGCGGTCGCTGCCGAGATAGCGCAGCGTGCGCAGGGGCAGCTGCGGCCGCTCGATCAGCACGGCCCGCCAGCGCCTGTCCGGGACCTCGGCGAGCTTGCCGGTCAGCCAGTCCTGCTCGGCGGCGGTCAGCCCCGGCACGCCGAAATTGTAGGTCCGCACCGGGCACCCGGCCGCCCGCAGGCCGTCGTCGAGCGTGGCGGGCTCGACATCGTAGTGGATGCGGCTGGAGCCGACGAGCACCACGTCGTAGTCGCGGGCATGGGTGCGGAGAAAGTCGAGCTTGTGGCTGATGATCGCCGTGCGCGGCTCGCCGGCGAAGCCGCGCGCCAGCCGGTTGAGCGGCCAAGCCACCGCGACGTAGCCGAGCAGGCCCACGGCCAGGAGGGCCAGGGTCCTCTGCCATGCCCGCCAGCGGACTCCTGTGATACGCGACCCCGTCAACGCCAGCACGCTGCGATCCCGCCTTCCGTTCCGATCCGCCCGGCAGCTCGGCTGGGGCTAGACGCGTATAGCATCGGATAGAGCCGCCGTCCGCTGCCGCCGAGCAGCGTTCTCTTCATGCCAGACCCCTGGCGAAACGACGCATCGCTGGTGTAAGGCCGACGCAGCCCGATACCGCGGAAACAGCCAGGGAGGCCCCAAGCGTGAAGCCGGACGTCCTCGTCATCTTCCCGAACCGTCCGAAGGCGATGGCGGAGCTCGACGCAGCCTACACGCTCCATCACTTCTGGAAGGCCGAGGATCCCGAGAAGCTGGTGGCCGAGGTCGGTCCGCGCATCCGTGCCATCGTCAGCACCGGCGAGCGCGGCGCCTCGGCCGAGCTGATCGACCGGCTGCCGGCGCTGGAGATCGTCGCCTGCTTCGGCGTCGGCATCGACGCCATCGACCGGCCGGCCTGCGCCCGCCGCAACATCCCGATCACCAACACGCCGGACGTGCTGACCGAGGACGTCGCCGACCAGGGTCTGGCGCTGATGCTGGCAGCGCTGCGCGGCATCCTGCGCAACGACCGCTACGTTCGCGACGGCAAGTGGCACGACGGCGCGGCACCGCTGACGGTGCGCGCCAAGGGCAAGAAGGTGGGCGTGCTGGGCCTCGGCCGCATCGGCAAGGCGTTCGCGCGCCGGGCCGAGGCGCTGGGCATGAGCATCGCCTATTTCGGCCGTAGGCGGCAGGCGGACGTGGCCTATCCCTACTACGGCGACCTCGTGGCCCTGGCCGGCGACGTCGACGTGCTGGTGCTGACCTGCCCGGGCGGGGCCGAGACGCGCGGGCTGGTGAACGCCGCGGTGCTCGCGGCGCTGGGACCCGATGGCTGGCTGGTCAACGTCGCCCGGGGGTCGGTCTGCGACGAGCCGGCGCTGGTCGACGCTTTGGTGAACCGCCGCATCGCCGGTGCCGCCCTCGACGTCTTCGCCGACGAGCCCAACGTGCCCGAGGCGCTGCTCGGCCTCGACAACGTCGTGCTGCAGCCGCACGCCGCCAGCGCCACCACCGAGACCCGCGACGCCATGGCCCAGCTCGTCGTCGACAACCTGGCCGCGCACTTCGCCGGCAAGCCCCTGCTGACGCAGGTGAAATAGGTGGCCGCACGCACGTTGACATCCGGACGGCGCCGGCTATAGTCCGGCTCCGCTTCCGGGCCGGTGCAAGGCCTCGGCGTTTCGGCGCGCCCGGTGAGTTCCAGATTCTCCCGCTCGAGACAGCGATGTACGCAGTGATCCGTACCGGCGGCAAGCAATACCGCGTCGCCACCAACCAGGTGATCGAGGTCGAGAAGCTCGACGCCGAGGCCGGCAGCACGGTCGAGCTCGCCGAGGTGCTGATGGTCGGCGAGGGTGACAGCGCCACGATCGGCAGCCCGCTCGTCGAGGGCGCCTCCGTCACAGCCACCGTGCTCGAGCAGGGCAAGGGCCCGAAGCTCATCGTCTTCAAGAAGCGCCGGCGGAAGAACTACCGTCGCAAGACCGGCCACCGCCAGAAGCTGACGGTGCTGCGCGTCACCGACATCAAGGTCGCCTGAGGGTTTCGAGATGGCACACAAGAAAGCAGGCGGCAGCTCGCGCAACGGCCGTGATTCCGCCGGCAAGCGCCTGGGCGTGAAGAAGTTCGGCGGCGAGGCCGTGGTCCCGGGCAACATCATCGTCCGCCAGCGCGGCACCAAGTGGCATCCGGGCAAGAACGTCGGCCTGGGGCGCGACTACACGATCTTCGCGATGGTCGAGGGCCAGGTGTCCTTCAAGAAGGCGCTCGGCAAGACCTATGTCAGCGTGGTTCCGCTCGCGGTTGCCGCCGAGTAGACCCGCGCGGCCCCGCCCGCGCGCGGGGATGGGCAACGGGAAGGGAAGGCGGGTCGCCTTCCCTTTTTTCGTCTGACGAGCCATGCGTTTTCTCGATTCCGCCAAGGTCTGGGTGAAGAGCGGCGACGGCGGCAATGGCTGCCTGAGCTTCCGCCGCGAGAAGTACATCGAATTCGGCGGCCCGAACGGCGGTGACGGCGGCCGCGGCGGCAACGTCGTCGCCCGCGTCGACGCCGACCTCAACACCCTCATCGACTATCGCTACCAGCAGCATTTCCGCGCCGAGCGCGGCGGCCACGGCATGGGCAAGGACCGCACGGGCAGGACGGGCGAGGACATCGTGCTGCGCCTGCCGGTCGGCACCCAGGTCGTGGCCGAGGACGGCGAGACCCTGATCGCCGATCTCACCGAGCCCGGCCAGGAGGTCGTCCTCGCCCGTGGCGGCGACGGCGGCTTCGGCAACACCCACTACAAGACCTCGACCAACCGTGCCCCGCGCCGGGCCGATCCGGGCCATCCGGGCGAGGAGCGCTGGATCTGGCTGAAGCTGAAGCTGCTGGCCGATGCCGGGCTCGTCGGACTGCCCAATGCCGGCAAGTCGACCTTCCTCGCCGCTGTCAGCCGGGCCAGGCCCAAGATCGCCGACTATCCCTTCACCACGCTCGAGCCCAAGCTCGGCACGATCGTGCTGGGCCATGACGAGGTGTTCGTGCTGGCCGACATCCCCGGACTGATCGAGGGCGCCTCCGAGGGTGCGGGGCTGGGCGACCGCTTTCTCGGCCATGTCGAGCGCTGCCGCGTGCTGATCCATCTCGTCGACGGCACACAGGAGCAGGTCGTGCGTGCCTGGCGCACGGTCCGCCGCGAGCTCGAGGCCTATGGCCACGGCCTCGCCGACAAGCCCGAGCTGCTCTGCCTCAACAAGTGCGACGCGCTCGACCGCGTGACGGCCGGCCGCAAGCGCCGGGCGCTGGAAAAGGCCGCGGGCCGGCCGGTGATGACGGTGTCGGGTGTGAGCGGCGAGGGCAAGGCGGCGGTGCTGGCCGCCGCCTATCGCGAGATCGTGGCCGCGCGCGAGGCCGAACGGGCGGCCGCGGCATGAGCGTCGCCCAGGCCCTTTCCGCCAGGCGGATCGTCGTCAAGGTCGGCTCGGCGCTGCTGGTCGAGGCCGGCTCGGTGCGCACGGCCTGGCTCGACGGCCTCGCCTCGGACATCGCGCGGTTGAGAGGCCGCGGCCAGCAGGTGCTCGTCGTCACCTCGGGCGCCATCGCGCTGGGCCGCCCGCGCCTCGGCCTCGCCCGTCGTCCGGCGAGGCTGGACGAGAAGCAGGCGGCGGCGGCCACCGGCCAGATCCTGCTGGCCCGCGCCTGGCAGGAGGCGCTGGCCCGCCAGGGGCTGGAGACGGCGCAGATCCTCATCACCCTCGACGACACCGAGGCCCGCCGCCGCTACCTCAACGCCCGCGCCACGGTCGACACGCTGCTGCGCATGGGCGTGGTGCCGGTCGTCAACGAGAACGACACCGTCGCCACCAGCGAGATCCGCATCGGCGACAACG
Organism: Geminicoccus sp.; assembly: GCA_035326425.1. Classification (GTDB taxonomy): domain Bacteria; phylum Pseudomonadota; class Alphaproteobacteria; order Geminicoccales; family Geminicoccaceae; genus CALKJU01. The sequence goes on along the minus strand of DAOLFG010000044.1, from coordinate 33,240 downwards.
ACCGCCTGTCGGCGCGGGTGGCGGTCATGGCCAGCGCCGAGGGCCTGGTGCTGCTGTCGGATGTCGACGGCCTCTACACCGCCGACCCGCGCCGCGACCCCGATGCCACGCACCTGCCGCTGGTCTCGGAGATCACGCCCGAGATCGACGCCATGGCCGGCGGGTCGGGCAGCCAGGTCGGCACCGGCGGCATGATCACCAAGATCGAGGCGGCGCGCATCGCCACCCGCGGCGGCTGCGCAGTGGTCCTGGGCAAGGGGTCGGTCGACCGTCCGATCCTGGCGCTGGAGGCCGGTGCCCCCTGCACGCTGTTCCCGGCCCAGGGCAGCCCGCGCCGCGCCCGCAAGGACTGGATCGCCGCCAGCCTCGGCGTCGCCGGCAGCCTCGTCATCGACGAGGGTGCCGTCCAGGCGCTGAAGCGCGGCGGCTCGCTGCTGCCGGCAGGCGTCAGGCAGGTCGAGGGCACCTTCGAGAAGGGTGACACCGTGCTGGTGACCACGCCCACCGGCGTGCCCATCGCCAAGGGCCTCGTCGCCTACGACGCCGCCGACGCCCGCCGCATCGCCGGCCGCCGCACCGAGGAGATCGAATCCATCCTCGGCTACCGCTGGCGCGACGAGCTGGTGCACCGCGACGACCTGGTGGTGCTCTGAGCGCCTCGGATCAGTCCGGCAGCCAGTCCTGACTCAGGACCTGGTCGAGGGCGAACGGGCAGGTGTCGGGGAAGACCGTGAGGCTCAACCCTGTCTCAATGGCAGCCTGCTCACGGCCACGCTTCCAGGCCTTGCGGAGCAACTCGGATAGTTGGGGCCTGAGACTCGGGTTGTCCTCGAGCAGCGCCGAAAGCTCGTGTCGCTGACTTCGTATCGTCAACGTCCAGCTCCGGCCCCGCAGCCCGGGTTGCCAGCGCCACTTGGCCAGATGGGCGAGCAGCACGGCCAAGCGCGAGACGAATTCGCGCCCGATCGACTTGCCCATGTCGGCCACTTCCTCGGCGAGGTTCGATAGATCCAGCTTGGCGGCGATCTCGGGATGATCGAGGCCGAGACGGCGAAGCTGCTCAGCCTGCTCTTCGGCCCAAGCGGCGAAGTCGAGATCGTGCAACGTCGTAGCCATCGTCTCCACTCCCGGAGGTACGACGACGTTTAGCCCAGCCGCATCGCGGACGACATCCCGCGTGATCGACTCTGGTCACCCCGGATAGAGATACCCCGCCCCGCGGATCGTCTTGATCAGCTCGGGCTTGCCCGGATCGCGCTCCAGCTTCTTCCTCAGCCGGGTGATGCGGTTGTCGATGCTGCGGTCGAACGGCTCGTCGCCGCGCGGCGGCGCCAGATCCAGCAGCCGGTCACGTGACAACGCCCGGCCGGCATTGGCGGCGAAGGCCTGGATCAGCTCCAGCTCCATCAGGCTGAGGCCCTGGTCGATCCCGCCGGCATCCACGAGGCGCAGTGGCTCGGAGTGCAGCACGAACCGGCCGAAGCGCAAGGCACCGCTCGGCAGCGGCGGCCGCTCGCTCGACGGCCGCCGCCGGCGCAGCACCGCCTCGATGCGCGCCTGCAGCTCGCGCGGCTCGAAGGGCTTGCCGACATAGTCGTCGGCGCCGACCTCCAGGCCGAGGATGCGGTCCAGCGAGGTGTCGGCGGCGGTCAGCATGACGATGCCGACATCGTGGCGCTCGCGCAGCCAGCGCGCCAGCGACAGCCCGTCCTCGCCCGGCAGGCCCAGGTCGAGCACGACGAGATCGGCCGGCCCGCCTTCGAGCAGGCGCCGCAGCCCGGTGCCGTCGCCACAGGCCCGCACCCGGTGGCCGGCCCCGCCCAGATAGTCCTCGAGCATCCGGCGCAGATCCGGCTCGTCCTCGACGATGATCAGCCGTGCGCCGTCCGGCATCTGCGGCTCCCCCTTGCCCGTGTGGCCGCATCCTAGCTGCGGACCTCGCTGCCGCCCATGCCGGATGCGCGATCGGCAGAACCGCCCGGCCGACACAAAATAAACACTGGGACCCTGTGAGCCAGCATACAGGCGCAACTTCCATCCAAGAAACGATCAACATCGGGTTGCTCATCGACAGCGTGCCGGCCTCGGTTCCAAGGAAAAGCTCGATGGCTGTTGTCAACGACGACAATCAGGGTCATGCCCTGATCGGTAGATCGCCTGTCGACACGATCTTCGGCAATGGCGACGACGATGCGATTCATGGCGAAGCTTTGCAGGATAAGCTCGGCGGTGGCGCCGGAAACGACGTCATCGTCGGCGGCGCCCAGGGCGCTCGATCGTCGGCGACACAAATGAAACAGGGCCCGCGACGTGGCTGAAACGTGGCCTCTCCACGGTCCAGGTCATGCGCGCGGTCGGGACACCTTCCGGCTGCGCCTTGACGGGGCCCACGACGACGTGTCGATGATCGACACCCCTCCGCCAATGGCGGCCGCCGAGATCGGTGTCGCTCCGGAGACGTCGTCCATGCCCTCGATAGCACTCGGCACCCTGCCGCGTCGCTATTCGGCCCTGTTCGCGCTGGGCCTCGCACCCGTCCTGTTGATTCTCGGGGGCCTCGTGCTGTGGCAGTTCCACGAGCAGCGCGTCGCCATGCTGGAGGGGCTGTCGCGCACCGCCGCCGAGCAGCGGCTGGCGCTCGGCACGGCGATGAAGCCGGTGCGCGACTATGTGCAGCGGCTGCGTCGCGCCGCCGAGGCCGGCCTGGACAGCGAAGCGGCCGAGCCGGCGCGTTTGCGCGGCTTCCTGCGCCACATGCCCGCCGATCCGGCGGCGGGGATCGCCGAGGGCGTCTACCTCGACGACATCGCCGGCCGGCCGGAGGCGGCGCGCAGCGGCAACCTGGTCGGCGCCCCGGGCCTGCTCTCCGGGCTCCGCCCCGATCCTGCCGAGATCGACATGGCGCTGGGGCTCATGGAGCAGATGTGGCTCGGCCACGCCGACACGCCCTATCTCCGCTGGTCCTACTACTTCTCGGCCCATGCCGATCTCGCCAGCGTCTATCCCTTCGCCGGCAGCCGCGAGCTGGTCGCCGACCGCGGCTTCACCAACCTCGGGCCATGGTTCCAGAGCTGGTTCGACTACGACATCGTCCGCGGCGCCACCCCCGACGCCAATCCCGGACGCGACAGCTTCTGGACGCCGGCCTATGTCGACGGCAACGGCGCCGGCTGGATGATGAGCCACGCCGCTCCGGTCTATGACGGCCAGCGTTTCGCCGGCGTCGTCGGCACCGATATCGTCCTGCCGTTCTTCGCCGACTTTCTCGGGCATTCGCAGCTTCCGCTGGGCCGGGCCTGGATCGTCGACGGCGACGGCCGCGTCGTCGCCGGCCCCGGCATGCCCGTGGCCGGGGCCGAGCAGGCGCCGGCACTGGCCAACGTGCTGCCGACCTCGCTGGCCGGCATCGCGTCCGACGAGCTGCTGCGGGATGGCGGGGACTTCCGCCGGCTGGGCGACAGCTGGGTGATGGCGCAGCCCATCGAGGCCACGCCGCTGCGCATGCTGTGGATCGTGCCGGCGGCCGAGCTCGACGCCGCGATCCTGCCGGCGTTCCTGCCCTCGGCCCTGATCCTGGCCGGCCTGGCGCTGGCGCTGGTGCTGGCGCAATGGCTGTTGCAGCGGCTGTTCGTCCGCCCGGCCCTGACGCTGGTCGACCACGTCCACGCCGAGAGCCGCGGCCGGTCCAGGCCGCTGCCGCGGCTTCCCGGCATGTGGCGCACGCTCGCCGACCGCGTCAGCGAGGCCTTCGCGGCCAGGCGCCAGCTCGACGTCGTCAGCACGCGCTTCGAGGCCGCGGCCGAGAGCCTGATGGACGGGCTGGCGATCTGGGATGCCGACGACCGTCTCGTCTACCACAACAGCCGCTATCCGCTGCACCTCACCGCCAACCTGCGGGCGGCACTCCGCCCGGGCATCCGCTTCGAGGACTGGATCCGCGAGGGCCTCGCCAGCGGACCGATCTATCATCCCGATATGGGCGAGGACTTCGTCGCCCGCCGGCTGGCGATGCGCCGCCAGGACCATTCCGATCACGAGCATCGCGTCGTCGACGGCCGCTGGGTGCGCGTGCGCGAGAGCCGGATGGCGGGCGGCGGCCGCGTGCTGCTGACCAGCGACGTGTCGCAGCGCCGCGACCAGGCCGAGGCGCTGGCCGACCAGACCCGCAAGCTGGAGGCGGTGCTGGCCAACATCGCCGAGGGCGTCACCCTGGTCGACAATCGCGGGCGCGTGCTGCTCGTCAACGACGGCTTCATGTGGCTCTACGGCTTTCCTGCCGAGCTAGCCAAGCCCGGCACGCCGGTGGCCGACTTCATCCGCGACCGCCTGCGCCGCGGCGACCTCCGGCCCGGCGACGAGGCCGTGGACGGCGAGGAGGAGCTGGAGGCCGCCGTCCAGCGCCGGCTCGAGCATCTGCTGACCACCCCGTCCTACAGCTACGAGGAGCCGCGTCCCGGCGGGCGACTGGTGCAGGTGCATCGCCGCCGCCTGCCCGACGGGCTGCTGGTCTCGACCTATACCGACGTCACCGAGAGCCGGCAGCACGAGCGCGAGCTGGCGATGCTGGCGGCGGCCATCGACCAGACGGGCGATTCGGTCGAGATCTCCACGCCCGACTACGCCCTCGTCTACGTCAATCCGGCCTTCACCCGCCTCACCGGCTTCACCGCCCGGGAGGCCATCGGCAAGACACCGGCGCAGCTGCTGCGCAGCGATCACCACGGCGACGCTTTCTTCGACGAGATCGACCGGACGGTGCGCGCCGGCGGCACCTGGACCGGCCGGCTGATCAGCCGCCACAAGCACGGCCACGACCTGATCCAGGACGCCACCATCTCGCCGCTGCACGATGCGTCCGGCAGGCTGATCCACTTCGTCGCCGTCAAGCGCGACGTCAGCGAGCGCGAGCGGGTGCTGGAGGCGCTGCGCGACAGCGAGGAGCGCTACCGCGGTGTCGTCGAGGCACAGACCGAGTTCATCATCCGCCAGCGGCCGGACGGTGCGATCACCTTCACCAACGAGGCGTTCTGCCGGCATCGCGGCATGAGCCGCCAGCGCATGCTGGCCGACTACAACGACCTCGAGAACCTGCCGGCGGCGGCGCGCGACGAGGTGCTGCGCCACTGGGCGGACCTCAGCCCGGAGCGGCCGACCACGACCTACGACCTCACCCTGCCGCAGCCCGACGGCAGCGTCCGCTACGAGCAGTGGACCGACCGGGCGGTGTTCGACCCGCAGGGCTGGCTGGTCGAGTACCAGTCGATCGGCCGCGACACCACCGAGCAGCGCCGCGCCGAGATCGCGCTGCGCGCCAGCGAGCGGGTCAAGGAGATCGTGCTGGAGGCGGCGCTCGACTGCGTCATCGGCATCGACGGCAGCGGCCGGATCGTCGAGTTCAACGCCGCGGCCGAGCGCACCTTCGGCCGGTCGCGCGCCGAGGTGCTGGGCCAGGACATGGCCGAGCTGCTGGTGCCGCCCGCCATGCGCGAGGCCCATCGCGGCGGCTTCGGCCGCCACCTCGAGACCGGCGAGACCCGCATCATCGGCAAGCGCCTGCAGCTGCCGGCGCTGCATGCCGACGGCCACGAGTTCCCGGTCGAGCTGGTGGTGGTGGCGACGCCGGGCGACCAGGCGGCGGCGCGCTTCGTCGCCTACATGCGCGACATCACCGAGCAGCGCCGCGCCGAGCAGGCGCTGCGCGAGAGCGAGGAGCGCTTCCGCACCGTCGTCGAGGACCAGGTCGAGTTCATCTCCCGCTTCAGCCCGGACTTCCGCTTCACCTTCGTCAACCTCGCCTATGCCCGCCAGCTCGGCGGCTCGCGCGAGGAGCTCCTGGGCGCCTCGGTCCTCGACCTGATGACGCCCGAGCAGCAGCGCCGGTTCACCGGCCAGCTCGCCGAGCTGACGCCGGAGCGGCCGACGATCACCTACGAGATGGACGGGCCCGGCCCCGACGGCTCGCCCTGCGTCGAGATGTGGACCGACCGGGCGCTGTTCGACCGCGAGGGCCGGTTGGTCGAGTACCAGTCGGTCGGCCGCGACATCACCGCCCAGAAGCGCGCCGAGCGCGCCTTGCGCGAGAGCGAGGAGCGCTATCGCACGGTCGTCCAGGACCAGACCGAGACCATCGGCCGTTTCGACGCCCGCTTCCGCCGCACCTTCGCCAACGACGCCGACTGCCGGCTGCACGGCAGGCCGCTGGAGGAGCTGCTGGGCCAGGACTTCTTCGACAGCGTGGCGCCGCGGGTGAAGGCGGATCTCCGCCGCCGCATGCTGGCGCTCACCCCCGACAATCCCGTCGACATCGGCGAGAACGAGCGGGCCCTGCCCGACGGCAGCGTCCGTTGGTTCTCCTGGACCAACCGCGCCCTGTTCGACGCCGAGGGGCGCGTCACCGGCTACCAGTCGGTCGGCCGCGACATCACCGAGGAGCGCAAGGCCGAGCAGGCCCTGCGCGAGAGCGAGGCCCGGCTCGCCGGCTTCCTCGAGAACGCGCCGGTCGGCATGTACCTGAAGTCCGTGGACGGCCGCTACCTGATGGCCAACCGCGAGATGGCCAAGGTGTTCGGCCGGCCGGTCGAGGAGATGATCGGCCGTACCGCCGCCGACGTGCTGACGCCCGAGGCCGCCCGGATGGTCCGCGGCTACGACCTGGAGGTGATCGAGACCGGCCAGCCGACCGTCCACGAGGAATATCTCGAGGACATGACCGACTATGCCTGGACCATGGTCATCCGCTTCCCGGTCCGCGACGCCGGCGGCGCCATCACCCATATCGGCGGCTTCGACGTCGACATCAGCGCCCAGAAGGCGGCCGAGCGGGCGCTGAAGGAGAGCGAGCAGCGATTCCGCCAGTTCGCCGAGGCGCATCCGGTGCCGCTGGTGGTGCTGCGCCTCGCCGATTTTCGCGTGCTGTTCGTCAACCCGGCCTATCTCGACTTGCTGCAGCACACGGCCGAGGGGCTCGACGCCCTGGACAAGCACCAGCTCTGGGGCAATCCCGCCGAGCGGGCGCCCTTCCTCGAGAGGCTGCGCCGCGACGGCGAGATCCAGGGCTACGACCTGATGGTCCGCCGCAAGGACGGCTCGGTCTTCCCGGCGCGTATGAGCTCGCGCGTGATCGAGTATGCCGGCGAGCGGGCGATGGTCACCAGTGTCATCGACCTCAGCCAGCAGAAGGCCGCCGAGGCCGAGATCCAGCGCCAGCGCGAGGCGCTGCACCAGTCCGAGAAGCTGGCGGCCCTGGGCTCGCTGCTGGCCGGCGTCGCCCACGAGCTCAACAACCCGCTCTCGGTCGTCGTCGGCTATTCCTCCATGCTCGAGGAGTTCGCCCCCGACGAGCCGAGCCGCCGCCGTGCCGAGCGCGTCCACGCCGCCGCCGACCGCTGTGCCCGCATCGTCAAGGCCTTCCTCGCCATGGCGCGGCAGAAGCCGCCCAAGTTCGGGCCGGTGGCGCTGAACCACGTCGTCGAGGCCGCCCTCGAGCTCGCGGCCTACGGCCTGCGCACCGCCGACATCGAGGTGGTGCGCCAGCTCGACACGGAGCTGCCGGCGGTCTGGGGCGATTCCGACCAGCTCCACCAGGTCCTCACCAACCTGATCGTCAACGCCCAGCACGCCATGCAGCAGGTCGAGGGTCCGCGCCGCCTGGTGCTGCGCTCCGAGCACCGCCACGGCGAGGTGGCGCTCACCGTCGAGGACAACGGCCCCGGCATGCCCGAGGAGGTGCGCAAGCGCATCTTCGAGCCGTTCTTCACCACCAAGCCGCAGGGCATGGGCGTCGGCGTCGGCCTGTCGCTCTGCCACGGCATCGTCAGCGGTCATGGCGGCCGCATCGAGGTCGAGACCGAGCCCGGCCGCGGCAGCCGTTTCGTCGTGACGCTGCCCTTGAGCCTGCGCGAGGTCGCCAATGGCGAGCCCGCCCGGATCGAGCCCGGGCCCTCGGGCCGCGGCCGCGTGCTGGTGGTCGACGACGAGGTCGAGCTCGCCGACCTCGTCCGCGAGATCCTGAGCCGCGACGGCTACGAGGTCACCCTGGCCAGGAGCGGCCGCGAGGCCCTGTCGCTGCTCGCCGCGCTCACTCCCGACATCATCGTCAGCGACCTGCGCATGCCCGACCTCGACGGCCCCGGCCTCTGGCGCGAGCTGAAGTCCCAGCGTCCCGAGCTCGCCGCCCGCATGATCTTCGTCACCGGCGACACCCTGGGCGCCGACGCCAGCCGGTTCCTCGCCGAGGCCGAGGTCCCGGTGATGGAGAAGCCGCTGGATCTGGCCGAGCTGCGGCGGCGGGTGGGGGAGGTGGTGGAGAGGGGGCTGCCGCCCCTCCCGTCGACCAGCTCCGGATAGGCCGGTCAACTCTCGGTGACCGCTTCGGCCCGGCTTGACAGCCGACGTACCTAGCATTTATCCAGTCAGTTAAATAAAGTGACCTGCCTGAGGGAGGGCGCGCCATGCCCTGCGCACGGATGATGAAAGCCATGGCCGCCCAGGTCGACCTCGGCGCCGCACCGCCGGCCGAGCGCGTGCTGCTGCTGACGCGCCTGCTCGACGCGCCGCGTCCGCTCGTCTTCAAGGTCTGGACGAGTCCCGAGCACATCGTGCGCTGGTGGGGACCGCGCGGCTTCGCGCTGGCGCATTGCGACATGGATCCGCGACCCGGCGGCAAGTACCGCTTCTGCATGCGCGAGCGCGGCGAGAAGGACCACTGGCTGCACGGCGTCTACCGCGAGGTCTCGCCGCCGGAGAAGATCGCCTTCACCTTCGTCTGGGAGCGCGACGACGGCACGGAATCGCCCGAGACGCTGGTCACCATCACCCTGGCCGAGGAGGGTGCGAAGACCCGGCTGACCCTGCACCAGGCGGTGTTCGACAGCGTCGAGACCCGCGACAGCCACCGCGGCGGCTGGAGCGAGAGCCTCGACATGCTGGCCGAGTATCTGGCCGAGCGGCCGGTCGCATGACGCCCGACCCGGCCTTCCTCCGCCCCGGGCCGATGACCGACCCGGGGCCGCACGGGCCGCTGCTCGATGCGCTGCCGGGCAATGTCGCAGCCCTCGCCGGCATCGTGCCCGGCATCCTGTTGCACGAGCATTGGTTGTCCAACTACGGCGTCGAGCCGACCGAGGAGCGCCGCGCCGAGACGCATATCCGCTCCGTGCGCGCCATGCTGGACCGGGCGCTGGAGCTGGACCCGCGGCCGCTCGACCGGCCCCGCCCGGCCGAGCGGCGCACCATCGGCACCTGCCGCAGCTTCACCGTCCTGACGGTGGCGCTGCTGCGCCGTCATGGCGTCCCGGCGCGCGCCCGCTGCGGTTTCGCCACCTATTTCTCGCCCGAATGCATCGTCGATCACTGGGTGGCCGAATACTGGAACGCCGGACGGGACTGCTGGGTGATGGTCGACGCCCAGCTCGACGAGCTCCAGCGCAGCCGGCTGAAGCCCGATTTCGACCCGCTCGACGTGCCGCGTCACCGCTTCCTGGTAGCCGGCGAGGCCTGGCGGCGCTGTCGGACGGGCGAGGCGGATCCCGCGATGTTCGGCATCTTCGACATACGAGGGCTCTGGTTCATCGCCGGCAACGTCATTCGCGACGTCGCCGCCCTCGACGGCATGGAGATGCTACCCTGGGATTGCTGGGGGGCGATGCCGCGGCCGGACGAGGCGATCGGCGACGAGCGGCTGGCCCTGCTCGACCGGCTGGCAGCGCTGTCGCTCGACCCCGACCAGAACCTGGCCGAGCTTCGCACGCTCTATGCCGCGGACGAGCGGCTGCGGGTGCCGGACTCGGTCTACAACGCCCGCACGTTCCGGATGGAGACCGTATGAGCCTTGCGCAAAAGGCCACGCGCCGCGAATGGGTCGGCCTCGCGGTGCTGTCGCTGCCGACCATCCTGATCTCGATGGATCTCACCGTCCTCTATCTAGCAGTGCCTGCGCTGGCTGCGGATCTCGCGCCCAGCGGCAGCCAGATGCTTTGGATCGTCGATATCTACGGCTTCCTGGTGGCGGGCCTGCTGATCACCATGGGCACGCTCGGTGATCGCATCGGCCGACGCAGGCTGCTGCTGACCGGCGCCGCCGCCTTCGGCTGCGCCTCGGTGCTGGCCGCCTTCTCGACCAGTGCGGAGATGCTGATCGTGGCCCGGGCCCTGCTCGGGATCGCCGGTGCGACGTTGATGCCGTCGACGCTCTCACTGATCCGCAACATGTTCCACGATGACGCGCAGCGCAGCGTGGCGATCGGTGTTTGGGCGAGCAGCTTCTCCGTCGGCTCGGTGATCGGCCCGCTCTGCGGCGGGTTGCTGCTCCATTACTTCTGGTGGGGCTCGGTATTCCTGCTCAATGTGCCGGTGATGCTGCTGCTCCTGGCTCTCGGGCCGCTGCTGCTCCCGGAGTATCGCGATCCGGGTCAGGGCCGCTTCGACATCGCTAGCGCCGCCCTGTCGATCGCGGCCATGTTGGCCTCGATCTGGGGCACTAAGCGGCTAGCCGAGCACGGGCTCGCCGGTCCGCCGATCTTCTCGCTGGCGGCGGGGATCGGCCTCGCTTGGCTGTTCGTCCATCGTCAGCGTCGCCTGTCGGAGCCGCTGATCGATCTCGCCCTCTTCCGCAGCCGCGCCTTCGGCACCGCGGTGGCGACCAATATGCTGGCGGTCTTCGTCTGCCTCGGCGCCATGCTGTTGATCGCACAATATCTGCAGCTCGTTCTAGGTCTGAGCCCGCTCGTTGCCGGCCTGTGGACCGTGCCGCCCTCCATCGCCTCGATCATCGGCGCCATGGCAGCGCCGGGGCTCGCTCGCAGCATCCGCCCGGCGATCATCGTCGGCGGCGGGCTTGCGCTCTGCGCCGCGGGCCTTCTCCTGCTGGCCCTGGCGGACGGCCGGTACGGCCTGGAGGCCGCGGTGGCGGCGTTGATCGCCATGTTCTTCGGTATCTCGATGGTCATGACCCTCTGCACCGACCTGATCGTCGCCGCCGCCCCGCCCGAGCGCGCCGGTGCAGCCTCGGCGATCTCCGAGACCGGCGGCGAGCTGGGCGGTGCGCTCGGCATCGCCGTCCTCGGCAGCGTGGCCCTGCTGCTCTACCGGCTCGCCATGACGGACGCGGCGGCCGCCGGTCTGAGCTTTACCGACACGCTGGCCGTGGCGCGAACCATGCCCGGCCCGTCGGGCATCGAGCTGCGCGAGGCCGCGAACGCGGCGTTCGTGCTGTCGATGCGGCTGACGGCTGCGCTCAGCGCCTGCCTGACCTTGAGCGCGGCACTGGCCGTCCCGGTCCTGCTGCACCACCTGCCGGCGCGGGCCCAGGCCGGGCCCGGCCTGCCGACGGCGGCCGTCGCGGCAGACGAATAGCCCACCTGCTGCCGGCCCACCCGCCGGCAGCAGCGGACAACATTCCTGGAGACCACCGATGACCGTGACCGTCACCGCGTTCGACTGGGTACCCGATCTCGCCAGGGGCCTGGTGCGCGATCTGCGCGCCCGCTGGGCGCTCGAAGAGGTGGGCCAGCCCTACGATGTGCGCCACCTGGCCTTCGGCGCGCACAAGGAGCCGGCGCATCGAGCACTCCAGCCCTTCGGGCAGGTGCCGATCTACGAGGAGGACGGGCTCGTCCTGTTCGAGTCGGGGGCCATCGTGCTCCACATCGCCCAGCGCCATGCGGGCCTGCTGCCCGACGACGCCAACGCGCGGGCGCGGGCGATCGGATGGATGTTCGCCGCTCTCAACACGGTCGAGCTGCCCATCCGGGATCTCTTCTTCACCAAGGTTGTCGAGCGCGACAAGAGCTGGTCGAAGGCACGCCTGCCCGTGGTGGAGGAGCGCGTCCACGAGCGCCTGGGCGAACTTTCGCATCGGCTGGGCGATGCCGAATGGCTCGACGGCGCGTTCAGCGCGGGCGACCTGATGATGGTGTCGGTACTGCGTACCACGCGGGGAGCGATCGTCGACGAGTATCCGAACCTTGCCGCCTATGTCGCGCGCGGCGAAGCGCGGCCGGCCTTCAGGCGCGCCCTCGACGCGCAGATGGCGGGCTTCACCGGCAGGCCGCCGGCCGGCTGGCGGGATTGAGGCCGCCATCGCCTCCGTGAGGTCCGCGGCGCCGGCCGCCGCCGCGCTGCGTTCGCGCACGGCAGCTGAAACCTGCGGGCGCTTGTCCCCGTCCACTCGCTCTGTCAGGAGCTACGGGGCCGCAACGAAGCAACAACCGGGGATGGCATGACCGATCGACCGAACGTGCTGCTCATCGTCACCGATCATTGGTCCGCGGACCTCTTCGGCATCGCCGGCCATCCGTCGATCCAGACGCCGGGCCTCGACGAGCTGGCGCAGTGCGGCGTCCGCTTCCGCAACGCCTATTCCGAGTGCCCGGTCTGCATCCCGGCCCGCCGCACGCTGATGACCGGCCAGACGCCGCGCACCCACGGCGACCGCATCTTCGACGACACCCTGACGTTCCCGAAGGTCACGACGCTGGCCCGGGCCTTCCGCGATGCCGGCTACCAGGCCGACGCCGTCGGCAAGCTGCACGTCACGCCGCAGCGCGACCGCATCGGCTTCGATTCCGTGATCCTCGACGACGAGGGCCGGTCGCAGTGGGGCACCCTCGACGACTACGACATCTATCTCGGCGACATCGGCCATCCGGGCCGCCAGTTCGACCACGGCATGAGCAACAATCAGTACCACTACCGGCCCTGGCATCTCCCCGAGCACACCCATCCCACCGCCTGGGCGGCGCGCAGCATGGCCCGCACCATCAAGCGCCGCGACCCGACGCGGCCGGCCTTCTGGTATCTGGGCTTCCGCCACCCGCACCCGCCGCTGGTGCCGCCGCAGGCCTATCTCGACCTCTATCGCGACATCGAGATCGACCAGCCGCGCATGGGCGGCTGGGTCGGTGATCCCGGAAGCCTGCCGTTCGCGATCTCGGCGCTCTACCAGCGGACCAGCCAGTACAATCCGGCGCAGATCCAGGCGGCGCGCCGCGCCTTCTACGCGCTGTGCACGCAGATCGACCACCAGATCCGCTACCTGATCGGCACGCTGCGCATGGAGGGCATCCTCGACGACACCATCCTCTGCTTCATGAGCGACCACGGCGACATGCTGGGCGACCACCACATGGTGGCCAAGCGCGTGTTCTACCAGAAGTCGGCCAACATCCCGATGATCCTGGTGCCGGCCAAGGGCGACGCGCGTGTCGCCACCGGTCGCGTCGACGACCGGCTCGTCGGCATCCAGGACGTGATGCCGACCCTGCTCGACCTCTGCGGCATCCCGATACCCGACACGGTCGAGGGCATGTCGATGGTCGGCGAGAGGAAGCGCGACCGGCTCTACGGCGAGTGCAGCGAGGGCGACCACGCCACCCGCATGGTCCGCCAGGGCCGCTACAAGCTGATCTATTACGGCACCGGCAACGCCTCGCAGCTGTTCGATATCGAGAGCGATCCGCACGAGACGGCCGACCTCGCCGGCGATCCCCGGCACGCCGATGCCCTGCGCCGCCTGCAGGACATCCTGGTCTCCGAGCTCTATGGCCAGGATCTCGCCTGGGTGAAGGACGGCCGGCTGGTGGGCCTGCCCGATAAGCCGTTCGTGCGGGCACCCTATCGCAGCCTCAACAGCCAGCGCGGCGACGGCTGGCCGACCTCGCCCAAGGTCGACATCCCGCAGATCGAGTGGCACCGCAACACCGCATAGAGCCCCGCCATGGGGTGGTGGGGCTATGCGGCCGACGGGCCGACATCGGCGCGGCCGAGCTTCCTCGCCATCTCGCCTTCGGCCAGGGCGGCGCTCTGGATCATCGTGCCGATATGCATGCCGTATTGAATGGCGCCCGAATGGCCGAGCACTCTCGTGTTCAGTGCCGGCAGGAGGAAGCCGCTGTAGGTCAGGCCGACCAGCAGGCGTCCCACATTGCCTTCCAGGAGGACCTCGTTCGATCGTTGATAGGGCTGGGCCCCCTTGGCGCTCTTCACGTCGGCGACGTTCCATTCCTGGTTTCCGGCACCGATGCTGAGGCGGCCGCCGTCGACGATCACGTTCCGACGTGCCTCGACCCGGCTGAAGAGGTCCATTCCACCGCAGCGTTCGATCCAGTTCTCCTCCCAGACATTGTTCCAGCCCTGCCGGTTGATCATGCGGCCCTTCGGACAGTCGACCATGGTGTTCCGTCGGATGATGTTGCCCGGCGTCTTCGGCTCCAGGACACCATCGCCGGCTATGCAGTTCTCGATCAGGTTGTCCTCGACCAGGTTCGACAGCTCCACGTCGGACCAGGCGGCGGTCTCGCCCAGGGCGATCGCGTGCATGGCGGCCGAATGGTAGTCGGAGGTCGGCCTGGGCCCGAGGTCGTGGATCCAGTTCTTGGCGATGGTGGCGCGGAAGAACTTCCTCTCCGGGCGGCTGCTGACCAGGATGCCGTCACGCCGCGCTCCCTCGACCACGACCCCGGGCACGAACTGTCGTACCGTGATGTCGCAATGATCGATGGTCCCGTCCGACCCGGACTCGAAGACGACGGCCGTGCCGGGATTGTCCGCCATCCTGCAGCGCGTGACCCTGTTGTGCAGGCCCGAAACGACGACGCCGGCCTGCTGGATGTCGAGTCCCTGGACGATGTTGAACTGGCCGGTGATCCGGATGCCGGACCTTATCGTCGCCTCGAGCGGATTCTGTGCCCCGATGACGATCGGCGCGGCTTCCGTGCCCTGCGAGGCCAAAGTGAGGGACGGGCCCGTATAGATCCCGTCGGCCAGCACGATCCGGTCGCCGGGTAGCGCGCTCTCCACCGCTTGTTTCAGCTCCGCATGGTTGTGCACCGACACGATTCGGGAAGTCGTGCTGGAATCGTCCGGCTTGGGATCGACCTCGCATGCCTGGCTCGCCAGTAGATGTGTCGCAGGCAGGCAAAGGGAAAACGCTGTTACTGTCGCTCTTGAGAGAACGTCGCGTCGATACATGGTATGCTGGCTCTCGTGACTACAAGCGCCAACCCGCGATCTACCGCCATGCTCGACTCGTCCAAGTCATGCGAGCCAAAGGGGGCAACCGGGAATCGGCCACGGAGCCTGGGTCATATTCTCTTTATGCGCGAAAAAGCAAGATTAATAATCGCGCAAAAGTAGATAAAATACGCGTAGATACTGCATTATATTGTCGCGATCGCACGGGGCGGCCCGGCGGCCGCGCCGTCGCCGCCGTCATGCCCGGGAGCGATCTCCGGTCTGCACGGGCGCGGCCGGGCCGATGCTGCCTCGACCGCCGTACCAGTCCAGCACGCGCATGGCGCGCAGCGTGTTCCAGCGGCTGGCCCGGCCTTTCCCGCCCTCGATCTCCAGCGCGATCCGCTGTCGTTCCGGGTGCAGGACGTTGAGCGGCCAGCGCTTGTTCTGGTGGCGCCGCTGCTCGACGATGGCCACGGCTTCGGCCAGCCGCTCGTCGGGTGCCGCGCCGGCGCTGCGCAGGTAATCCAGCCCGCGCAGCACGTCGTAGTGCCAGATGGTCGGGAAGGCGAAGCGCGTCCAGCGCGGGTCGATGATCTCGCCGGTCGACAGCGATCGCAGCATCCCGCGATCCAACAGGTAGTCCTGGGCCCTTGTCCGGGCATCGGTGACGGCGGCGTCGGGGCCCTTCGCCCTCTCGTATTCGAGCAGCCCTTCGAGGACGCAGATGGTGCTGTGGAACGAGGATCGGATGCTCGGCGGCGCCTCGCAGTTCCAGCCGCCGTCGGCGAGCTGTTCGGCCAGCAGCCGCTCGGCCAGCCGGTCGACATCGGCGCCGAAATAGGCGCCGGCCGCCAGGATCCTGCCGTTGATACAGGCCTCGGTCTCGCCGTCGAAGAACGGCCGGCCGTCGAGCTGCCACCAGGCGATCCGCTCCTGCACGAGCCCGATCGCCGCGCGCACCTTCACCCCGGCCGGATCGGCGCCCAGCGTCCGCAGCAGGGTCAGCGCATCGGTGGTGGTCATCCAGCCGTGGCGCTGGTCGTCGCCCCAATGACCCTCGGGCGTCTGCAGCGCCAGGAGCTGGGCGCCCCAGCCTTCCGAGGCGATGCGTCCACGCTCGGCGGCGATGGCCTCGGGCTCGCCGCCGGCGAGATCGCGCAGCACCTGCCAGCGGATCGAGGGATCGGAATCGAGCAGCCAGCGGATGACCGCGTTCACACCTCGACCACGACGTACTCGCCCTCGACGCTCACCGGGAAGGTCTCGGCCACGTAGGGCCCCTCGACCAGCCGCGTTCCCGGCTCCACCGAGACGGCGTAGTTCTTCACCCGCACCCGGCGCGGATCGCACCAGGACTTGCCGGTGCGCAGGTCGAACTCCCAGCCGTGCCAGGAGCAGCGGACGATCTCGCCCTTGCGCGACAGCTTGTAGTCGCCAGGCCCGTCGGATTCGACGAGGCCGGTCAGCTTGCCCTTGCACAGGCTGCCGCCCTCGTGCGGGCACTTGTCGTAGAGCGCGAAGAACTCGCCCTTGACGTTGAAGATGGCGATCGGCCGTCCCTTGATCTCGACGAGCTTGCTGCCGCCGTCGGGGATGTCGGCGGCGGCAGCGACGACATGCCTGGCCATCAGAACGGGCGGAACAGCTTCTTGGCGTTGCCGGAGCAGATCTGCTCGCGCTTCTCGCGGCTCAGCGAGGCGGGCAGGGCCTTGGCCGGATCGTCGAAGTCCCAGTGCGGGTAGTCGGTGGCGAACAGCAGCCGGTCCCAGCCGGTCCACTCCATGAGATCGAGCAGGTGCTGCGGGTTCTCCGGCTCTTCCATCGGCTGGGTGGTGATCCACAGGTGCTGGCGCAGATATTCCGACGGCGGCCGCTTCAGGTGCGGCACCTCGGCGCGCATCCGCGCCCAGTGCTTGTCGAGCCGCCAGCACAAGGACGGGAACCAGCCGAAGGCGCCCTCGATGTTGATGACCTTGAGCCCCGGATAGCGCTCGAACACGCCCTCGAGGACCATGCTGGCTACCATCGACTGGCAGGCGGCCGAATGGCCGACCATCTCCTCGAGATAGTAGGACGGCCAGCCGGTGCCGCTGACCGGATAGCCGCTGTAGCCGAAGACGTGGATGCCGACCGGGATGCCGTGCCGCTCGGCCGCCTCGTAGATCGGCCAGTAGCGCCGCCGGCCGAGCAGCTCGCTGGTGCGGGTCATCAGCAGCACCTGCGCGAAGCCCGGATCGCCGGCGCGCTTCTCGATCTCGGCCACCGCCGCCGGCGCGTCCTCGTACGACACCAGGATCGACGCCTTCAGGCGCTCGTCCTGGTGCACCCAGACATCGAGCTGCCAGTCGTTCACCGCCGTGCACATGGCATTGGTGAACTCGGGGTTCTGGTCGCCCTGGCCCGTGGGGTTGAGCGGGCTCAGGATGGCGCACTCGATGTTGTAGGGCTCGAGATAGTGCTCGCGCATGAAGGCGAGGTCGCTGCCCGGCTGGTGGCCTTCCGGCGTCCAGGCGTCGCGGCGGGCGGCGCGCGGTGCCGCCTTGGGGTAGGGGTCGCCGTTGGCGAAGCCGTGGCGCGGCCGCAGCCCCAGCATCTCGATGCGCTCCCACCAGCGCCTGGAGAGATAGGGCTTCAGGTCGTTGATGTTGCGGACGGTCGGGTGGCAGTCGCAGTCGATGATGCCGAGCTTGGCGGGCTTGGCGCGCACCGTCGAGACCGCCTCGTCGTCGGCGATTTCCGGGCGGTCGAGCACATCCAGCGTCATTTCGGGCCTCCCAGCCGCGCGAAGGTCGCCAGCGGATTGTCCACCATCAGCTTGCGCCGCAAGTCGGCGGACAGTCCTTCCGGCAGCAGGGCGTCGCCCTCGAACTGCCAGTGTGGATAGTCGGAAGAATATAGCAGCATGTCGTCCGATCCGACATGGTCGAGAACGCGCTGCACCTCCTTCGGATCCGCAGGGGCGTCGAAGGGCTGGATGGTCAGCCGCACATGCTCGCGGCAGATCTCGACCGGCGAGCGGTCGACCCACGGCACCTCGATGCGCAGGCCGCGCCAGGTCTTGGAGAAGCGCCAGATGAAGGCCGGCAGCCAGGTGACGCCCGACTCCGCCAGCACCACCTTGAGCTCGGGGAACTTCTGGAACACGCCGTGGCTGATCAGGCTGCCGAGCTGGGCCTGGAAGGCCTGGGTCTGGTCGACATAGTCCTCGACGAAGTAGCTGGGCCAGCCCGACGCCGTTACCGGATGGCGGTAGGCGCTGCCGCGATGGATCACGATCGGCAGGCCATGCCGCTCGGCGGCGCGGTAGATCGGCCAGTGGAAGCTCTTGCCCAGCGGCAGCTCGCCCATCACCAGCATCAGCACCGACACGAAGCGCCGGTCCGGCGCTCGCCGCTCGATCTCCTCGACCGCCAGCTCCGGGTTCTGGCCGGCGATCACGATCGAGGCGCGCAGGCGCGGCTCCTCGTCCAGCCACTCGGCGGCGACCCAGTCGTTGACGGCACGGGCGAAGGCCGTCGCCATGTGCTCGTCATTGATCATCTGCACGCCGTAGAGACAGTTGCAGATGGCGGTCGACGGCCCCCAGTGGTCGAGCAGCTCGGCGCGCATCCGCTCGACCCTCGCCGCCGGCCGGCCGGTCTCGTCGCGCCATTCCGGCCGCGAGCTGATCGGCGCCATCATCGGGAAGCTGCGGTTCTCGAAGCTGTCGATGCCGCGGACCTCGACCATCTCCTGCCAATAGGGATCGAGATAGGGCACCAGCGCCCGCAGGCTCGGCACCGAGGGATGCACGTCGCAGTCGATCGCACCTTCAGCCGCCCGCATCTCCTCACCCCTTCACTGCGCCGAAGGCGATACCCCGCACCAGATGGCGCTGCAGCGCCATCATGAACAGCACGATCGGCAGCATGATGCCGATGGCCGCCGCCGCCGACAGCGACCAGTAGTTCAGGTCCTCTGCGCCATATTCCGCAATGGCCACCGGCAGCGTCT
Source organism: Geminicoccus sp. (assembly GCA_035326425.1). Taxonomy (GTDB): domain Bacteria; phylum Pseudomonadota; class Alphaproteobacteria; order Geminicoccales; family Geminicoccaceae; genus CALKJU01. The sequence continues at coordinate 14,295 of DAOLFG010000044.1, read as the reverse complement.
TGGTGGCGGGGCCGGTCAGCACCAGCGCGAACAGGAACTCGTTGTAGGCCAGCAGCAGGCTGAACAGCGAGGTCACCCACAGGCCCGGCCGCACCACCGGCAGGACCACCTTGCTGAAGGTCTGCCAGACGTTGCAGCCGTCGATGCAGGCGGCCTCGTCCAGCTCCAGCGGCACCTCCATGAAGAAGCTGCGCATCAGCCAGATGGTGAAGGGCTGGTTGATCGCCACCAGCGCCAGCACCATGGCGGCATAGGTGTCGATCAGGCTCAGCATCTGCGCCAGCACGAAGAACGGGATGGCGAGCAGGATGTGCGGGAACATCCGCATCGCCAGCAGGCCGAACAGCACGCCGCGGCTGCCGAAGCCGCGCATCCGCGACAGCGCGAAGGCCGCCATGGTGCCGATGGGGACGGAGATCAGCACCGTGGCGACGGCGATGACGACGCTGTTGATGAGAAAGCGCCAGAACTCCTTCTCCACCCACACCTGGTGATGAAACTCGAAGGTCGGCGTGAAGATCAGCACCGGCGGCACGGCGAAGGCATCGACCGGCTGCTTGATCGAGATCATGAACGCCCAGATGATCGGCGTCAGGTTGATCGCCGTGAAGGCGCACAAGGCCAGGAAGAGCGAGAGCTGCGAGGTGCGGCTCGGGCGCATCAGAAGGCGCCCCGCTCGCGGCGGTAGATCACGCCGATCAGGGCCGCGATCGCCAGGGCCGAGATCAGCAGCGTCAGCACCCCCAGCGCCGAGGCCTTGCCGACCTCGAGCAGCCTGAACGCCAGCGCGTAGGTATAGATCGTCAGCGTCTCGGTCGCCGTGCCGGGGCCGCCGGCGGTCAGCACGTAGATGCTGTCGAAGAAGCGGAAGGCGTCCATGGTGCGGATCGCCAGCACGAACACGATCAGCGGCCGGATCGCCGGCAGCATGATGCGCGTCAGCACCGTCCAGTTGCCGGCGCCGTCCATCTGGGCGGATTCGATCTGGCTGTGGTCGACGGTGTTGAGCCCGGCATAGAGCACCAGGATCATGAACGGCGTGAACTTCCAGGCGTCGGCGACGACGACGGTGAAGCGCGCCCAGCCGGGGCTGCCCAGCCAGTCGGGCGGGAAGACGTTGAAGCCGATGATGATGGCGTCGAGCAGGCCCCAGCGGCTGGTGAAGATCCAGCGCAGGAACAGCGCCGCCACCACCGGCGTCACGATGTGCGGCAGGAACAGCAGGAGGTTGAAGGTCTTGACGCCGAAGCTCAGCTTGTAGAGCCCGAAGGCGACCAGCAGGCCGAGCGCGAACTCCAGCCCGACGGCGGCGGCGACGATCAGCACGGTCGTCCGCAGCGAGCTCCAGAACCGCGGTTCCTGCAGCAGCTCGCCATAGTTGCCGAGGCCGACGAAGCTCGGCGGCACCTGTCCGCCGAGGTAGTAGTTGAAGAAGCTGAGATAGATGGCGTAGCCCAGCGGATAGAGCAGGACGAGCGAGATCATCAGCCCGCTCGGTACCAGGAACAGCCAGAGGCCCTTCTGGGCGTACATCTCGTCTCGTTTTCCGAAGGCCGGGACAGGAAATCGGGCGGCGGGGCCGTTGCCCGCCGCCCGTCGGTCGATGCTTCAGTTGTAGCCGCGGCTCTTGAGCAGTGCCGCCGTCTCCTTGGCCGCCTCGTCGAGGGCGGCCTGGGTCTCCATCTCGCCGTTCACCGCCTGCAGCACGCGGCGGGTGATGAACTCGCCGACCTCGTAGAACTCCGGCAGGCGCGGGAACGACACGGCGGTGTCCAGCGACGCCAGCACCGCCGGATAGTGCCGGAACTTCTCGGCCAGCTCCGGATCGCGCAGCACCGACTGCCGGGGCGGCACGGTCAGCGCCGCCGCCTCGCGCATGTTCTCCTTGTTGGAGGAGAAGGCGATGATGCGGAACAGCAGATCGGGATCCTGCTTGCTGAAGGCCGAGATGGCGTAGCCGTCGCCCGACAGCCGGGCATGGCCGCCGGGGGCCGGCGCCCAGTCGATCTTGCCGACCACCCGCGACTTGGCGGCATCGTCCATCGAAGCGGCGCGCGTCGCCCACTGCAGGCCCATCACCGCCAGATCCTGCTGGAAGGCCAGCGCGCACTCGTCGTTGGCGGCGGCAGCGAAACCGCGCTGTGCCGAGGCGGTGACGGTCTTCAGCGTCTCGATCGCCTCGACGCCCTTGGCATCGTTGAAGATCGGCTTGTTCTGGGCGTCGAACCAGCCGTCGCCGATGGCGTTCATGTACCAGTGGGCCTCGTTGAGCCCGGCGTCGACCGGCTTCAGGCAGGAGATGGTGCCGGCGCGCATCGGCGAGTTCATCTCCTTGGCCATCGCCGCATATTCGGGGATCGTCTTCGGCGGCTGCTTGCCGGCGGCGTCGAGCAGGTCCTTGCGGTAGAAGAACAGCATGACGTTCAGGTTGTGCGGCAAGGCGTAGAGCTTGCCGTCATAGCGATAGCCGTCGAGCACCGACTCCGGGATGTCGTCGAGCGCGTACTGCTCCTTGTACTTCGCCCACAGGTCGTCGAGCGGCCGGAGCCAGCCGTTCTTGGCGTATTTCAGGACGGTCGCGTCGCTGGCGTAGACGATGTCGAGCGTGTCGGCCTTTGACGACAGGGCGATGGTCGCCAGCTCGTTGGCCTTGTCGAACGGCATGAGCTGGGTGTTGACCGTCACCCCCGGCACCGCCTCGCGCATCTTGGCGGCGAAGAGCTCCAGCGCCGGATAGCGGTGGCTGATCATCTGCACGGTCTGCGCCGCCGCCGGCGCCGCGAGTGCCGCGGCTCCCAGCAGAACGGCCGAAAGCGCGCCAAGCGCAGCACGCCGACCTAGTAAATGAGCCCGCATATTAGCCTCCCCTCCTGCCGCGCCTCGTCCGATGGGCGCACGTATCACACGGTCAGTTAGGAGGGCCGGCCCCGAGAATTGTCAACGGTGTCACGCCGCCAGCGCGCGCCGCACCGCCTCCGGCTCGCGCTCGATCACCCGCAGCAGGGCGCGGGCAGGCGCATCGGGCTCCTTGCGGCGCTGTTCCCAGTCGCGGAGCGTGCCGACCGGGATGCCGAAAGTGTGTGCGAACTGCTCCTGCGTCAGGCTGAGCCGCTCCCGGATGGCTGCCACATCGGGGAAGGCACGCCGCATTCTCGCGAGCTGCTCTGGCGTGAGAGGCTGCGCGTCAGGGTCTGCCAGAGCACGAGCCGTAACCTCTTCATCCGTCATGGCGTCAACCATCGCCCAGTCGGTATCGCCGACCGGGACCGGATCATCGGGACCCAACGAAACTCTGATGATACGCCTTTTGCTCATATCTGTTGGCCTTGCGTGCGGAGATGATCCGGATCTCATGGTCAGCGGGCTGCGTGGTGATAACCACGAGAACCCGCAGGCCGACCCTGCCGAGGGTTCTCAGTCTCAGCTCGCCATAGTCCTGTCGATCATCGACCTCGACCACCCGGTCGACATCACGAAGCACTGCGATAGCCTCATAGAAGGAAATGCCGTGCTTCCGGCGGTTCGCCCTCTCCTTGGTCGTGTCCCACGTGTAGTCGATCTGCATATACGGCTAAGCCGTATAAAAATCAACCTGCCTACACCGCCACCCGGCTCTGTCCGCCCGCCGGCAGCTCGATGTTGACCTCGAGCACCGACACGCCGTCGCCCTTCTCCATGCCGAACTTCACCCGCGCCGGGTCGATCTCGATGTATTTGCGGATGACCTGGATCAGCTCCTTCTGCAGCAGCGGCAGGAAGTCTGGCCCGCCGGTGTGGCGCTCGTGGGCGATGATGACTTGCAGGCGTTGCTTGGCGAGGTCGGCCGTCGGCGGCTTCGGCCGGCTCAGGCGGAAGAAATCGAGGAACCTCACGCGCTCCTCCGCAGCAGCCAGTCGAACAGGCCCTTCTTCGGCGGGATGGTGAAGCGCATCTCGATCTTCTCGCCCAGCAGCCGGCCCACGGCGTCGGCATAGGCCTTGCCGGCATCCGACTTCTCGTCGAGCACCACCGGCATGCCGACGTTCGAGGCCTCGAGCACGGCCCTGTCCTGCGGGATGACGCCGAGCAGCGGGATGGCCAGGATCTCCAGCACGTCCTCGATCTTCAGCATCTGGCCGGTGGCCACCCGGTCGAGATCGTAGCGGGTCAGCATCAAATGCTGCCTGACCGGCTCGCCGCCGGTCTCGGCGCGGCGCGACTTGCTGTTGAGGATGCCGATGATCCGGTCGCTGTCGCGCACCGAGGAGACCTCGGGGTTGGTCACCACCACCGCCTCGTCGGCGAAGTAGAGCGCCATGGTGGCACCCTTCTCGATGCCGGCCGGGCTGTCGCAGATGATGAACTCGAACTCCTTGCGCAGCTCCTCGACGACCTTGCCGACGCCCTCGACCGACAGCGCGTCCTTGTCCTTGGTCTGCGACGCCGGGAGGATGAACAGGTTCTCGACCCGCTTGTCCTTGATCAGCGCCTGGTTGAGCCGCACGCCGTCGTTGATGACGTTGACGAAATCGAACACCACCCGGCGCTCGCAGCCCATGATCAGGTCGAGGTTGCGCAGGCCGATGTCGAAATCGACCACGACCGTCTTCTTGCCGCGCAGGGCCAGACCGGTGCCGAGGGCGGCAGCACTGGTGGTCTTGCCCACGCCGCCCTTGCCCGACGTGACGACGATGACCTTGGACAAAGAGACCTCCTGGACGAAGAGATGGGCGCTGCCTCGGCGGCAGTGCTCACGGCAATGGGGTCACGAACAACCGCTCGTTGGCGCAACTCACTCTCGCCCGCCGTCCGACGGCGTCCCGGTCGATCTCCTCGCTGACCAGGTAGACGCCACCGATCGACAGCAATTCCGCGTGCAGCTGGTCGCAGAAGATCATCGACCGGCTGTCGCCCTCGACCCCGGCGAAGGCACGGCCGCGCAGCGCGCCATAGACGTGGACGTGCCCGGACGCTGCCACCTCGGCACCGCTGCCGACCGAGGCCAGCACGACGAGGTCGCCATCGCCGCAATAGATCTGCTGGCCGCTGCGCACCGGCTCCGTGACGACCATGCCGGACCCGCGGGCGACATGCTGCGGTTGGGGAGGCGGGGCAGCCGTCGCCGCGGCCGGCTGCTGCGGACGGCCCGACGCCGGTGCCGTGCCGCCGGCGCCGAGCACGGCGAGCCCGGCCTTGGCGGCGGCCTCGTTCCACTCGGGGCTGCCGTTCTGGATGCCCACCGGCACGAGCTTCTGCTGGCGCAGCTGATCGACGAACGCCGCGAGATCGATCGGCGGCGTCTGGGCGATCGGCGCCACGTCCAGCACGATCGGCGCCTGGCGGAAGAAATCCGGGCTGTGGGCGATCTTGTCGACCAGCAGGCGGAACAGGTCGGGATCGTCGGGGCGGAGCAGGCGGAGCGACAGGACGGTCTGCAGCGAGCCCCGAATCTGGAACGGAAAGCCTCGCACCTCGGCAGCCACGTCCTTCACCGCGCTCCTGTCCAGATGCCGCGGCAGCGTCCTCCGCAGCGTTGCGGCCGGTTCTAGCCCATCTGTCGCGTTTAACAAGCCTCGCCCGGAACTCGCGCCTCGGTTGTAAGCCACGCCTGCAGCGCGCTGAGCGCGCGGCCTGCCAGCGCCGGGTTGCGCTCGGCCTTGGCCTTGATCGGCCGGGCCAGCGGCGGGAAGAGGCCGAAATTGATGTTCATCGGCTGGAAGGTCGTGGCGTCTGCGCCGCCGGTGATGTGCCGGAGGAGCGCGCCCATCGCCGTCTCGGGCGGCGGCGGCGCCAGCTCCCCGCCCCTGGCGTCGGCTGCCGCCATCATGCCGGCGAGCAGGCCCATGGCGGCACTCTCGACATAGCCCTCCACGCCCGTGACCTGCCCGGCGATGCGCAGGTGCGGCGCCGCCTTCAGCCGGAGCTGGCCGTCGAGCAGGCGCGGGCTCTTGATGAAGGTGTTGCGGTGCAGCCCTCCCAGCCGGGCGAACTCGGCGTCCTGCAGGCCCGGGATCAGCCGGAACACCCGCTTCTGCTCGCCATGGGTCAGCTTGGTCTGGAAGCCGACGAGGTTGAACAGTGTGCCCAGCGCGTTGTCCTGCCGCAGCTGCACCACCGCCCACGGCCGCCGGCCGGTCCTGGGGTCGACCAGCCCCACCGGCTTCATCGGCCCGAAGCGCAGCGTGTCGCGGCCGCGCTCCGCCATCACCTCGATCGGCAGGCAGCCCTCGAAATAGGGCGTGCTGGTCTCCCACTCCTTGAAGCCGGTCTTCTCGGCCGCCAGCAGCGCGTCGATGAACGCCTCGTACTCGTCGCGCTCCATCGGGCAATTCAGGTAGTCGGCGCCGGTGCCGCCGGGCCCGGGCTTGTCGTAGCGCGACTGGAACCAGGCCCGCTCCATGTCCACCGTCTCGCGGTAGACGATGGGCGCGATGGCATCGAAGAACGCCAGCGCGCCCTCGCCGGTCGCCGCCTGCAGCGCCGCCGCCAGGGCGGGCGAGGTGAGGGGGCCGGTCGCCAGGATGCACGAGCCCCACTCGGCAGGCGGCAGGCCAGCCACCTCCTCCCGGCGGATCTCGACCAGCGGATGCGTCTCGAGCGCCGCCGTCACCTCGCCGGCGAACCCGTCGCGGTCGACCGCCAGCGCCCCGCCCGCCGGCAGCTTGTGCGCATCGCCCGCCCGCATCACCAGCGAGCCCAGCCGGCGCATCTCCTCGTGCAGCAGGCCCACGGCATTGTGCATGGCATCGTCGGAGCGGAACGAGTTCGAGCACACCAGCTCGGCCAGCCGGTCGGTGTGGTGCGCATCCGTGCCCCGCACCGGCCGCATCTCGTGCAGCACCACCGGCACACCGCGCCGGACCAGCTGCCAGGTCGCCTCGCTGCCCGCCAGGCCGCCGCCTACGACGTGGACAGGGACTCTCGCTTCAATCGAGGAGGACATGCGTCAGTCCGCTGGGCATCTTCAAGCGACGATCATTGGAAACGAAGGCGGTGCAACCCACTTCGGCGGCACCGCATAGATGAAGACGTTGGTGTCGAGGTAGATCGATCCTCCCCGATATGCCGCTAGGCTTCCCATGAATCCCGCTCGGCCGACACATGGGAATCGATCTCGGCAGCATCCGCGTAGACGCCCCTCCCCATGCCGACAAAGCGTCGCGGCGAGCTGCGTTGCGGTCGGGGCAACTGGGTGACGACGACCTCGACCATGGCGTCCGGACCGCCGGCCAAATCGATGTGCCAGGACGAAGAAATCTCGCCGGCTCTCACGGTTCTCCGGACGGAACGCACCACGCTTTTCATCGGATAATGCCAAGTCTGTTGCGCCATCGCTGATAGCACGGATCGTGATCCGAGGTGGCGCAATCGGATCCGATCACAGCCTCCAGAAATACCAGACCGTCAGCAGCGAGCCGACTGTGATCACCACCGCGCGCAGCGCCTGCGCCGGGATCTTCCGCGCCAGGCGTGCGCCCGCGAAGCCGCCGCACAGCGCACCCGCCAGCATCACCAGCGAGGAGGGCCAGTCGACGATGCCGCTGAACACGAACACGACGACGGCGACGCCGTTGATCGCCGCCGCCAGCAGGTTCTTCATCGCGTTGGTCAGATGCAGCGGCTCGACGCCGGCCAGCGTCAGCCCCGCCATCATCATGATGCCGATGCCAGCGCCGAAATAGCCGCCATAGACGGCGCAGAAGCCGATGGTCGCCAGGATCGCCGGATGGTTCAGCCGCGGCTTGGCCGGCGCCGGCGCGCGCGAGCGCAGCCATTTCAACAGCCGGCCGCTGCCCGCGAACACCACGGTGGCCAGCAGCAGCAGGAACGGCACCAGGACCTTGAAGGCCTCGTTCGAGGTCACCAGCAGCAGCAGCGCCCCGACCAGCCCGCCCACCATGGCGATGGCCAGGAAGGTCTTGACCATGTCGCGGTTCAGCCACAGCTCGTGCCGCTCGGCCAGGGCGGCCGTCAGGCTGGCGGGCCACAGGGCCACCGTGTTGGAGGCATTGGCGACGATCGGCGGCAGCCCCACCGCCAGCATGGCCGGGAAGGTGAAGAAGGTGGCGCCGCCGGCGATGGCGTTGACCGTGCCGCCGGCGAGGCCGGCCACGAACAGGAGGATGATCTGCGTCGCTGTCATGGCGCCGCTTATAGGCCTGTCGCCGAGCCAAGCCAGCCTCGCCCGTGCCACGCGACAATCGCAACAGAGCCGGCGCTGCGCAGGCGCCGCCGGCTCAGCCCGCGCCGCCGACCGGCCAGTGGTCCTCGACCCGGACCGCCTCCTCCATCCCGGGCCAGGGCGGCATGGTCACGATGACGATGTCGAGCGGCGCCTCGCCGAGGTTCCTGAACTGGAAATGCGCGCCCAGCGGGATGGACAGCGCCGTGCCGGCCGCGAGCGGCGTCACCTGCTCGGCGTCGCCCTGCCGGCGCCAGATCTCGCCCTCGCCGGACACCACGTACCACAGCTCCTCGACCGTCCGGTGGGTCACCGCCAGCGAGCAGCCGCCCGGCGGCAACCGGCAATGCACCATGCTGCCGCCGGCCAGCATCGGCATCAGCCGGATCTCGGACCCGTCAGGGGCGAGGACGTCGAAAGTCTCGGCCAGCACCTTGCTCGCGAGCATGTCGCTCCCGCTCCCGCGTGATCGGCTCGACGCCTATCACGACGGCGCGGCGCTGGCGATCTCCGCTCCCATCACCTCGAGCTCGGCCGACATCAGCCGCCGCTGGCGGTCGAGGCAGGCGCGCAGCAGCGGCCGCTCCTCGCCGCAGGCGACGAGCTGGCGCTCGACGCAGGCCATGCAGCGCCGGCGCGCCGCCAGCATGTCGGCGCTGACCCTCGAGCGCAGCGGCTCGTCGAGGCCCGGCAGGAAGACGAGCTTCAGGTTCTCGGCGCAGAACCGCAGGTCGTGCGTCGGGGCCGCCAGCGGCCGCTGCATCAGGTGGGCGAAGTAGGCCCTGCCGCCGGAGGTCGCCTGCAGCCCCGTCACCGTCGCCGCCGAGGCCGGCATGGCGAGATGGCCCGCCGCCACCAGGCGGCCGATCCGGCCCAGCACCAGCTCGCATGTCGGCGCCAGCCAGGGATGGCAGAGCTCCCTGGCGCCTTCGCAGCAATCGTCGAGCGGCAGGGCCTCGCTCCTCGCCATGCCCAGCACGGCGAGGTCGATCAGGTCGCCCGGCTCGAAGGTCGGGTCGTCATCGTATGGCACACGCGGTACTCGCCTGATGGAGCAGACGAGCGCACAATAGCGTCGCGGCCGCATTGATCAAGCAAAGAGCAAAGTAACTATAAATCAAACAAGAACAGTTCCGGGATAGGCCGTTGCGGCCATCATTCGCCGCCGGTGTCGAGCACCGGCTGGGCGAGGCGCGCGGCACTCTTCTTCTTCAGGGCGCTGCCGCGGCCGGAGAGGCTGGGATTGGTCATGAAATAGGTGTGGGCCGAGAAGGACTGGCCGTCGTGCTCCAGCCGACGGTAGTTGCCGTCGCTCTGCAGGAGCCAGCTGCTGGCGACGTCCTTGAGGTTGGCGGCCATCACCTGCGACATGATCTGCTGATGCACGGTCTCGTTCTCGATCGGCACCAGGGTCTCGACGCGGCGGTCGAGGTTGCGCTGCATCCAGTCGGCCGAGGAGATGAACACTTTCGCCCGCCGCGACGGCAGGCCGTGGCCGGCGCCGAAGCAGACGATGCGGCTGTGCTCCAGGAACCGGCCGACGATGCTCTTGACCCTGATGTTCTCGGAGATGCCCGGCAGGCCGGGGCGCAGGCAGCACATGCCGCGCACCACGAGGTCGATCTTCACCCCCGCCTGCGAGGCGGCATAGAGCAGCTCGATGATCCGCTCGTCGACCAGGGCGTTGAGCTTGGCCCAGATCGCCGCCTTTCGGCCCTCGCGGGCGTGCTGCATCTCGGCCTCGATCAGCTCGACCAACGTCTCGCGCAGGTTGACCGGGGCGATCGCCAGCTTCTCGAGGCCGACCGGCCGGGCATAGCCGGTCATGTAGTTGAAGGCCTTGGCGGCGTCGCGCGCCAGTGCCGGCTCGCAGGTGAAGTAGGACAGGTCGGTGTAGATCTTGGCGGTGATCGGGTGATAGTTGCCGGTGCCGAAATGCACGTAGGTGCGCAGGCCCTGCGGCTCGCGCCGCACCACCATCGACACCTTGGCGTGGGTCTTGAGCGCGATGAAGCCGTAGACCACCTGCACGCCGGCGCGCTCGAGGTCGCGCGCCCAGTGGATGTTCTTCTCCTCGTCGAACCGCGCCTTCAGCTCGACCAGCGCCGTCACCGACTTGCCGGCCTCGGCGGCCTCGATCAGGGCGGCGACGATCGGCGAGTTCTCGCTGGTGCGGTAGAGCGTCTGCTTGATCGCCACCACGCTCGGATCGCGCGCCGCCTGCAGCACGAACTGCGCCACCACGTCGAAGCTCTCGTAGGGGTGGTGGACGACGAAGTCCTTCTGGCGGATGGCGGCGAAGCAGTTGCCGCCGAAATCCTTGATCCGCTCGGGAAAGCGCGGCGTGAAGGGCGGAAACAGCAGGTCGGGGCGGTCCTTGGAGATCACCTCCGACGCGTCCGCCAGCCCCAGGATGCCGCCGACCTCCAGCACGTCGGCGCGGTTGACGCCCAGATGGTCGGCGAGGAAGGCCCGCAGCGTCTCGGGAATGTCGGTATCGGTGGTCAGCCGGATGACGCTGCCGCGCCGGCGGCGCTTCAGCAGCGTCTCGAACAGCCGCACCAGGTCCTCGGCTTCCTCCTCGACCTCGATGTCGCTGTCGCGCAGCACCCGGAAATAGCCGAAGCCGCGCGGCTCGAAGCCGGGATAGAGCAGATCCAGGAAGCGGTGGATCACCTGCTCCATGCGCACGTAGCGGTGCGTCGGCCCGGGGATCCGGATGAAGCGGTCGAGCTTGCCGGGCAGCAGGACGAGGCCGACCACCGGATCGGCCTGCGGGCGGTCAAGCTCCACCACGAGGCCCATGCCGCGGTTGGGGATGAAGGGGAAGGGGTGGGCGGGGTCGATGGCGATCGGCGTCAGGACCGCCAGCGCCTCGTCCATGAAATAGTGGCGCAGCCAGTCGACCTCGTCCTGCTCCAGCTCGTCGACCTGGCGGATCTCGACGCCGCTGGCGGCGAGCTTGGGGATCAGGTCGTGCCAGCAGCGCATCTGGTCGGCCATCAGGTGCTCGGCGCTCTCGTTGACCGCCAGGAGCTGCTGGCGCGGTGTCAGCCCGTCGATGCTGACCGTGGTGACGGCGGCATTCACCAGGGCGCGCAGGCCCGCCACGCGCACCATCACGAACTCGTCGAGATTGTTGGCCGAGATGGTGAGGAAGCGCAGCCGCTCCAGCAGCGGATGGGCGGTGTTCCAGGCCTCCTCCAGCACCCGCTCGTTGAAGGCCAGCCAGGACAGCTCGCGATTGATGAAATGGTCCGGCCTGACCTTGAGCTGGACGGCGGCCGGTGCCTTGGCCGGCCGCGGCGACTGGTCGGGGCGGCTCACCGCCGGGGTCTCCGTCTCCTCGGCGATCAGGGCGCCTTCGTTCTCCACCATCGTCACTCCCTGGCGGCCCCGCGCCGCTGCCGTGGACCCGGCCTACCTTACGACGGACTCTTGCCGATCAGGTTACGATCCCGCGACGGCGTTGTCATCGAACGCTTGGGCGGTGCAAGCTCGCTGCAGGGAGAGCCGCGATGCTCGAGCTGCTGCTGCTGCGCCACGCCAAGTCCGACTGGAGCCGCCCGGAGCTCGGCGACCACGATCGCGACCTGGCGCCGCGCGGCCTGAAGGCTGCCCGACGCATGGGCCGGCTGCTGCGCAAGCACCGGCTGGCGCCCGACCTCGTCCTGTGCTCGACCGCCCTGCGCGCGCAGCGCACCTGGGCGATCGCCTCGGCCGAGCTCGAGCGGCCGCCGCCGCGCCGCGACCTGCGCGGCCTCTACCTCGCCACGCCGGCCGAGATGCTGGCGCTGGTCCGACGCCAGCAGCCCGGCCGCCTGCTGCTGGTCGGCCACGACCCCGGCATGCACCAGCTGGCGCTACAGCTCGCCGCCACCGGCGAGCCCGAGGCGCTGGCGAGCCTGCGCGGGAAATTCCCGACTGCGGCCCTCGCCTGGCTGCAGTTGGACATCGCCAGCTGGCGGGAGGTCGGCCCCGGCCGCCTCGCCGGCTTCTTCCGCCCCCGCCGGCCCGACGACTGACCGGTCAGCTCTCGGCCAGGAACTCCACCTTGCCCTCGTCGAGGTCGTAGCGGCCGCCCACCACCTTCAGCCGGCCCGAGCCCACCAGCTCCGGCAGGATCGGGCCGGTGGCGCGCAGCCGCGTCACCATGCGCCGCACGTTCTCGCGCACGGCGTTGTCGAGCAGGTCGCCCGGCTGGTCCATCGCCTTGACCACCGCCGGCACGATCGGCTCGATGATGTCGCTGATCGCCCCCGGGAACACCGTGTGCTGCTGCACGAGGCTCACGGCACCGGCGACGGCGCCACAGCGCTCGTGCCCCAGCACCACGACCAGCGGCGCCCCCAGCTCGGCCACCGCATACTCGATGCTGCCCTCGGCCACGAGGTCGACGGTGTTGCCGGCGACGCGGATGACGAACAGCTCGCCGAGCCCGCGGCCGAACAGCAGTTCCGGCGGCACCCGGCTGTCGGAGCAGCCCACCACCACCGCGAACGGCCGCTGGCCCGTCGCCAGCTCGCGCCGGCGCGCATCGCCCAGGACGGCCTCGGACGGACTCCCGGCGACGAACCGCGCATTGCCTTCCTCGAGCAGCGCCAGCGCCTCGTCCGGGGACATGGTCGGCGCCTGCTCCGCCGCCCGCACCGCACGGGGCACGGGCAGCAGCGCCGCGGCCACGCCGCAACAGGCGCAGGCGATGACGCCCCGCCGCGACAATTCCCGATGCATCGACATGCCGCCCGCCTCTTTCCGCCTTGCTTGCGTACCAATGTACTCAAGCAGCGGACGGGCGCACGCTCAATGCCGGCGCGGCTGCTTCAGCATGGCATCGCGGGCGCAGGTCGTGACGTTGGCGCCGCGCCGCCCGCCGTCGCGCAGCAGGCCCAGCGTCACCTTGGCGCCGGCCGCACCCGTCGACCAGAGCTGGCGGTAGAGGTCGGCGAGCCCGCCCACCGGTACGCCGTCGATCTCGACCAGCACGTCGCCCGGCCGCACGCCGGCGCGCTGCGCCGGTCCCCTGGGGGCGAGCCCCGTCACCACCACGCCGCCCGGCGCATCGGCCATGTAGGCGCCAAGCCACGGCCGGGCCGGGCCGTCGACCCGCCCGTACCGCTCGAGGTCGTCGATGATCGGCGGCAGCAGGTCGATCGGCACGATCATGTTGCCGGCCGTCGGCTGGCCCGCCACCGTCGCCTCCTGCACCAGCAGCGAGCCGATGCCGACCAGCCGGCCGTCGCGGTCGATGCAGGCGGCACCGCCCCAGTGCGGATGCGCCGGGATGGTGAACAGCGCCTCGTCGAGCAGGTACTCCCAGTATCCGGCGAACTCGCGCTTGGCGACCAGCCGGGCGCTCAGCGCACCGGGCAGCCCGCCGCTGCCCGCCACGATGAGCGGATCGCCCACCCGCAGCGCCGCGGCACTGCCCAGCGGCAGGGCAGGGACGCCCAGCCGCCCGAGCGCCTGCACCAGCCCGAAGCCGGTGGCGAAGTCGTAGGCGGTGACCACGCCCTGCACGGCGTTGCGGCCGGTCGAGAGCCAGATGCGCTCGGCCTCGGTGATCAGGTAGCCGATGGTCAGCACCAGCCCGGTGTCGCGGATCAGCACGGCGTTGCCGGCGCGCTCGGTGCCGAGGCTGGAGGCGGTGAAGGCGTCCTCGGGAATCTCGGCCCTCAGGCTCACCACCGCCGACAGCGCGGCGTTGAGATCGAACGCCGTGTCGGCAGGCCGTGGACGTCCTTGCGCAGGGATCTCCCATTCGACTTGCTCAGACAAGGCGCCCTCCCGCGACCGGCGTGCCCACCCCCGTGTCGACGTCAACATATGCCGTCAGCCGTCCTGGGAAAGCGCGAAGATCATGCAGGTGGTCACACCATGCGCCAGCAGCCGGCCGTCGGCCGCCGTCATCCGCCCCTCGGCGGTGGCGATCCGCCGTCCCCCGTGCACCAGCTTGCCCTCGACCCGCACCTCGCCGGTGGCCTCGGTCACCGCCCGCACATAGTTGATGGTCAGATCCACCGTCGTGTAGTGGAATCCTTTTGGCACGATGGTGTTGACGGCACAGCCCATGGCGCTGTCGAGCAGCGTCGCCGCCCAGCCGCCATGCATGGCGCCGAACATGTTGTAGGCCG
>DAOLFG010000126.1:0-8001 GCA_035326425.1 Geminicoccus sp. | reverse complement strand
AGCTGTCGACCGGCGGCTCGGCCTACGACGTCTGCAACGTCACCTTCATCTATTCCGGCCGCTGGATCGGTGCCGGCTGGTTCACCACCCTCGACGACTTCGTCAACGACCCGAACAAGACCGCCCCGGACTGGGATCCGGCCGATTTCGTCTCGGGTGCCCAGAGCTCGCTGAAGAACGCCGAAGGCAAGACCTGTGGCTTCGCCTGGGAGGCCGGTGCCATGCTGATGGGCATGGCGCGCGCCGACCTGATCGACAAGGCCGGCCTCAAGGTGCCGACGACCTTCGAGGAGCTGCAGCAGGTCTGCGAGGCCACCAACAAGCAGGAGGGCGTGGCGGCCTTCGTCGCCGACAAGCTGCACCACTGGAACTGGATCCCCTACCTCATGGGCGCGGGCGGCGGCGTGTTCCGCAATCCGCCCGAGGATCTGATGCCGATCCTCGACACGCCCGAGGCCGCCGAATCCGCCGAGTGGTACGCCAACCTGCTGACCAAGTACGCGCCCTCGGGCGTGATGTCGTTCACCGACGACCAGGCGATGCGCGCCCAGATCGCCGGCCGCGCCAGCATCCGCACCCAGGCCCTGACCTGGATGACGCCGCTGGTCCGGCACGAGGAGAGCAAGGTCAAGGAGACCACGCGCTACGCCCTGATGCCGCACGGCCCCAAGGGCAACTATCCGGGCTCGAACAGCCACGGCCTCGGCATCCCGGCGGGCTCGAAGCAAAAAGACGCCGCCTGGGCCTTCATCCAGTGGGCCTTGAGCAAGGAGTTGCTCACCCGCATCGTGGCGGACCACGGCTACGGCACCGTCTGCCGCCGCTCGGTGATCGAGTCGCCGACCTTCAAGGAGAAGCTGACCCTCAACGGTCAGGACGTCGCGGCACTCTACCTGCAGGTGCTCGAGCTCGGCGGCAAGTCGGGCTACATGAAGTACCGTACCGTGCCGGTGTTCCCGCAGGTCGGCGACAAGATCAACAAGGCCATCGAGCGCATCGCCAGCGGCCAGCAGAACGGGGCTGCCGCCATGAAGCAGGCGCAGGAGGAGGCGCTGATCGACCTCAAGAAGGCCGGCGTCAACCTCTGATCCGGGAAAAGCGATGAGCACGACGGCCCTGGCCGCCGATGGGGTGACTGGTGTTCCGGCTACGCGCGGCTTCGCTGCCGCGCGTAGCCGGTTCTATTGGTGGCTGGTCTGGCCCACGCTCGCCGTGCTCATCGTCGTCACCCTGCTGCCGACGCTCTATCTGCTGGTCACCAGCTTCACGCCGCTCAACCTGACCCAGCCGGGAACGGCGTGGAGCTTCGCCAACCCGCTGGTCAACTACGAGCTGCTGCTGGAGGACGGCCGCCTGCACCAGTCCTTCTGGGTGCAGGCCAAGCTCTCGTTCTGGACGGTCGGCCTGCAATTGCTGCTGGGCCTCGGCTTCGCCCTGCTCTTGAACATGCGCTCCAGCCTGCTGCAGGCGCTGCGCACCGTGTTCCTGATCCCGATGGTGCTGCCGCCCATCGTCGTCGCCATCATCTGGAAGGTCATCTACACGCCGGACATCAGCCCGCTCTGGTACGTCTTCGGCGAGCTGGGCTGGGATGTGCCGGCGTTGATCACCCATGCCGACTGGGCGCTGACCGCCATCATCATCGCCGACACCTGGGAATGGTTCCCGTTCACCATGCTGATGATGCTGGCGGCCCTGCAGATGATGCCGGAGGAATATGTCGACGCCGCCCGCATCGACGGTGCCACGACCTGGCAGATGACGCTCTACGTCACCCTGCCCTACCTCAAGGGCGTCCTGCTGGTCGCCGGCCTGTTCCGCCTCATCGACAGCATCAAGGCCTTTCCGCTGATCTATATCCTGACCGACGGCGGCCCGGGCTCGGTCACCGAGGTCACCAACTATTACAGCTTCCTGCAGGCCTTCAACTTCAGCTATCTCGGCTATTCGAGCGCCATCACCGTGGTGCTCGTGGCCGTCACGGTGCTGCTGAGTTGGGCCATCATCCGCATGGTCGGCTGGGGGAAGGAAGATGGCGAATAGCGCCTTCGCCTACAGTGCGCCCTGGGAGCGCCGCGCCCTCTACGCGCTGGTGATCGTGCTGGTCGTCATGGTCATGGCGCCGTTCCTCTGGCTTGTCGCCATGAGCTTCAAGACCGATCAGGACATCTTCGCCTTCCCGCCGAAGCTGCTGTTCACGCCCACGCTCGACAACTACGCCGCCCTCTGGGACACGCAGTTCCGCCGGTCCTTCATCAACAGCGCCATCGTCAGCGTCAGCTCGACTCTGCTGGCGCTGCTGTTCGGCGTGCCCGGCGCCTACGCCCTGTCCCGCATGTCGATGCGCAGCGAGAAGCCGCTGTCGCTGCTGATCCTGGCCTCGCGCATGGCGCCGCCCATCGCCTTCACCATTCCCTATTTCCTGGTCTACCGGCATCTCGAGTTGCTCGACACGCTGATCGGCCTGATCCTGATCTACCTCACCTTCAACCTGTCGCTGGTCGTCTGGCTGATGCGCAGCTTCTTCGACGCCTGCCCGCGCTCGCTCGAGGAGGCCGCCTGGATCGACGGCGCCACCCTCTGGCAGGGGCTGACGAAGATCATCCTGCCGATCTCCGGCCCCGGCCTCGCCGCCACCGCCATCCTGTGCTTCCTCTATTCCTGGAACGACTTCTTCTTCGCGCTGATCCTGACCCGCACCCAGGCGATGACCGCACCCGTGGCCGTGGTCAACTTCATGAACTACGAGGGCTGGGAGTGGGGCAAGATCGCCGCCGGCGGTGCCATGGTGATGCTGCCGGTGCTGGTCTTCTCCATCGCCGTGCGGAAATTCCTCATCCAGGGCATGACCGCGGGTGCGGTGAAGGGATGATCGCCGACATCGAGACCGATCGCCTGGTGCTGCGGGCGCTGTCCCCGGCCGTTCTGGCCGCCTCGCAGCTCGACGACCTCGTGACCGCCGAGACCGAGCTGGGCCTCGGCATCCCCAAGGACTGGCTCGCCGAGAAGCCGCTGATGGCGATGCGCCTGCAGGACATGGCCGAGGATTCCGGCTACGCGCCCTGGTCGCTCCGCGCCATCGGCCTGCGCTCCGAGCACTGGATGGCGGGCCATATCGGCTTCCACGGCCGGCCGGAGGACGGGACCGTCGAGCTGGGCTACACCATCTTCGCGTCCGCCCGCCGCCGTGGCTTCGCCGAGGAGGCGGTGCGTGGCATGCTGCGCTGGGCCGCCGGCAACGGCGCCACCCGCTACCGCCTGTCGATCCGGCCCGACAACACCGCCTCGCAGGCGCTGGCCGCCAAGCTGGGCTTCATCAAGGTCGGCACGCGCGACGACCCGGTCGAGGGCGTCGAGGACGTGCTGGAACGAACGGAGCTGCCATGACGCCCGATCTCGTCGTCGCCTGCGCCGACCATGTCGGCGAAGGCCCCGTCTGGGTACCCGAGGAGGGCTGCCTCTACTGGGTCGACATCAATGGCCGCCGCCTGCACCGCTACGAGCCCACCAGCCTTGCGCACACGACGGTCGCGACCTCGGCCCGCGTCGGCTCGTTCGCCGTGCGCCGCAATGGCGGCCTCGTCGCCGCCATGGAGCACGATCTCGGCTGGCTGGACCCGAGGACGGGCGCCTTCGAGCGCATCGCCTCGCCCGAGGCCGACCGCGAGGGCAACCGCTACAACGACGGCCGGTGCGACCGGCGGGGCCGCTTCTTCGCCGGCTCGATGACCCTCGACCGCAGCGGGCCCAAGGGTGTCCTGTGGCGGCTGACCGCCGACGGCCGCGTCTCCGAGGCCGCCAGCGGCGTCACCGTCTCCAACGGCCTCGCCTGGAGCCCCGACGGCCGCACCATGTACTGGTCGGACAGCCCGAGCGATCGGGTCTGGCGCTTCGCCTACGATCCCGACGACGGCATCGCCTACGACCGCCAGCTGTGGCTCGGCCCCGGCAGCGCCCCCGGCCGGCCGGACGGCGCCACCGTCGACGCCGACGGCTGCTACTGGAGCGCCCGCTGGCAGGGCGGCCGCGTCGTCCGCTTCACGCCCGACGGGCGCGTCGACCGCGAGATCCTGCTGCCGGTGTCGCGCATCACCATGCCGGCCTTCGGCGGCGGCGACCTCAGGACGATCTACATCACCAGCGCCCGCGAGGGCATGAGCGAGGCGGAAGCCGAGGCCGAGCCGCTGGCCGGCGCGCTGTTCGCCGTCGACGTCGACATTGCCGGCCTCGTCGAGCCGCGCTTCGCAGGTTGAGAAGGAAGAGAAAGAGATGCGCTACCCGTCCGGCAACAGTCACCTCTGGGCACTCCTGGCTCATCCCGTGGGGCATGTCCGCGCTCCGGCAGTCATGAACCCGCTGGTCGAGAAGGCCGGCCGCGACGCCTTCCTGGTGCCGTTCCATGTGCTGCCGGACGATCTGGAGGCCACGGTTCGCCAGCTCGTCCGCATCCGCAACCTCCGCGGCTTCGTCGTCACCATGCCGCACAAGGCGACCATGGCACGGCTGTCCGCCGAGTTGGGGCCCAACGCCAAGCTCATCGGCACCACCAACACCGTCCGCATCGAGGAGGACGGCCGGCTGGTCGGCGAGATGTTCGACGGCGTGGGCCTGGTGGCCGCCGCCAAGGCCAACGGTCTGCCGCCCGCGGGCAGGCGCGTGCTGCTGCTCGGCGCCGGCGGTGCGGCCCGAGCCATTGCCTTCGGGCTTGCCGCCGAGGGCGTCGCCTCGCTCACCATCGCCAACCGGACGGTCGAGAAGGCCGAGGAGCTGGCAGCCGTCGTGTCGCAGCACTTCCCGAACGTGCCCGTCACCGCCGGCCCGGCCGACGCTACCGGCCAGGACCTCGTCATCCAGGCGACCTCGCTCGGCCTCGCGCCCGGCGAGGCGCTGCCACTCGATCCCGCCACCTTCCAGGCAGCCTGCGGCCTGTTCGACATCATCACTGCCCGCGAGACCGAGCTGATGACAGCGGCCAAGGCCCGGGGTTGCAGGGTCGTCGGCGGCCTACCGATGATCGAGCACCAGGCCCTGCTGCAGATCGAGTTCCTGCGGCCACCGCATTTGCCCAGCTAGAGGAGCGATCGACATGCCCGCTCTCTCGCCTGAGGCCGTCGCCAGCTACCACGCGAACGGCTTCTGCTTCCCGATCCGCGTGCTGCCGCGCGAGGAGGCCGAGGCGATCGGCGATGGCTTCATGGGGTTCACGGCGAGCGAGACCGCGCGCCGCTATCCGGACCCGAACAACCAGATCTACCTGCTGAAGGCCCACCTGCTCTTCGCCTGGGCCGACCGTATCGCCCACTCGCCACCCCTGCTCGATGCCGTCGAGAGCCTGCTCGGTCCCGACATCATGGTCTGGTCCTCGGGCGTGTTCTGGAAGGCGCCGCACTCCGGCAGCTTCGTCTCCTGGCACCAGGATTCGACCAACTTCGAGCTCGACGACCCGGAGGGCGTGGTCCGCGCCTGGGTGTCGCTCGGGCCGGCGACGCTCGAGAACGGCACGATGCGCTTCCTGCCGGGCAGCCATCGCCTGGGCCAGCTCGGCCATCGCGACACGGTGCAGGAGGAAGGCCTGCTGTCGCGCGGCGAGACGCTCGACCTCGACATCGACGAAGGCCGCACCGTGCCGGTGCTGATCGATGCCGGTGAGGCCTCGTTCCACCACCTGCATACCGCCCACGCCTCGGGCCCCAACGCCGCCGGCTACGCCCGCGTCAACCAGGTGATCACCTATATCCGCCCGAGCGTCCGCCCCCTGCGTGGCGAGGACAGCGCCGTGCTGGCCCGCGGCCGGGACCGCCACGGCCACTACGCCCACGAGCCGAGGCCCAGGGCCGACTTCGACCCCGACGCCATGCGCGCCCATCGCGAGGCCATGCGCCTGCGCAACGCCATCATCTTCCGCAACCACCCCCAGCCGGCCCTGCCGCCGCATCCGGTGTGATGGCCTGGTTGCGCCGCGCGGGCGTAGCCACCAGGTGGCCAGCTCCCGCCTCGATCGAAACGGAAGAAGACGATGACGACCGATCGACCCGCGATCGATATCGACGATAGGACGATCGAAGGCGATGAGGGCCGACGCCCTCCCGAAAGCGGTCGGCTGGACGATCCGACCCTTGTTGAGGATCTCCTTGCCATTGCTCGACGGTGCCGAGCACTCCCCATCCTCGATGATCGAAGCGAGGACGAGATCCTGGGGTACGACGAGAATGGCATCCCCAACTGATCCTGACGAATGGAGCGACGGGCTTCTGGCTGACGTCGACGATCTCGGCCTGACGGACATCCACACCGTCGCCGTCTGATCCTCCGGGAGGCACGACAAGAAATGCGCACGATCGACGGCCCGGCCGTCTTCCTCGCCCAGTTCCTCGGTCCCGAGCCGCCGTTCGACCGCCTGGAGACGCTGGCACCATGGGCTGGCGGCCTAGGGTTCAAGGGCGTCCAGGTGCCGACCTTCAATGCGAAGGTCCTCGACCTCGACCGGGCGGTGGAGAGCGAGGCCTACCGCGACGAGATCACCGGCCTCCTGCGCGACAACGGCCTCGTCGTCACCGAGCTGTCGGTCCACCGCCAGGGCCACCTCGTGGCCATCCACCCGGCCTACGACCAGACCGTCGACATCTTCGCACCGCCGCGGCTGCGCGGAAATCCGTCCGCCCGCCGAGCCTGGGCCGAGGACCAGGTGCGAAAAGCTGTGCTGGCCTCGCGAAAGCTCGGCCTGTCGCGCCTCGTCGGCTTTCCCGGCTCGCTGCTCTGGCCGTTCCTCTACCTCTACCCGCCGCGGCCCTTCGGCCTCGTCGAGGAGGGCTTCGCCGAGCTGGCCCGCCGCTGGCGGCCGATCCTCGATCTCTGCGACGAGCACGGCGTCGACCTGTGCTTCGAGGTCCATCCCGGCGAGGACATCCACGACGGCGCCAGCTTCGAGCTGTTCCTCGCCGCCGTCGGCAACCATCCGCGCTGCAACCTGCTCTACGACCCGTCGCACCTGTTCCTGCAGCACATCGACTATGTCGGCTTCCTCGACGTCTACCGCGAGCGCATCAAGTCGTTCCACGTCAAGGACGCCGAGTGGAACACCAGCCCGCGCGTCGGCACCTATGGCGGCTACCAGGGCTGGCAGCAGCGCGCCGGCCGCTTCCGCTCGCCCGGCGACGGCGACATCGACTTCGGCGCCATCTTCACCAGGCTGGCCGAGAACGACTTCCCCGGCTGGGCGACGCTCGAATGGGAATGCTGCGTCAAGCACCCCGAGGACGGCGCCCGCGAAGGTGCCGCCTTCATCCGCGACCACATCATCCGCACGCAAGCTCAGGCCTTCGACACCTACATGCAGGCTGGCGCCGATCGGGCAAGGAACAGGCTGGCGCTGGGATTGGACAACCGTTAAGCTAGCTATCTGGCTAGCCTGACAGGTCGCGCGATGCGTACCGTGGGAGTATTCGAGGCCAAGAACCGGCTGACGGCATTGCTCGACGAGGTCGAGGGCGGCGGCGAGGTTCTGATCACGCGGCGCGGCAGGCCGGTGGCTCGGTTGGTGCCTGTCGACGTCGGCTTCGACCGCGCCAAGGCGAAGAGAGCGGCCGATGGGCTTCGCGCCGCGAGTAGAGGCCTGAGCTTGGGCGGCCTATCGCTGAAGCAGCTGATCAGCGAAGGGCGGCGGTGAGCTTCGTCGTCGACAATTCCGTCGCGCTCGCGTGGTGCTTCGAGGATGAACAGTCCCCGCCGGTGATGGACCTGCTGGACCTGGTCACCGAGTCGGGGGCTGTAGCGCCGCAGCTCTGGCCGATCGAGGCGCTCAACGGGCTCCTGACGGCCGAGCGGCGCGGTCGAATCGATGCAGAACGCCGCCGACGGCTGGCGGGCTTTCTCTACGACCTGCCCATCGTCATCGACGACGAGACGGCAAGTCGATTGTGGCGCGCGACCGCCGACCTCGCTGAGCGGCATCGGCTCACCGCCTACGACGCAACGTATCTGGAATTGGCGATACGTCTCGGA
>DAOLFG010000043.1:0-44580 GCA_035326425.1 Geminicoccus sp. | reverse complement strand
GCTGAGAGACTGTGTTGTCTTTCAAGCGTTTTGCCATGGGGTGTTGTTTCTGAGGATGGCGTTGAGGATGGTGATGAGCTTGCGGATGCAGGCTGTGAGGGTGAGCTTTGCGGGTTTGCCGGCGGCGACGAGCCGTTCGTAGAGGGCGTCGACCGGCGGGTTGCGGCGGATGGCGGTGAGGGCGGCCATGTAGAGGGCTCGTCGCACCTCGGCGCGGCCTCCCTGGATGAAGCGTCGGCCGCGGAACGCTCCGCTGTCGCGGTTGAGGGGAGCGACGCCGACGAGGGCGGCCAGACGCCGTCGGTCGAGGGTCCCGAGTTCGGGCAGGTCGGCGATCAGCACGCGTGCGGTGGTCGGCCCGATGCCCGGCACCGAGGTGAGCACCTCCTCGGCCTGCCGCCAGATGGGCGAGCCCCGCACCGCTTGGTCGAGGTCGCGTTCGACATCCTCGATCTCGGCCTTCAGCCAGGCGATATGGCGGTCGAGACGGGCGCGGATGCGTGCATCGCGGACGCGGCTCCGGCGATTGGTCTCGGCGCCGATCATGTCGACGAGCTGGCGCCGGCGCGCGACCAGCTCGGCGAGCGCCAGCGTGTCGGCATCCGGAACGGGACGGGGCTCGGGCCGCACCTGCTCGGCGAAGAGCGCGATGATCTCGGCGTCGAGCCGATCGGTCCTGGCGAGGCGGCCGACGGCCTTGGCATAGGCCCTGACCTGCCGCGGATTGACCACGGCGGTCGGAAGACCGTTCGCTGCCAGCGCGGCCGCCACCGCGATCTCGTAGCCGCCGGTCGCCTCGGGCACGATCAGGGCGGGTGCCGCCCTGGCAAGCTCGGCGCACAGCGCGTCGAGCCCGGCCTCGTCGCGGCCGAACGCGAGATGCCGCTCTTGCGGACGAACATGAACATCCAGCCGATCCCTCGATACGTCGATCCCGACGTAAGGCGCGTGGGCTTCATCCATGACCCGTCCTTGTGGATGCGGGCTCGCCGAGTGGCCCGGGAGACTGTTCGGGCAAGGGGACGAAAGGGCGACCGGGGACCCGTTCTCAGCCTCGGGCTCGCGACCCAATCTCAGCCGGGGGATCCCGGTCGCCCCAAGCCTCGTCCCCGCACGCGGACGAGGCAAGGGCGACATACAAGGGTCTCAGAACGTGTAGTTGACCAGAACGCCGGCCCGAAACTGGTTGGCGTCGCCGGCATCGTCGACGATCGGGCTGTCGGCGGCGTCGCCCAGCATCCGGGTGTAGCTGGCGATGCCGGTCAGCGACCAGGCGCCGACGAAGTTCCAGTTCACGCTGCCGCCGAGGGTCAGATCCTTGAAGCCCTCGTCGGCATCGTAGCTGTCGAGCCCGGTCCGCGCCGCGTCGCGCTGGTTGACGCTGAACCAGTTGCCCATGTAGTCGCCGCTGGCCCAGCTCGCGCTGATCCGCCCCTCGCCGCGGACCCTTGTCGGCGAGCTGCGACGCGGCGCGGAAGCGCGGCGTGATCGTGCCGCCATTGCCGTGCTTGGCGTCATAGAGCACGTCCAGCTCCATCGCCGCGTCCTTGCCGGGCTCGCCCCAGAAATCGTAGCCCAGGGTCAGGCTCCCGTACGCAGCTTCGAGGAGCTGTTCGAACCGGCGATGCAGTTCCTGCGAAACCCTTGGAAACTCTGGGCTTCCGGTCAGCTCGCTCTCAAGCGGACCGTGCTCAGGCTGGCCTTAGCCGAAAGGATTGCCTACTGCCGCAAAATGGGACTTCGAACCGTGAAAACAGCCTTGCCTTTCAGGCTCTTGGATGGGCTGTCATGCAGAGATTTGCGCTTGGTGGAGCCGATCGGGTTCGAACCCCCCGACGACCCCCTGCTTGCAAAGCAGATCGTCGATGCTTCCCGGTTCCCGTCACGATCCATCACGGCCTATCAAGAAGCTTGATACCCAAGGGGTTTTAGTGCGATACCATCTGTCGATGCTGGCATGAGGCATCGCTGGGAAGCAGGAGATTGCTTCCCAATAGCTTCCCGGCCGAAAGGCAGATGGGCGCATGAAGCTGACCAAGGCTGCCACCGCCAGGCTCACTCTCCCGCCGGGCAAGAGCGAGGCGATCTTCTTCGACGACGACATGCCGGGCTTCGGACTGAGGCTGCGGAAGGGCGGTTCGGCCAGCTGGATCGCGCAGTACCGCATCGGCACGAAGCAGGCGCGCGTCACCCTCGGCAAGCTCACCATCCTCGACGCCGACGAAGCCAGGAGGGAGGCGAAGCGGGTTCTCGCCAAGGCCGGCCTCGGTGTCGACCATCAGTCCGAACGGCGTGCCCGGGAGGCCAAGGCCGCGGTCACCTTTGCGGCGGTCGCCGAGATGTACCTGAGGCGGTCGGTCGAGAAGACGCAGCGGCCGAAGACCCAGGCGGAGCGGCGGCGACATCTCGAGCGCGACTGGAAGCCCTTTCGGGGACGCCCGGTCGAGGAGATCAACAAGCGCGACGTGGCGGCCCGGCTGCAGGCGATCGCCGAGCAGCACGGACCCATCGCCTCCAACCGTGCCCGCGGGACGCTCAGCGCCTTCTATGCCTGGGCGATTGCGCAGGGGCTGGCCGAAACCAATCCCGTGATCGGCACGGCGGCCGTCGGCACCGAGCGTGCACGAGACCGCGTGCTGACGATGGCCGAGGTCCGCGAGGTATGGCAGGCCGCAGGTGACGACGACCACGCCACGATCCTGCGTCTGCTGCTGCTGACCGGCCAGCGCCGCAACGAGGTGGCCGGAATGAGCTGGCCGGAGCTCGATCTCGATGTCGGCATGTGGATGATACCCCGCGAACGGTCGAAGAACGATCGGCCGCACGAGGTGCCGCTCTCGGATGCGGCTGCGGCGATCCTGCTGGTGCTCAAGGGCAAGCGGGACGAGCTCGACGAGGACGATCCGCTCCGCAAGCGGGTCCTGCTGTTCGGCACGGGTGCCGGCGCCTTCTCGGGTTGGTCGAAGTGCAAGGAGCGGCTCGATACCCGCATCGCCCGCGGGCGTGCCGAACATCGCCTCGGCCGGCCCCTGGCGAAGGGCGAGCAGCCAGAGCCGGCCGACAGGCTCGTGCCTTGGACGCTGCACGATCTGCGCCGGACGGTGGTCACTGGGATGAATGAGCTGGGGATCCAGCCGCATGTCGTCGAGGCGGTGGTGAACCATATCTCCGGCAGGGCCAAGGCCGGTGTGGCTGGCGTCTACAACAAGGCCACCTACGCGGCCGAGAAGCGCGCTGCGCTGGCCCGCTGGGCGGAGCACCTCATGACAGAGATCGAAGGCCGCGAGCGGAAGGTAATTCCTCTCAGAGCCTGACGTCCGTGCCCGGCGGCACCGGGCGTAGGCGGCCCGGCGGGGTGTCGCAACCACCCCGCCGGGCCTGACCACAGGCGAGAAGGAGTCGACTATGGCTATCAAGACGAATAGCGCCCAGGGCACCGTGGAGTCTTGGGAGCACCGGATAGAGGTACACTGGAATGCGCACAACATGATCGACAAGCTCGCGCTCGAGGCGGCTGCCAGAGGCGACGCGCTCGAGGCGGCCCGGTGCGAGCGGATCGCTGAATTGATCGCCGAGCAGGCGCATGCGATCGAGGATGCTCCGCCGGAGGTCCCCGTCTGCTCGGATGCCGACGCCCGATATCTCCTGGGCGTGCTGAAGCGCTCGACAGCGCCGGGCGCAGACGACCGCGAGCCCTGGATCCGCACGTTGGCGGCGGCCATCGTGGTGCCCCTCGAGGGCTGGCTTGAGGCTCGGCAAGTGGCGGCGCTGCCCGCCGGGTGACGCCGACCTTGCCTGCCGCGGCCTGAGTGACCTGCGCCGGCCCAATGGTACCATCTCGGCGGGCCGGCCCTCCCAGGATCGCCTGAGGAGCCGGATTGCCCACGAATGGAGAGAACCGACGAATGGCTGATCGCCCCGTCTACCTCACGCCCCAGGCCCTGAGTGAGCGGCTCGAGGGTGTCATTTCGGTCAAGACGCTCGAGACGTGGCGCTGGAAGCGGAAGGGGCCGGCCTTCGTCAAGGCTGGTGGCGCAGTGCTGTACCGTCTTTCCGACGTCGAGGCTTGAGAAGAAGCCCAGCGGGTGCCGACGCGGGAAGCTCGACCGGAACCTCGGCGCCGATAGCGACGTCCGTCGCATCGTCTGTTCCAGAAAGCGGCGCCGCGCTCCTGTTTCCGAGGCGCGGATCCCATGCCTCCGGACATCCTCTGAACCTTGGCTCTCGAATTCAACACATGTGATGGATCGCACTTCCCGGATTGGGGACGGCACCCAGATCCCCAGGAGGGCGCGGCTAGGAAGTCGCGAGCCGAAGACCGGACCATCCGCACCGGCTGCCGCGCCCGTCTGTTCAGCGGATGCACCGAGCGGATGGTGCCAATGTCCCTCGAATCGAAAAATGTCGCGGGCTCTCACGACGAGGTTCGCATTCAGTACGATGACCGTACACAGATCAAAATAGCAGACGCTTGTCGCGATATCGCTAGTGCATTGACTCCAACGAAAGCTTCGTGGCGGGTCCTTGCTGTGATAGCCTTCCGGCGTTGGCCGGGAGGGTGTGGTGGAGCTTTCGGCGGGTGATCGGGCGCGGCTGCAGGGGATCGTCGGCGATCGCAACAGCCGGGCGAAGCACGTCTATCGGGCGCGGATCGTGCTGCTGGCCGGCGACGGTCTCGGCTCGACCAGGGTCGCCCACGTGATCGGCAAGTCGGAGCCGACGGTGCGGCGCTGGCTCGGGCGCTTCGCGGCGCAAGGTGTGGATGGGCTGCTGCGCGACGCGACTCGGCCGCCGGGGCGGCCACCCTTGGCCAAGTCGCTGGTCGAGCGGGTAGTGCAGATGACGTTGCACGAGGCGCCGCCCGATGCCACGCAATGGAGTGCCCGGCGGCTCGCCAAGGCGATCGGCATCGGCCACGGCGCGGTGCAGAAGATCTGGGCGGCGCACGGGCTGAAGCCGCACCTGATCCGCCGCTTCAAGCTTTCGACCGACCGACGCTTCGCCGAGAAGCTGCGCGACGTGGTCGGGCTCTACATCGATCCGCCCGAGCGCGCCCTTGTGCTTTCCGTCGACGAGAAGTCGCAGATGCAGGCGCTGGACCGGACCCAACCCGGTCTGCCGATCAAGCGCGGCCGGGCCGGGACGATGACGCACGACTACAAACGCTACGGCACCACCACGCTGTTCGCCGCGCTCGATGTCCTCAGCGGCAAGGTGATCGGCCAGTGCATGCTCAAGCACCGCGCCATCGAGTTCGTCCGCTTCCTGCACCGGATCGACAAGGCCACCCCGTCGGAGCTCGACCTCCACCTGATCCTCGACAACTACGCCGCCCACAAGGCGCCGGCCGTGAAGCGCTGGCTGGCGCGGCATCCGCGCTTCCACCTGCACTTCACGCCGACATCGGCCTCTTGGGCCAACGCCGTCGAGGGCTTCTTCAGCCAGCTCACCACCAGGCGGCTGAAACGTGGCGCCTTCCGCTCGATCCTCGAGCTGCACCGTGCCGTCGACGACTACCTCGTCCGACACAACGCCGAACCCAAGCCGTTCGTCTGGACCAAGACGGTCCACACCATCCTCGACAAGGTCGCCAGAGCTAAGCAAACGTTGGAGTCAATGCACTAGCTACAGCAGCAACCTACGACATTTGTAGGGTCGCGCACTGGATCGTCTTCAAAAACTCAGACTCGGTCGGTGGATCTGAGCACACGAAGGGCATGCGGCCATCGACAAAGGAGAAACATGAGAAGGGAATGGCCGCTAAGGCAAAATCCCGTGGTGGCGAAAAGGCCGATGGGGATCGACGCGCTCCTCGGAAACGCCCAAAAGGCCACAAAGGTCCCTGGCCGCCAGATAGCTGATTGCTGACCTGACTGCACTTCACTGAGGAATTCTGCGATGGCAAAAGATGATTCATATGAGTTAGCTCTAGCGGAAATGAAGAAGAATCCACCAGCAATTACCAAGGCAAAACAGTTGCTTGAAAGTGCCCTCGATAAGGGTGACCCACGGGCATCGTACGCGCTGGGCACATGGTATTTTCATGGCAAGCATGTTCCGCAAGATACAAAAACTGGAATTAAATTAATCAAGCACGCAGCCCTATCCGATGTTCCAGATGCGTGTTATGATTTAGCCGTCAGCTACGAAGAAGGCAAAGGGGTAAAAAAAAATGAGAACAAAGCTATCGAATTTTATGTTCGTGCATTGATGAATGGAGAAAAACAGTCTATCTATGAAGTAGGACGATGCCTATATTATGGAATAGGAACTAGTAAGAATTCTAGTCTGGCAAAAATATTCTTGCGACATGCAAAAAAAATTGGAATCAAGTAGATTTTCTTATTTTACTGGCATTTATATGTCCTTATATGTAAAAATTACTTTGTGAGATGCAGATGAGGCATCAGGCCCAGGTCACAGACTCGGCGATGCATGCTGGCGTCGCCGCCCATCTGACCCAGCACGGCGTCGTATCGCCAGCCCTGCTTGCCCGCGCTGCCGAGGTCGCTGCCGCGACCGGCGAGCCGGTCCACCACGCCCTCGTCCGCCTCGGCCTGATCGGCGAGGCCGAGCTGGCCAAAGCCTTCGCCGCCTGCCTCGGGCTGCCGCTGGCCCGCCCCACGGACTATCCGGCGCTGCCCGTCGAGCATCCGGCCCTGCCGCCACGCTTCCTCGAGGCGCACCGCCTCTTGCCGCTGGCCCTCGACGAGCACCGCCTCACCCTCGCCATGGCCGACCCGCTCGACGGCTTCGCCGTCCGCGCGCTCGCCATGGCGACGGGCCGGCAGGCCGAGGTCAGGGTGGCCGTCCCGGCCGAGCTGGAGGCGGCCTTCAAGGAAGCCTTCGGCACCACGGACGCCACCGAGGCCAAGCTTGCCCCCGATTCCCCGGCTGCGGTCCAGGAGGACGATGTCGGCCGCCTGCGCGACCTCGCCCGAGAGGCACCTGTCGTACGGCTGGTGGACCGCCTGCTGCTGCGCGCCGTCGAGGCCCGGGCATCGGACGTCCACATCGAGCCGCATGGCGTCGGCCTGCGTGTGCGCTACCGGATCGACGGCGACCTGGAGCCGGTCGAGCCGCCGCCGGCCCACCTGCGCGCCGCCGTGATCTCGCGGCTGAAGATCATGGCCGGCCTCGACATCGCCGAGCGCCGCCTGCCGCAGGACGGCCGCATCCGCCTCACCGCCAAGGGCCGCGCGATCGACCTGCGCGTCTCGACCATTCCCTTCCAGGAGGGCGAGGGCGTCGTTCTGCGCCTGCTCGACAAGGGTGCTTTGGTGCTCGACCTCGACGCTCTCGGCTATGCCGGTGACGGTCTGGCCCGACTCCGCCGCATGATTGCACAGCCCAACGGCATCGTCCTCGTCACCGGCCCCACCGGCAGCGGCAAGACCAGCACGCTCTATGCCGCGCTCGGCGAACGGATGAGCCCGGCGATCAAGCTCGTCACCGTCGAGGACCCCGTCGAGTACGAGCTGCCCCGAAGGGCGGCAGACCCGGCCTGAGCGGGCCGAGGCCGCCCAGCCGACGGTCAGTTGGCGTAGCGCTGGCCGGGCGAGTAGCGGCCGTCCTTGAGCTCGCCGAACAGCTGGCCGATGCCGGGATGGCCGACCGGGCCGCCGCCGATGTCCTTCTGCAGGTTCTGCTCCGAGACGTAGGCGACGTAGTAGCTGTCGGCGTTCTCCGCCAGCAGGTGGTAGAAGGGCTGGTCCTTGGCCGGCCGGATGTCCTCCGGTATCGACTGGTACCATTCCTCGGTGTTGGCGAACTCGGAATCGACGTCGAAGACCACGCCGCGGAACGGGAAGACGCGGTGCTTGACGACCTGGCCGATGGCGAACTTGGCTTTGCGTGCAGGCATCTCAGACCTCTTCAGCGTCGGATGCGGGCCCGGGCCCGACTGCGGCACCCGGGCATCGATACAATATTTGGGCCATCCTCCACCGATCGCCAAGACCCCCTCCCGCAGCGCCGCGTCCCTGCAACAGCGGCGTACAGATAGCGGCCGGCGGCCGGAAACGACAGCCCCCTCGCGGCAGCGCGGGGGACCGCCGCCTCCGGTCCCCCGCGCCCGGGCTCAGCCTCCGAAGGGAAAATCCGGGTCGAGGCCGGGCGGAAGGGCCGACACGCCGGCGAAGTCGCCGACGACCAGCGGCGCCGTCCATCCGGCGAGCTGGATCTGGAAGTCGGCGGCGAGGCTGCCGCCGGTGTTGCCTTCGATCACCGTGTAGCCGGCATAGCCGACATAGCGGAGCTGGCCGGCGGCAGTGAACTCGTTGGCGTGGATGAACACGAAGTCCTGGTCGCCGCCGACGCCCGTCCTGGCGTCGACCCAGGCCAGGTCGACGACGTCGCCTTCCGCACGGGCGAAGTCGTGGACGATGTCGCGGCTGCCGATGCCGATGCCGGTCTCGCCGTCGTCGAACAGGAACCGGTCAGCATCGGCGCCGCCCCGCAGCTGGTCGACGCCCTGCCCGCCCCTGATCCAGTCGTCGCCGGCGCCGCCCTGCAGCACGTCGTTGCCGCCGCCCGCGTGCACGAAATCGTCGCCGCTGCCGCCATAGAGGGCATCGACGCCTTCGCCGCCATAGAGCGCATCGTCGTTCTGGTCGCCGAACAGGTCGTCGTCGGCGTTGCCGCCGTACAGCCGGTCCTCGCCGTGGCGGCCGGCCAGCACGTCCGAGCCGTTGCCGCCCTCGAGGCGGTCGTCGCCATCGTCGCCGACGAGGTCGTCGCTGCCCTCGCCGCCATAGAGGCTGTCGTTGCCGCTGCCGCCCTCGATGTCGTCGTTGCCGTTGCCACCATAGACGAAATCGACGCCGTCGAACGCCATGACCCGGTCGTCGCCGTCGTCGCCGTGGATCCTGTCCCGGCCGTAGTAGTCGACGATCAGGTCGTTGCCCGAGCCGCCGTAGATCAGGTTGTCGCCGATGATGGCGTAGATGTCGTCATGGCCGAGGCCGCCATAGACGGTGTCGTTGCCGGTGTTCGAGGTGACGCTGTCGTTGCCGCCGTAGGCGTAGATCAGGTCGGTGCCGCTGGTGTCGACGAGATCGTCGGCCACCATGCGGCCTTTGATGAGTGCCATGATGGGTCTCCTCTAGGATTTGCCACGGGCATCAAGTTTCGTATGTCGCGAGGGTGCGGGCCGGCGGTTTCGCGGCGGTTCCGCCGGCCGGCATCCGGGTCGAGGGACGGTGATCGATGGTTTCAATCGTGTCGGGGCAGCGATGAAGCCCGCAGGCGTTCCGGCCGGGCCCGACCCGGGCGTGCAGTTCGCACGGATCGTCGTCGCGGCGGCGCTCGACAGCGTCATCGGCATGGATGCCGAGGGCCGGGTCGTGGCGTTCAACCCGGCGGCCGAACGGACCTTCGGCTATGCCGCGGCCGAGGCGCTCGGCCGGCCGGTGGCGGATCTCATCGTGCCGGAGGAGCTGCGGCCCGCCCATCGCGCGGCGGTGCGGCGGCATCTCGACGGCGGCCCGGCGCACATCCTGGGCCGCAGGACCGAGATGCCGGCTCGGCGCGCCGACGGCAGCGCGCTCACGGTCGAGCTGATCGTGGTCGAGGGGGTCGAGGGCGCCGGTGGCGCCCGCTACGTCGCCTATCTGCGCGACCTCACCGAGCAGCGGCGGGCCGAGGAGCAGCTGCGGGCCAGCGAGGCGCAGCTGCGCAGCATCGTCGACGACCAGACCGAGCTGATCTGTCGGGCAAGCCCGTCGTTCGAGCTGACGTTCTGCAACGCCGCCCACGCCAGGCTGTGGGGCTGCTCGCCGGCCGAGCTGGTCGGCCGCGATTTCTTCACGACGATCCCGCCGCGCCTGCACGCCGAGCTGCGCGCCGGGCTCGAGGCGCTGACACCCGACGATCCGATCCTCTACGGCGAGAACGAGAAGGTCTTCGCCGACGGCTCGGTGCGCTGGTTCGAGTGGCTCAACCGCGCCCTGTTCGACGCCCGCGGACGGCTGACCGGCTACCAGTCGGTCGGCCGCGACGTCACCGAGCGGCGGGCCCATGCCGAGGAGCTGGAACGCCACCGCAATGCCCTGGCGCGCAGCGAACGGCTGGCGGCCTTCGGCTCGCTGCTGGCGGGCGTGGCGCACGAGCTGAACAACCCGCTGTCGGTGGTGCTGACGCAATCGGTGCTGCTGCACGAGCATGCCGCCGACCCGGAGGTGCTGCAGCGGGCCGAGCGCATCCGCGCCGCCGCCGACCGCTGCGCCCGCACGATCCGCTCCTTCCTGGCCATCGCCCGATCCAAGGCACCGTCGCGCGGCCGCGTCCGCCTCGCCGGGGTGGTCGAATCGACGCTCGAGCTCACCGCCTACGGCCTGCGTGCCAGCGGTGTCGCGGTGGAGACGGTGCTCGCCGCCGACCTGCCCGACGTGTGGGGCGATGCCGACCAGCTGGGGCAGGTCGCGATGAACCTCGTGGTCAATGCCGAGCAGGCGCTGCGCGGCCGGGCGGGACCGCGCCGGCTGCGGATCGCCGCATCGAGCGCCGGCGCCACGGTCGTGCTGGAGGTCGCCGACAACGGTCCCGGCATCCCGGCCGAGCAGCGCAGCCGGATCTTCGATCCGTTCTACACCACCAAGCCCGTGGGCGGCGGGACCGGGCTGGGCCTGGCGATCTGCCACGGCATCGTCGAGGCGCATGGCGGCGGCATCGAGGTCGACGAAGCCCCGGGCGGCGGCGCCCGATTCCGGGTCACGCTGCCGACCGCCGACGATGCCGTCCGGACCGAGGACCCGACGGCACCCGCGATCCCCGCCGGGCATGGCGCCGTGCTCGTCGTCGACGACGAGCCGGAGCAGGCCGCGGGGCTGGCGGAGGTGCTGGCGCCGACGGCCGGCCGCGTCGACGTGGCGATCGGCGGTATCGAGGCGCTCCGCCGCTGCCAGGCGACGAGCTACGCCGTCGTGGTGAGCGACGTGCGGATGCCCGACCTCGACGGCGCCAGCCTCTGCCAGGTGCTGCGCGCCCGCGGCTTTGCCGGCCCTGTGATCCTGCTGACCGGCGACACGCTCGACCGCTCGCTCGACCGGCTGGTCGGCGAGGGTGCCGCGATCCTGCTGGAGAAGCCGCTGGCGCCCGACGAGCTGCGGCGCGCCGTGGCCGACGCCCTCGCTCAGTCCACCGGCTCGAGCCGGTAGCCGCCACCGCGGATGCTGGTGAGCGCCTTCGGCCGCTTCGCGTCGGCCTCGATCAGGCGCCGGATGCGCATGACGCGGCTGTCGATGGAGCGGTCGCGCGGATCGCGCTCGCGGCCATAGGCCAGCCGCGTCAGGCGGTCGCGGTCGAGGACCTCGCCGCTGTGGCGGGCCAGCACGCGCAGCAGGCGCAGCTCCATGGCGGTGAGCCGGGCCTCGCCGTCGCCGCGCAGGACCAGGCCGGCGCGCAGGTCGACGACGCAGCCGCCGATGCGGAGCACCGGCTGCCCGGGCGGATCGCCCTCGCCGGCGCGCGGCGGGACGGCACGGCGCAGCACCGACCTGATCCGCGCCAGCAGCTCGCGCGGATCGCAGGGCTTGCCGACATAGTCGTCGGCGCCGAGCTCGAGGCCGATGGTGCGATCGAACGGCTCGGCCGTGGCCGTGACGATGATGACGGCGACGGCCGAGCGCGCCCGCAGCCAGCGCAGCAGCGACAGCCCGTCCTCCCCCGGCATGGCGAGGTCGAGCACCAGCAGGTCGGCGGGCCGGGCGGCGAGGCTGCGGCGGGCCTCGTCGCCGCCCGCGGCCCCGGATGCGTCCAGGCCATGCCGGCGCAGATACTCGACGAGGCCCTCGCGGACGTCGGCCTCGTCGTCGACGACGAGAACGCGGGGCTGGCCGGGCATCGGCGCGCCGCCGCCTTCGCCCGGCGGTGCGGCTCAGCCCTTCGAGAGATTGTGGATCAGGCTGGAGGTGTCCCAGCGGCCGCCACCGGCCTGTTGCACCATGCGGTAGAACTGGTCGACCGCCGCCGTCATCGGCAAAGGCGCGCCGTTGCGCCGCGACTCCTCGATGGCGATGCGCAGGTCCTTGCGCATCCAGTCGACCGCGAAGCCGAAGTCGAACTTGCCCTGGGCCATGGTCTTCCAGCGGTTCTCCATCTGCCAGGACTGTGCCGCACCCTTGGAGATCGTCGCCAGCACCCTGTCGGTGTCGAGGCCCGCGGCCTTGGCGAAGTTCACCGCCTCGCTCAAGCCCTGGACCAGGCCGGCGATGCAGATCTGGTTGACCATCTTGGTGAGCTGGCCGGAACCGGCCGGGCCCATCAGCGTCACGGCCTTGCCATAGGCGCGCATCACCGGCTCGGCGGTGGCGAAGGCCGCCTCCTCGCCGCCGCACATCACGGTGAGGGCACCGTTCTCGGCACCGGCCTGGCCGCCCGAGACCGGCGCATCGATGAAGGAGACGCCGTGCTTCCTGCAGGCCGCGTCCAGCTCGCGGGCGAGGTCGGCCGAGGCGGTGGTGTGGTCGACGGCGATCGCACCCTCGCCGGCGCCGGCCAGCAGGCCGTCCTCGCCGTAGAACACGCTGCGCACGTCCGGATCGTCGCCCACCATCACGAAGACGATCTCGGCACCCTTCGCCGCCTCGCGCGGCGTCCCGGCCGCCTTGCCGCCATGCTTCTCGGCCCAGGCCGTGGCCCGCCCGGCGCTGCGGTTGTAGACGGTGACCTCATGGCCCTTGGCCTTCAGATGGCCGGCCATGGGTGCGCCCATCACGCCCATGCCGATGAATGCCGTCTTCGCCATACCGCTTCCTCCCGCCGCTGCGTTGCGCGCGGAAGCTAGTGGCACGGCGCCGCAGAGACAACCGTCGGCAGCCGGTTCCGGCGATGCCGACCGCTGGTTGCGACCCGCGGTTGCATGAGGCAGGATGCGAGAAAATGCATAAGCAAGGGCCGTCCGGCCGCATTTGACAATCGGCCCCGACCCTCTATAAGGCGCGTCCGCACCGCGGCCGGCCCGGCCGGCGGGCGTTGCCGTGTATTGTCGCTATCGAGGCACGATGACCAAGCGCGTTGAGGCCAAGACGAAGATTTGCCGCCGGCTGGGCGTCAATCTGTGGGGCCGGTCGAAGAATCCGCTCGCCCGGCGCGAGTACGCCCCCGGCATGCACGGCCAGAAGCGCCGCAAGCTCTCGGGCTATGCCACCCAGCTCGCCGCCAAGCAGAAGCTGAAGCGCTACTACGCCAACATGACCGAGCGGCAGTTCCGCCGCGCCTACGAGGAAGCCTCGAAGCTGCGCGGCGACACCGCCGAGAACCTGATCGGGCTGCTCGAGCGCCGGCTCGACACCGTGGTCTACCGGCTGAACTTCGCGCCGACGCCGTTCGCCGCCCGCCAGCTCGTCAACCACGGCCATGTCCGGGTGAACGGCAAGCGCGCCAACATCGCGAGCTACCGGGTCCGCGAGGGCGACACCATCGAGGTGGCCGAGAAGGCCAAGACCATGACGGCGGTGCTGGATTCGACCCAGCATCCCGAGCGCGACATCCCGGACTACCTGACGCTCGACGTCAAGCAGCTGAAGGCGACCTTCGTCCGCACGCCGAAGATGGCCGACGTGCCGTTCCCGGTGCAGATGGAGCCGAACCTGGTCATCGAGTACTACTCGCGCTGACCCGCTCCGCCTCTCCTGCTGCCGACGGCCCCGCGAGGGGCCGTTGTCATTTCGGGACGGGCGCGAAGAAGCAGGTGGTATCGCCGCCGCTGTACTCGTCGACCATCGGCCGCCAGTCCGGGTCGCGGTCGGGCAGCAGGCTCGCCAGCGCCCGGGCCTCCGGCCGGTCGGGAAAGCGCCGCATATAGGGCTCAGCCCAGGCCATGTAGTGCCGGCCATGGCCGCGGCGCACCAGGAAGCCCATATCCTGCACCATCCAGTTCTCGTAGGGCCCCGGATTGACGTTGGCCTCGGCATAGGGCCAGACCAGCTTGGGATCGTCGATGGCGGCCAGCAGGAACCGGATGGCGGCATGGATGTCCCGGCCGTCGACGCCGTAGCCATATAGGTCGTAGCCCTGCACCGCAGCCATCTCGGCGATCGTCACCAGCGAGGCGATGGCATGGCGCTGGTACCACAGCGCCCGCGAGCCGCGCTCGGTCTCGCGCGGCAGGCTGCCGTCCGGGCGCAGCTGGCCGATCGCGGCGCGATAGGCGGCGATGCCGCGGCCGAAGCGGTCGGGCTCGCCGACGAGCGCGCCCCAGGCCATGTCGACGGAGGCGCCGAGGAAGGCATGGTTGTTGAGATCCGACGCGTCGCCCTTGCCGCCGAGCGGACGGTCCCGGCGGTCCATGAGCCTGCCCAGCCACTTGACGATGTTGCGCCGCTCGCCGTCGTCGACCTCGGGGCTGCCGCGCACCAGGCTCCAGGCCACGATCATCGGCAGCATGATGCGCTCGACGACGTAGATGTTGCTCGACTGGTCGCGGTCGAACTCGAGCAGGGCGTCGTTGCGCGCCCAGCGGTCGAGCAGGTCGACCAGCGCCTTCTGGGCCGGGGCGTCCTCCATGCCGAAGCCGGC
The DNA here is from genome assembly GCA_035326425.1 of Geminicoccus sp. GTDB lineage: Bacteria > Pseudomonadota > Alphaproteobacteria > Geminicoccales > Geminicoccaceae > CALKJU01. Next base: position 30,063 of record DAOLFG010000043.1, on the reverse strand, counting down.
GGCGGCGGCCCGCATCACGGTATGCGCGAACGGCTCGCCGCGAAGGTCGCCGCCATATTCGTCGGGCGAGTCGACGGTGCGCACCGGGCCGTGCGAGCGCCATTTCGAGACCCGCACGCCGCAGAGCTCGAAGCGCCGGTCGGCGGGCGCGGCGCGCAGCTCGGCCAGCCGCACGGCCGACGGGAACAGCACCTCGCCCGGCTGCTTCAGGGCGCCCTCCGCGCCGGCGCAGCAGGGTGCCAGCAACGCCAGCAGCACCGCCGCCGCCACGCCCTTGGCCTTGCCGTGGCGGCGGCCCTGGTCGCGCCCTCGCTGCATGCCGACACCGCTCCGCCGTCCGCCCACGCTCCGCTCGACCTCCGCTACGGCATGACCTATGCCGGCATGCACACGGCCGACCTCGCCCTGACGATGCAGCCCGCTTCCGGTCGGACGCGCAGCGAGCTGGTCGTCCGCACCGAGGGCCTGGTCGGCTGGCTCAGCGGCAGCTTCACCCGCATGCGCGCCAGCTCGACGGCAGGCACGCCGGTGCAGCCCCGCGCCTTCTCGGCACAGTACAGCAAGCGGGACCGGGATCGCGAGACGAGCCTGCGCTGGGACGGTAACGGACGGTTGACCGAGGCGACGGAGGCGCGCAACGGCCGCACCAAGCCGAGCGAGGTGCCGGAAGCCGACCGCGAGGGTGCGATCGACCCGCTGACCGCCGTGCTCAGGCTGCGCGACTGGCTGGCCGCGGGCCCGGACCGAGGGGCGGAGCTGCGGCTGCCGGTGACCGACGGCCGCAAGCGCCTCGACATGGTGGCGACGCGCCGTGGCGACGTGCGGGAAGGCGGCCGCGAGCTGCACAGCCTGGAAGTGCAGCTCCTGCCGGTGTTCGGCTTCGAGCCCGGCGACGCGCTGGTGAGCTGGCCGGGGGCACCCAAGCTCTACGAGGTGCTGGTGAGCGGCGACGGCCGCTACGCGCCGCTCGAGGTGCGCGAGAACGGCGCGCCGCTCGTCACCGTCAGCCGCGACTGCCTGAGCAGGCCCGGCTGCGAGGCGATCGAGAAGAAGGAATAGGCCGGCTCAGGCGTCGGCCTTGGCCGCGACGCCGCGCTCGGCCAGCAGCGGCTCGAGCTCGCCCGCCTGGTACATCTCGCGGACGATGTCGCAGCCGCCGATGAACTCGCCCTTGACGTAGAGCTGCGGGATCGTCGGCCAGTTGCTGAATTCCTTGATGCCCTGGCGCAGCTCGGCGTCGTCGAGGACATTGTAGGACTGGAACTTGACGCCGACATGCGAGAGCACCTGCACGACGGCGGCGGAGAAGCCGCACATCGGGAACACCGGCGTGCCCTTCATGTAGAGGACGACGTCGTCGGCCTCGATCTGCTGCTTGATGCGGTCGTGGATGGTGTCGCTCACGCGCGTCGTCCCTGGCTGGGGCCCCTCACTTCGGAGCCGAGGTGGAAAGGGCCAGCGCGTGCAATTCCCCGCCCATGCGCTCGCCCAGGGTGCTGTAGACGAGCTGGTGCTGCTGCAGCCGCGTCTTGCCGCGAAAGCTCTCCGAGACGATCACCGCCCGGTAGTGGTTGCCGTCGCCTGCCAAGTCCTCGATCGACACCTGCGCATCGGGCAGGCCCTCGCGGATCAGTCGCTCGATCTCCGCGGCCATCATCGCCATGCAGGACAGATCCCGTCGCTCAAGGTGCGGCGCCAGCCATCAGGCCGGGCAGCCAGCCTTCGCTCGCCGCCCGCAGCTCGGCCAGGGATATGGGGGGGTGGCCGGAGAGCGTCAATGCATCGCCGCCGGTCTCGCCGACCCGTCGGGCGATGACGCCATCCTCGCGTGCCCCGGCCAACACAGCCTCGACCGCCGACGCCGGCACCGCCAGCAGGTAGCGCGCCTGGTCCTCGCCGAACAGCCAGGCGGTCATGCTGGGCGCATCCTCCGGCAGGTCGAGCCGGGCGCCGATGCCCGACGCCAGCGCCATCTCGGCCAGCGCCACCAGCAGCCCGCCATCGGACAGGTCGTTGCAGGCGGCGATGCGGCCCTCGCCGATCATGCGGCGGACATAGTCGCCGTTGCGACGCTCGGCCGCCAGCTGCACCGGCGGCGGCGCTCCCTCCTCGCGGCCCAGCACCTCGCGCAGATAGAGCGAGCAGCCGAGCCAGCCCGGCGACTCGCCGACCAGCACCAGCGCCATCCCGGCCTCGCGCCAAGCGATGCCGACCCGCCGCGCCACATCGGCGATCAGCCCGACGCCACCGACGGCCGGCGTCGGCTGGATGCCCTGGCCGTCGGTCTCGTTGTAGAGCGAGACGTTGCCCGACACGACCGGGTAGTCGAGCGCCCGGCAGGCCTCGGCCATGCCCTCGATGCAGCCGACGAGCTGGCCCATCACCGCCGGCCGCTCGGGATTGCCGAAGTTGAGGCAGTTGGTGATCGCCAGCGGCACGGCACCGGTGGCGGTGAGGTTGCGCCAGGATTCGGCCACGGCCTGCATGCCGCCCAGCCTGGGATCGGCCTCGCAGTAGCGCGGCGTGCAGTCGGTGGCGAGCGCCAGCGCCTTGCGCGTGCCGTGGACGCGCACGACGGCGGCACCGCCGCCCGGCGGCTGCACGGTGTCGGCGCCGACCATGTGGTCGTACTGCTGCCAGATCCAGCGCTTGGAGGCGAGGTCGGGACAGCCGGCCAGCTTCAGCAGCGCGTCGCGGTGATCGACATGGGTGATGCTGTCGTCGGCCGGCACCGGCACGCGCAGCGAGGTCGCGACCCACGGCCGGTCGTAGACCGGCGAGGCCCCCGATACCGGCTGGACCGGCAGGTCGGCGGCGATGCCGCCCTGCCAGCGCAGGATCATCCGGCCGGTGTCGGTGACACGGCCGACGGTGGCGCAGTCGAGCCCCCACTTGGCGAAGACGGCGTAGGCATGGTCCTCCGCACCCTCGCGCAGCACCATCAGCATGCGCTCCTGGCTCTCGGAGAGCATGATCTCGTAGGGGCTCATGCCGCTTTCGCGCAGCGGCACGCGGTCGAGATCGAGCTCGATGCCGCACTCGCCGCGCGCCGCCATCTCGAACGAGGACGAGGTGAGGCCGGCGGCCCCCATGTCCTGGATGGCGACGATACAGTCCTTCTGCATCAGCTCGAGGCAGGCCTCGATCAGCAGCTTCTCGGTGAACGGGTCGCCCACCTGCACGGTCGGCCGCTTGGCCTCGGTCTCGTCGGAGAACTCGGCCGATGCCATGGTGGCGCCGTGGATGCCGTCACGGCCGGTCTTCGCACCCACATAGACCACCGGATTGCCGATGCCGGCGGCGCGGGCATAGAAGATCCGGTCGGCATCGGCGACGCCGACGCACATGGCGTTGACGAGGATGTTGCCGTTGCAGGCGCGGTGGAAGGTGCACTCGCCGCCGACGGTCGGCACGCCGACGCAGTTGCCGTAGCCGCCGATGCCGGCGACGACGCCGGCCAGCAGGTGGCGGGTCTTCGGGTGCGAAGGCTCGCCGAAGCGCAGCGAATCCAGCAGCGCCACGGGACGTGCCCCCATGGTGAACACGTCGCGCAGGATGCCGCCGACACCCGTCGCCGCGCCCTGGTAGGGCTCGATGAAGCTCGGGTGGTTGTGGCTCTCCATCTTGAACACCGCGACCTGGCCGTCGCCGATGTCGACGATGCCGGCGTTCTCGCCGGGGCCGCAGACCACCCAGGGGGCCTCGGTCGGGAACTTCGCCAGATGCCGCTTCGAGGACTTGTAGGAACAGTGCTCGCTCCACATCACCGAGAAGATGCCGAGCTCGACCAGGTTCGGCGCGCGGCCGAGGATCTCCAGGATCTTGGCGTACTCGTCGGCCGAGACGCGGTGCTCGGCCAGGAGCTGGGGCGTGATCTCCATCAGCCGACCGCGGCGAGCAGCGAGCGGAACAGCGGGATGCCGTCGGTGCCGCCGAGCAGCGGATCGGCGGCGCGCTCGGGATGCGGCATCAGGCCCAGCACGTTGCCCTGCTCGTTCAGCACGCCGGCGATGTCGCCGGTCGAGCCGTTGGGGTTGTCGCGATAGCGGAAGGCCACCCTGCCCTCGCCCTCGAGCCGGGCGCGGCCCTCGGCGTCGATGACGTAGTTGCCGTCGTGGTGGGCGACCGGAAAGGTGACGCAGCACCGGCCGGCATAGGCGCTGGTGAAGGCGCTGTTGCCGTTGGCGACATCCAGCGGCACCGGGCGGCAGACGAAGGCCAGGCCGGCGTTCCGCACAAGGGCGCCAGGCAGGAGGCCGGCCTCGGTGAGGATCTGGAAGCCGTTGCACACGCCGAGGACATGGCGCCCCTGCCGGGCATGGCGGGCGACGGCGCGCATCACCGGCGAGCGGGCGGCGATGGCGCCGCAGCGCAGATAGTCGCCGTAGGAGAAGCCGCCGGGCACGCCGATGACATCCAGCTCCGGCAGCTCGGTCTCCTGGTGCCAGACACGCAGCACCGGCGCCTCGAACTGCGCCTCCATGGCGACGGCGAGATCCCGGTCACAGTTGGAGCCGGGAAAGGTGATGACGGCGGCGCGCATCAGCCCTCCAGGCTGACCTGGTAACTCTCGATCACCGGGTTGGCGAGCAGCTTGTCGCACATCGAGCGGACCTTGGCCTCGGCGGCGGCGCGGTCGGTCTCGTCGAGATCGAGCTCGATCAGCTTGGTGCGCCTCACTCCCCTGACGGTGTCGAAGCCGAGGCCCTGCAGCGACTTGCCGATCGCGGCGGCCTCGGGGTCGAGGACGCCGGCGCGGAAGGAGACGGCGACACGAGCCTTCATTGGCCGAGCCTCACTGCCCCGGCCTCACTGCATCGTCTCCGGGCCGCGCAGGTCGCTGCGGCCGGCCTCGGGCAGGATGCCGAGGCGGCGGGCGATCTCCTGGTAGCCCTCCTCGACCTTGCCGAGGTCGCGGCGGAAACGGTCCTTGTCGAGGCGCTCGTTGGTGCGGGCGTCCCACAGGCGGCAATTGTCGGGGCTGATCTCGTCGGCCAGGACGATGCGCATGTCCTCGTCCTCCCACAGGCGGCCGAACTCGACCTTGAGGTCGACGAGGCGGAGGCCGACGCCGACGAACAGGCCGGTCAGGAAATCGTTGATGCGCAGGGACAGGTTCAGGATCTCGTCGAGCTCCTGGTAGGTGCCCCAGCCGAAGGCGGTGATGTGCTCCTCGCTGACCAGCGGATCGCCCAGCTCGTCGGACTTGTAGTAGTACTCGACGATCGAGCGCGGCAGGGCCGTGCCCTCCTCGATCTTGAAGCGCTGCGACAGCGAGCCGGCGGCGACGTTGCGGATCACCACCTCGACCGGGATGATCTCGACCTCCTTGATCAGCTGCTCGCGCATGTTGAGGCGGCGCACAAAATGGGTGGGGATGCCGACCTCGGCCAGCCGCATCATCAGATATTCGGAGATGCGGTTGTTCAGCACTCCCTTGCCGGTGATGATGCCCTTCTTCTTGTTGTTGAACGCGGTGGCGTCGTCCTTGAAGTACTGGACGAGCGTGCCGGGCTCCGGCCCCTCGAACAGGATCTTCGCCTTGCCTTCGTAGACCTGCCTGCGCCGGCTCACCATCACTCTCGCCACTAGAGACAGAACACCGGCGCACGAGACGGGCGCCGGCGCGAACCCGCTCGGCACGGGCATGAGGTCATATAGAGCAGCGGCGGCCAGGGCACAACGGAAGCAGGCGGAGGGGCCGGGCGGCGCACCGGACGCTAGGCTCCGCCGAGGCACTCCTTCAACGCCTCGGCGCCCTCGGGATCGAGGCGGGCAGCCCCCTGCTCGATGGCCTTGCGCCAAGCCGGCCCTCTCTGCCGGGCTTCGTTCCATGCATCGGCCACGAGATCGCCTTGGCGGACCTGACGCAGCGCCCGGAACAGCACGGAAGCCTGTGCCACGTCCTTGAGCGCCTTCACCCTTCCGGCCTCCGCGCGCCTGGTCGCGACGATGAGCTTGTGCACCGCGTAGCGTTCGGGAGTCGGGACGTTCACGCGCAGACCTGCGCCATGCAGCACGACCGTCGAAGTCTCGCCGTATATCAGGAAATCCAAAAAGCGTAGTGGCTGCGCATGCAGGCCCGGCATGGTCGGCAGAGCCACCGGACGGTCACCGCGGTCGTCCGTCCCCTGATGTGGCGTCAGGAGCTCGACGCGGAAGCCGCGCGCATTGGCAAATGCCGTCGCAATCAACGGCGAGGCGAGGCCGGGCACAGGGCCGAAGGTGGGATCGACCTCCCTCAACGCGTCGAACGGAGGTGCGGCTGTGTCGCCGACAGCCAAGGCCACGGCATGAAACTGGGCGATGTCGACATCTTCGGTGCGCATCGCTCCAGCCGGCAGCCGGATGCCGAGCATGCCGGCGTAGGTCTGGAAGGCCACCGTCCCGACGAGACATGCCCGCAGGCGGAAAAGGCCCGTCCGCGCCAACGCGGCCAGAATCTCCCCTGTGAACGGGTCCGGATGAGGAAAGCCGGCGCGGCGCAACGCCGATACGAGGCGTCGACGCCCCTGGACGTCGGCCTTCAACCCGGCATGGCGCGCGACACGGGCGTCGAGATCCGCGGAGGTCGGGCCGACATAGCGGACCGAGTCCTTGCCGCTCGTTCTGTTGTAGGAGCGATGGTACCAGTACGGACGGCCATTGATCTCCCGACGCTCGAAGGTTCCGCCGGGCGGCAGCTCCTCGATCAGACGTGCGTCGGCAACCCTGTCCGCCAATTCGGCGAACAGGGTGACGAAGGCGGGATCGAACGGCTCCAGCATTTCGGCCATTGACGTGCCCTCGACGGCGGCTGTGAAGCGGGAAGCCTCACGGCCGCCGAGCATAGTGCCCGCTGTACCAGTCAGCACTGACTTACGTAGTGAACCGCAGATTCACTCCGTAAATGGTGATAGGGTCCTATCGGAATGCAGGGCCACCGACCATTTCACCCCGCCATCGCCGCCTTCAGGTTGGCGTCCAGCTTGTCGAGGAACTGGTTGGTGGTCAGCCACTTCTGGTCGGGGCCGATCAGGACGGCGAGATCCTTGGTCATGTCGCCGGCCTCGACGGTGTCGATGCAGACCTTCTCCAGGGTCTCGGCGAAGCTCACGACCGCCGGGGTGTCGTCGAGGCGGCCGCGGGCGGCGAGGCCGCGGGTCCAGGCGAAGATCGAGGCGATCGGGTTGGTCGAGGTCTGCTTGCCCTTCTGGTGCTCGCGATAGTGGCGGGTCACCGTGCCGTGGGCGGCCTCGGCCTCGATGGTCCTGCCGTCCGGCGTCATCAGCACCGAGGTCATCAGGCCCAGCGAGCCGAAGCCCTGCGCCACGGTGTCGGACTGCACGTCGCCGTCATAGTTCTTGCAGGCCCAGACGAAGGCGCCCGACCACTTCAGCGCCGAGGCCACCATGTCGTCGATCAGGCGGTGCTCGTAGGTGATGCCCTTGGCCTTGAACTTGTCCTTGAACTCGGCGTCGAACACTTCCTGGAACAGGTCCTTGAAGCGGCCGTCATAGGCTTTCAGGATGGTGTTCTTGGTCGAGAGGTAGAGCGGCCAGCCGCGCATCAGCGCGTAGTTCATCGAGGCCCTGCCGAACTCGCGGATCGATTCGTCGAGGTTGTACATCGCCATGGCGACGCCGCCGGCCGGGAAGTCGTAGACCTCGTGGGTGATCGGCGAGCCGCCGCCGTCCGGCACGAAGCTGATGGTGAGCTTGCCCTTGCCCGGCACCCTGAAGTCGGTGGCGCGGTACTGGTCGCCGAAGGCGTGGCGGCCGATGACGATGGGCTGGGTCCAGCCGGGCACCAGGCGCGGCACGTTCCTGCAGACGATCGGCTCGCGGAAGATGGTGCCGCCCAGGATGTTGCGGATCGTGCCGTTAGGCGACTTCCACATCTTCTTGAGCTTGAACTCCTCGACGCGGGCCTCGTCGGGGGTGATGGTGGCGCATTTCACGCCGACATTGTGCTTCTTGATCGCCTCGGCGGCGTCGACCGTCACCTGGTCGTTGGTGGCGTCACGGTGCTCGACGCCCAGGTCGTAGTAGAGCAGGTCGACGTCGAGATAGGGCAGGACCAGCTTGTCCTTGATCATCTGCCAGATGATCCGGGTCATCTCGTCGCCGTCGAGCTCGACGATCGGCTTGGCCACCTTGATCTTCGCCATCAGCGCTTTCCCTGTCGCGGCACCGTCCCGGGCATCGGCCGGGCATCTGGGTTGGCTTCTAGCGGCGTGCTGCGGCGCACGCAAAGGGCACAAGGGGCCGCAGCGGCAATGTCGCCGAAGCCGACCGCGTCAATGCAGCCAGACCGGATCCTCGAGCTTGGCGACGAAGGCGGCGTGGGCCGCGAGTTCGGCCTCGCTCGCGGCGTGCGGCCGCGGCGGGCGCACGGCTATCGGGCCGCCCGCGAGCACGCCGCGGCGCGTCGGCACCGCCAGCTCCAGGCCGACCTGCCGGCCGCCCAGCAGGTGCAGGTAGACCTCGGCCAGCAGCTCGCTGTCGACGATGGCACCGTGCTTGGTACGCACCGAATTGTCGACGCCGAACCGTCGGCACAGCGCGTCGAGGCTGGCCGGAGCGCCCGGAAAGCGCCTCTGCGCCATGATCAGCGTGCAGGTGGCACGGTCCGGTGCCAGCACCGGCCGGCCGCAGCGCGCCAGCTCGGCGTTGAGGAAGGCGACGTCGAACTTGGCATTGTGGATCAGCAGCGGGCTGTCGCCGATGAACTCCAGGAAGGCGTCGACGACATCGGCGAACAGCGGATGGCCCTTGAGGAAGTCGCCGCTGAGGCCGTGGACGCGCCTGGCATCCTCGGGCATGTCGCGCTCGGGGTTGATGTAGCGGTGGAAGTCGCGGCCGGTGCGCAGATGGTTGACCAGCTCGACGCAGCCCAGCTCGACCAGCCGGTGGCCGTCGTTGGGGTCGAGGCCGGTGGTCTCGGTATCCAGCACGATCTCGCGGATCATTCGCTCCCTCCCGTCCAGCGGCGCGGCCATGCCTCGCCCTCGACGCCCCGCAGGGCCCGCAGCACCGCCCCCACCTGCCCGACCGTGGTGCCGCGGTCGAGGCCGGAGGCGATGACGAAGTCGGCGCGGCGGCGCTTGATCCGGTCCGGCAGCTGGCTGGCGCGCACCGCCTCCAGGCGGGCCCGCGTCATGCCTCGCCGCGCCAGCGCCCGCTGGGCCTGCAGCCAGCCATGCGTGCTGACCACCGCCACCCGGTCGCAGCGCCGCTCGCCGCCGGTCTCGTAGAGCAGCGGCACGTCGAGCACCACGATCTCGCGGCCCTGGCGGCAGCAGCGGGCGAGGAAGCGGCCCTCGGATTGGTGCACCCGCGGATGCAGGATGGCCTCGAGCCGCCGCCGCGCCCCGGGATCGGCGAAGACCAGGCGGCCGAGGGCCGCGCGGTCGACGCCACCGTCGCGGCCGAGCGAGCCGGGAAAGGCCGCCGCCACCTCGCGCACCGCCGCACCGCCCGGCGCCATCAGCGCATGCACCTCGGCATCGGCGTCGTGGACCGGCACGCCGAAGGCCCGGAAGGCGCGGACGGCGTGGCTCTTGCCCATGGCGATGCCGCCGGTGAGGCCCAGCACCAGCATCAGCCCGCCAGCGCCCCCTGGTCGCGCAGGAACTGCAGCAGCGGCAGCAGCGGCAGGCCCAGGATGGTGAAGTAGTCGCCCTCGACGCGCGCCATCAGCTGGGCACCCCTGCCCTCGTACTCGTAGGCGCCGACGGTCCGGGTCGCGACCTCGCCGATCCCGTCCAGATAGGCGTCGAGGAAGGCATCGGAGAAGCCGCGCACCCACAAGCGTGGCGCGGCGACGTGGTGCCAGATGCGGCTGCCGCCGCGGAAGGCGACGACGGCCGTGGGCAGGCGGTGCATCCGGCCGCGCAGGCGCAGCAGATGATCGCGAGCGCCGGCGAGGTCGGCAGGCTTGCCGAGCCAGCCGCCGTCGAGATCGAGGATCTGGTCGCAGCCGAGCACGATGGTGTCGTCGCCCGGCAGCAGCATGGCGATGCGCTGCGCCTTCAGCTCGGCCAGTGCCGTGGCGGCGTCCTCGGCCGAGACGCGCTCGGCGTGCAGCGATTCGCGGACCGATTCCTCGTCGACCGGCTGGGTCAGCACCTCGAACGGCACGCCCGCCTGCCGGAGCAGTCTCGCCCGCCAGGGGCTGCCGGAGGCCAGCACGATCCTCACGCGGGCCTCACGCCGGCAGCCTCACCACGGCCTTGAGCCCGCCATGGCTGGAGGCGTCGAGCAGCAGCTCGCCGCCGTGTCCCAGCACGACGTCGCGGGCGATGGTGAGGCCGAGCCCCAGCCCGCCGCCATGCTCGCGCGAGCGCGAGCTGTCGAGGCGGAAGAACGGCTGCAGCACCCGCTCGCGGAAATCGTCCGGGATGCCCGGCCCGTCGTCCTCGATGGCGATCTCGACCTGATCGTGGTCGCGGCGGGCCGAGATCCAGATCGAGCGGGCGTGGCGGCAGGCATTGTCGACGAGGTTGGCGAGGCAGCGCCGGAAGGCCAGGGGCCGCATCGGCACCTCGATCGGCTGCGGCATCTCGATCTCGAGCCGCCGGCCGGTACGCTCGGCGCGCTGCTGCATGCCCTCCAGCAGCGGCGCCAGCGGCGTCACCTCGATCGCCTCCTTGCCCTCGCCGCGGGCGAAGGCGAGGTAGGAATCGACCAGCTGCTCCATCTCCAGCACGTCGGCCTTGAGGCCCGAGACCACCGGGTCGTCGCCGCCGTCCAGCAGCTCCAGCTCCAGCTTCATGCGGGTCAGCGGTGTGCGCAGGTCGTGGCTGACCGCCGCCAGCATCTCGGTGCGCTGGCCCATGAAGCGCAGGATGCGCTGCCGCATCAGGTTGAAGGCGCGGGCGGCACGCCGGATCTCGCTGGCCCCCTCGATCCTGAAGTCGCCGGGGTCGCGGCCCTTGCCGAAATTGTCGGCGGCACGCGCCAGCCGGCGGATCGGGCGCACCTGCAGGCTCATGTAGTAGATGGCGACGGCGAGCAGCACCAGGGAGGCGCCGACCATCCAGGCGAGCAGCAGCCAGGTCGTGGTGCTGGTCACCCGCCGGCGCTGGGTCTCGACGGTGAGCAGCCCGTTCGGCAGCTGGACGTAGACGGCGATCTGGTCCGGGTCGGAGGGCCCGAGGTCGACCGCGAACGGCATGTCGAGCCGCTGCTCGAACGCCTCCAGGATCTTGCGGTCAATGTGGGTGGTGAAGCGGCCGCCGATCTCGGCCAGCGTCACGGTCAGGTCGAGGCTGCCGTTCGCCTGGAAGGTGGCGTCGAGGTCGAGCCGCCGCATCGCCTGGTCGAGGATGCGCGCCCGGTCGACCGGCCCGGCGGCGGTGAGCTGCTCGCCCAGCAGCGCCACCTCACCGGCGACCCCGGCCGCCAGCCAGCGGGTCACGGTGTCCCAATGGCGATTGTAGAACACCACCGTCAGCACGATCTGCAGCAGCAACAGCGGCAGCACGACGATCAGGAGCGAGCGCAGCAGCAGCGTGCGCGGCACGATCGTCCGGTTGAGGAGCTCGCGGATCGACCCCATCGGCATCAGGTACCCAGCCGCAGGACGTAGCCTTCGCTGCGCATGGTCAGAAGATAGCGCGGCTGGCGCGGGTCGTCCTCGATCTTGCGCCGCAACCTCGCCATCTGGACGTCGACGGCGCGGTCCGAGCCGCCGATCCTGGCCCGCTCGCCAAGCTCGGCGCGGCTGACCGCCCGCCCCGGCCGCTCGGCCAGCACCTGCAGCAGCTGCAGCTCGCCCGTCGTGAGGTGCATCAGCTCGCCGCCGCGCCGCAGCTCGGCGGTGGCGCGGGCGAAGACGTAGGGGCCGAAGCGGAGCAGGCCGTCGTCCAGCACCGGCTGGACGCGGCGCAGGATGGTGGCGATGCGCAGGAGCAGCTCGCGCGGCTCGAACGGCTTGACCAGATAGTCGTCGGCGCCGACCTCGAGGCCGGCGATGCGGTCCTCGGGCTCGCCGCGGGCGGTCAGGAGCAGGATCGGCATCTGGTCCTTGCGGCGCAGCTCGCGGGTCAGCGAGATGCCGTCCCGCCCCGGCAGCATGACGTCGAGCACGCACAGGTCGTAGCGGATGCTCTGCAGCTTGGCCTGGGCGTCCTCGGCGGAATCGGCGACGCTGACGACATAGCCGTTCTGGGTGAGGAAGCGCTGGATCAGCGCCCGCAGCCTGGCGTCGTCGTCGACGACGAGGATGTGGGCGCCCTGCGACTCGGCCATCGGCTCAGGCGGCGTCGCGCTGCGGCTGGCGGCGGCCGGTCTCGTCGGCCAGCGCCGCCAGCACCCGCCCGAAGCCCTCGACGGCCTCGGCACCGGCGCGCTTGAAGGCGGCGCGCAGCATCCGCCGCTGCAGGGCGACCACCTCCTCGACCGAGGCCGCAGCCGTGTCGGTCAGCCGCAGCCGCTGCTTGCGGCGGTCGCCCGGCACCGCCTCGCGGACGAGGCCGCCGCCGTCGATCAGGCGCTGCAGCTGGCGTGACAATGCCTGCTTGCTGATGCCGGTCTGGCGCGCCAGCTCGGCCAGGGTCACGCCCGGCCGCCGGCCGATCAGGTAGAGCGAGCGGAAATCCACTGCCGTCAGCCCGTGCCGCTCGAGCGCCGCCGCCGTGCGGCCGGCCATCTCGCGCTCGACCGCGAGCAGCAAATCCAGGCCCCGATCCAGGTCGGCATCGCGCAAGAACAGCGGATTCGGAGCAACCATCTCGACAGTTCAATGGGTTAGCTGGTGTCTCGTTGACAGTTATGGGGCCGGGTGCTAGCGACTGCAACCCCTTCGCAACCCCCCTCCAAAACGCCGCGGCCAAGCCGCCGGCGAGGCTGGCGAGATGGCCGATCTCATTCCCTACGACGACCGCGACGGCTGGATCTGGCTCAACGGCGAGATGGTGCCCTGGCGCGAGGCCAAGGTGCACGTGCTGACGCACGGGCTGCACTACGGCTCCTGCGTGTTCGAGGGCGAGCGCGCCTATGCCGGCAAGGTGTTCAAGCTCACCGAGCACAGCCAGCGGCTGATCGACAGCGGCCGCATCCTCGGCTTCGAGGTGCCCTACAGCCCGGAGGAGCTGAACGCCGCCACCAACACCATCATCGCCAAGAACGGCCTGGGCGACTGCTATGTCCGGCCGCTGGCTTGGCGCGGCTCGGAGCAGATGGGCGTCTCGGCCCAGCGCTCGCGGATCAACGTCGCGATCGCCGTCTGGGAGTGGGGCGCCTACTACAGCGACCTGCGCCTGACCCGCGCCCTCTACGACCGGCCGTCGCCGCGCTGCGCGCCGGTTCACAGCAAGGCCGCCGGCCTCTACATGATCTGCACCATCAGCAAGCACGCCGCCGAGGCCAAGGGATTCGGCGACGCGCTGATGCTCGACCACGAGGGCTTCGTCGCCGAGACCACCGGCGCCAACGTCTTCCTGGTGATCGACGGCGCCATCCACACGCCGACCCCCGACCGCTTCCTCAACGGCATCACCCGCCGCACCGTGCTCGATCTCGCCCGCAGGCGCGACTACGAGATCGTCGAGCGCCGCATCCGGCCGGAGGAGCTGAAGGACGCGCAGGAGATGTTCGTCACCGGCACCGCCGCCGAGCTCACGGCGGTGCGGGCGGTCGACGACCTGAACTTCCAGCTCGGGCCGGTCACCCAGCAGCTGCAGAGCGACTTCCACGCCGCGACCCGAGCCGCCTGACCGCCGCATGAGCCTTGCCGTCTGCGTGTTCTGCGGCTCGCGGCCGGGCGACAGCCCGGCCTTCGTCCAATCGGCCCGCGACCTCGGCGCCGGCCTGGGTGCCCTTGGCTGGAAGCTGGTCTATGGCGGCGGCGATGTCGGGCTGATGGGCATCATCGCCGACTCGGCGCTGCAGGCCGGTGCCGAGGTCATCGGCGTCATCCCGCAGCGCCTGCTCGACCGCGAGGTCGGCAAGCGCGAGGTCCACGAGCTGATCGTCACCCGCACCATGTACGAGCGCAAGCAGCGCATGGTGGAGCGCTCCGACGCCTTCGTGGTGCTGCCGGGCGGGCTCGGCACGCTCGACGAGCTGCTGGAGGTCATCACCCTGCGCCAGCTCGGCTACCACGAGAGCCCGATCATCCTGGTCGACATCGAGGGCTACTGGCGCCCCTGCCTCGACCTGCTGGAGAAGGTGGTGGCGCACGGCTTCGCCGAGGCCACCGCCCACGATCTCTACAGCGTCGAGCCCAGCGTCGAGGCCACGCTGGCGGCGCTCGGCCGTTAAGGCTTTGTTGGCCAGGACGGCCCGACAATGGGCTCCGTTCCCGGGAATGGAACGGAGCCTCGATGCGCCTCTTCTCGTTCGCCCGCGACCGGCTGGCCGGCCTGTTCCTGGTCCTGGCCCTGCCTGACCCGGCGCAGGTGAAGGCCAGCCTCGACCAGGCGCTGGGCCGGATCGCCGTGACGCGGCCCGGCGTGGTGTTCGTCGCGCCACGGCAGGCGGCGGAGGCGGCCCTGCCGTCCGGCGCGCGGGCGCCCGGCGCGCCGGCACCGCCGGCAGCCGTCGGCGAGATCGCGCCGCAGGGCGACGACGGCAGCGACCGCCGCGTCGAGCCGATGACCTGGTACGTCATGCAGGGCATCGGCCGCCACCTGGCCGGCGGCCCCGAAGGCCCGGCGGTGCTGGACGCGCTCGAAGGCTGGGCCGGCGCGCGGGCGCTGGAGACGCTGCGGCCGGCGGGGCGGGACGGCTCGCTCGCCCGGAGCCGCTACACCCTGAAGCGGGCGCTGCTGCCGATGCTGGCGGGCTATGCCGTGCTGCGCCGCGACCTCGATCCGCCCGAGCCGCGCCGCCGCGTCGTCGAGGCCTGGCTCGGCCGGCTGGTGGCGCTGGCCGACCCGGTCGACGGCCCGATCACGGCCGCCAACAACCACCGCTACATGCGCGACGTCGTGATGCTGGCATGGGGTGCCCTGAACGGTGACGAGGCCCGCTTCCGCGACGGGCTGGCCGGCGCCGTGGCGGCGATCGCCGCCATGCGGGCCGACGGCGCCTGGCCGCTGGAGGTGGCGCGCGGCCGGCGGGCGCTGTGGTACCAGCGTCACGCCCTGGCGTCGCTGACGGCGGCCGCCGAGATCGCGGCCGCGCAGGGGATCGACCTGTGGTCGGTCGAGATCGAGGGCCGCAGCCTGCGCCACGCCGTGGCCTGGCTGCTCGACGCCCTGGAAGCGCCGGCACCCGACCAGGACCTCGGCTTCCTCGACCGGCGCGGCAACGGCCGGCACTACATGGCCTGGGCCCTGGCCTACCAAGCGCGCTTCCCGGACGATGCCGGCGCCCGCCGCCTTTCCGCCCGGCTCGCCGGCGCGCCGCGGCCGCTGGTCGACGACTACAGCGGCGGCGACGTCGCGGCGCTGGTCGGAGCCGCGACGGCCGGCAGGGCCTCAGGCGAGGTTTGACGGCGCCTCGGCGGCCTGCGCCTGCTGCACCCGGCGCTGGTAGAGCGACAGGAAGTCGATCGGGTCGATCATCAGGGGCGGGAAGCCGCCGTCGCGGGTGGCGTCGGCGACGATGCGGCGCGCGAACGGGAACAGCAGCCGCGGGCACTCGATCAGCAGGAAGGGCTGCAGAAGCTTGGGGTCGATGTTCGACAGCATGAACACCCCGCCATAGGCGAGCTCCATGAGAAACACCGTCTCCTCGCCGGCCTTGGCCTCGACGTTGAGCTGCAGCGCGACCTCGAAATGGTTCTCCATCATCGGCTGGGCGTTGACGTCGACGCGGATCTGGATCTCCGGCCGCGGCGCGTTCTGCTGCATGCCGCGCGGTGCCCGCGGGTTCTCGAACGACATGTCCTTGACGTACTGCGTCAGGATCGAGAGGCGCGGCGCCGCGGCCTCCTGCGGCTGCGCGCCGCCATTGCCGCCGCTCACGGCTTGATCGGTCATCGGGAATGCCTCCAGTCGGTATGCGGCGCGCGTCAGGCGAGCCGGACAATGGCGGTGTTGTCGACGGCCTCGCCGGTCAGGCAGCGGATGAAGCCCCAATGGCTGATCACCGCCACCCGGTCGCGGTCGGCCATGGCCGCGGCCTTGGCACGGAACGCGGCGCAGCGCACGGCCAGGCTGTCGTGGCTCTCGATCAGCCCGCCCCACCAGATCGCGGGCAGATCGGAGAAGTCGAGATCGGGCCATTCCCTGGCCAGCTCGGCCGCGGGCGTGCCCTGGTCGCAGGAGAAGGCGCAGCGCTCGCGCACCAGCGGCTCGACGCCGATCGGCAGCCCGAGCGCGCCGCCGACGATCGTCGCCGTGCGCAGGGCGCGGCGATAGGGGCTGCAGACCAGCCGCGTCACGCCATGGCCGCCCAGGGCCTCCGCCACCTGCCCGGCCTGCCGCACGCCCTCGGCGGTGAGGTCGGGATCGGGAATGCCCGGGTCGACCCGCGAGCGGCCGAAGTGCAGGTTCCACTCCGACTGGGCATGCCTGACCAGCAGCATGGCCTCAGCGCCGGCCGGCTCGGCCGGGCCGAGCGCGGCGGCGCGTCGGCTGCGGTCCTGGACGGAGCAAGGTGACGTCTCCTGGGCCTCGGGTGCGGTCTTGTACGGGTGCCGGCCGGCCGGCCGCAAGTCCGGGCAACCATGTGCCGCCGAGGGCGTTTGTTTTCCGCGGCCCGGACTTATATGATGCAGAGATTGCCGGCCTGCGGTCCGGCTGCCGGCCCTTCATGGTCCCAAGCCCTGGCGATCAGCGCAACGCTCATGTCCGACGGTTTCGCGTATCTCGACATCATCTTCTTCGCCATGGTTGCGGCGTTCATAGCGCTGCGGCTGCGCAGCGTGCTGGGGCGGCGGACCGGCCACGAGCGCCAGCGGCCGGAGGGCGGCTACCGGCCGACCCAGCCGGTGCAGCAGCCCGACAAGGTTGTGCCGCTGCCGGACCGTACGGCGGCACAGGCATCCGACGACGGCAGCATCGCCGATGTCCGCGACGGCAGTGTCAAGGGCGGGCTCACCGCCATCCGCCTCGCCGACCGGTCCTTCGATCTCGACGGCTTCCTGCAGGGCGCCAGGTCGGCGTTCGCCATGATCGTCGAGGCCTTCGCCAGGGGCGACAAGGACGGCCTGCGGCCCTTGCTGGCGCCCGAGGTGTTCCAGCGCTTCAGCGTGGCGATGGACGATCGTTCGCGCCGGGGGGAGTCGCTGGCGACCGAGCTCGTGACGACCCGCGGCGCCGAGGTGGTGGCGGCCGGCATGAACGGCACCCGCGCCAGGGTGACGGTGCGGTTCGAGAGCGACCAGATCAATGTCACGCGCAACACCGCGGGCGAGCTCGTCGACGGCGATCCGTCGCGCATCGACCAGGTCATCGACCTGTGGACCTTCGAGCGCGACACGCGCTCGCGCGATCCCAACTGGCAGCTGGTCGAGACCCGCACGCCGGCCTGAGCCGGTGCGCCCGACCGTCTTCCGGGCTGCGGCGGTGCTGCTGGCAGCGGCGCTGGCGGCCTGTGCCGAGAAGGCCGAGCCCGCGATCGAGCTGCGCCCCGTTTCCTTCGGCGATCTCGAGGGCTGGGCCGAGGACGACCTGGCCGGCGCCCTGCCGGCCTTCCGCGCCTCCTGCGCCGCGATCGCCCGCAAGGCGCCGGGCGATGCCATGGGGCGCGAGCCCTGGTCCGGCAAGGTCGCCGACTGGCAGCCGGCCTGCGCTGCCGCCGCCTCGGCCGGCGACACGCCAGCGGCGGCCCGCGGCTTCTTCGAGCAGCAGTTCGTGCCGGTGGCCCTCGGCGACCGCGGCAATGCCGAGGGACTGTTCACCGGCTATTACGAGCCCCTGTTGATGGGCAGCCGGACGGCCGGCGGCCGCTTCGCCGTGCCGCTGCACGGCCGTCCGGCCGACCTCGTCAATGTCGACCTCGGGACCTTCGACGACAGCCTCGAGGGCAAGCGCATCGCCGGCCGCGTCCGCGGCGGCCGGCTGGAGCCCTACCCCGACCGGGCCGCCATCGACGCCGGCGCCCTCGACGGTGGGGGCTGGGAGCTGCTGTGGGTCGACGACCCGGTGGCCAAGTTCTTCCTGCAGATCCAGGGCTCGGGCCTGGTCGAGCTGGCCGAGGGCCACCGGGTGCGTGTCGGCTACGCCGACCAGAACGGCCGCTCCTACCGCGCCATCGGCCGTGATCTCGTCGAGATGGGTGCCCTGACCCGCGAGGAGGTCTCGCTGCAGACCATCCGCGACTGGCTGCGCGCCCATCCCGACCAGGCGGCCGCGATCATGGAGAAGAACCCGTCCTACGTGTTCTTCCGCGAGCTCGGCGACGCCACCGTCGCCACCGGCCCGCAGGGCGCGCAGGGCATCGAGCTGACGCCCGGCCGGTCGATCGCGGTCGACCGGCGCTTCGTGGCGCTGGGCGTGCCGCTCTGGCTGCAGGCCACCGCACCCTTTCCCGACGGCGACCGCCCGCTGCGGCGGCTGATGGTGGCGCAGGACACCGGCGGCGCGATCAAGGGGCCGGTGCGCGGCGACGTGTTCTGGGGCACGGGCCCGCTGGCCGAGCATGTCGCCGGCCACATGAAGAGCCCCGGCCGCTGGTTCGCGCTGCTCCCCAGGTCGCTGGCGCCTTCGAGCTGACGATGCCGCCGCAGATCGAACGGGCCGCCGCCGGGCGCGGCCGACGGCCGACGGCCGAGGAGCTGGCGCTGTGGCGCCACGCCATCCGCGGCGTCGAGCCGCGCCTGCCCGAGGCCCGGCCCGAACAGGCGGTGGCACTGCCGCCCGTCCCGCCGCCGGCCGCCTCGCCTCCGCCGGGCGATCCGGTGCCCCGCCGCGCCACGGCCAGGCCGCGGCAGATGCCGCGCCCGAGCCAGCGGCTCGATCCGCTGGGGCCGGTCGACATCGACCGCGGCTCGTGGCGGCGGCTGCGGCGCGGCCACTATCCCGTCGAGGGCCGGCTCGACCTGCACGGGCTGACCCAGGCCCGGGCGCACGACGCGCTGGCGGGCTTCCTGGCCCTCAGCCAGGCGCAGCATCGCCGCTGCGTGCTGGTGATCACCGGCCGGGGCGCTCTGAGCGGCGGCACGCTCCGGGCCATGACGCCGCGCTGGCTCGACGAGCCGCCCAACCGCCAGCGCGTGCTGGCCTACGCCACCGCCCAGCGCCACCACGGCGGCGAGGGTGCGATCTATGTGCTGCTGCGCCGCAGCGGCTGAGCTTCATTCGCCGAGCAGGGCCGCGGCGCGCGGGTAGATTTCCGACAGCGCCTCGCGGACGGGCCCGCGCATCAGCCGCAGCATCTCCTCCGTCGGTGGTACGGTGATCGGCGGTGCCGCCGGACCGGCGAAGGCGAAGCCGGTGGATTCCTCCACCGATCGCAGCGTCTCGCCGCCGTGCAGGCTGGCGAGCGCGAAGCCCTCGCCGTCGAAGCGGAACAGGCAGCGCCCGGTCAGCAGCCAGCGGAGGTTGGGGCCGCCGGCCGCCGAGACGAAATCGACCCGCTCGACCAGGGTGCGGCGGTCGTGTCCCTCCCGGAACAGGATGATGTTGCGCACCACGTCCGCCATGAAGGGCGCGCCGAACGAGCCGTTGAAGCGGCGGGTCAGCGCCGGATAGCGCCCGAGCCCCAGCAGGTTGACGTTGCCGCGGCCGTCGATCTGGGCGCCGCTCAGGAAGAACGCGTCGATGCGGCCCTGGGCCGCGCAGTCGAACAGCTCGCGCGCGCCGTCGGTGAACGGGTTGTTGCGCCGGCTGCCCAGCAGCGAGACCCGCGGTCGCCCGCCTCCCAGCTCGCGCGCCAGCAGGGCGCCGGCGGCCGGGATCGGCGAGGCGGCTCCCACCGCCACGTGCCGGCACTCGGCGAGCAGCCGGGCGACGGTGGCGATCATCAGCGGGCGGCGGTCGATCATCGGCCGGCGAGCCAGCTCTCGACGAACCGCGCCGAGCCCTGCGCCGTCCGGGCGGCCTCGGCATAGGCGGCGACGAAGGCCTGGTCGGCGGGATAGCGGTCGCCGCAGCCGATCGGCCAGGCCCCGCCCGGCACCACCGCCACGGCGTCGACATAGATCGAGGGTATGGTGCCGGCGGCGTGCAGCCCGGCCAGCAGCGGGCCCGGCGCCAGCTCCTCGACGCTCGCCAGCGTCGCCCGCGCCGCATGCGCCATGGTCATCATCTCGCGCCGGACGCCGATCCACACATTGCCGTCGCGGTCGGCGATCTCGGCATGGATCAGTGCCACGTCCGGCCGCAGCGCCGGCACGGCCAGGATCGGCCCGCCGCCCGTCGGATCCTCGATCACCCGCCAGTCCGGCCGCGCCGCCACGAGGTCGGAGCCCAGCACGCCCGCCAGCGGCATGAACGGAACGCCGCGCTCGGCGGCGGTGAGCGCGGCGTGGATGGCGGGACAGGTGCTGTCGCGCACGGCGAGGCTGCCCGCCAGCGCCGCGCGCTGGAAGCAGGGTGCGGCGCCGTGCTCGCCGAGCCCGACCGCCGCCGCCTCGACCGAGGCGACGCAGCCGGCGCCGATCAGGATGTCGGCCTGCAGGCCGAGCTGCGGCACGCCCAGCAGCCGCAGGTCGCGCGCCCCGCGGCGCACCAGCTCGCGCACCACCGCCATGGCACAGCCGGAATAGTCTGGCGCCAGCGCCAGCAGGGCGCCGTCGGGGATGCGGGCCGCCAGATCTGCGGCGCTGTGCAGCAGCTCGGTCATGCCAGCAGCCTACCACCGGCCAGACGGCTTGGCGTGCCCGCCGCCGCAATCCTATCATCCACAGGCCCCTTGCCGAGAGAGCCCGCATGGACAAGCCCTTGTGGCAACCCGACGCCGAGCGCGCCGCCAGAGCGCAGATCACCCGGTTCGCCAGCGCCTTCGGCCTCGCGGGGCCGGACGCGGTCGAGCGGCTGTGGCAACGCTCGGTCGAGGAGCCGGCGACGTTCTGGCGGGCGATATGGGAGCTGGGCGAGGTGCGCGCCGGCACGGCACCCGACAGCGTGGTCGAGAACGGCGGCATGATGCCGGGGGCCCGCTGGTTTCCTGGCGCCAGATTGAACTTCGCCGAGAACCTCCTGCGCCGCGACGATGCGAGCGACGCCATCGTCTTCCGCGGCGAGGACGGCGCCCGCCGCGTCGTCAGCTGGGCCGAGCTCCAGGCCCGTGTGCGCGGCCTCGCCGCCGCCCTGCGCGCCGAGGGCATCGGCGTCGGCGACCGGGTGGCGGGCTTCCTGCCCAACATCCCGGAGGCGGTGATCGGCATGCTGGCCACCGCCTCGCTGGGGGCGGTCTGGTCGTCCTGCTCGCCGGACTTCGGCACCCGCGGCGTGCTCGACCGCTTCGGCCAGATCGAGCCCAAGGTGCTGATCACCGTCGACGGCTACCGCTATGCCGGCAAGGCCGTCGACATCTCGCCCAAGGTCTCGGAGATCAAGGCCGCTCTGCCCTCGCTGCTGCGCACGGTGGTGGTGCCGTTCCTCGGCCAGGGCGGCGGCGTCGAGGGTGCCACCGCCTGGAGCGACTACCTCGCCTCCGACGCGCCGCCCCTCGAGTTCGCGCAATTGCCGTTCGACCAGCCGCTCTACATTCTCTACTCGTCGGGCACGACGGGCGTGCCCAAGGCCATCGTCCACGGCGCCGGCGGCACGCTGCTCCAGCACATCAAGGAGCACCGGCTGCACACCGACCTCCGGCCGGGCGAGCGGCTGTTCTACTTCACCACCTGCGGCTGGATGATGTGGAACTGGCTGGCATCGGGGCTGGCCACCGGCGCCACGCTGGTGCTGTTCGACGGCTCGCCCTTCCACCCGCATCCCGGCATCCTCTGGGACATCGCGCAGCAGGAGCGGATCGAGGTCTTCGGCACCTCGGCCAAGTGGATCGACGCCCAGAAGAAGGCCGGCATGCGGCCGATCGCCAGCCACGACCTGTCCTCGGTGCGCGCCATCCTCTCGACGGGCTCGCCGCTGCTGCCGGAATCGTTCGACTACGTCTACGCCGACATCAAGGCCGACGTGCAGCTGGCCTCGATCTCGGGCGGCACCGACATCGTCTCCTGCTTCGTGCTGGGCAATCCGGCGGGGCCGGTGCATCGAGGCGAGATCCAGATGCGCGGGCTCGGCATGGCGGTCGACATCTGGGACGAGCACGGCAAGCCGGTGGTGGGCCAGAAGGGCGAGCTGGTCTGCACCAGGCCCTTCCCCTGCATGCCGGTGTCGTTCTGGAACGACCCCGACGGCAGCCGCTACCGCAAGAGCTATTTCGAGCGCTTCCCCGGCGTCTGGTGCCACGGCGACTATGCCGAGCTGACCCCGCGTGGCGGCCTGATCATCCACGGCCGGTCGGACGCGGTGCTCAACCCCGGCGGCGTGCGCATCGGCACCGCCGAGATCTACCGGCAGGTCGAGCAGGTGCCGGAGGTGCTGGAGGCGATCTGCGTCGGCCAGGACTGGGAGGGTGACGTCCGGGTGGTGCTGTTCGTCAGGTTGCGCGAGGGCTGCGCGCTCGACGACGGGCTGCGCGACCGCATCAGGCGGCAGATCCGCGCCAACGCCACGCCGCGCCACGTGCCGGCACGCATCGTCGCGGTCGACGACATCCCGCGGACCATGAGCGGCAAGATCGTCGAGCTGGCGGTGCGCGACGTGATCCACGGCCGGCCGGTCCGCAACACCGACGCGCTCGCCAATCCGCAGGCGCTCGAGCTGTTCCGCGACCTGCCCGACCTGCGCAGCTAGCGGGGGCCGGCCTTGCCGGGCGACCGGCCGCCCGCCGCGCTGGTCGTCGGCGAGGCCGCCTGGCTGCTGGCGCCGGCGGCCCTGGGCCTCGGCTCGCTGGCGCTGGCCGGCGCCGTCGGCTGGCCGGCGGCGGTGCTCGGCATGCTGGCGGCGGCAGCGGTGGCGCTCGGCCTCGGCGCCTGGCGGGCCGTGGCGCAGCGCGGCCTGATCCGCTGGGTGCGGGCCGTCGAAGCCGGCGACGACGCCGAGCCGCCCGATCCCGGCGCGCCGTTCGGCGGCCTGGTGCGGCCGATCGTCGAGCTGGCGCGCGCGCTCCGCCGCCAGCGCGCCGAGATCGCGGGCCAGCTCCGGCTGTTCGAGACGCTGCTGCAGGGCATGCCCGATCCGATCCTGCTGGTCGACCGAGAGCGGCGGGTGCTGCGCGCCAACGACGCCGCGACGCGGGCGTTCGGCGCCGGCATCGAGCGGCTGGCGCTGGGCCGCGCCGTGCGCGACCCGGGGGTGCTGGCGGCGGTGGGGGCCGCCCTCAATGCCGGCAGCGGCAGCAGCGTCACCTTCCATCCGCCCGGCGACCGTGCCCGCCAGCTGGCGGCGCGCATCGAGCCGATCGAGCTGCCGGACGGCCAGCCCGGCGTGCTGATGGCCTTCGTCGAGCAGGGCGAGCAGGTGATGATCGAGCGGATGCGCTCGGACTTCGTCGCCAATGCCAGCCACGAGATCCGCACGCCGCTGGCCTCGGTGCATGCGCTGATCGAGACGCTGCGCGGCCCGGCGCGCGACGACGCGGCGGCACGCGAGCAGTTCCTGGAGATCATGGCGCAGGAGACCGCGCGCATGACCCGGCTGGTCGAGGATCTGCTCACGCTGTCGCGCATCGAGCTCGCCGCCCATCAGCCGCCCAGCGAGGCGCTCGACCCGCGCACCGTGCTCTCGACGGCCGTCGAGCGGCTGCAGCCAGTGGCGGCGCGCAACAGGGTGACACTGCGCGTCGAGGCCGATCCCGAGCTGCCGGCGGTGCGTGGCGACGCCGACCAGCTCCATCAGGTGCTGGTCAACCTGATCGACAATGCCATCAAGTACGGCGGAAGCGACAGGACCGTGCGCATACAGGCGGCGGCGCTGGCGGCCGGCCCAGCCGATGCCGGCCCGGTCAGCGGCAGGCCCTGCCTGCTGCTGCGGGTGGTCGACGAGGGCGAAGGCATCGCGCGCGAGCACCTGCCGCGCCTCACCGAGCGCTTCTACCGCGTCGACAAGGCCCGTTCGCGCGGCGCCGGCGGCACCGGGCTCGGGCTGGCGATCGTCAAACACATCCTGCGCCGGCACCAGGCCCATCTCGCCATCGACAGCGAGCCCGGCAGGGGCAGCACCTTCTCGGTGTTCCTGCCCGCGCTGCCCGGCCGCTGATCCGGCCGCGGGACGGCCGGGGGTCCTCTGCGGCTCAGGCGGCGGGCTCGACCTCGTCGACCCGCGGCGAGGCGGCCGGCCCGCCCCGTCCCGTCTCCGCCGGCTCGGCCCGCAGGAAGCGGCCGACCTCCTCGGACGGTACCGGCCGGCCTATGAGATAGCCCTGGACCTCGTCGCAGGATTCGCCGGCCAGCAGGTCGAGCTGACCCGAGGTCTCGACGCCCTCGGCGACCACCGGCATGCCCAGGCTCTTGCCCAGCCCGATCACCGCCCGGATGATCGCCCTGGAATCGGCGCTCTCCTCGGCCAGCCGCACGAAGGACTGGTCGATCTTGAGCTTGTCGAACGGAAAGCGCTGCAGATAGCTGAGCGAGCTGTAGCCCGTGCCGAAATCGTCCATGGCGATGCGCACGCCGATGGCCTTGAGTCGGCGCAGGATCGCCAGGACCCGGTCGTTGTCCTTGATCAGGACGCCCTCGGTGATCTCGAGCTCCAGCCGCTGCGCCGGCAGCCCGGTCTCGTGCAGCACCCGCTGCACCAGGCCCGGAAGGTCGCCATGCGCGAACTGCGCCGGCGACAGGTTGACGGCGATGCGCAAGGGGCTGGGCCATGCGGCGGCCTCCCGGCACGCCGTCCGCAGCACCCACTCGCCCAGGCCGAGGATCAGGCCGGAATCCTCGGCCAGCGGGATGAACTCCGCGGGCGGGATCAGGCCGCGGACCGGATGCGGCCAGCGGACCAGCGCCTCGAAGGCGGTGACGGCTCCGTCGCCGGTGTCGGCGAGCGGCTGGAAATGCAGCATGAGCTCGCCCCTGGCCAGGGCTTCGCGCAGCTCGCGCTCCAGCTGCCGGCGGGCCTGCAGCCTGGCATCCATCTCGGGCTCGAAGCTGCAGAGCATGCCGCGGCCATCGGCCTTGGCGCGGTAGAGCGCCAGGTCGGCGTTGCGCAGCAGGGTCTCGGCGTCCTGGCCATCGCCGGGATAGACGGCGATGCCGATGCTGACGCCGATCTGCACCTGCTGGCCCATCAGCCGGAAGGGATCGGCGATGGTGTCGATCAGGCGCTGAGCCAGGGCCGGCGCCGCATCCGCATGGCTCAGCCCGGGCTGGATGACGGCGAACTCGTCGCCGCCCAGCCTCGCCAGCGTGTCGCCCTGGCGGAGCTCGGCGCCGAGCCGCATGCTCACCTGCACCAGCAGCTCGTCGCCGGCGGCGTGACCGTGGAGGTCGTTGATCTCCTTGAAGCGGTCGAGATCGAGCCCGAGGACGGCCACCACCTCGCCGGCGCGGCGCGCCGCCGCCAGCGCCTGCCCGAGCCGGTCGCGGAACAGCAGCCGGTTGGGCAATCCGGTGAGCCCGTCATGGTGCGCCAGGTGGCGGATCCGCTCCTCCGCCCGCCTCCGCTCGGTGATGTCGCGGACAGCGGCGACGCGCGCCTGCCGACCCTGGTAGTCGAAGGACCGGCCGAGCAGCTCGACCTCGACCTCGCTGCCGTCGCGCCGGATCAGCCGGGATTCGTAGGGCTCCCCGTCCCCCGCCTCGATCTTGCCGGTGACCAGCGCGACCTGATGCACCGGCACGAAGTCCACGACCCGCCTGCCGACCAGGTCGGCGCTGGCGTAACCCAGCAGCCGGCCCAGCGATTCGTTGGCGTCGAGCACGATGCCGTCGGCATGGATGACGATACCCTCGAAGGTGGCGTTGACCAGCCCCTGCAGCCGGCCGGCCTCCTCGGCGGTGCGGCGGGCCAGGTGGTGGTCGAAGAAGGCGCCGACCAGGCCCATGCCGAGGATCACGATCGTGGCGGCCGCCACGCCGAGCGCCAGCCAGCCCTGGGAATCGACGGCGTCCGGCACCGGCAGGAGCGGCGACGGCGTCAGGACGACGGCGCCCATGGCGGTGAAATGCAGCGCCACGATGGCCAGGGTCAGGAAGAGGGTCGAGCCGAGGATCCCGGCGCGCCCTCGACTCTCGACCAGGATCCGCATGGCCAGGGCCGCGAGCGCCATGGCCGCCAGAATGGCCGCCGCCACCACCGGCACGTCCCAGCCGATCCCGGCCTGCAGCTCGACGGCCGCCATGCCGGTGAAATGCATGGCGGCGATGCCGAGGCCGACGACGGCACCGGCCAGGAGCGCCCGCGCCGACGATGCGGCATGGAGCGCGACGGCGAAGCCGGCGCCCGACACCAGCACCGCCACCAGCACCGACAGCAGAGTCAGCCACAGGTCGAAGGCCATGGGCAGGCCGGAGCGGTAGGCCAGCATGGCGACGAAATGGGTGGCCCAGATCCCGCAGCCGGCGGTGGCGGCGGCCATCGCCAGCCAGGACAGGCGCCAGCGGCCGGCGGCCGCCCTGGCGCGGCTCAGCAGGCTGGTGCCGGTGAGGGCCGCGAGCCCTTGCCCGACGGTTAACGG
This sequence comes from Geminicoccus sp., assembly GCA_035326425.1. GTDB lineage: Bacteria > Pseudomonadota > Alphaproteobacteria > Geminicoccales > Geminicoccaceae > CALKJU01. Next base: position 3,565 of record DAOLFG010000043.1, on the reverse strand, counting down.
CGCGGCCCCGCACTGCGGGCACCCGGCGCATTGACAAGCCGTCCGGCCCGCTCCTAGCTAGCTCGCAAGTCGACAGGACCAATCGGATCGACAGGGGAGGCCAGCGGCGCGCAGGCGCCGGCGGATCCCCTTGCTCAAGGGGAGGCCGTGGATGCAGCTGAGTCGCGAGGACCTGCTCGAGGCGTATCGCCGGATGCGGATGATCCGCGAGTTCGAGGACGCGGTCCACGACGAGTTCTCGGCCGGCGCCATTCCGGGGTTCGTCCATCTCTATGCCGGCGAGGAGGCCTCGGGCGTCGGGGTGTGCATGCACCTGGACGACCGCGACGCCATCGCCAGCACCCATCGCGGCCACGGCCACTGCATCGCCAAGGGCTGCGACGAGCACGGCATGATGCTGGAGATCTTCGGCAGGAAGGACGGCCTGTGCGGCGGCAAGGGCGGCTCGATGCACATCGCCGACCTGAGCAAGGGCATGATGGGCGCCAACGGCATCGTCGGCGGCGGGCCGCCCTTGATCTGCGGTGCGGCGCTGACCGCCAAGACGCTCAAGACCGGCGGTGTCGCCATCGCCTTCGTCGGCGACGGCGCCTCCAACCAGGGCACGACCTTCGAGAGCTACAACCTCGCCAAGGTCTGGAACCTGCCGGCGATCTTCATCGTCGAGGACAATGGCTACGCCGAATCGACCGGCTCGCGCTGGTCGGTGGCGGGCAGCCAGGTCGGCCGCGGCCAGGGGTTCGGCATGCCGGCGACGGAAGTGGACGGCAGCGACTTCTTCGCGGTGTGGGAGGCGGCGCGCGAGGCCATCGAGCGGGCGCGCAACGGCGGCGGCCCCAGCCTCCTGCACCACAGGGTGATGCGCTACTACGGCCATTTCGAGGGCGACGCCACCACCTACAAGGACCCCAACGAGGTCGCCAACTACAAGGCCAGCAAGGACCCGCTGATGCTGTTCCGCCGACGGGTGGCCGAGGCCGGGCTGCTCGACGGTGCGGCCATGGACGAGATCGACCGGGCGGCCAGGTCGCGGATCGCCCAGTGCGTCGCCGAGGCCAAGGCGGCGCCGCAGCCCGGCGAGGCCGACCTGCTCACCGACGTCTACGTCTCCTACTGAGAGCGCCCGACAATGCCCAAGAAGAGCTACCGGCAGGCGATCAACGAGGCGCTGCGCCAGGAGATGGAGCGCGACCACCGGGTCGTGCTGATGGGCGAGGACATCGCCGGCGGGCTGGGCGCGCCCGGCGAGCAGGACGCCTGGGGCGGGCCGCTCGGCGTCACCAAGGGGCTGATGCCGAAGTTCGGCCGCGAGCGCGTGCTGGACACCCCCATCACCGAGAGCGGCTTCATCGGGGCGGCGGTCGGCGCCGCCGCCACCGGCCTGCGCCCCGTCGCCGAGCTGATGTTCGTCGACTTCATGGGGGTGTGCTTCGACCAGATCTTCAACCAGGCCGCCAAGTTCAAGTACATGTTCGGCGGCAAGGCGGTGACGCCGCTGGTGGTGCGCACCATGTACGGCGCCGGGTTCCGGGCGGCCTCGCAGCACAGCCAGTGCCTCTACAACGTCTTCACCCACATCCCGGGGCTGAAGGTGGTGCTGCCCTCCAACCCGTACGAGGCCAAGGGCCTGCTGATCCAGTCGATCCGCGACGACGACCCGGTGATCTTCTTCGAGCACAAGGCGATGTACGACATGGAGGGCGAGGTGCCGGACGAGGCCTACGCCATCCCGTTCGGCGAGGCCAACGTCACCCGCGAAGGGGACGACGCCACCATCATCGCCTTCGGCCGGATGGTGAACCACGCCAACGCCGTCGCCGACAAGCTCTCGAAGGAGGGCATCGGCTGCACGGTGGTCGACCCGCGCACCACCTCGCCGCTCGACACCGAGACCATCCTCGAGACCGCTGCCGAGACCGGCCGGGTGGTGGTGGTCGACGAATCCCACCCGCGCTGCAACATGGCGGCCGACATCTCGGCGCTGATTGCCCAGGAGGCGTTCTCGTCGCTGAAGGCGCCGATCCGCATGGTGACGGCACCGCACTGCCCGGTGCCGTTCTCGGCGGCGCTCGAGGATCTCTACATCCCGGGGCCGGACAAGATCGAGGCGGCGGTGCGGGCGGTGGTCGGCAAGGCCCACTGAACAACACCCGGCGCATGGGCCGCCGGGAGCACTGACAGCCGGATGCACTGACGGAGGGACGGCCATGGCCGACATCGAGCCGATCGTCATGCCCAAATGGGGCTTGGCGATGCAGGAGGGCATGCTGGCGGCCTGGCACGTGCCCGAGGGTGCCACGATCGCCAAGGGCCAGGAGATCGCCGACATCGAGACCTCGAAGATCGCCAACGCCTTCGAGAGCCCGACCTCGGGGGTGATGCGCCGCCGGGTGGCCGGCGAGGGCGAGACCCTGCCCGTCGGGGCGCTGCTGGCGGTGGTGGCCGCCCCCTCGGTGGCCGACGCCGATCTCGATGCCTTCGTCGCCAGCTTCCAGGAGCGCTTCGCCGCCGAGATGGCGGCGCGCGCCACCGAGAAGGGCCCGGAGCCGCAGACCGCCGACGCCGGCGGCCGGCGCATCCGGTATCTCGAGGTCGGCAGCGGCGACGGCGTGCCGGTGCTGTTCCTGCACGGTTTTGGGGGCGACCTCAACAACTGGCTGTTCAACCAGACCGAGGTGGCGCAGGAGCGCCGCGCCATCGCCATCGACCTGCCGGGGCATGGCGGCTCGACCAAGGAGGTGGGCGAAGGCGATGTCGGCTCGCTCGCCAACGCGGTCTGCGACTTCCTCGATGCCCTGTCGATTCCGAAGGTGCATCTGGTCGGGCACAGCCTGGGCGGGGCGGTCGGCCTCGACATGGCGCTGAACCACCCCGAGCGGGTGGCCTCGGCGACACTGGTGTGCCCTGCCGGCCTCGGCCCCGAGATCTCGATGGAATACATCGACGGCTTCATGAGCACGGGCCGCGCCCGCAAGCTGCGGCCGATCCTGGAGATGCTGGTGGCCGATCCGAAGCTGGTCACCAACGAGATGGTCGAGGACGTGCTGAAGTTCAAACGCCTCGACGGCGTCGACGCGGCGCTCAACAAGATCGCCACCGCCTGCTTCGCCGGCGGCCGGCAGACGCTGCAGCTCACGCCGCGCCTGGGCGAGCTGAAGGTGCCGGTGCAGGTGATCTGGGGCGAGCAGGACCGCATCGTGCCGCCGAGCCATGGCAACGGCCTGCCGGCCGCGATCAAGGTGACGCGCTTCGCCGATGCCGGGCACCTGGCGCACATGGAGAAGGCCGGCGAGACCAACGCCCTGATCTCCTCCTTGGCGACTTAGCTGCGCTCTCGCCGGGCGGCCGGATACTTCGTCGGGCGGCGGACAATGGGTGCTCACGGGCGCACGCCCGCTCCGCGCCCATTGCCTTGCCTTCCTCGTCTCCGACTCGCCCGGCAGGGGCTCGGCATCGCGGAAGATGAAGGATTACGGCCCCTGCGCGAACTCTTCGGAGCGCCGCAGCGCCTCACGGCCCCTGCGGCTTGGCCGGCCTGATCCCGATCTCCTCGGCCAGCACGGCG
>DAOLFG010000042.1:0-44847 GCA_035326425.1 Geminicoccus sp. | reverse complement strand
GAACTCCCTGCCGTCCTCGCGGGTGCGGTAGCCGCAGCTCAGATAGTCGGCGTGCATGCGGGCGAGGGCGGCGCGGTCGAGCTCGATGCCGAGGCCGGGGGCGTCGGGCAGGCGGACGCAGCCTTCGTGGAATTTCACCCGGCCACCGGCGATGACCTCGTCCCGCTCCCAGGGATAGTGGGTGTCGCAGGCATAGGTGAGATTCGGCGTCGCGGCGGCGACGTGCGCCATGGCCATCAGGCTGATGCCGAGATGCGAGTTCGAGTGCATCGACAGGCCGAGGCCCCAGATCTCGCAGATCCGGCCCAGCTCGCGGGTGGCTACCAGGCCGCCCCAGAAATGGTGGTCGCCCAGCACGACCTTGACGGCACCCTGCGCGATGGCGGGCGGCAGGTGGGCGAAGGCGACCACGCACATGTTGGTGGCGAGCGGCAGCCTCGTCGCCTTCTGCACCACCGCCATGCCGGGGATGCCGGTGGTCGGGTCCTCGAGATATTCGAGCACGCCCTCGAACTTCGGCAGCAGCTTCAGCGTGGTGTGGACGTGCCAGGCGGCGTTGGGATCGATGCGCAGGGGAGCGTCGGGGAAGGCCCGGCGCAGCGCCATGATGGCCTCGAGCTCGGGCTCGGGGCCGAGCACGCCGCCCTTCAGCTTCAGCGAGGCGAAGCCGTATTCGTCGACCATCCGCCGGGCTTCCTCGACCACGGCCTCGGGGGTCAGCACCTCGCCCCAGTCGTCGGCCGGGATCTCGGGCGCGAACTCGTGGCGGCCCAGCTTGTAGAACAGGTAGGCCGAGAACGGCACGGCCTCGCGGACGGCACCGCCCAGCAGGTCGCAGACGCGCGTGTCGCTGGCCTTGCCCCAGGCGTCGAGGGCGGCGACCTCGAAGGGAGCGAAGACGCGGGCGACCAGCGTGTCGGACGAGGTGCGCGGCGAGGCCTCGGAGCCGGGTGTGGCCACCAGGGCCACGGCCTCGCGGACCCTGCGCTCGATGCCGTGCAGGTCGCGGACGTCGACGCCGGCCAGCAGCCCGGCGGCGGCGTTCAGGTAGCGCAGGATCAGCTCGTCGCCATAGGTCTCGCCCAGGCCGACGATGCCGCCCTCGACATGCAGCTCGACGATGCTGCGCAGGCACCAGGGCTCGTGGACGCCGGCGGCACTCATCAGCGGCGGGTCGCGGAAGGCCACAGGTGTCACGGTGACATGCTCGATGCGCGGCATGCGAAGGCTCCGATGGGGCGAGGGGTTCAGTCGTCGATGCGGGCGTCGAGGGCGTCGCGCAGCCCGTCGCCGAGGAAGTTGAAGGCGAGTGCCGCGATGAAGATGGCGAGGCCGGCGAAGACGCTCATCCACCAGGCGTCCCAGTACTCCATCGCCGTCGCCAGCATCTGGCCCCAGCTCGGCGTCGGCGGCTCGGCACCCAGGCCGAGGAAGGCCAGCGAGGATTCGGTGATCAGCGCCGAGGAGGCGCGCAGCGAGGCGTAGACGATGACGTTGCCGGCGACGTTGGGCCAGATGTGCTTGAGCATGATGCGCAGATGGCCGGCACCGAGCGAGCGCGCCGCCTGCACGAAGTCCAGCTCGCGCACCACCAGCACCTGGCCGCGGACGAGACGGGCGAAGCCCGGCACGTTGACGACGGCGATGGCGATGGTGGCGTTGATGAGGCTGGGGCCGAGCACGGCGATGATGCCCAGCGCCAGCACCAGCAGCGGGAAGGCCAGCAGGCCGTCCATGATGCGCATGACGACGCTGTCGACGCGGCCGCCGGCATAGCCCGAGACGAGGCCGATCGCGGAGCCCACGACCAGGGCCGCCAGGATCGACACCATCACCACCTCGAGCGAGACCCGGGCGCCGTAGATCAACCGCGAGAGGATGTCGCGGCCGATCTCGTCGGTGCCGAGCCAGAACTCGGCCGAGGGCGGCACCATCAGGGCCTCGTAGTGGACCTCGGTGGGATCGTAGGGGGCGATCAGAGGTGCCAGGACGGCCGCCAGCACGACGAGGCCGAGCAGCACGAGGCCGGTCATGCCGAGCCTGTGGCGGCGCAGCTTGGCCCAGGCGCGGGCGTTGACGCTGCGGCCGCCGCTCCCGGTCACGGCAGCGGCGACGATGCCGGCGCTGCTCACAGCCGGATCCGCCGGTCGAGGCCGGTATAGGCGAGGTCGGTGATCAGGTTGATCAGCAGCACGCCGACGACGATGACGAGGATGCCGGCCTGCACCGGCGCCAGGTCGCGCTCGAAGATGCCTTCCACGACCATGCGGCCGAGGCCCGGCAGCGAGAAGATGGTCTCGGTGACGACGGCACCGCTGACCAGGGCGCCGGTCTGCAGGCCGATGACGGTGATCACCGGGATCAGCGCGTTGCGCAGGGCATGGCGGATCACCACCCGCGGCTCGCCGGCACCCTTGGCGCGCGCGGTGCGGACATAGTCCTCGGACAGGACCTGCAGCATCGAGGTGCGGGTCTGGCGCATCACCAGGGCGGCCATGGCGGTGCCGATGGTGAGCGTCGGCAGGATCATCAGCTTGAGGTTCTGCAGCGGATCGACAGTGAGCGGCACGTAGCCGGACGGCGGCAGCCAGCCGAGCTGCAGCGAGAACAGCATGATCAGCAGGATGCCGGCCCAGAAATAGGGCAGGGCCATGCCGCCCATGGCGACGACGCTGGCGGCGACGTCGATCCAGGTGTTGCGCCCCAGCGCCGCGACGATGCCGGCCGGCATGCCGATGAGCACGGACAGGATGATCGACATGACGGTGAGCTGCAGCGTCACCGGCACGCGCGTCGCCAGCATGTCGGCCACCGGCTCCTGGGTGCGCAGCGAGCGGCCGAAATCGCCCGACAGCGTGCTGCCGAGCCAGCGGGCGTACTGGACGGGGATGGGCTGGTCGAAGCCCATCTTCTCGCGCATCGCCTGGCGCTGACCGGCCGTGGCGTTCTCGCCCAGCAGGGCGTAGGTCGGATCGCCCGGCAGCAGCAGCAGGATCGAGAACACCAGCGAGCTGGTGATCAGCAGCACCGGCAGCAGGTGCAGCAGGCGGCGCAGGACGTAGAGATGCACCGCTCAGAGCCTTCCGGCGGCGCGCTCGGCCATGATCCGCTCGACGCGGTGGAGCGCGTTGTCGAAATGGCGTCGCATCGCCGCCGAGGCGGCGGCCGGGTCGCGCGCCTTGATGGCCTCGAAGATCGCGAGCTGGCGGGCGAAGGTCTTCTCGGCGTCGCGCAGGTGGGTCTGCGAGCGCATGAACAGCTTCTGGGCGATGATGACGCGGCGCAGGGCGGTGAACAGGAACAGCGCCAGCTCGTTGCGCGACGCCTCGAGGATCAGGACGTGGAAGTCCCAGTGCGCCCGGGACCAGAGCGGCGCATGCTGCGAGCCGCGCAGCTCCTCCATGATCACCTCGAGCCGGGCCATCTCGTCGTCGGTGTGGCGGATGGCGGCGAGCCCGGCGGCGTCGGACTCGATGGCGCGCAGCAGCTCCATCAGGTCGCGCAGGCCGTTGTCGCCCATGCGGGTGGCGTAGTCGAAGAAATGCACCAGCGGCTCGCTGTCGAGCGGCCGGACCTCGGTCGAGCGGCCCTGGCGGATCTCGACCATGCCGAAGGCGGCCAGCTCGCGCATCGCCTCGCGCACCACGGTCTTGCTGACCCGCAGGGTCCTGGCGATCTCGGATTCCGACGGGATCGAATCGCCCGGGCTCAGCGTGCCGGCGATGATCTGCCGGCTGATGTGCTCGCGCACGATGTCGGTCAGGCGGCGCCGGGCCAGCGGCTCCTCCCCGGGCGCCTCCAGCGCGGCTTGCACGACCAATTCGGCCTCCCCCTCCATGTTGGCACGAGTCTAGCTTGCCCCCTTGTTCGGCGTCAACTCATCAGATATGTGATGACCTGAAGACGGCCAGCGAGCCGTGAGGGGAGGTGCAGATGAAGCGCAGAGAGCTGGGAATCGGTGTCGTCGCCGGTCTGGCGGCAATGGCGCTGGCGGGCATGGCGCCGCTGGCGGCGGCCGACATCACGCGCGGCGGTACGCTCAACGTCATCGTCGACCTGGAGCCGGCGAGCCTCGATCCGCTGTTCGGCAACGCCCTGGGATCGGATCGGCGCTGGTTCAACCTGTTCGCCGAGAACCTGATCCTGCAGGACGACAAGGGCGAGTTCCAGCCCTGGCTGGCCGAGAGCTGGCAGTGGGCCGACGACAAGAAGTCGATCACCTTCAAGCTGCGGCAGGACGTGAAGTTCCAGGACGGCACGCCGTTCGACGCCGCGGCCGCCAAGTTCAACTTCGACCGGGTGATCGACCCGGTGGTCGATGCCCGCGCCCGGCAGTACATGGGCAACCTGGAATCGACCGAGATCGTCGACGACTACACCATCAAGCTGAACCTCAAGGAGCCGTCGGGCGCCTTCATGGCGACGCTGGCGATCGAGCCGGGCTCGATGATGTCGCCGACCGCCATCAAGGAGCGCGGCGCCGACTTCGCGCGCAATCCGGTCGGCACCGGCCCGTTCAAGGTGACCTCCTGGACCAGCGGCGAGGTGCAGGCCGAGCGCTTCGACGGCTACTGGCGTGACGGCGAGGACGGCAAGAAGCTGCCCTATCTCGACAAGGTGCGGGTCCGCGCGCTGTCCAACACCGCCGTCAAGCTGGTCGAGCTGAAGAGCGGCAGCGTCCAGCTCGGCGATTCCATCCAGGTCAAGGACTTCGACCAGGTCGAGCGCGACGCCAACCTCGTGCTGCTCGACACCAACCAGGGCCAGACCCAGTACGTCTCGTTCAACAACGCCAAGCCGCCGCTCGACAACATCGAGCTGCGCAAGGCGGTGGCCATGGGCATCAACCGCGAGGCCATCGAGAAGGCGATCTCACGCGGCCAGGGCGTGGTGCTGAAGGGCCTCGAGCCCCCCACGGCCTGGGCCTACGACGCCGACGTCCGTACCCACGAGTTCGATCCGGAGGCCGCCAGGGAGGCCTACGCCAAGTCCGGGCACAAGGGCCCGCTGACGATGAGCGTGATCCAGCGCGACCCCGACACCCAGATCGCCCAGCTCATGCAGGCGATGCTGAAGCAGATCGGCATCGAGCTGAAGATCGAGGTGCTGGAGCGGCAGGCCTGGGTCGAGAAGACGCTGAACCACAATTACGAGCTCGGCATCCTGCGGGCGACGCTGCCGCGTCCCGACCCCGACATGGACTTCAGCTCCTACTACGGCCGCAACGCCGGCCAGAACTACTCCGGCCTCAACGATCCCAAGATATGGGACATGGTCGACGCGGCGCGCACCGCCACCGACCAGGCCGAGCGCAAGAAGATCTATACCGAGATCCAGCAGCAGCTGCTCGACAACTACAACCAGACCTACCTGTTCTGGCGGCCGGCCAAGGAGGTCGCGCGCAAGGAGCTGCAGAACCTGCAGCGCGAGTTCGCCAGCGCCTGGCGTTACGGCGACATGTGGCTGGCGCAGTGAGGAGAACGCAGATGACGGAGATCCGAGCCGAGAAGGTGAAGGACGCCAGCGCCTGGACGGCGGCCGACCTCGAGGCCGACAGGTCCTGGGAGGTGCGGATCGGCGATGCCGAGCGCAGGGAGCTGGCCGACGGCTTGGCGGCGGTGAAGGCCAGAGGCATCACCCGCGACCGCATGACCGCCCGGGACTTCCCCTTGGGGCCGGCGCTCGGCGCCCTCGCCCGGCGCATCGTCACCGCCTGCCGCGACGGCCGCGGCTTCATCGTCACCCGCGGCTTTCCGGTGGCGGGCCAGGACACCGACGACGTCCGCACGATGTATTGGGGGCTGTCGCTGCATCTCGGCACCTGCGTCAGCCAGGACAAGCATGCGGCGCTGGTCGCCGACGTCATCGACCGCGGACAGAAGAAGGAGCCGCTGACCCGCGCCTACGGCAGCAGCAAGGAATCCAAGCTGCATGTCGACCTGTCGGACGTGGTGGGGCTGCTCTGCGTGCGGCAGGCCAAGGAATCGCCGCCCAGCGTGCTAGCCAGCTCGATGCAGGTCTACAACCAGTTCGTCGAGCACCACCCGGAATGGCTGCCGCGGCTGCATCGCGGCTTCCGCTGGGACCGTTTCGGCGAGCAGGCGGCTTGGGAATCGCCGATGACGGCCGAGATCCCGGTGTTCAGCCGGGCCGGCGGGCAGGTCAGCTGCCGCTACAACCGCAGCTGGATCACCGGCGCCTCGGTGCGGATGAACCGGCCGTTCGACGCCACCGAGGAGGCGATCCTCGACTTCTTCGACCGGAGCGCCCGCGCCGGCGCCGTCGAGCTGGCGCTGCATCCGGGCGACATGTACTTCGCCAGCAACTACACGGTGCTGCACGGCAAGGCGGCGCATGCCGACGAGCATGTCGTCGAGGACGCCAAGCGGCTGCTGCTGCGGGTGTGGCTCAACCTGCCGGGCTTCCGCGCCTTCAGCGACGAGGCGACGGTCCGCTGGGGCCTGACCCACCACGGCAACATCGGCTGGACCGCCGACGAGCTGGCGGCCGGCAAGCACCTCAGCGCCGGCAACGACCGGGCGCTGCTGGTGGACATGCCGCGGGCCGCCTGACGCACGGCGTCGTGAGGCCCGAAAGCACGAAGGGCCGGACCATCCGAGGTCCGGCCCTTCGGGCACGGCGGGGCTGGCGGGGCCGCTCAGCCGATCGCATGGCAGTTGCGGCGGGCAACCCGCTCGATGTCGTCGCGATAGAGGCCGATGTCGGCCAGCTCGCGGTCGCTCAGCTGCGACAGCTCGTCGACGGTCCGGCGGTAGCGGCGCTGCCCGTCCAACCAGGAGATCACCCGGGCGAACAGGCCGGGCCGATTGCCGCTCTGGGCGATGACACCGTAGCCGTTCAGGGTCTGCGTGCTCATTTCGAAACTTCCCATTCACTTTCTCGGCCGCCGCCTCGCTTCGGCGATCACGGCCACGGACTTGCATATGGGCAACGCCATCTGGCCCAGAAGCCACGTTTTTGCATTGCAGCATTGTCGGCGCCGTGGCCATCCTGACCGCCGGGTCAGCAATTTTTCGGCTGGAACGACACTCATTTGAAATGGTTAAGCGGTAGCCTGGTAGACCGGCGTGCCATGGGTACGCACAGGTTGGTGTGCGCCGCAGTATCGTTGCGAGGGGGCAACAGCTTGCCTCGCCCGGGGAAAGATGTGGAATCCGCCGACCGAGCGGAGGCTGCCATGCTGGAAGGCTTCGAGACGAGGTCGGTCGAGACGTCCGGCACCCGGATCTTCCTGCGCAGGGCCGGCGACGGCCCGCCGCTGCTGCTGCTCCACGGCTATCCGCAGACGCATGTGATGTGGCACCGCGTGGCGCCGTCGCTGGCGGCCCGGTTCACCGTGGTCTGTCCGGACCTGCGCGGCTATGGCGACAGCGGCAAGCCGCCGGGCGGGACCGACCATGCCGGCTACTCCAAGCGCGCCATGGCGAGGGACATGGTCGAGGTGATGGCGGCACTCGGCTTCGAGCGCTTCGCCGTCGCCGGCCACGACCGCGGCGGACGCGTGACGCACCGGATGTGCCTGGATCATCCGCGGCGGATCGAGCGCGCCGCCGTGCTCGACATCGTGCCGACGCGCACGATCTTCGATGCCACCGACAAGGCCATCGCCGGCGGCTACTACCACTGGTTCTTCCTCTCCCAGCCGGCGCCGCTGCCCGAGCGCCTGATCGGCGGCGATCCGCTGTTCTACCTGCACCGCAAGCTCGGCGCCTGGGGTGCTGCCGGCCTGTCGTCCTACGCGCCCGGGGCGCTTGCCGAGTACGAGCGCTGCTTCGGCGATCCGGCGACCATCCACGCCACCTGCGAGGACTATCGCGCGGCGGCGACCATCGACCTCGAGCACGATACGGCCGACCAGGATGCCCGCATCGCCTGCCCGCTGCTGGTGCTGTGGGGCGAGAAGGGCCTGATGCAGCGCAATTTCGACGTGCTGGCGACCTGGCGGGAGAAGGCCGGCGCCTCGGTCGAGGGCAGGGCGCTGCCCTGCGGCCATTTCCTGCCGGAGGAGCAACCCGAGGCGACGACGGCCGAGCTGGCGCGGTTCTTCGCCGAAGGCCGCGCCGCATGATGCTGGCCCACCTGCGCCGGATGGCGCGCTACAACCGCTGGGCCAATGCCCGGCTCTACGATGCCTCCGCCCAGCTCGGCGAGGACGAGTACCAGAAGCCGCGACAGGCCTTCTTCGGCTCGCTGCACGGCACGCTCTGCCACCTCCTGGTCACCGATTGGATTTGGATCGACCGGATCGAGGGCAGGCCGCCGCGTGGGCTGGCGCTGGACCATCGGCCGTTCGCGGCCTTCGCCGAGCTGCGTGCGGCCCGCGAGACGCAGGACGCACGCATCGTCGAGGTCGTCGACCGGCTGGACGAGGCGACCGCGGCCGTCGACGCCGTCTATCGTCGGGTCGGTGCGCCGGGGGAGATGCGCACGCCGCGCCATCTCTGCCTGCTGCACATGTTCAATCACCAGACGCACCATCGCGGCCAGGCGCACGACCAGCTGAGCCAGACCGACGTGCCGCCGCCGCCGCTGGATCTGATCTACTACCTGCGCGAGACCGGCAACGCCTGATCGGCGGGCGCAGGTGCGGCACTCTTCCGCCTCGCTGCCCGGATGCTCGGACGCGCCGGCATCATCCTCGATGGCCGGCGGCGCGCCGGCATGGAAGAATGGCCTCGCCCGCAACCGGGCAGCCCCCGCGGCGGCGCGGGTCCGCAGGGAAGGCGTGATGGCGCGCATCAACATCGTCCACGACACCGGGTACAGCTATCACAACCCGGTCGGCCTCTCGCGCCACCGGATGATGCTGCGGCCGCGCGACAGCCACGACCTCAGGCTGCACGACGCCTCGCTGGAGGTGGATCCGGCGCCGTCGCTGACCCGCTGGGCGCACGACGTGTTCGGCAACTCGATCTGCTATCTCGAATGGCCGGCGGAGCTGCGCACCCGGCACCTGCGGATCGTCTCGAAGCTCGACCTCACCCACTATCCGGACTGCCCGGACCTGCCGGTGGCGACGATCGACCCGGCGGCCGAGCAGTTTCCCTTCTCCTACGCCTCGCAGGAGATCCCCGACCTCGCCCGTCTCACCGAGCGGCAGCTGCCCGACCCCAAGGGCCTGGTCGATGCCTGGGCGCGCCGCTTCGTCGCCGGCAGCAGCATCCGCACGCTCGAGATGCTGAGTGCCATGACCCATGCCATCAAGGCGCAGTTCACCTACGGCGCCCGGCACGAGGAGGGGACGCAGACGCCGGCGCAGACCCTGGAGCTGGGCACGGGCACCTGCCGCGACTTCGCCAAGCTGATGATGGAGGCCCTGCGCAGCCTCGGCCTCGCCAGCCGTTTCGTCACCGGCTACCTCTACGACGAGACCATGCAGGAGCCGCGCGGCGGCGGCAGCACCCATGCCTGGTGCAGCGTCTACCTGCCGGGTGCTGGCTGGACCGAGTACGACCCGACCAACGGCCTGATCGCCGGCACCAACCTCGTGCGCATCGCCGAGACCCGCACGGCCGACCAGGCGGTGCCGATCGCCGGCGGCTATTTCGGCAATGCCGACGACACCGCCGGCATGCATGTCGACGTCACGGTCAAGGCCGCGCCGAGGGAGGACGTGGCGCCGGCATCCGGTGCGGCCGTGCCGCAGCAGCGGCTGGCGAGCTAGGCGCGCGCCTTCGGGCCCATCGCGCAATCCGGGCGGCGTCCCGGTGGTGTCCCGGTTCCGGCTTCGGCTGGATGTGTCGAGCTTCGTTGCGGACTCAGGCCGACAACCGAGTGCGCCACACGACCCGCCATTCACGATCATGGCGTGTCAGGACCAGCAGCTCACGGCCGCTCGCCTCGTGAGCCGTGCCTTGATCGTTCCAGCCGATGTCCCAATCATATTCCACCACGGCCGTGGCGCCACGCTGCGTCACGACATGGCCATGGCTGTGGAAGCCGGTCACTTCGGCGCGGCTCATGAACTCTCGGTAGCTCTCGATCGAAGCCTCCCGCCCCTCCAGCCTTTGCTTGCCGCCCGGAGCCACCATGATCACGTCTTCGGCAAGGTAAGCGGAAAGGTCGCCGAACCGGCGCTCCAGCCAGCAGCGATCCATCTCTCCGGTGAAGGCGACCAGATCGCCTGTCATGGCCGGAAAATGGCAGAGAAAGTCCCCATTCGAAATGCCCCGGCTGTGACTGGACATACAGGCGAAGCGGCGTGGATCCCCCAGGGCTTCCACGCGTGCGACAATACCGCATCGCGCGGTTGCGACCGACAAGGTTCTTTCCCGAGGGTCCTCCGTCAGTGAAACGGACGCACCTCGACAGGCGCTCGACAGGCGATGGCCGCCTTGCGCCCCCACGCCAGCGCCTCGTCCAGGCCGGCGGCTTCCAGCACCCACAAGCCGCCGACGTGCTCCTTGGTCTCCAGGTACGGCCCGTCGGTGACGAGCACCTCGCCATCGGGCCGCGCCCGCAGCGACCGCGCGCTGCTCGCCGGGCGCAGGCCGCCGACGAAAATCCTGACACCAGCGGCCTTCATCTCGTCGTTGAGCGCGTCGATATCGCGGGCCATCGCCTCGTCCTCCGCGACGGACGGGTCGTAGTCGTCGAGGTGGTGGATAGCGACCAGATACTGCGTCATGACTTCCCCCTGCAGCGGTCACCGGGCGGGACCGGTCGCCCGGCCTTCACGACATAGACGAACGGCCGGACCGGAATTCGACGAGCCGGCGAAGGTTTTCCGGCCGCTGCTGCGTTGTAGGAATGCGGAGGGTCGACGAAAATGACTGCCACCGGGCTTGCGAAGGCGTTTGGCCGTCAGGCTTTCGGAGAGAACCCCGCAAGCTACCATAGCGCGCGGCCGGGCTATCCCGCGTGGGTGTACGACACGCTCGCTTCCCGATGCGGCTTGCGCCGCAACGCTGCAGTCTTCGAGATCGGGGCAGGCACCGGTACCGCGACGCACCGGCTGCTCGAACTCGGCGCCGCCCCACTTGTGGCCATAGAGCCGGATCGGCGCCTGGCTGATTTCCTGCGCGCGAACAATTCCGACAAGGCGCTGACGGTCGTGGTTGCCCCGTTCGAGGACGCAGCGCTGGAAGCGGAAGCCTTTGACCTCGGCGTCAGCGCCACGGCTTTTCATTGGCTCGACGAAGATTCGGCACTCGTGAAGATAGCCAACCTGCTTCGCCCCGGCGGCTGGTGGGCCGCGGTGTGGAACGTGTTTGGTGACGACAGCCAGCCCGATCCGTTTCACGAAGCGACCAAGGAGCTGTTGGAGGCTCCCGCTAGCCCTGCGGCCGGAGAAAGGGGCATTCCGTTCGGATTGGATGCCGCAGTTCGCCTGGCTGCCTTGAAGCGCAGCGACGCATTCGATGTGGCGGAGAACATGACGAGCCGATGGCCTCTGGTTCTCGATGCAGACCAGACGGTCGCGCTGTATGCGACATACTCGAACGTGAATGCCCGTCCCGACCGCGAGGCGGTGCTGGCCGAACTTGGCCGCATCGCCCGTATCGGCTTCAAGGATCGCGTCGTCCGGAACATGACGACCAGTCTCTATATTGCACGGCGCAGTGGCTCGGCCCGAATCCGGAACGGTTGGGATGATGTCGCCCGAGCCAGCAGAGGGACCGGGCGATGTCGCAAGCAGCCCACGAGCAAGGCACGCTTTTCCATCGCCTTCGATGCAGTCCAATGCTATTGCTATCCTTTGTACGGAACAGGACAAGTACGACCATGGATTTCATCATTCCCAGCGCGACCAATTTCAGCCTGTTCATCAGCGCAACACTCGTGCTGCTTCTCGTCCCGGGACCAGCGGTTCTCTACATCTTCGCGCGCTCGGTCGAGCAGGGCCGCGCTGCCGGCCTGGTCTCGATCCTCGGCATTCACACTGCAACGCTCGTCCATGTCGCTGCCGCCGCTGTGGGGCTGTCGGCACTCCTGGCGTCGTCCGCGCTCGCCTTCAGCGTGGTGAAATATGCCGGCGCGGCCTATCTGATCTGGCTCGGCCTCAAGAAGCTCTTCGGCTCGTCGGACATTGCCGGCGTCGGGGGCGGTTTGCCGACTCGCAGCCGCATGCGGCTCTTCCGCGAGGGCTTCATCGTCAACCTCCTCAACCCGAAGACGGCGCTGTTCTTTCTCGCCTTCCTGCCGCAGTTCGTAGAGGTCGACCGTGGCCATGTGGCAATGCAGATCGCATTTCTGGGTATTCTCTACACGGCGATCGGCATTCTGACAGACAGCTTCTACGCGCTTGCCGCCGGCACGGCGGGCAATTGGCTGAAAAGGAGCCCGACCTACCTCGAGGCTGAACGGTGGGTCAGCGGCTTCGTCTACATCGGTCTCGGCCTGACGGCTGCCTTCGCGGGGAATCAGAGGAAATGAGCTGGTGCGCTCCTTTCGGGACGTCAGCACTAGATAGCTGACGCGCCACGAGTGCCGGCGGGGCTGCCCACCGATGGCAGGATCCCGCCCGATGCGTTTCACCTCGTGGCGCGTGGAGCCTCGCTCGGCCGCTTCCGCATCTCCACGTTCCAGCGAGGGCGCGGCTCAGCGCTCGCTGGGCTTGCCGGCCTGGCTCCAGGCGCCGAAGCCGCCCGTCATGTTGACGACGTTCGGATAGCCCATGTCCTTCAGCGTCTTGGCCGCCAGCGCCGAGCGGCCGCCCGAGGCGCAGTAGACCACCAGCTTCTTGGCCGGATCCAGCGCCTTGTCGTGGGCCGCCGGCAGCGACGGGTCGGCCTTGAACTCGAGCAGGCCGCGCGGCACGTGGACCGCACCCGGCACATGGCCCGCCTGCCATTCGGCCGGCTCGCGCACGTCGACGAACACCACGCCTTCCCTGCCGACCAGCGCCACCGCCTCGTCGACGGTGAGCTTGTCGACGGCGGCGTTGGCCGCGACCACCATGTCCTTCGCCGACTTGATCGTCATGCGTGCTCTCCCTCCCATTGTGGCGAGGGACGCTAGCACCCGCTCAAGGGGCCGGGAACAGCGCGTCCGTCCAGCCCAGCATGCGGTAATAGGCGAGGCCCAGCCATTCGTAGCCGGCCTCGTCCAGCTCGGCCAGCCGCTCGCCGGCGCGCGGCCGCAGGTCGCCGCCCCACCAGCCGGCGGTGCGGTAGTCGACCGGCCAAGGCACGACCTGCCAGCCGATCCGTCGGAACACCCCCATCGAGCGCGGCATGTGCGAGGCGGAGGTCACCAGCAGCCAGGTCTCGCCGGGCTTCGGCTGCAGCAGGGCCTTGGCGAGCAGCGCGTTCTCGCGCGTCGTCCGCGCCCGGTCCTCGAGCAGCAGCCGGCTCTCGTCGAGCCCGAGGCCGCCCAAGAAGTCGCGCAGCACCGCCGCCTCGGTCATCGGCGCGCCGCCGATCAGCCCGATGCCGCCCGTGAAGGCGAGGCGGGCCTCGGGCCAGCGCCGGCCCAGCGCCACGAGCTCGGTGAAGCGCTCGGCGGTACCGCCGATGGCGGGCTGGCCCCAATAGGAGCTGACCAGCGGGTCGATGCCGCCGCCCAGCGCGATGACGCCGTCGACGCGCGCCGGCCCGGGCGGGCGGACGAAGCGGCTCTCCAGCGGCATGCGCAGCCACTGGCCGAGCGGCAGCACCGTCGCCAGCAACAGGGCCGTGGCGGCGGCGCCGGCCAGCCAGCGCGCCGGCCGCCAGCGCCGCGCCAGCAGCCCGCCGACGAGCGCCAGCAGCAGCAGGTTGGTCGGGCAGACCAGGAACCAGGCGAGCTTGCCGAGCTGGAAGGTCATCGGCATCCTGCCGGCGCTTCGGTCATAGCGCGGTGGGGAACATCATGGTCGGCAGGCTCGCTCTCGACGAGCTCGAGGAGCAGATCGCGGCGGGCGAGATCGACACGGTCGTCGCCGCCTTCACCGACATGCAGGGCCGCCTGGTCGGCAAACGCTGCACCGGCCGGTTCTTCCTCGATTCGGTGCGCGAGGAATGGCACGCCTGCGACTATCTCCTCACCGTCGACATGGAGATGGAGCCGGTCCCGGGCTTCAAGGCGGCGTCCTGGGAGAAGGGCTACGGCGACTTCGTCATCAAGCCGGACCTCGGCACGCTGCGCCGCATCCCCTGGCTGCCGGGCACGGCGCTGGTGTTGGGCGACGTCTGCGACCATCACGGCAAGGAGCTGCCGCACAGCCCGCGGGCGATGCTGAAGCGCCAGCTCGACCGGCTGAGGAAGCGGGGGCTCGCCGCCAAGATGGCCTCCGAGCTCGAGTTCTACGTCTTCGACGAGGATTTCCGCACCGCCCGCGACCGCCGCTACCAGGATCTCCGCACCGCCGGCTGGTACATCGAGGACTACCATGTGCTCGAGACCACCAAGCGCGAGCCGCTGCTCCGCGCCATCCGCAACGGCATGGAGGAGGCCGGCATCCCGGTGCAGGAGAGCAAGGGCGAGTGGGGACCTGGGCAGGAGGAGCTGAACCTCGTCTACGCCGAGGCCCTGGAGATGGCCGACCGGCACGTGATCTACAAGAACGGTGTCAAGGAGATCGCCCACCTCCAGGGCAAGTCGCTCACCTTCATGGCGAAGTGGCGCAAGGACCTCGCCGGCAATTCCTGCCACGTCCACAGCTCGCTGTGGAACGCCGCCGACGACACGCCGGCCTTCGTCGACGAGGACGACGGCGAGGGCGTGTCCGCCATGTTCCGCCAGTATCTCGCCGGCCAGCTGACCCATGCCGCCGAGCTGACGCCGTTCCTGGCGCCCTACGTCAACTCCTACAAGCGCTACCAGGCGGGCTCCTTCGCCCCCACCAACATCGTCTGGAGCCGCGACAACCGCACGACGGGATTCAGGGTCCTGGGCCACGGCAAGGGCACCCGCGTCGAGTGCCGCATTCCCGGCGCCGACGTGAACCCCTACCTCGCCTATGCGGCATTGCTGGCGGCCGGCATCGCCGGTGTCGAGGCCGGGCTGGAGCTGGAGCCGCCGTTCAGCGGCGACGCCTACAAGTCCTCGGCCGTGCCGTCGGTGCCGCGGACGCTGGGCGAGGCGCTCGACCGCCTGGAGGGCTCGACCATGCTGCGCCAGGCGCTCGGCGACGAGGTGGTCGAGCACTATCTCCATGCCGGCCGCTGGGAGCAGGCCCAGTACGATGCCGCGGTCACCGACTGGGAGCTGATCCGCTACTTCGAGCGGGCGTGAGGTCCGCTACTCGATGACGTAGTGCTGCACCAGCGGCACGCCGGCGCCACCGCCGAGGTTGGACTTGGCATAGGGGGTGACGGTGAGGCTGTGCGGGCCCTCCGACAGCGGCCAGGAGGCGGCGGCGCTGCCGGAGGTCTTCCGCTCCGACTGCGGCCCGTGCAGGTAGTAGTGCAGGCTGCCGACGCCCGAGGGCGCCATATTGGCGCGGAACGCGACATCCCTGGTCGGCAGCTTGTCCAGCTCGATGACGACGTCGGCAGGCATCGGATCGCACAGGGTGATCGGCTTGCCCGACTTCGCCTGGACGAGGCTGAGGCTCGCGACGCGCGGTCCGTTGTAGCTGGTGGCGGGACCGGTCACCGCCGCCATCACCCGCTTCATCAGCTCGCGGCGGAACTCGGCGACGGTGGTCGGAGCGTCGCCGATCCGCACCACGATCAGGTCGAGGCTCGGCACCACGATCAGCAGCTTCTCGCGCAGGCCCACGGCGAAGAAGGCGTCGCTCGGCACCGCCGAGCCCAGCGCCGTGCCGCGCAGGTTGGTCCACCACAGCCGGCCGTAGGACTGCGGCGAGCTGGACTCGGCCAGGAACGGCGAGTCGGGCGTGGCGCGGAAGTCGGCGCTCTGCACGCAGCCGGGGCCGCGGCGCAGATAGGCGATGTTGCCGGCGCTGACGACCTGGCTCTGCGACGAGCTGGAGCCCCAGCGGCCATTCATCATCATCAGGTGGCCGACGCGGGCGAGGTCGCGCGGCGACATCTTGGCCCCGCTCGACGCCCGGGTGTGGTCGGCGAAGGTGTCCCAGGACAGGCTGGCGATGCCGATCCTCGAGCCGATGTGCTGGGTGAACAGATCGCGGACGCGCTTGCCGGTGAGCCGCTGCATGGCGATGCCGATCAGGTCGACCGGTGCCGACTGGTAGGACCATTCGCGCCGCGGCGCCGCCCGCACCGACTGGCTCATCACCAGCTTCAGATAATCGGGCTGGGTCGGCCGGTCGTCGGGGGTCAGGCCCGACGACATGGTCATCATGTGGTCGAAGCGGATCTGCTTCTTGCGGCTGTCCTTCGACCATTCCGGAGGCACGTAGCCGTGGACGTAGTCGTCGGGCCCGATCTTGCGCTTCAGCGAGCCCGAGGCCGAGAGGTCGAACAGCTTGGCGAGCGTCAGCGCCGTCAGCGACTTCGACACCGAGCCGACGCCGACCGCGGCAGTGGAGCCGAACTCGCCGGCGACCCAGCCGTTGCGGATGACCAGGAGCGAGCTGCTCGAGCTGAAGCTCCGGCCGTAGGCGTGGGCGAGCGAGAGCTTGTCCCAGTCGAGCCCGGCCTTGGCGCGTATCTCGGACTTCTGGGACGAGCTGGGCGTCGCGCCCGCCCTGGTCAGCGAGCGCCAGCCGCCGGACGACTCGCGCGGCGGGAAGTAGGCGCCGCCGAGACGGCCCGCCGGCGACCAGCCGTCCATCGTGTCCTCGTAGTCGACTTTCCACCAGGTGGTGCCCTGGTCGGTGACAGGGCCGTCGACGATGGTGCCGAGCATGCCCAGACGATGCGTGCCGAGGAGCTGGGCCGAGCCCGAGGGCGCGGCGCGGACGACGGCGTCGCCGCTCGCCATCACCCGGTTGCCCTTCGCCAGAGCCGCTGCCGCAGCCGTTTCTGTTCCGATCCAGGTCAACAACAGACCAACGCAGCATTGGCCCAGCATCCGGAGCATTCGTTCTGTTCCTCGTTTTGATAGACTTCAACTAGAAACTGACTATCACCACGATCTGCCAGCGTATTTCTCACGAGCAGCGAAACCGGAACCATAGACAGGCTGGTGCAACCGACCGTCAACCCACGGGTGATCACAATTGCATGGGGAGCACAAAAGGGTGCAGGCGTGCGCAAATCGGCGCGCCGGCGGACGCCGCGGGTCCCGGCTTGGCACGGCGCTCCGGATCGGCGAGGCTCCGGGTGTCGGGAGCCGCCGGCACGAGGCTTGCAGCGGCTGCCCGGAACCTCGACGGGAGACGGGAATGCGCAACGTCACGGCCGCGCTGGCGGCATTGCTGCTTTCGGCCGGCATCGGCTCGGCCCGGGCCGCGACGGACGTCTCGATCGGCATGAGCGGCTGGACCGGCTTCGCGCCCCTGACGCTCGCCAGGGAGGCGGGGCTGTTCGCCAAGCACGGTGTGAACGTGACGATCGAGAAGATCCCGCAGAAGGATCGCCATCTCGCCGTCGCCTCGGGCGACATCCAGTGCGCCGCCACCACCGTCGAGACCTGGATCGCCTGGAACGCCAACGGTGTCGCCACCAGGCAGGTGGTGCAGCTCGACAAGTCCTATGGCGCGGACGGCATGGTGGTGCGCAACGACATCGCCTCGATCGCCGACGTGAAGGGCAAGACGGTGGCGGCCTCGGCGCCGGGCACGGCACCCTTCTTCACGCTCGCCTGGTTCCTCAAGGAGAACGGCCTGTCGGTGAAGGACGTGACGGTGGTCAACCTCGAGCCGGCCGCCGCCGCCCAGGCCTTCATCGCCGGGCAGAACGACGTGGCGATGACCTACGAGCCCTATCTCTCGGCGGTGCGTGACAAGCCCGAGGCCGGCAAGATCATCGCCACCACCCTCGACTATCCGATGGTGATGGACACGTTCGGCTGCACGCCGGCCTTCATCGACGCCCACCCGGAGGCGGTGAAGGGCATGGTGGACGGCTACTTCGACGCGCTCGCCATGATCGAGGCCGAGCCCGCCAAGTCGTTCGAGATCATGGGCGCCGACGTCAAGCAGACCGGCGAGCAGTTCGCCGCTTCCGCCAAGTTCCTGCGCTGGCAGGATCGCGCCGCCAACAAGGTGTTCTTCGACGGGCCGATCCAGGAGTTCTCGGCCAAGGCGGCCGACCTGCTGCTCGAGCTCGGCATCATCCGGGCCAAGCCGGACATCGGCACGATCATCGACACCCGCTTCATCGGCGGCTGATTGCGCCCGCTCGATCCGGTGGGCCCTGCCCGGCGCGCCGGGCTCGGCATCCTGTTCTTCGTGCTGTTCACCGCCGTCTGGTGGCTGGCGACGGCGGCGGGGTGGGTCTCGCCCACCTTCCTCGCCTCGCCGCCCACCATGCTGGCCGAGGGCTGGGACCTGCTCGTCCGCTTCGGCTTCGCCTACGACATCGGCATGACCATCTGGCGCGTGCTCGGCGGCTTCGTGCTGGCAGCCATCGTCGCCGTGCCGGTCGGCATCCTGATGGGCGCCTACAAGCCGGTCGAGGCCTTCCTCGAGCCCTTCGTCTCGTTCGCCCGCTACCTGCCGGCCTCGGCCTTCATCCCGCTGCTGATCCTGTGGGCCGGCATCGGCGAGCTGCAGAAGCTGCTGGTCATCTTCATCGGCTCGGTGTTCCAGATCGTGATCATGGTGGCCGTCACCGTAGGCGGGGTGCGCCGCGACCTGGTCGAGGCCGCCTACACGCTGGGCGCCACCGACCGCAGCGTGGTGCGGCGGGTGCTGCTGCCTTCGGCGGCACCCGAGATCGCCGAGATCCTGCGCCTCGTGCTGGGCTGGGCCTGGACCTACGTCATCGTCGCCGAGCTGATCGGCTCCAGCTCGGGCATCGGCCACATGATCGTCGACAGCCAGGCGCTGCTCGCGACGGGCCAGATCATCTTCGGCATCATCGTCATCGGCCTGATCGGGCTCGTCTCGGACTTCCTCGCCAAGACGCTGAACCGCCGGCTGTTCCCCTGGGCGCTGCTGCGGTGAGCCGGCTCGCCATCGAGGGCGTCGGCCGCAGCTTCCCGGCAGGGCGCGGCAGGCCGCCGCTGCCGGCGCTGGAGCCGGTGGACCTGACGGTCGCCGATGGCGAGTTCATCGCCATCCTCGGGCCGTCGGGCTGCGGGAAGTCGACGCTGCTGCGCATCGTCGCCGGCCTCGACCGGCCGAGCGTCGGCAGGGTGATGCTGGACGGCCGCGAGGTCACGCGGCCCGGTCCCGACCGCGGCATGGTCTTCCAGTCCTACACGCTGTTTCCCTGGCTCACCGTGCGGCAGAACATCGCCTTCGGCCCGCGCGAGCGCGGCCTGCCGGTGCCCGAGCAACAGCATATCGCCGACGATTTCATCGGCCGCGTCGGCCTCGCCGGCTTCGCCGACCACTATCCCAAGCAGCTGTCGGGCGGCATGCAGCAGCGCACGGCGCTGGCACGGGCGCTGGCCAACGATCCCGGCATCCTGCTGCTCGACGAGCCGTTCGGCGCCCTCGACAACCAGACCCGCTCGCTGATGCAGGAGCTGCTGCTCGGCATCTGGGAATCGATGCGCAAGACGGTGCTGTTCGTCACCCACGACATCGACGAGGCGGTGTTCATGGCCAACCGGGTGATCGTGATCAGCGCCAGGCCCGGCCGCATCAAGTGCGAGCTGCCGATCCCGCTGCCGCATCCGCGCCCCTACACCATCAAGACCACGCCCGAGTTCGCGGCGCTGAAGGCGCGGCTCACCGAGGAGATCAGGGGCGAATCGATGAAGGCGATGGCGGCGGGATGAGCTATTTCGGCGCCCGCTTCGACAGGATGCGCTGCAGCGTGCGGCGATGCATGTCGAGGCGGCGGGCGGTCTCGGAGACGTTGCGGTTGCACTGCTCGAAGACGCGCTGGATGTGCTCCCAGCGCACCCGGTCGGCCGACATCGGATTGCTGGGCGGCGGCGGCAGGCCGCTGCCGTTGGCCAGCAGCGCGTTGATGACGTCGTCGGCGTCGGCGGGCTTGGCGAGGTAGTCGACGGCGCCGGCCTTCACCGCCGCCACGGCGGTGGCGATGTTGCCGTAGCCGGTCAGGATCACGATCCGGCACTTGGGATGGAGGTCGCGCAGCCGCTTGACCAGCTCGATGCCGCTGCCGTCCTCGAGCCTGAGGTCGACCACGGCGTATTCCGGGCGGATGGTGTGGGCGAGGCTCACCCCCTCCTTCAGGCTCTCGGCGGCGAACACCCGGAAGCCGCGGCGTTCCATGGCGCGCTGCAGGCTCTTGCGCAGCGGCGCGTCGTCGTCGCAGAGAAGCAGGTTCGGGCCCTCGACCGCGCTCGCCGTGGCCGTTGTCGCCGCAACGCGCTCAATGCCCTCGTCGCTCATCCGCGATCTCCTCCAAGGCCTGCTCCAGGGCTCGTGGGGGCCAGGAAAGCATGACCTTGGCCCCCTTCATTTTGTTCTCAACATGAAGCTTGGCGCCGGTCCGGGCAAGCAAGGTGATGGCGATGAAGATACCGAGGCCGAGCCCGCCCTCCTCGCCGCGCGTCGACAGGTAGGGCTCGCCCAGCCAGTCCAGCACCTCGGCCGGAAAGCCCGGGCCGTCGTCCTCGATCGACAGCTGCAGCGAGCTGCGCGACGGCCGGACGGTGATGGTCACCGTGCGCTCGGCGAAGCGGATGGCGTTGGCGATCAGGTTGGCCAGCGAGTGGCGCAGCTCCGGCGTCGGTGCCACCTCCGGCTCCTCGGTGCCGTCGACATTGTCGACACGCACGCTCACCGTCACCTCGGGTCGCGCGAACTCCTGGCCCAGCTGGTCGAGCAGGGTCGAGAGCGGGGCGCGGGTGAACCGGGCATGGCCGTCGTCGTCGTGGCGGCGGCCGAGGCCCTGCAGGATCTCGCGGCACCGCCTGGCCTGCGCCAGCAGCACCTGGGCGTCCTCGGCCAGCGGGCTGCCTTCCGGCAGCTCGCGCACCAGCTCCTTGGCGACGATGTTGATGGTGGCGAGCGGCGAGCCCAGCAGGTGGGCGGCCGCCGCCGCCTGGCCGCCGAGCGCCGAGAGCTGCTGCTCGCGGGCGAGCGCCAGCTGGGTCGCCGACAGCGCGGTCGCCCGCCGCCTCGTCTCCTCGGCGACGCTCCAGGCATAGGCCGCGGTCAGCACCGTGGTCGTCGACAGCGCCGCCCAGGCGCCGAGCACGTAGAGCGGCGGCAGGGTGAGCGCCTCGATCTGCCAGGACAGCTCGGCCGGCATCACCGCCAGCACGGCGATGCAGGCGAGCGTCAGGCCGGTGATCACGGCGGTGCAGTTGCGCCCGAGCATCGAGGCGGCGACGGCCACCGGCAGGATCAGCAGCACGACGAACGGGTTCTGCACGCCGCCGGTCAGCGCCAGCAGGTAGGACAGCTGCAGCGTGTCGTAGGCGAACAGGATCGAGGCGCCGGTGTCGCCCAGCCGCGTCGCCGCCGAGAATCCCAGCGCCAGCACGAGGTTGACCGTGGCGCTGAGCAGGATGGCCGGCAGCAGCGCCGCCAGCGGCAGCTCGATGTCCAGCGAGAAGTGGACCAGCAGCACGGTGAACAGCTGGCCGATCACCGCCACCCAGCGGGCGACCGCCAGGGTGTGCAGCCGCACACGGCCCTGGTCGCTGCGCAGCATGCCGACGAAGGCGGAGAGCCCGCGGCGCAGCCGGCCCCGCAGCACACGCACGATGCCCGCCCCCACCTCGTGGGCCGGGGGAAGACGCGTTGCGTGGCCTGCCTGATCCACCGACATACCGGAGTCTAGCACGCGACCGTGGCCGGCGGCCACCACGGGCCTCAGCCGCCGCGACCGATTCGCGCGATCGTGGCCGTGGTGCTGACGTCCGGGACCAGCCCGGCCAGCACCACCTCGCCGCCCCAGGAGTGGACCTCGGCCGCCCCCACGACCTGCTCGATGCTGTAGTCCGCACCCTTGACCAGCACGTCCGGCCGCAGCCGCCCGATCAGATCGAGCGGTGTGTCCTCGTCGAAGATCACCACCGCATCGACGCCCGAGAGGGCCGCCAGCACGCGCGCCCGGGCCCGCTCGTCGTTGACCGGGCGCGTCGGCCCCTTGAGGCGCCGCACCGAGGCGTCGCTATTGAGCCCCAGCACCAGCAGGTCGCAATGGGCCCGCGCCTGGGTGACGAGGCTGACATGGCCGGGATGCAGGATGTCGAAGCAGCCATTGGTGAAGCCGACGCGGTCGCCGCGCCGCCGTGCCTGCGCCACCAGCCGCGCCGCCTCCTCGGCGGTCTGGATCTTGGCCTCGTGCAGCGTGCCGCGCAGCGCCGCCAGCGCCATGCGCAGGTCGACGTCGCCGATGGCGGCGGTGCCGCGCCGGCCGACCGCCAGGCTGCCGGCGAGGTTGGCGAGCCAGGCCGCCGCCGGCACCGGGCAGGCGACGGCGAGCAGGGCCGCCATCACCGCCAGCACGGTGTCGCCGGCACCCACCACGTCGTAGACCTCGCGGCGGATGCCGGGGATGCGGTGGCGCTCGCCGGCACCCTGCAGCAGCATGCCGGCGCCGCCCAGCGTGGTGAGCAGCCAGTCGATGCCGATGCGGTCGCGCAGCCCGGCCGCGACCTCGGCGAGCGCCGCCTCGTCGCCGACCTCGGCGGCGGCGGCCACGGCGAGCTCGGCGCGATTGGGCGTGACCAGCGTGGCGCCGGCGTAGCGCGCGAAGTCCCGGCCCTTGGGGTCGACCAGCACCGGCTTGCCGGCGGCGCGCGCCGCCTCGATCAGCGGCCGCAGCGTCGCGGGCGAGAGCACGCCCTTGCCGTAGTCGGACAGCACCAGCAGGTCGGCGGAGCCGAGGCAGGCGGTCGCCGCCTCGGCCAGCCGTCCGGCGGTGGCCGCGTCCGGCGGACCCGCACGCTCGCGATCGACGCGCAGCAATTGCTGGTTGCCGGCGACGAAGCGGGTCTTCAGCGTGGTGGGACGGCCGGCGTCGCGCAGCAGCCGCACCTCGCCGCTCGCGGCACCCGCCAGCAGCGCCTCGAGCTCGTCGGCCTCGGCATCCTCGCCGGCGAGCCCGACGAAGGCGGCCTCGGCACCCAGCGCGGCGAGGTTGGCCAGCACGTTGCCGGCGCCGCCCGGCACCGAGCGGACGGCATCCTGGCGCAGCACCGGGATGGGGGCCTCCGGCGACACGCGGTCGACCGCACCCTCGACGGCGCGGTCGATCATGACGTCGCCGACGCAGAGAATCCGCGCCCGCGCCACCTCGGCGAGGTGGCCGGCCGCGACGTCCAGCGGATGCGGCGCGCTCACCCTCCGCCGCCTCGCTCAGCGATAGGGGTCGGCGGCATCGAGATGGTCCTGGACGTAGCGCCGCACGCCCTCCTCGAGCGGCACCGGCTGCAGCGGGCAGCCGGCGGCCCGCAGGCGGCCGAGATCGGCCTGGGTGTAGTATTGATAGCGGGCCCGCAGCGGCTCGGGCATGTCGACGAAGCGGATGTGCTCGGGCCGGCCCATGGCGGCGAACACCGCCCGCGCCAGGTCGGCGAAGCTGCGCGCCCGGCCGCTGCCGACGTTGAAGATGCCGCTCACCTCCGGGTGGTCGAGCAGCCACAGCATCACCGCCACCACGTCGTCGACCCAGACGAAGTCGCGCAGCTGGCCGCCGTCGGGATAGTCCGGGCGGTAGGAGCGGAACAGCCTGGCCTCGCCACCGGCCAGGATGCCGGCGTGGATCTGCGGCACGAGGCTGCGCTGGCCGCCCTTGTGGTACTCGTTGGGGCCGTAGACGTTGAAGAAGCGCAGCCCCGCCCATTGCGGCGGCCGGGGTGCCCCCGACGCCACGAGGCCGGCGATGCGCCGGTCGGTGACGAGCTTGCTCCAGCCATAGGCGTTGAGCGGCCGCAGCCGCGCCATGGCGACCGGATCCTCGCCGTCCTGGAAGCCGTCGCTGCCGTCGCCGTAGGTGGCGGCGGAGGAAGCGTAGATCAGCGGCACGCCGTGCCCGGCGCACCAGTCCCACAGCCGCATGGTGAGGCGGAAATTGCTCTCGACGATCAGGTCGGCGTCGGTCTCGACCGTCGAGGAGATCGCGCCGAGATGGAAGACGGCCTCGAGCTCGCGGCCGGCCGCCCCGAGCCAGGCCGGCAGCCCGGCCGGTGCCACGATGTCGGCGAGGCCGCGCCTGGCGATGTTGCGCCATTTGTCGTCGCGACCGAGCTGGTCGCAGACCACGAGCGCATGGCCGCGCTGCTCCAGGGCCGCGAGCAGGCAGGATCCGATGAAGCCGGCGCCGCCGGTGACCAGTATCATATCGACCCGAGTGTTCAGCTCCGATGCGAGAGCGGCACGGCGCATGGCCGCCTGTCAAGCATCGCCCGGATCGGCTAACAGTTCGTCAACGAGCTGGCACGTAGGTTGCCTGCAGCGACGACGAGCCCTCACGAGAGGCCCGATGCAGCTGACGCGCGAGATCCTGCTGTCAGGCGAGCTGAGCCGGCTGGTGGCGGCGCAGGACGCCGCCGCGGCGATGAGCGTCGAGGACATGCGGCGCTCGCGCGAGCAGGTGCTCCGGCACCTCGTGCCGGGCGAGGATCTCTGGCTGTTCGGCTACGGCTCGCTGATCTGGAACCCGGCCATCCATTTCGTCGAGCGGCAGGTGGCGCGGCTGCACGGCTATCACCGCCGCTTCTGCCTGTGGACGCATCTCGGCCGCGGCACGCGCGAGCGGCCGGGGCTGACGCTCGGGCTCGACCATGGCGGCTCCTGCGGCGGCGTCGCCTTCCGCATCGCCGCCGACCAGGTCGAATCCGAACTCGACGTGGTTTGGCGGCGCGAGATGGTGACCAACGCCTACCGCCCGACCTGGGTGAAGCTGCGCATGGCCGGCCGGATGGTTCCGGCGGTGGCGTTCGTCATCAACCACGACCACGCCCGCTACGCCCGCAGCCTCCGCGACGAGGAGATCGCCACGGTGATCGCGGTGGCCGAGGGCCAGCTCGGGCCCTGCCGCGACTATCTCTACAACACCGTCGCCCATCTCGAGGCGCTGGGCATCCAGGACCGGGGCCTCGCCCGGCTGGCCGACGCGGTGCGGGCGCGGCGCGAGGCCGGCGGCCCGCCGCAGGCGGACGCTGTGCGGGCCCTGGCGGGCGGCCCCGCCGAGCTGCGGCAGACCTCCTAGCGGCGCGGACCCCAGCCCCGGCCGCCGACCGGGGCGTCGACGTCCACGACCTCGTAGTGGCCCTCGATGACGCCGGCCGGCGGCTGGCTGCGGGCCTGGGCGGCCTTCCGCAACTCGCGGCCCAGCCACCAGCGGCCGACGAAGGCCGCCACCAGGAATACCGGCAGCAGCAGGAGCATCACGAGGCCGAAGACCAGCAGCAGTGCCGCAGCCGCGGCGCCGGCCACCGCCAGGCTCAGCCACATGCGCCAGCCGCCGGCACGCTGGGCGGCGCGCAGGTCGATGGTGCGGAAGGCGAACTGGCGGGTCATACGGGCGTCTCCGGGAACGGTTGCATGGCTGCATGTGGCGACGGACCAGCCGGCTTGCGAGCCGCCGCGGATGAAATCCTCTCCATCTCGCCGTGCCGAGGCGGGCCGCCGGCGCCCGGCGGCGAGGGAGCCGCCGGCTTGACAAGATCGCCGGGGCGGCATCCCTCGGTCGCCGGGCATCTCACGGGAGCGTCGAGCTTGGGCAACGATCTGCTGATCCGCAACGTCCGCCCGTCCGGCGGCGAGGCGGCCGACATCCTGATCCGCGACGGCCGGATCGCCGCGATCGGCGCCGGGCTGCGGGCCGAGGGTGCGGCGGTCGAGGAGGGCGGGGGTGCGATCGCCATCGCTCCGTTCGTCGAGCCGCACGTCCATCTCGACAAGATCCTCTGGGGCCTGCCCTGGCAGCCGATCACCGTGCGCAACGAGCTGCGGGCGATGATCGACAACGAGAAGGCGATCCGCCGGACGCTGCCATGGAGCGTGCCCGAGCGCGCCAGCAACCTGATGCGGCAGTGCGTGGCGATGGGCTCGACCCATATCCGCAGCCATGTCGACATCGACCCGGAGTACGGGCTGTCCAATGTCCACGGCGTGCTGGAAGCCTGGGAGAAGCACCGGCACGCCGTCGGCCTGGAGCTGGTGGCCTTCCCACAGACCGGCATGATGATCGTGCCGGGCACCGCCGAGCTGATGGAGGCGGCGCTGTCCGAGGGCGCCTCGGTGGTGGGCGGGCTCGATCCGGCCGGCATCGACGGCGATCCCAAGGGCCATCTCGACACCATCTTCGGCATCGCCGATCGGCGGGGTGCGAAGATCGACATCCACCTGCACGAGATGGGCGACCTCGGCCTGTTCGACCTCGGCCTGATCATCGAGCGCACCAGGGCGCTGGGAATGCACGGCCGGGTGGTGGTCAGCCATGCCTTCTGCCTCGGCGACGCGCCCGAGGCCCGGCTGGCCGCCATCATCCGCGACCTCGCCGACGCCGGCATCGGCATCATCTCGTCCGTACCCGGCAACCGGCCGTTCCCGCCGCTGTTCCGGCTGGCCGAGGCCGGGGTGAAGGTGGCGATCGCCTCGGACTCCTTGCGCGACACCTGGAACCCGCACGGCAACGGCGACATGCTGGAACGCGCCTGGCTCTTGTCCTGGCGCACGGCGCTGAAGCGCGACGACGAGCTGGAGACGGCGCTGGCCATGGCGACCCGCCACGGCGCCGATCTGCTCGGCCTCGGCGGCCATGGGCTGGAGGCCGGCTGCGAGGGCAGCCTCGTGCTGATCCACGGCCAGTGCTTGGCCGAGATCGTCGTCTCGCGGCCGAAGCGGGCGCTGGTGGTCAAGCGCGGCCGGGTGGTGGCGCGCGACGGCGTCTGGATCGACTGAGCCTCAGCGCGTCGAGCGCCACTCGTCGACGCTCATCGTCGGCAGGTCGAAATAGTCGCGGGTGCGGGCGTAGCCGTGCCCGCCCATGCGGCCGATGGCGTCGAGGCCGGCGTGATCGACGTAGAGCTTCACCGGGTCGACGATGTCCTCGCGCAGATGCACGGCCAGGACCTCGCCCAGGACGATCTCGCGCGACTTGCCGATCGAAAGGGCGAGGTAGCGCCGGCATTCGAGGGCGGCCGGCGATTCGCCGATGCGGGGGCAGCGCACGCGGCTGCCGGGCACGGGCGTCAGCCCGGCCGCCGCCAGCTCGTCGACCTCGGGCGCGAACGGCACCGCACAGACGTTCATGGCGTCCATGATGGCGTCGCTGACGATGTTGACCGTGAACTCCTCGGTCTCGCGGATGTTGCGGGTGGTGTCCTTGAAGGCGAGGCCGCGGTTCTCGACGCCGAGCGCCAGGATCGGCGGGTCGGCCGACAGACAGTTGAAGAAGCTGTAGGGTGCCGCGTTGACGCGGCCATCGGCGTCGCAGCTGGTGACCAGTGCTATGGGCCGCGGCACCACCGTGCCGATGAGCAGCTTGTAGCGCTCGCGCGCCGAAAGCTCGCGGAAGTCGAAGGTGCGGTAGTCGGTCATGCCACGGGCTCGGTGTAGCGGGAGAGGATGTCGCGGAGGTCGAGGGCGGCAGCGGGCGCCAGCTCGGCCCGCTCCTCGACCCCGCCCAGATGGTCGATCATCAGCCGCTCGGCCTCGGCCGCATCCTTGCGACGCAGCGCCTCGATGATCTGCCGGTGCTCGCTCACCGCGCAGTCGGCGCTGTGCGGCCGTCCGTAGAGGGCGAGGATCAGCGAGCAGCGCGAGACGGTCTCGGCGACGTAGCGGGCGAGCAGACGGTTGCCGGTCAGCTCGGCCAGCAGGGTGTGGAACTCGCCGGCGAGGCGGATGGCCAAGGGCGCCGAGCGGCCGCGCGCATGGTCCTCGCGGTCGACATGGCCGTCGAGCAGGGCGAGCTGGCGCCTGGTGATGCCCTGGGCCAGCGAGGCGATCACCGCCCGCTCCAGCCACAGCCGCACCGCGAAGATGCCGCGCGCCTCCTCGAGCGTCGGCTTGGCGACGACCGCCGAGCGGTTGGGACGCAGCTCGACCAGGCCCTCGCCGTCGAGCCGGGCGAGGGCGGCGCGCACGATGGTCCGGCTGACGCCGCACTGCTCGCCGACCACGTCCTCCGGCAGCTTGGTGCCGGGCTGCAGCGTCTGCTCGAGGATGGCGCGGCGCAGCAGCAGGTAGACGGTCTCGCTGCGCGAGCGCGCCTCGTTGGCCGTCTCGGCCCCGCCTTCGTTTCCGTTCAGCATTCCGACGATCCAAAGCCGTTGTCTGGCACGCCGTTTGAATAGCCGCTTGCGCCGCCGTCCGCATTGGTATACGTCTCGCGATAGAAAGTGTATACGGGATTTTGATGGTCCCGCATACAAACCGAGGAGGAGATGGCATGCGCGGCTTGAAGGCGTTGCTTGCGGGCGCTGCGGCGCTGGCCCTGCTGGCGGGGGCGGCCGAGGCGAACACGCTGCGGTGGGGCGCCCATCGCGACATCAACTCGCTCGATCCGTACTCGTTCGGCGACACCTTCACGCTGGCGACGCTGAACCATGTCTACGAGGGCCTGGTCCGCTACGACGACAAGCTGGAGATCGAGCCGGCGCTGGCGGAATCCTGGACGGTGGCGGACGACGGCGTCACCTGGCGGTTCAAGCTGCGCCAGGGCGTGACCTTCCACGACGGCAGCCCGTTCACCGCCGACGACGTGCTGGCCTCGCTGGCCCGCGTCAGCCACGAGACCTCGCCGCTCAAGGGCAACCTGCCGGCCTACAAGAGCTCGGCCAAGGTCGACGACCATACCGTCGACATCGTCGTCAACACGACCTACCCGCTGCTGCTCAACGACCTCACCAACATCTTCATCTTCGACAAGGAATGGCTGGTCGCGAACAACGCCGAGCTGCCGACCGACTCGGCCAAGGGCATCGAGGGCTATCCGACCACCCACGCCAACGGCACCGGCCCGTTCATGGTCGAGAGCCGCCAGCCCGACGCCAAGACGACCTTCGTCGTCAATCCCGAGTGGTGGGACACGCCCCGGCACAACCTGACGAGGATCGAGTTCACGCCGATCAGCTCGGCCGCCACGCGCGTCGCCGCCCTGCTCTCGGGCGAGGTCGACTTCCTCAACGTCGCCCCCTTGCAGGATCTGCCGCGCCTCGAGGCGTCGCCCGACGTCAAGGTGCTGCAGGCGACCGAGCTGCGCAGCCTGTTCTTCGCCTTCAACCTGAAGGACGAGCTGGTCGAGTCGGACGTCACCGGCAAGAACCCCTTCAAGGACAAGAACGTCCGCCAGGCCGTCTACCAGGCCCTGAACATGGACCAGATCCAGAAGCGGACGATGCGCGGCCTGTCGCGCAACACCGGTGCTCTGGTGGCGCCGGCGATCCCCGGCTACACGCCCGAGCAGGACGAGCGGCTGCCCTTCGATGCCGACAAGGCCAAGGCGCTGCTGGCCGAGGCCGGCTATCCCGAGGGCTTCTCCTTCCGCCTGCTGTGCATGAACGACAGCCTCGTCAACGAGGAGGAGATCTGCCAGGCGGCCTCGTCGATGTGGTCGCGCGTCGGCCTCAAGCCGGTACTCAACATCGGTCCCAGCAGCGTGCAGCGGCCGAAGCGCTCGGCCGGCGAGTTCGACGTCCTCATCTTCGGCTGGGCCAACGAGCCGATGATCGACGCCTACTCGATCCTGGTGCAGGTGTTGCACAGCAACAGCGGCACCGCCGGCGTCTTCAACTTCGGCGACTGGGGCGATCCGCGCATCGACGCGCTGACCGACAAGGCCGCCACCGAGATGGATCGCTCCAAGCGCATCCCGCTGATGGCCGAGGCCCTGCAGGTGGCCAAGGACGACATCCTGTTCGTGCCGCTGCACCAGCAGCCGATGGCGTGGGCCACCAGCAAGAAGGTCGAGAGCATGGTCCAGCTCTCCGACAACAAGCCCCGGCTCTGGTATACCAAGATGAACTGAGCCCGCTCCAACCGCCCGGCGCCGACCGACGGTGCCGGGCCGCTCTCAGCGGGAGACGCCGATGCTCGCCTTCCTCGTCCGCCGCATCCTCAACGCCGCACTGGTCATGCTGACCGTGGCCGCCATGGCGTTCGCGATCTTCCGCTTCGTCGGCGATCCGGTCGAGATGATGCTGAACGAGCAGGCGACGCAGGTCGAGCGCGACGCCCTGCGCGAGCGGCTCGGCACCGACCGGCCGATCCTCCTGCAGTTCGGGCGGTTCGTGTCGGCGGCGGCGGTCGGCGACTTCGGCATCTCCTACCGCAACCAGCGCGAGGTCTTCGACCTCATCGCCGAGCGCTTCCCGGCCACCTTCGAGCTGGTGATCGTCGCCACCGTCCTGTCGCTCGTCGTCGGTATCCCGCTCGGCGTGTTCACCGCCATCAGGCGCCGGTCCTGGCTCGCCCAGCTCCTGCAGTTCGCCTCGGTGCTGGGCATCTCGCTGCCGAGCTTCGCCGTCGGCATCCTGCTGATCCTGGTGTTCTCCGTGCAGCTCGGCTGGCTGCCGGCCTTCGGCCGCGGCGACGTGGTGTCGATCGGCGGCTGGACCACCGGCCTGCTCACCCATTCCGGCCGGATGGCGCTGATCCTGCCCTCGATCGCCCTGTCGCTGTTCCAGATCACGCTGGTGATGCGTCTGGTCCGTGCCGAGATGCTGGAGGTCCTGCGCACCGACTTCATCAAGTTCGCCCGGGC
Source organism: Geminicoccus sp. (assembly GCA_035326425.1). Lineage (GTDB taxonomy): Bacteria > Pseudomonadota > Alphaproteobacteria > Geminicoccales > Geminicoccaceae > CALKJU01. The sequence goes on along the minus strand of DAOLFG010000042.1, from coordinate 14,281 downwards.
GCGCGGCCTCTCCGACCGCAGCGTGCATTTCCGCCACGCGCTGAAGAACTGCCTGATGCCGGTGATCACCATGACCGGGCTGCAGATCGGCAACCTCATCGCCTTCGCGCTGATCACCGAGACGGTGTTCCAGTGGCCGGGCATGGGCATGCTGTTCATCCAGGCCGTGACCTTCGTCGACATCCCGGTGATGGCGGCCTACCTCGTCATCGTCTCCTTCATCTTCGTCGTGCTCAACACCGTGGTCGACCTGACCTATGCCGCGGTCGATCCGCGGCTGCGCGCCGCCGACCTCAAGGGAGGTGCCCATGGCTCTTGAGCAGGCGATCGAGCCCGGCCGCTGGCGGACCTTCCTCGACAGCGACCTGTTCTGGAGCTTCCGCCACGACCGGGTGGCGGTGGGTGCCGCCATCGTCCTGGTATTGGTCCTGCTCACGGCGCTGCTCGCACCCCTGATCGTGCCGCAGGATCCTTATGACCTGGCGCAGCTCTATCTCGACGACGCCGAGCTGCCGCCGGTCTGGTCCGAGGACGGCCGCTGGCCCTTCCTGCTCGGCACCGACACCCAGGGCCGCGACATGCTCTCGGCCATCCTCTACGGCTCGCGGCTGTCGCTGCTGATCGGCCTCGGCTCGGTGGCGCTGTCGCTGACGGTCGGCATCCTCGTCGGCCTCGCCGCCGGCTTCTTCGGCGGCCATGTCGACAACGTGCTGATGCGCATCGGCGACATCCTCTTGTCGATCCCGACGCTGCTGGTCGCGATCCTGGTCAGCGCCGTGTTCCGCGAGCTGCTGCCGGCCGGCCTGCGCGACGCCTTCGCCGCCGGCATCCTGATCATGGCGATCTCGCTGACCAACTGGGTGCAGTACGCCCGCACCGTCCGCGCCTCGACCATGGTCGAGCGACGCAAGGAATACGTGCTGGCGGCCCGGGTCATCGGAGTGAGGCCGATGAAGGTGATGCTGGGCCACATCCTGCCCAACACGCTGACCCCCATCATGGTGGCGGCGACGCTGAACCTCGGCCTCGCCATCCTCTCCGAGGCCACCCTGTCCTTCCTCGGCGTCGGCATGCCGCCGACCCAGCCCTCGCTCGGCACGCTGATCCGCATCGGCAACCAGTACCTGTTCTCAGGCGTCTGGTGGATCGTGGTCTTCCCGGCGATCCAGCTCGGCCTGATCGTGCTGGCGGTCAACCTCCTGGGCGATTGGCTGCGCGACGCCCTCAACCCGAAGCTCCGCTGATGCCCGACACCCTGCTGCTCGCCGATGTCCGCCCCCTGGGTGGTGCCCCGGCCGACGTCCTGATCGAAGGCGGCCGCATCGCCGCCGTCGGCTCCGGCCTCGAAGCCCCGGACCGCCTCGACGGCGGCGGCGCCATCCTGCTGCCCGGGCTCGTCGAATCGCACACCCACATGGACAAGACGCAGCTCGGCCGCGGCTGGCAGCCGAACCGCGGCGGTCCGAAGCTGCTCGACTTCATCGCCAACGACCGGCGGATGAAGCGGGAGCTGGGCCTCGATCCGGCCATGCAGTCGGCGCGGCAGGTCGTGCAGACCGTTGCCTGCGGCACCACCCACATCCGCACCCATGTCGACGTCGACACCGAGGTCGGCCTGCGCGGCATCGAGGGCGTGCTGGAGACGCGGCGGCGCTACGCCGATGCCGTCGACATCCAGATCGTGGCCTTCCCGCAGTCCGGCCTGCTGGTCCGGCCCGGCACGGCAGAGCTGCTCGACGAGGCGATGCGGCTGGGTGCCGACCTCGTCGGCGGCCTCGACCCCTCGGCCATCGACCGCGACCCCAAGGGCCATCTCGACGCCGTCTTCGCGCTGGCCGACCGCCATGGCCGCGGCATCGACATCCATCTGCACGAGCCGGGCGAGCTGGGCGCCTTCGCGGTCGAGCTGATCGTCGAGCGTACGGCTGCCCTCGGCATGCGCGGCAAGGTGACGGTCAGCCACGCCTTCTGCCTCGCCATGCCGGACGAGGCCCGCGTGGCGGCGTTGATCGAGGGGCTGGCCGGGCAGGACATCGCGGTGATGACCACCGGCCCCGCCAGCCGTCCCGCGCCGCCGATCCGCAAGCTGGTCGCCGCCGGCCTGCGCGTCGGCTCGGGCAACGACGGCATCCGCGACGCCTGGAGTCCCTACGGCAACGGCGACATGCTGGAGCGGGCGATGCTGCTGGGCCTCACCAACAACTGCCGCAGCGACCCCGACCTCGAGCTGGCGCTGTCGATCTGCACCTCGGGCGGCGCCGCCATGCTGGGCCTGGATCGCTACGGCCTGGAACCCGGTTGCGATGCCGACCTCGTGCTGATCGACGCCGAGACCCTGGCCGAGGCCGTGGTCGACCATCGTCCGCGCCGGCTGGTCCTCAAGCGCGGCCGGGTGGTCGCCGAGGCCGGCAAGGCGCTGCTGGAGGCACCCTGATGGCCGGCCCCGTCCTGCTCACCGCCCGCTGGCTCGTCAGCGACGAAGGCGGCGAGCGCCGTCTGCTGGAGCATGGCGAGGTGGTGTTCGACAAGGGTGCGATCACCTTCGTCGGCCACGGCTATCCGGGCGAGGTGGCGCGCCGCATCGACTATGGCCAGGCGCTGGTCGGCCCGGGCTTCATCGATCTCGACGCCCTGTCCGACCTCGACACGACGATTCTCGGCTACGACAACCAGCCGGCGGCGAGAAAGGGCCGGGTCTGGCCGCGCGACTATGCGCCTTATGAGCACTACTCGCCCGAGGAGCTGGCGTTCCAGAAGCGCTACGCCTTCGCCTGGCTGCTGCGCAACGGCATCACCACGGCGCTGCCGATCGCATCGCTGTTCTACCGCGCCTGGGGCGAGACGACCGAGGAGTTCGCGGCTGCGGCCGGCGCAGCCCAGGATCTCGGCATCCGCGCCTATCTCGGGCCGGCCTACCGCACCGGCAACATGGTGGTGAACGACGACGGCAGCATCGACACCGTCTACGACGAGGAGCGCGGCCTCGCCGAGCTGGCGGCGGCCGAGAAGTTCTGTCGCGAGCTCGAGGGTAGGGCGGGCGGCCTGATCCGCACCATGCTGGCGCCCGACCGCATCGAGACCTCGACCGCCCGGCTGCTACGGCGAACGGCGGCGATCTCGGCCGAGCTCGACGTGCCGGTGCGCCTGCACTGCTGCCAGAGCCTGATCGAGTACCAGCTCGTGCTGCGCCAGCACGGCATGAGCCCGCCGGAATGGCTCGACAGCCTGGGCTTCCTCTCCGAGCGCTGCCTGCTGCCGCACGGCACCTATGTCTCGGGCTCCAGCCGCATCGACCGGCCGGGGCGGGATCTCGAGATCATCAGGGACAGCGGCGCCAGCCTCGTCCACTGCCCGCTGGTCTCCGGCCGGCACGGCAACGTCATCGAGAGCTTCCGGCGCTACCGCGCCATGGGCCTAAAGATCGGCCTCGGCACCGACACCGCCCCGCCCGACATGGTGCGCAACATGCAGTTCGGCATGGCGCTGTGCCGGGTCGTCGAGAGCGACGCCTCGGCCGTGCGTTCGGAGGACTACTACGACGCCGCCACCAGGGGCGGGGCCGATGCATTGCGCCGGCCCGACCTCGGCCGCATCGCCGAGGGCGCCCGCGCCGACATCACGGTGTTCGATCTGTCCGGCTTCGAGCTGGGCCAGGTCATCGACCCGATCCAGACCATGATGCTCACCGGCTCGGGCCGCGATTTCCGCACCGTCATCGTGGATGGCCGCTTCGTCATGGAGGACCGGGTGATCCCCGGCTTCGACGAGCGCGAGGCGGCGGTGCGGGCGCAGAAGCAGTTCGAGGGCGTGATGGCCCGCTATCCCGAGCGCACGCTGGGCCACCCGCCAGCCGAGGAGATCTTCTCCTCCGCCTATCCGGTGCGGCGGCGGCCATGACGCCGGTCCTCGCCGTCCGCGACCTGGTCATCGAGTTCCCGACCCGCCGTAGCACGCTGCGCGCCGTCGACGGCATCGGCCTCGACATCGCCGCCGGCGAGATCCTGGGCGTCGTCGGCGAGTCCGGTGCCGGCAAGTCGCTGACCGGTGCGGCGGTGATCGGCCTGCTGGAGCCGCCGGGCCGCATCGCCTCGGGCGAGATTCTCCTCAGCGGCCGGCGCATCGACAACCTGTCGCACGCCGAGATGAGGAAGGTGCGCGGCAGGGAGATCGGCGCCATCTTCCAGGACCCGCTGACCTCGCTGAACCCGGTGTTCACGGTCGGCCAGCAGCTGGTCGAGACCATCCGCACCCATGCCGACCTGTCGGCCGCCGACGCCCGCGCCCGTGCGCTGGAGCTGTTCCGCGAGGTCGGCATCCCGGCGCCGGAGCTGCGCATCGACCACTATCCGCACCAGTTCTCCGGCGGCATGCGCCAGCGCGTGGTCATCGCCCTGGCCTTGTGCGCCAACCCGAAGCTGATCATCGCCGACGAGCCGACCACCGCCCTCGACGTCTCGATCCAGGCGCAGATCACCGCGCTGCTGAAGCGCCTGTGCCGCCAGCACGGCACGGCGGTGATGCTGGTGACCCACGACATGGGGGTGATCGCCGAGACCGCCGACCGGGTGGCGGTGATGTATGCCGGCCGGATCGCCGAGATCGGCCCCGTCGCCGAGGTGGTCCGCCATCCCCGCCATCCGTACACCAGCGGCCTGATGGGCTCGATCCCGAGCCTGCGCCAGCGCACGGCCAAGCTCACCCAGATCGACGGCTCAATGCCGCGCCTCGGCGCCATGCCGACGGGCTGCGCCTTCCATCCGCGCTGCACGCGCATGATCGAACGCTGCCGCGGCGAGCGGCCGGAGCTGTTGGACGGCGGGCGCACGCTCGCCGCCTGCTGGCGTGCCCTGGAGCCCGCCCATGCCTGAGCCCCGGCCGCTGCCCATGCTGGAGGTGAAGGGTCTCGCCTGCCACTTCGATGTCTCGGCACCCTGGCTGAACAGGGTGATCGAGCGCCGGCCGCGCCAGACCCTGCACGCCGTCGACGGCATCGACTTCACCGTCGAGCGCGGCACCACCTACAGCATCGTCGGCGAATCCGGCTGCGGCAAGTCGACGGTGGCCCGCCTCGTCGTCGGCCTCTACCGGCCCACGGCCGGCACGATCCGGTTCAATCCCATCGACGGCGGCCATGGCGCCACCCGGCCGCCGCGGCTGCAGATGATCTTCCAGGACCCTTATGCCAGCCTGAACCCGCGCTGGCGCGTTGCCGATCTCATCGCCGAGCCGATCCGCACGCTGCGCCTGCTGAGCGGCGAGCGCGCCATCGGCAGCCGGGTCGACGAGCTGCTGCGCCAGGTCGGCCTGTCGCCCGCCGACGGCCGCAAATACCCGCACGAGTTCTCAGGGGGACAGCGCCAGCGCATCAGCATCGCCCGCGCCCTGGCGACCGAGGCCGATTTCCTGGTCTGCGACGAGCCGACCTCGGCGCTCGACGTCTCGGTGCAGGCGCAGATCCTCAACCTGATGCAGGATCTGCAGCGCGAGCTGGGCCTGACCTACCTGTTCATCAGCCACAATCTGGCGGTGATCCGCCACGTCTCGGACCGCATTGCCGTGATGTATCTCGGCCGCATCGTCGAGGAGGCGGCGACCGAGGCGCTGTTCCGGGATCCCCAGCACCCCTACACCCGGCTGCTGCTCGACACGATCCCCGACCTCGAGGCTCCCAACCGCGCCCGCCAGCCGCTGGGCGGCGAGGTGCCGAGCCCGATCGACCCGCCGCTCGGCTGCGCCTTCAACCCGCGCTGCCCGATGGCGGGCGACATCTGCCGCGCCGAGCGCCCGGGGCCCACGCCGCGCCGCGACGGGCAGGGGCGGGTGGCCTGTTTCGCCGCGGCGGCGTGATCCTTCAGTCCTGGAGCAGCGCGTCGGCGTCGAGCTCGGCGCGCAGGCGCTCGTGGACCTGGCCGAGCGAGAAGCTCAGATTGTTGGCCATGTAGTCGAGGTCGGCGGCCTGCAGGCGCTCGTCGAACGGCAGCAGCGCCATGATCCGCTTGGCCGATCCCGTGCCGATCCGCCGGAGCGACCGGGGCGGCTCGGCGCGCCGCCGGGCCAGGCGAAGACGCATCTCGTCGGCCGCCTCGGGAAGGGACGGATCGCCCTTGGGATCCGGATACAGCGCCAGCGCCGCCTCGGCCGCCGCCGGCACCGTGGCCTCGATGGCGGCGAAGGATCGACCGTCGGCCCTGAACACCGTCTCGCAGACCTCGGCGACATCGCCCAGGGACCTGACATAGGCCGCCCAGCGGCTGCGCTCGTAGCCGTCGCCAAACACCGGATCGCGACACAGGGCTTCCCAGCTCACGCCGGCCCGCAGGCGCAGATATTCGGTCGTGCATTTCTGCGAGACGAACATCGCATGTGCCGCGAGTTGTGCCGCAAGCTGCTCCATGGTCGCGACGGTTGGCCGCGGCCCGAAAAGGCGCGAAAGATGCGCGGCAAAACGCCGCAACAACGTGGGAGCAGCGATTCCCATTGGTTAGCCTCTCTCAACGCTCCGCGAGGGGCGGTCTGCAGCCTCGTCCAACCATTGCCAGAGGTGGCGGCAGAGCGCTCGCCGCATGTGCGCCAACGACGTCCCACGAGACGCAGGGAGACAGAGAACAATGGCTGCGCCTGACAGAGCCGTCGAGCACTGGCAACGGACGCGAAGTCTGATGTGGGTGGCGCTGGCCATCTGGTTCGTGTTCAGCTTCGGCATCCACTTCTTCGCCAGGCCGCTGAACGAGATCACCTTCATCGGCTTTCCGCTCGGCTTCTACATGGCCGCGCAGGGCTCGCTCATCGTCTTCGTCGTGCTGATCTTCTGGTTCGCCCACAAGCAGAACCAGATCGACGAGGACGCCGGGCTGGCCGAGGACCAGTAGGGGGACCGGCCATGCAAGACTCCTTCGTATCCAATCTCGGGCGCATCTACGCCACCTATACCGGCGGCTTCGTCGCCTTCGTGATCCTGCTGGCGATCCTCAGCGCGCTCGGCGTACCGGACCAGATCATCGGCTACATGTTCGTGCTGCTGACGATCGCCGTCTATGCCGGCATCGGCTACATCTCGCGGACCGCGCAGGTCTCGGAATACTACGTCGCCGGGCGGCGCGTGCCGGCGATGTACAACGGCATGGCGACCGCCGCCGACTGGATGTCGGCGGCCTCGTTCATCGGCATGGCCGGCTCGCTCTATGCCCAGGGCTATGACGGCCTCGCCTTCATCCTGGGCTGGACCGGCGGCTTCGTGCTGGTGGCGGTGCTGATAGCACCCTATCTGCGCAAGTTCGGCGCCTACACCGTCCCGGACTTCCTGGCCGCCCGCTACGGCGGCACCAGTGCCCGCGTGATCGGTGTCGTGATCCTGGTCGTCTGCTCCTTCACCTACCTGATGGGGCAGCTGGTCGGCACCGGCATCATCGCCTCGCGGCTGCTCGGCGTGTCGACGCAGGTCGGCGTGTTCGTCGGTCTCGCCGGCATCCTGGTCTGCTCGATGCTGGGCGGCATGCGCGCCGTCACCTGGACGCAGGTGGCGCAGTACATCGTCCTGATCATCGCCTACCTGATCCCGGTGGTGATCCTGTCGACGCAGGTCACCGGAATCCCGGTGCCGCAGCTCACCTATGGCGGCGTGCTGCAGCAGATCACCGGCTTCGAGCAGGCGCATGGTGGGCCCGGCGGCTTTCTGGAGGGCGCGGCACCGCACGCCACGCCGTTCACGGTGCGCGATCCGCTGAACTATTTCGGGCTGATCCTGTGCCTGATGGTCGGCACGGCTTCGTTGCCGCACGTCATCATGCGCTTCTTCACCACCCCTTCGGTGCGTGATGCGCGCAAGTCGGTCGGCTGGTCGCTGCTGTTCATCTTCATCCTCTACTTCACGGCCCCGGCCTACGCCGTGTTCGCGAAGTTCGAGGTGTTCTCGAACGTCCTGGGCAAGGACATCTCGACCCTGGCGGCGATCCAGGAGCTGCCGAGCTGGATCTTCAGCTACGGCCGCATCGGGCTGGTCAAGATCTGCGGCGCCAATGCCGTCGATCCCCAGGTCCTGTTCGATGCCTGCCAGGCGGTCAAGGACGCGGCCGGTGCCGCGGCACCCGTGACGACGCTGACGTTCAAGCAGTTCTCGATCAATCCGGACACGGTCGTGCTGGCCACGCCGGAGATCGCGGGCCTGCCCTACGTCATCACCGGCCTGGTGGCGGCGGGTGGCCTCGCCGCGGCGCTTTCGACCGCCGACGGCCTGCTGCTGGCCATCGCCAACGCGCTGAGCCACGACGTGTACTATAAGATGATCGACCATCGGGCCTCCACCGCCCGCCGGCTGATTGTCGCCCGGGTCCTGCTCGTGGTGGTGGCGCTTGTCGCCGCCTACACCGCGATCTCGGCGCCCGCCGGTATCCTGATCTTCGTGTCCTGGGCGTTCTCGTTCGCGGCGGCGGGGCTGTTTCCGGCGCTGGTCCTGGGCATCTGGTGGAAACGCTGCACCTCGAGCGGTGCGGTCCTCGGCATGATTGCAGGCTTCTCGGTGACGTTGTTCTATACCTTGAACAACTACTACTGGGGCGGCTCGCAATGGTTCGGCGTGAACCACATTGCCGGCGGTGTGTTCGGTATTCCGGTCGGCTTTCTGGTCATCTGGCTTGTCAGCCTGGCCACGCCGGCGCCCTCGCGGGAGCTGCAGGAGCTGGTCGACAGCATCCGGATCCCCAAGGGCGAGATCCTGACGGCGGACGGCCGGCAGACCAGCTGAGGCCCGTATCTGCGACGTGAGGGGGAAGCGAGGCCTTTGCGCCTCGCTTTCTCTTTGCGCATGATCGACCGGGCCATGGCCTTCGGCGGGAGCGACGGGAATCGATGGCGGAACAGAGCCTGTTCGCGACCTACTGGCCCTACTACGTTCCGACTTGGCTGCTGATGGCGGCGATCGCCTACCTGCTCGCCCGCGCCATTCTCGGCATTTTCGTGCAGCCGGATTCGCTCAACATCGTATGGCGCATGCTGGTCGTGGCCACGCAACCGATCATGCGCGCGCTCGGGCCGCTGATCCCGAGCTTCATGGTCGAGGGCCTGCGTCCCGTCGCCGCCGCCGGCTGGCTGTGGCTCGCCTGGTTGCTGTTCCGCGAGCTGATGGCGAGCCAGGGCCTGGCGCCGCCGCGCGACCTTGCGTGAGGACCTGCTCGAGCGCATTCGCGTAGCGGTCGAGGTCTCGGTCGCCCGGGCGGCCGGATTCGCCGCGCTGGCGATCGGCTGCGTGGTCCTGGCGCTGTCGAGCTATTCGCTGCTGGCGCTGCGCTCGGGAGCCGTCCTGTGCCTGTTGGCGGCGACGATCCTCTATCAGCGATCGCTCGCCGCGCCGGGGCGGCCCTACCGGCGCACCGAGGTGTGGCTGATCCTCGGCCAGCCGCCCGGTCTGGCCGCCGACGTCGCCCAGCGGCTCATCGGCGGGATGCTGCGACGAACGCTCGAGCGATATGCCTCTTGGTATGCCGTGGCCGCACTCGCCTTCTGGCTCGCCAGCCTAATCCGGCTCGAGCTGGGTGCCTGAAAAGCGGAACGCCCGCGGAGTTTCCTCCGCGGGCGCCCGTTCGGCCCAGACGATCGATCGCGCGATCAGCGGCGACGGATCTCCGTACGACGGTTGGCCTGCTCCGGGGTGTTGTCCGGGGTCGGCACCGCCAGCTTGGTCTCGCCGAAGCCCTCGACCGACATGCGGTTGCGGGCGACGCCCTTGCTCTCCAGGTAGTCGGCGACCGCGTCGGCGCGGCGCTCCGACAGACGCTGGTTGTAGTCCTTCGGACCGGCCGTGTCGGTGTGGCCCCAGACCAGGATGTTGGTCGTGGTGTCGCCGACCAGCAGCTCCGCCACGTCGTCGAGGACGGTGATCGCCTCGGGACGCAGGTTGTACTTGTCGAAGTCGAAGAACACGTCGGACGAGAGGGTGATCATCTCGCCCATCTGCGCCGGCTGCTCCTCGAGCTTGGCGAGGGCGGCGAAGAACGCATCGCGGCAGGCCGCGATGTCGGTGGGCTGGAAATTCTCCTCCTGCTGCTCGATCCAGCAGTCGTAGGAGCCCAGCGCCACGCCGGCAGCCTCGGCATCCTTGGTCTTGCCGCCGGCCGCGAAGGCAGCATTCAGACGGGTGTAGCCGTCCTGGATCTCGGCCACCTTGTCGGCCGGCAGGACGCGCTCGGACGGGTTCTGGGGGGCGGGATCCTGGCCACGCGCCACCGCCATCGCCTTGTTGGCGTGGTACATGGCGTCCTTCGGATCGCCCATGGTGACGTATTCGTACTCGGCGTGCTTCATCAGATCCGTGTACGCGGCCGTCTCGTACGCGCCGCTCGGCGTCGTACTGCGGGCCTCTTTCATCACGCCACCCGCGGGGAACTGGAGCATGATCGCTTCTGGCAGCGAATAGAATCCAGGACCGTTGGCACAAGCGCTCAGCAGGCCCACTGCCGAAAGCGCGCCGAGCTTGAGGGCGAGCCGTTGCATTTTGCCTCCTACTTCCAAACAGGAATGTCCGCGGCCGGACAGACCCATGTCATCTTTCCAGGGGTCGCGGAAGTGTCAACCACCCGCACCCCCGACTGTTGCCGAGGAATCTGAAACGGCTGTGGTCGTGAGTCCACACCGTTGCGGATGGATAATGTCACGCTTTCGGGAACGTTGCACGGCCCCGCATGGCGCCGGGCCTCATCCGGTTTCGCGGCCCAGCACCCGCATCAGCTCGCGCCATTCGCCGGCGGCGAGACCGCTCTCGGCCTGCGTCACCGACTCGCCGCCGAGCATCCGCCGCAGGACGTCGAGTGCTGTGGCCGACAGCAGCGCCGCGCCCAGGCGGTACTCGGCGAAGGCCGCCGCCGTCAGCGGCACCCAGCGCCGGACGATGTCCTGCAGCACCTCCGCATAGGCGCGGATCTCGTACTGGGCGTGCGAATCGGCGCGAAGGCCGATGAAATGCAGCAGGTTGTGCAGATCGGTCTTCCAGTACCACTCGCTGTAGGTGTTGAGCGGCAGGCCGATGCGGGCGAGCTCGCGGGCGAGACCCGGCGCCTCGTCGCCCTCGCCCTGCAGCATGTCGCGATAGGCGGCGAAGGCGTCGGCCGCACCCTGGCGCAGCCGCTCCCGGAACGCCGTGGCGGTGGCCTCGGGCAGCGCCTCGCCGCGACCCTGGCGGTTGGTCCTGGCCTGCGCCGCCATCTGCGCCGGCTCGGGCAGGTAGACCTGGTCCTCGACCACCGAGTATCGCGCCGAGTACTCGTTGACGTTGGCGGTGCGGTGGCGGATCCACTGCCGGGCCACGAAGATCGGCAGCTTCACGTGCAGCTTGAGCTCGCACATCTCGAACGGCGAGGTGTGGCGATGCCGCATCAGGTAGTTGATCAGGCCGCGGTCGCTGCTGACGTGGCGGGTGCCCTGGCCGTAGCTGACGCGCGCCGCCTGCACGATGGCGCCGTCGTCGCCCATGTAGTCGACGACCCGGACGAAGCCGTGGTCGAGCACCGGCAGCGGCTGGTAGAGGATTTCCTCGAGCGCCGGCACCGTCGCCCGCCGCGTCGGCGCCGCCTCGGCGCGCTGCGCCTCGATCTGGGCCTTCTGGTCGTCGGTCAGCGCCATCTCGGCTCCCTGCGTCGGGTCATATCAGGAGATGCTCGAGCCTCGCGAGGCTTTGCGCGCAGGGCGGGAGCGCCTATATATGGAGCGCCGGCTCGTCCGGCTATGGCGATAAACGCGGTTCGGAATAGGCGTTGCGGACCCGGGGGCAGAGCCCGGCGCCTCCACCATTCTCCCCGGCCGGCGAGGTTGCGGGCCGGGGATCGCGGGGGCGAATCAGGATCGACGTGCGTAGTAAAGGGGCTTGCTTTCGCTCGGCATGGTACCGCCGTTATCGGGCCGAACCTAGAAGTGCCAACGACAACGTTGCACTCCGGGCGGCTGCCTAAAAAGTAGCTTGCTCGCGGCCCGGGGGGAGCCGGGCAACAGAATCCCCCCACCTTCACCATCAGCAGGCAGGCACTGCGACCTTGCGCAGAGAGCGGATCGAGTACGGGAGGATGGTGGAGGCGGCGTTGCGGACGGTCGTCCGCGACGTGCTGCGTTTGCTGGCCGGGGAAGGACTGCCCGCACCCCATCACTTCTACATCACCTTCCGCACCGGCCATCCCGGCGTCGAGATGCCGGACTATCTGCGCGAGCGCTATCCGGGCGACATGACGATCGTGCTGCAGCACCAGTACTGGGATCTGCAGGTCGAGGACGATGGCTTCGCCGTGACGCTGAGCTTCAACGACCAGCTGCAGCGGATGCGCGTGCCCTACAACGCCGTGAAGGTGTTCGCCGACCCGGGCGTCGAGTTCGGACTGCAGTTCACGCTGGAGCCGGCACCGGAGTCCGGGAGCGAGCCGACGCGGCTGCTCGCCGGGCCGCAGCCGCGCGCCGTGGTGCCGGCAGACGCCAAGCCCGAGGGGGCCGGCGCCGAGATCGTGGCGCTCGATCGCTTCCGCAAGAAGTAGCCGGGCCGTCCGGTCATCCGGAGCGGGCGGGCTCTTGTCCCATCAGCCCGCGCGCCGCCACCTCGTCGGTGATCAGGACGTGCGCATAGCCTCGCCGCAATGCGGCGTTGAGGAGCGGGATCTTCTCCTCGCCGCCGCCGCACAGGACGACCTCCGGGATCTGCTTGAGGCGGTCGAGCGGCAAGGCAATGACGCGCTCGTTCAACGGATGGTCGACGAGCTCGCCCTGCTCGTCGATGAACCAGCCGAGCAGCGTGCCCACGGCGCCGGCGGCGAGCAGAGAGGCCACCTCGGCCGCGTCCAGCAGATCATGGGCGCGGATGACGCCCGCTGGTGACAGGCGCCCGACGCCGAGCACCGCGAGATCGACCGCGGCCGCCCGCCGCATGACCTCCCGGATCAGCGACTGCCCCAGCAGCTCGTCGCGGGCACGCCTGGACTCGGCGTATGACGGCGCCGGGACATAGTAGCAGGTGGCGTCGTAGATCTGCGCCAGCCGGTGCGCGACCTCGTACGGGCGGAGGGCTGCCCGGACCGTCAGCCCGCCCAGCATCGAGACGACGCTGAAGCCGGGCAGATGGCGCGCCTCCAGGGCGGGGAGCGCGCCATAGAAGGTCCGGCCGGAGACGATGCCCAGGCTCATCTCCGGGCGCAGCCGCCGGTTCAGGTAGTGGCCGAGGCCGGCGCCCACCATCTCGGGCGTGGCCGACGGCCGCGTCGGCTCGGGAACGACGAGCGCCTCGCGGAGCCCGAACCCCTCGACCAGCATCCTCTCCAGCTCGAAGCAGCCCACGTGCGGCGAGCGGATGCTGATCTGGACGATCCCGTCCTGGCGGCAGCGGGCCAGCAGCCGGTTCACCTTCAGCCGGTGCATGTCGAGCTTGCGGGCGATCTCCTGCTGGGTCAGGCCCTCGACGTGATAGAACCACGCGATGCGGGCCAGCAGCGCCTCCCGTCCGTTCTCCGACGCCTCCGGCGGCTCCCAGCTGCCTTCTTTCTCCGTCCTGTCTCGCCTCGTCATGCCTCGGCCGTCTGCGGCGCTACTCCGCGACCGCCGCAGCCCGGGTCGGTCGCTCGCAGCTCCATTGTCCGTCAGCCAGATTGAATTGTAGGGGCGTCGCATTCCGATAGTAAGCCTCGCCGAGCCGCAGGCCGGTGGCGGCCGCCAGGACGCGCAGGGTGCCGCCATGCGCGCAGATCATGACCTCGGGGCCGGTGACGGCTGCCATGACCGCCTCGATGGTCCGGCGGGCGAAGGAGGCCGGCGTCTCGACCCCGGCATCGTCCGACAGCCATGCCGCCTGCGAGACGACCTTTCCCTGAAGCGCGCCGAAGCAGCGCTCCCGCAGCCGCGGGTCGATCTCCGGGGCGGGCAGCCCCAAGGCCTCGGCGACCAGCCGGGCGGTGTCGCTCGCCCGCGACAGATCGCTGGCGACGATCCGCCGGACGCCGAAGCCGCCCAAGGACAAGGAGCGTCCCGCATCCCTGGCCTCCTGGCGCCCCACCCCGTCCAGGCCCACATCGGCGTGGCCCTGGATGAGCCCCTGCACGTTCGACGCGGTACGGCCGTGGCGCAGGAACCAGAAGCTGGGCGAGCGGAGCTCGAACGCCACGCCCCATTCCTCGATGCCGCGCTTCAGCTCCTCCTCGACCGTCATCCACCAGTCAGCTGCGTGCAAACCCATGTCCGTCACCCGTAGTCCGCATGTGGAGAGCCGAGGGCCGGTCAGCCCTTGAGCCCGGAAGAGAGGAAGCTCGTCAGCACGTGACGCTGG
>DAOLFG010000125.1:0-8175 GCA_035326425.1 Geminicoccus sp. | reverse complement strand
TTTTCACGCTCGGGCCCAATCCCATGGCGATCACCCTGGCCACCGCGGCACCCGTGCCGGCGGCGTCGCTGGGCGCGGAAATTCGCGCCACGACGGCGCTCGCCGTGCCGCTGGCGCTGACCCAGCTCGGCCAGATCGCCATCAACACCACCGACGTGCTGTTCCTCGGCCGGCTGGGCGCCCAGTCGCTGGCGGCGGCGACGCTCGCCATCGCCCTGTTCCACGTCATGCTGGTCACCTGCATCGGCGTCGCCATGGCGACCGCACCGCTGGTCGCCCAGGCGCTGGGCGCCCGCCAGCCGCGCCGGGCCCGCCGCGTCGTCCGCCAGGGCCTGTGGGTCACGGCGGCGGTGACGCTGCCGGCGGTGGCGCTGCTGTGGTTCACCGACGAGATCCTGGTCGCCATCGGCCAGGACCCGGCGCTCGCCGCCCGCGCCGAGCAGTTCATGCACGCGCTGTGCTGGGCGCTGCCCTTCGGCGTGGCGTTCATCGTGATGCGCAACTTCGTCACCGCCTTCGAGCGCACCGTGCCGATCATGGTGACCATGGGCCTCGGCGTGCTGGTCAACGCCCTGCTCAACTGGCTGCTGGTGTTCGGCCACTGGGGCTTTCCGCGCCTCGAGATGGTGGGCTCGGGCCTGGCCTCCACCATCGTCAACCTCGCCATGTTCACCGGGCTCGCCACCTACGCCGCCCAGGTCCGCCCGTTCCGCCGCTACGCCGTGCTCAACCGCTTCTGGCGGCCCGACTGGGCGATCTTCCGCGAGATCCTGAAGGTCGGCCTGCCGATCGGCGGCATGCTGCTGATGGAGGTGGGGCTGTTCGCCGGTGCCGCGTTCCTGATGGGCTGGATCGGCGCGGCCCAGGTGGCGGCGCACCAGATCGCCATCCAGATCGCCAGCACCTCGTTCATGGTGCCGCTCGGCGTGTCGATGGCCGCCACCGTCCGCGTCGGCCTCGCCGTCGGCGCCGGCGATCTCGTGGCCGCGAGGCGGGCCGGCTTCGTCGCCTGCGCCATCGGCACCGGCTTCATGGCGTGCTGTGCCCTGCTGTTCTGGCTGGCGCCGCACTTCCTCGCCGGCCTGTTCCTGAGTGCCGAGGATCCGGCGGCACCGCCGGTGCTGACGCTCGCCGCCACCTTCCTGATGATGGCGGCGGTCTTCCAGCTCGCCGACGGCCTGCAGGTGATCGGCGCCGGCTCGCTGCGCGGCCTCGGCGACACCCGGCTGCCGATGCTGTTCGCCGCCTTCGGCTACTGGGCGGTGGGCTTCCCGGCCTGCATGGCCCTGGGCTTCGGCCTGGGCTGGGGCGGCGTCGGCGTCTGGGCCGGCCTCGCCCTGGCGCTGCTGGTGGTGGCGACCCTGATGGTCGGCCGCTTCCACCGCCTGACACGGCCGGCGGCGTGAGGGGTGGCCCGGGCCGGCCCCTCGCGCCGCCGGTCCGCGCCGGCTCAGCCGCCCTTCACCGGGCGCCCGAGCAGGTCGCTGTAGAGCGCCCAGAAGCGGTCGAGGTCGATGCCGAACACCACCTTGGCGTTCTGCACCCCGACCGGCGGGTTCTTGTAGTAGCCGAGCGAGCGGCCGTAGTTCGGCCCGAAGACGACGTCCATGTCGACCGCCATCTCGCGCACGTCGGTGGCGATCGTCGGATCGAGGACATAGGCCGCGGCCAGCGTGTCCCAGACCTCGGCCACCGCCTTCGGGTCGCTGTCGAAGCGGCGCTTGTAGGTGGCGGCGAACATGTCGGCGACGGCCGTGCCCGAGCCGCTGATCCTGTCGTAGACCGCCTTGTCGAAGCGGGCGGTGTTGGTGACGTCGAGCGGGATGATGACGTGCTCGATCGGCTCGCGCAGCACGATGCGGGCGGCTTCCGGGTCGAACCACCAATTGAACTCGGCCGCCGGCGTGACGTTGCCCGGCACGTCGATCGCCCCGCCCATGTAGACGATCCGCTTCACCATCGGGACGATCTCGGGGTGCATGCGGAAGGCCAGGGCGAGGTTGGTCAGCGGCCCGACCGCCAGGATCGTGACCTCGCCCGGATTGGCCTTGACGGTGTCGACGATGAACTGGACGGCGTGGGTCGATTCCGTCTTGGTGCCCTTGGCGAAGCCGTCCGGCGGGGCGACGAGGTCGGCCTGGGTCGGCCGCGGCTTGCGCCAGGCGCCGGCATAGCCCTTGCCGAACAGCTGGGCCTCGAGCTGGTAGGTGTCGACATCGTGGACCAGCGGGTCGACGGCACCCGCATAGACCTTGACCTTGTCGGCCACGCCCATGCGCTCGACGGCGCGCAGCGCGTCGGCCACCTCCTGGTCGAGCCACTGGTTGCCGCTGACCACGGTGATGCCCAGGATGTCGACTTTGCCCTCGGCCATCGCCTGGCTGAGCATGACGAAGGCCTGGCCGTCGTCGCCCATGGTGTTGAAGTCGGTGTCGTAGATGATCTTCTCGGCCGCATGGGCCGATGCGCCGCAGGCGATGCCGGCGGCGACGAGCAGTGGCGCCCAGATGCGGGGCATGCTCTCCTCCCTGGTTCGATTGGCCACGAGGCATTCGACCATAAGTGCTCGCGTCCGTGCCGCCAATCACCCAGCCACGCTTCATTGACCCCTGTTGCGCCTGTCATACCATGCGGCCAACCAATGGCTCGGGACGGGGGGCGATGACGACGGGAAAGGCCGGGGCCGCGGCTTGGCAGCGGCATGCGCACAGTGTCGCCGCCCTGCGCGCCATGGCGCGGCGGCGGCTGCCGCGGATGGTGTTCGACTTCGCCGACGGTGCGGCCGAGGACGAGCGCACGCTCCGCCGCAACGAGAGCGCCTTCTCCGACTACGGCTTCCTGCCCGAGCCGCTCGTCGGCACCTCCGTCCGCGACCAGGGGGTGGAGCTGTTCGGCCGCAGGCTGGGCTTGCCGGTCATCATCGGGCCCACGGGCTCGTCCGGCATGTTCTGGCCGCGCGGCGAGCTCGAGACGGCACGGGCGGCGGCCGCCGCCGGCACTGTCTACGTGATGAGCCACGGCTCCTCGATCAGCATCGAGGATCTCGCCCGCGAGCATGCCGGCCCGCGCTGGTTCCAGGTGTTCATGTATCGCGACCGTGGCCTGACGCAGAGCCTCGCCGAACGGGCCGCCGCCGCCGGCTACGAGGCGCTGGTGCTGACCACCGACAACCAGATCCTCGGCATGCGCGAGCGCGACCTGCGCAACGGCTTCACCATCCCGCCGCGCATCACCCTTCGCACGGCCCTCGACATGAGCCTGCGCCTGCCCTGGATCCTGCGCCAGCGCAAGGCACCGATGGTGACGCTCGCCAACTATGTCAGCGAGCAGCGCAAGGACATCGTCTCGTTGGCGGCCCACATCGCCGGCCTGCTCGACCCGGCCGCCTCCTGGCGCGACGTCGAATGGCTGCGCGGCATCTGGAAGGGCCCGCTGCTGCTCAAGGGCGTGCTGCACCCCGGCGAGGCCCGCCGCGCCGTCGAGGCCGGCGTCGACGGCGTCATCGTCTCCAACCATGGCGGCCGGCAGCTCGATACCGCCATCGCCTCGCTCGACGCCCTGCCGGCGGTGGTCCAGGCCGTGGCCGGCCGGATCCCTGTCCTGATCGACGGCGGGGTCCGGCGCGGCGGCGACGTGGTCAAGGCCCTGGCGCTCGGAGCCACGGCCTGCCTGATTGGCCGGCCGCATCTGTGGGGGGTCGCCGTCGGCGGCGAGGCCGGCGTGGCGCGGGTGCTGGACATCTTCCGCCAGGACATCGACCGCGTCCTGGCGCTGGGCGGCTGGGACGGCGTGGCGGCACTGGGCCCGCACGCCCTGGTCCGCCGGCCAGGGGACGGCGCATGACCAGGCTGATCAAGCGGCGCAAGCTCTACGAGCAGATCGCCGAGCTGATCCAGGACGAGATCGCCCGCGGCATCATCCGGCCGGGCGAGCAGCTGCCGTCCGAGCGCGACATCATGGCCCGCTACGGCGTCGGCCGGGCGGCGGTGCGCGAGGCGCTGTTCGCGCTCGCCAAGATGGGGCTGATCGTCATCTCCAGCGGCGAGCGCGCCCGCGTCATCGAGCCGTCGCCGCAGGTGCTGGTGCAGGAGCTGTCGGGGGCGGTGCGGCTGTTCCTCGGCAGCGACAGCGGCATCCGCCACATGCAGGAGGCGAGGCAGGTGCTGGAGACCGCCCTTGCCCGCCGCGCCGCCGAGGTGGCGACCGAAGAGGACATCGCCGCCATCGCCCGGGCCTTCGAGGCCAACCGCGACGCCATCGACGCCAAGCAGTTCGAGGAGACCGACGTCGCCTTCCACCGCGCCATCGCCAAGGTCGGCGGCAACCCGATCTTCCCGGCGATCAGCGACGCGGTCGGCGAATGGCTGATCGAGCAGCGGCGCGGCACCGCCCAGGTCCCGCAGGCCTACCGCATCGCGGCCGACTGGCACGCCCGCATCCTGGCGGCGATCGAGGCGCGCGATCCGGCCGCCGCCGCCGAGGCCATGTCGGACCATCTCGTCATGGTCAACCGCTTCTACTGGCAGACCCGGGCGGCGGCCCAGCAGCAGCGCCAGGACGAGCGCGAGCGGCTGGCGGCCCTGCTCGATCCTACTGGGGAAACAGCCTGAAATAGGGCTCGGCCTCCTCGAGGACGCGGGCGAAGGAGGGGCGCGCCATCAGCCGGTCGAAATAGGCGGAAAGGTGCCGGTGCTCGGCGAAGGGCTCGACCTTGGCGGCATAGAACAGCGCCGGTGCCGCGGCGCAGTCGACGAGGCCGAACTCCCCGCCCATCCCCCAGGGACCGGCCTCCATCCAGCCGTCGATCATCGCATAGGCCTTGCGCATGGTCCGGCGCGCCTCCTCGACGCCGAAGCCGTCGCGCTGCCCTTCCGGGCGGATCCGGTCGGTGACGATCTTCTGCATCGGCTGGTGGACATAGAGGTCGAAGACCCTATCGCGGAACCGGGTCTCCCTGGCGGCGTCGGGGTCGGCCGGGACGAACCGCACCGCCCCCGGATGGTGCCGGTCCAGATAGTCGATGATGACGGTGGATTCGGCGACCGTGGCGCGGCGCGCCCTGTCGACCAGCACCGGCATCTTGGCCATGGGCCACAGCTTCTCGAAGGCACCCCGCGACGCGGGATCGCCCAGGTCGACGATGCGGGGCTCGAAGGCGATGCCGTTCTCGTAGAGCGGGATCAGCACCTTGTGGCAGAACGAGGCCAGCGGGTGGAAATGGAGCTCCAGCGACATGGGGCGGTTCTTCCCTTCTTCGACAGGACCCGGGACGGACGAGGCCGAGCATGCACCTGCCGACCCATGACCGCTACGCCTACAGCCCGATCACGCGCAGGCGCCCCTATGACTGGCCGGAGGGGCGGCGGCTGGCCTTCTACATCGGGCTCAACCTCGAGCACTTCGCCTTCGGCGAGGGGCTGGGCTCGGAGCTGGTGCCGATCGCCGGCCAGCCCGACGTGCTGAACTATTCATGGCGCGACTACGGCAACCGGGTCGGAGTCTGGCGGCTGATCGAGCTGCTCGACGAGCTGGGCCTGCCCTGCACGGCGCTGATCAACAGCACGATCTATGACTACGCGCCCGAAATCGCGGCGGCGTTCCGGGCCAGGGGCGACGAGATCGCCGCCCACGGCCGCAGCAACAGCGAGCGCCAGGGGGCGCTGGACGAGGAGACCGAGCGGGCGCTGATCGCCGAGACCACCGAGGTCATCGCCCGTGCCGAGGGCGCGCGGCCGCGCGGCTGGCTGGGGCCGTGGATCTCGCAGAGCCATGCCACGCCCGACCTGCTGCACGAGGCCGGCTACGCCTACCTGCTCGACTGGTGCCACGACGACCAGCCGGCGTGGATGCGCACGCGCGGCGGACGGATCCTGGCCGTTCCCTATCCGCAGGAGCTGAACGACATCCCCTGGATCGTCCGGCGCAGCCTGGATGCCGGCGGCTTCGCCGACATGATCGTCGACCAGTGCGACGAGATGCTCCGCCAGGCCGAGGCCCAGCCGCTGGTGATGGGCCTGGCGCTGCATACCTTCGTCATGGGCCAGCCCTACCGGCTGAAGCATCTGCGCCGGGCATTGCGGCACGTGATCGAGGCGGGCGGCGGCCGGCTGTGGCCGACGACGGCCGGAGCCATCGCCGATCACGTGCTGGCGCTGCCGGAGGGCACGATCCCCTGACGATGCGCGCCGGCTCGGCTATGCTTCGCCGAGTGTGACGGGAGCCGCCAAGTGCCGAGATCCGAAACCTGCCGCCGGCTGGTGGCCGAGACGCGGGCGTTCAGCGCCGAGTTCGCGCCGTTCATGGCCAACCACCTGCCGATGATGCTGGTGGCGCTCGACCGGATGGGCGCCACGCCGCAGCGGCTGCAGGACTATTTCGAGTGGTACCGCGACACCAACCGGTTGGGGCCGATCCCCGAGACCGGCGAGCCCATCCACGAGGCCGGCTGGGCCAAGCGGTTCGGCGAGCGCGAGCACGAGGGCGACTACCGGCGGTTCTTCGCGCTCGAGGTCGGCCGGCTGGGCGCCGCCGGGGCGCAGGCGCGCTACCTGCCGCAGCTGATCCCCGGCATCGCCGCCAGCGCGCTCCATGCCATGATGCGCCTCGCCTATGCCGACATGGAGAGCGACGAGGAGGAGGTGGCGACGGCCCTGGGCTATTGGGCCACGACCTTCCTGCCGCTGCGCTTCGCGGGAAAGAGCGAGCCGATCACCAGCGACCCGGCGGTGATCCTCGACCGTCTGCGCGGCATCGAGGATCTCCGCCACGTCACGCCGCCGGAGCCCGACCTGCTCTGGCGCTGGATGCGCGAGGTCGCCCGCAAGTCGGCCTTCCCGCCGGTTGTCGACTGGCTGCGCGACCGTCCCGGGCTGCTCGGCCGCGTCACCGCCGCCTCGCTCGCCTTCTATGCCGCCACCATGACCTTCGAGGCCCTGCACGCGCTCACCGGCTGTCACTGGCTGAAGCTGCTGCGGCCGCACCTGCCGGACGAGGGCCTGACAGTGCGCTACTTCTGGCAGGCGATCTGCGCCGTCTATCCCAAGATCGGCATGCCCGAGCTGCCGCCGCCCGAGGCCATCGACGAGATGCGCCGCCTGCCCTGCCCGGACTGGCCGGAGATCACCGCCGCGGCCTGCGCCTCCAACGACGAGCACGACATCAGCCTCGTCTTCTCCGCCCGCGAGGAGGAGACCTTCCTGCAGGACCGGCTCTACCGCGTGGTGGCCGCACGGCGGGTCGGGCTGATCGCATGAGCCTTCTGCTCCGCGACGGCCTGCTGCCCGAGGGCGGCCGCGCCGACCTGCTGCTGACGGACGGAAGGATCGCCCGGATCGCCCCGGCCGGCACGCTGGCGCCGGACGGGGCGGAGGTGCGGGACCTCGGCGGCCTGCTGGTGCTGCCGGGCCTGGTCGAGGGCCACATCCACCTCGACAAGACCCTGCTCGGCCTGCCCTGGATGCCGCATCTGCCGGGCGGCACGGTGCCGGCGCGGATCGAGGCCGAGAAGCGGCTGCGACGCGACCTCGCTTTGCCGATCGGCGCCCGCGCCGAGGTGCTGCTCGGCCGCTGCCACCGGCACGGCGTCGTGGCGATGCGCTGCCATGTCGACATCGACGACGAGGTCGGCGTCCGCGGCGTCGAGGCGCTGCTGGAGGTGCGCGAGCGCTGGCGGGACCGCATCGACATCCAGCTCGTGGCCTTTCCGCAAAGCGGAATTCTCCGGCAACAGCGTACCGCCGAGCTGATGGAGGAGGCGCTGCGGCTGGGTGTCGAGGTGGTGGGCGGCCTCGATCCCGCCGGCTACGACGGCGACATCGAGGGCCACCTCGACGTCGTCTTCGGCCTCGCCCTGCGCCACGGCCGGATGATCGACATCCACCTGCACGACTTCGCCGAGCTCGGCGCCTTCGAGCTGCGCCGCATCGCCGAGCGTTCCGCCGCCGCGGGGATGCAGGGCATGGTGGCGGTGAGCCACGCCTTCGCCCTGGGCGGCCTCGATCCGGTCACTTTCGGCCGTACCGCCGAGGCGCTGGCCAGCGGCGGCGTGGCGATCATGACCGCCGTCCCCGGCCCGGTGCCCATGCCGCCGGTCGAGCCGCTGACGGCGGCCGGTGTTGTGGTCTTCGCCGGCTCCGACAACATCCGCGACGCCTGGTCCCCCCTCGGCAACGGCGA
>DAOLFG010000041.1:0-45299 GCA_035326425.1 Geminicoccus sp. | reverse complement strand
TATCGGACGGTGGCGGAGAAGCTGGTGGGGTGGGGCAGGGGTGATGCCATCCTGCGCATCGGCTGGGAGGCCAACGGGCCGCGGTCGGGCGATGCCGACGGCGGCGGGTTTCCGTGGGGGATCGAGCGCGATGTCGACCCCTATATCGCCTGCTTCCGGCGGATCGCAGAAGTGATGCGGGCGGTGTCGCCGCGGTTCGTCACCGAGTGGACGATGAAGAAGGCCACCGACCGGATGGCCGGGCGGCCGATCAGCGACGCCTGGCCGGGCGACGAATGGGTCGACCTCGTCGGCATCGACTATTACGACGGCTATCCGGCCTATCGCGACAATGCCGCCTGGGGACGGGACTTCTCGGCCAGGACCGATGGCGGGCCGCGCGGGCTGGGCGCCTGGCTGGATTTCGCGCGCAGCCATGGCAAGAAGCTGGCGGTGCCGGAATGGGGCGTGCGCAACCGGCGCGGTGCCGGCGACGACAACGCCCTGTTCGTCGACCGCATGGTGGCGTTCTTCCAGGAGAACGCCGCCGATATCGCCTACGAGGCCTATTTCAACCCCTATCGCGGTGACGCCGCCAGGGTGTTCAGCATCTATCCGGACAGCAACAATCCCAAGGCGTCGGCACGCTACCTCGAGGCCTACCGGGGACGCTGACCTCGGCCGGTGGCATCGTGCCGGGGGCTGACCTCGACCGGCGCGACAGCGCCGCGCCGCTGGACTATCCTCTGGCCGCCAGAGCGGAGGCCCAGCGGTTGAAGGTCGCGCTGTTCGTACCCTGCTTCGTCGACGCCTTCTTTCCCGAGGTCGGCGTCGCCACGCTGGAGCTGCTGGAGCGGCTGGGCTGCGAGGTCGACTATCCGCTGGAGCAGACCTGCTGCGGCCAGCCGATGGCCAATTCGGGCTGCAACGACGACGCGGCGGGGTGCGAGGCGCTGTTCGTGCGCACCTTCGGCGGCTACGAGCACGTCGTGACACCTTCCGGCAGCTGCACCCACCACGTCCGCGCCCATCTCGACGCCATCCCGCAGACCGAGGAGGTGGTGGCGGTGCGCGCCCGGGTCCACGAGCTGGTCGAGTTCCTGCACGACGTGCTGCGGGTCGAGGACTTCCCCTGGGCCGAGTTCCCGCATCGGGTGGGGCTGCACAATGCCTGCGGTGCCCTGCGCTCGCTGCGGCACGCCTCGATGTCGGAGCTGGGTGAGCCGTTCTTCTCCAAGCCGCAGGCGCTGCTCGGCAAGGTCAGGGGCATCGAGCTGGTCACACCGCAGCGGCCGGACGAATGCTGCGGCTTCGGCGGCACGTTCTCGGTGTTCGAGGAGCCGGTCTCGGCCAAGATGGGCTACGACAAGGTGTCGGACCACGCCGCCGCCGGTGCCGCCTACATCGCCTCCGCCGACAGCTCCTGCCTGATGCACCAGAAGGGCTGCGCCGAGCGGCTGGGGCTCGGCCTGAGGTTCATCCACATCGCCCAGATCCTGAATGGGGCGCGCGCATGAGACGGACCGTCGTCGACCATGCCGAGGCCAGCTCGCGGTTCATCAAGGCCAAGGACAACGAGACCTTCCACGACCGCCGCCTGTGGGACCTGCGCCAGAAGCGCGACCGCGAGATGCACGCCATTCCCGAGTGGCAGGAGCTGCGGTCGCTGGCCTCGGCGATCAAGGAGCACACGCTCAGCCATCTCGCCGACTATCTCGAGCAGTTCGAGGCCAACGCCCAGCGCAACGGAGCCGTGGTCCACTGGGCGCTCGACGCCGCCGAGCACAACCGCATCGTCCACGAGATCCTGGCGGCGCAGGGCGTGCGCACCCTGGTCAAGAGCAAGTCGATGCTCACCGAGGAGTGCGACCTGCGCCCCTATCTGGAACGGCGCGGCGTCAAGGTCGTCGAGACCGATCTCGGCGAGCGTATCCAGCAGCTCGACGACGAGCCGCCGAGCCACATCGTCGTGCCGGCGGTGCACAAGCTGCGCGGCGACGTCTCGGCGGTGTTCGCGCGCACCCTCGGCACCGATCCGGCCAACGACGATCCGGCCTATCTCACCGAGCGGCAGCGGATGACGACGCGGCCCTATTTCCTCGATGCCGAGGCCGGCATGACCGGCGCCAACTTCGCGGTGGCCGAGACCGGCGGCATCGTCGTCTGCACCAACGAGGGCAATGCCGATCTCTCGGCCTCGGTGCCGCCCTTGCACATCGTCTCGGTCGGCATCGAGAAGCTGATCCCCAGGGCCGAGCACCTGGGCGTGTTCATCCGCCTCCTGTCCCGCAGCGCGCTCGGCTCGCCGATCACCCAGTACACCTCGCATTTCTGCGAGCCCCGGCCGGGGGCCAGGATGCACATCGTGCTGGTCGACAACGGCCGCGCCGAGCGCCTCGGCATGGCCGATTTCTGGACCTCGCTCAAATGCATCCGCTGCGGTGCGTGCATGAACACCTGCCCGGTCTACCGGCGCAGCGGCGGGCTGAGCTATGGCGGCGTCTATGCCGGGCCGATCGGCATCATCCTCAACCCCACCTACGACCTGCGCAAGTACAGCAACTTGCCGTTCGCCAGCACGCTGAACGGCAGCTGCACCCATGTCTGCCCGGTGAAGATCAACATCCACGAGCAGATCTATCACTGGCGGCGCATCATGAACGAGCACCGCCAGCTGCCGTTCGTCAAGAAGACCGCCATGCGCCTGGCCGGCCGCATCCTGGCCGACCCCAAGGCCTACCGCCGGGCGGTCAAGGTCACCGACAGCGCCCTCGACCACCTGCCGCGCTTCCTGGTCTACAACCGGATGAACGCCTGGGGGCTGCAGCGCGAGGTGCCGGCATCGCCGCCGCAGAGCTTCCACGACTGGTACCTGGCCAACCGGCAGCAGCGATGAGCGCGCGCGACGCCATCCTGGCGGCAGTTCGGCGAGCCGCTCCGGCGCCGGCGCCGCTGCCCGAGGTGCCGGGCTTCGAGCGCGCTCCGGTGGACCTCGCCGGGGTGTTCGAGGAGAGCCTGGCGCGGATGGGCGGCAGGCTGGTGCGGGCCGAGCCCGGCGACGACCTGACCGGGCTGGTGGCGAAGCTGCATCCTTCGGCCGGGATCCGCTGCTCGGCCACGCCGGAGGTGCAGGGCAACCGGGATCTCGCCACGGTCGGCGTGCCGATGCAGCTGGCCGATGTCGACGTCGCGGTGGTGCGGGCCGCCTGCGGCGTCGCCGAGACCGGCTCGGTCATGCTGACCGAGCGCCAGCTCGGCATCATCGCCCTCGGCTATCTGGCGCAGCATATCGTGGTGCTGCTCGATCCGGCGGCGATCATCGAGAACCTGCACCAGGCCTATCGCCGGCCCGAGCTGGCCGAGGCGTCCTATACCGTCCTGATGACCGGGCCTTCGGCCACCGCCGACATCGAGGGCGTGCTGATCCACGGTGCCCAGGGTGTGCGCAGCCTGACGGTGGTGCTGGCGCCGCCTCAGCCGACGACGACGCGGAACACGTAGGGGCTGTCGACGCCGCCGGCGACGACGCGGTTGGTGCCCTTCCTGAGGCCGGCGCGGGCCTTGGAGAAGGTCTCGCCCAGATACTCGCCGTTGACCTCGGTGCCGAGCGTACTCAGCACGTCGCCCACGGCATAACCGTCGCCGGAGCGCAGGATCGAGAAGTGCAGCCGCGACAGCCGGTAGGGCCGGCGGTCGTCGATCATCAGCGCCACGGGTGCTGCCGCCGGCTGCTCGTGGCCGGAGGGCCGGCGGCCGACATGGAAGGGGAAGCTGGCGATGCGGATGCCCTCGCGCGGCACGACATGTTCCAGCGGCTGGGAATCGCCGTAGAGCGTCACCGGCGTCTCGGCCGGCTCGCGTTCGGGCGCCGGTCGCTCGACGACGGCCGAGGCGAGGCGGTCGTCCATGGCGTGCAGCCGCTCGCTGAGGCGCAGCAGCGCGCTCAGCGCCATGTCCTTGTCGGAGCTGATGCGCTCGAGAAAGGCCTCGCGCGACAGCATGCGCAAGGTGACGTCGCCGACGGCGCGGACGGTGGCGCTGCGCTGACGGCGCTCGAGGGCGCCCATCTCGCCGACCAGCTGGCCCTCGGCGATTCGTCCGAGGACGATCACCCGGTCGCCGACCTCGCGCACCACCTCGACCTCGCCCGTGACCACTTGGCCCACGAGCGAGCTGTCGTCGCCCTCGCGGAAAATCACCTCGCCATCACGAAAGCGCAGCTCGGTCATCGTCCCCGCTCGCTGGAAATCACCGACCACCTCGCGCGGCGCCCGAAGGTCGATGGGCAGTGGATCGGGCCGCATCGGGGACGGTGGAGCGGGCGATCGGGATCGAACCGACGACATTCAGCTTGGGAAGCTGACGTTCTACCACTGAACTACGCCCGCGCGCGCCAGCGGTTTTAGGCAGATTCCGGATGGCCCGCAACAGCCCGTAGCGGCTTGACGCCGTCCCGGGCGCCCACTACATGCGCCGGGCGTGGGGCGCATAGCTCAGTTGGTAGAGCAGCTGACTCTTAATCAGCGGGTCCAAGGTTCGAGTCCTTGTGCGCCCACCACTCCATCCCAGCGTATCGTGCCTGCCGGTCTAGCCGGTCGTTCCACCGTCATCGGGCGGTTCGGGGACGTCGTGGCGCGTCGTCGCCATCCGCGCGCAGCCGTGCCGGCTTGACTGGATAGGCTGATAGTCCTATAAGATGGGCCGCCCCTGCCTCGTCGCTGGAGATGGCCATGTTCCTCACCGTGAAGATCTCCGATCTGCAGGCGGCTTCAGCCGCCATCGGCGATGAGGAAATTCCTGTCGTGCAGGGTGGGATCACCCGGCGGGGGACGGTGGCGGCGCTGCTGGCCAACGGCACGGTGCCGGGCAGGCTCGCGGTCCAGCAGTCGCCGCAGGCCGGCGACGATGTCGTACGCAAGGCCGATCTCGATGGCGTGGCGGCTCTCGGGCCTTACGATGTGCGCCGGTTCGGTGCGGTCTGGGACGGTGCGTCGCATCGGCTGGACACGGTGTACCCGTCGCTCGCCGCCGCCCGGGCCGTCTATCCCTTCGCGACCGATCTCGGCCAGGAGATCGATTTCTGTGCCACCCAGGCCGCGATCGACGCCGCCGCCGCGGCCGGCGGCGGCACGGTCGTGCTCCCGGCCGGAACAGGCATCTTCGACGATACCCTGGTCTTCCCGGAATCGCGGCCCTTCGGCGATCCCGGCACGCAGGTCAACATGCGGGGCGAGGGGTGGCGGGCCACCAGGCTCAAATGGAACGCCGATCTCGGCGCCGGCAGGTTCGCGGTGGCCTGCGGTGATCCGGCCGGCATCCGGTCGAACGGCCTGGGCCGCCATGCCGATTCCGCGATGTACGAAGGCTACTTCGAGGATTTCTGCCTCGAGGGCCCGAACCCTCCGGGCCAGCTCGCCACCGCGCACACCGCCATGAGCGGACTGGCCTGGGGGGCCAGGCGCATCCTGCGGCGCGTCACCTCCCGGCAGTTCTATGCCGGCATCGATCTCGTGGGCGACCATACGCTGTGGGACAGCGTCTATACCCCCGACAACTATTACGGGCTCTACTACTCGGCGCCGAGCACCGCGCTCTATGGCGACATGGTGTTCGTGAAGTGCATGTTCACGGGATGCCGCATGGCGGCGATCGCCGTCCATCCGCGCGCCTACCTGTCGAGCGCCGTCTTCATCGGCTGCTACATCGGCGGGGCGCCCTACGGCATCATGAAGGAAGCCGTCGCCGGCGCACCGGAGACGGACGACCGCCTGATGGCAGGTGTCGTGTTCGACCGATGCATGTTCGAATACATCGGCAACGCGATGCTGGAGGACCGCAACTTCGGCGACTCGGCGACGGCAGCCTCGAGCAAGCTGACCGATGTCCAGTTCCGCGGCATGAGCTACTTCCAGTGGCGCGACGGCTTTCGGATCACCGGCGACGCCGCCCATCCGCGACGCGCCATCTGGAATGTCGCCGTTCTCGAGCGGGTCTCGATCCAGGGATGGGGAGCCACCTTCTCCTTCGTCCCCGGCGACGTGGCGCTGTTCAGGGTCGGACAGGTCGAGAACGCCGAGTTCGATCTGCGCTGGTCGGAAGTGTTCGCCAATTGCGCGACCGCCGGAAAGCCGGTGTTCGACGATGCCGTCATCGACCCCTGGGCGGGCAACCGGATGCGCTGGCGGGAGGGCGGCCTGATGGGCGGCATCTTCACCCGCAGCTACGTCGACAGCCAGGGCATCTTCGAGAAGGACGACTTCGTCCAGAAGGTCGAGGCCTACGCCGTCAAGTCCGGCAGCAGCCATCTGCCGCTCGGCGTCGCCCAGATGGCTTCCACCTCGCCCCGGACCTGGATCGGCATCGCGACCTGGGGCCGGCAGGTCCGCTGCAGGGTCTCCGGAACCATTGCCAACAACAAATATGTGAAGAGCGGCACCGGCGGCGCCGCGGCAATCGCATCGGGCCCGAACGATGGCCACCGGATCGGCTCGGTGTTCGCCAGCCAGTCTGGGTACGCCATCCTGGATATGGCGGTGAGCTAGCTCGTCAGAGCCACCCTTCGGTGGCGAGTGCCGCCGCCGATGTGCCGGAGAGGCGTTCCACAGCGGTGCGACGTATTAACGCAGCGCATTGGCGCGATGCTCTACTCGACGTTGAATATTAACAGTAAACTATAATATTACAGCTCGGTGATGGGATTGGTTCACGAACAGAATCCGGTAGATTCGGGCTCTGTCGGATCTCGGGTGCCATCCGCTGCGGACAGGTCGATGGGCTGGCTGTTTCGCAGCGAATGCGCGGCATGCGCGTATGCCGGGACGTTGCGCCATGGCAGGTAGTTGGCTACAGCCTGTAGCGTACTAATTGAAAGGGTATGCGTCGGCCGCAACCCCAAATCTCATGAGACCATCTTCAGGCGATAGGAGAGGAAGCAAGATGACGTGCGACGGCCTCGTGTTTCGAGCCGCAGCGGCGGCGTCGGACGGCCGTCTCTCCTCGTTCGCAGTGATTTGGTTCCGTCGCAATGATGATAGGTGGTTCTGGCCGATATGATCCAGGAGCGATAGAACAGACAGAGCTATATCAAACAAAAGGTGAACTCGATCTGAGCATCGGGTCAGGCATGTCCTGACCAGAACACCTGTCAGTGCTTCCGACCTAGTAGATATGAACGCAGCTCAGCGACTGAGGACTGCGCGTATACTGACACGTCAAGTTGACGATTCGGTTGTCGACTCGTCCGGTGTCGACGATTCGGCGGCTGTTCCATGTCTCTCTCTCGATGAACCAGCGGAGGATGCGCGGATGAATGAGTGGAGGTTGGGCTATGCGGCGTGAAGTTCGCAAGCGTGTGCTCGTCACGGGTGGCGCCGGCTTCATCGGAAGCCATTTGTGCGAGCGGCTGCTCGATCGTGGCGACGAGGTGATCTGTGTCGACAACTACTTCACCGGGCAGCGGGCCAATATCGCGCATCTGCTGACGAATCCCTTCTTCGAAGCGATTCGCCACGATATTACCTTTCCATTGTATCTGGAAGTCGACGAGATCTACAATCTGGCGTGCCCTGCCTCGCCGGTGCACTATCAATACGATCCGGTGCAGACCACCAAGACGAGCGTGCATGGCTCGATCAACATGCTGGGGCTGGCCAAGCGTACCGGTGCCAAGATCCTGCAGGCCAGCACCTCCGAGGTCTATGGCGACCCGTTGGTGCATCCGCAGGTCGAGTCCTATTGGGGTCATGTCAATCCGCTGGGCCCGCGCGCCTGCTACGACGAGGGCAAGCGTTGCGCGGAGACACTGTTCTTCGACTATCACCGCCAGCATCGCGTGAGGGTCAAGATCGCCCGGATCTTCAACACCTACGGCCCGCGGATGCGGCCGGACGACGGCCGCGTCGTGTCGAACTTCATCGTTCAGGCCCTGCGGGGCGAGCCGCTGACCGTCTACGGCGACGGCTCGCAGACCCGCTCGTTCTGCTACGTCACCGACCTCGTCGACGGGCTGATCCGCCTGATGGACACCGGTGACGATGTCACGGGTCCCGTCAACCTGGGCAACACCGAGGAGATGACGGTTCTCGAGCTGGCGGCCGTCATCGCCCGGCTCGTCGGGACCTCGGCACCGATCGTCGGCAATCCCCTGCCGGCGGACGATCCCCGCCAGCGGCGGCCGGACATCTCGATGGCCCGCCAGCTGCTCGGCTGGCAGCCGCGGATCTCCTTCCAGGAGGGGCTGCGCCAGACCGTCGCGCATTTCCGCGGCCGGGCGCGGCTGCCGGAGAGCCAGCCGCTCGTCTCGGCCCAGGCGGCGTGAACGCCCGCCGGCAGCATGGTCGGCGTGGCTCCGTGAACGCTCCGACAGGGGTTGCATGCAATGGAACCTTCAGGTGGTGCCATCGGCGATACGCTCGGTGGCCCGATTCGATCGGCGGGCACCGGCGGCTCGATCCTGCGCTCGGCGATGCTCAAGCGGGCGATGGATGTGACACTGGCTTCCGCCGCCCTCGTGCTGGCCGCGCCGCTGCTGTCGCTCATCGCCGTCTGCGTGAAGCTCGATAGCCCGGGGCCGGCGCTCTACATGCAGACGCGTCATGGCGAGGGAAACCGCACCATCGGCGTCTTCAAGTTCCGCACCATGCGAACGGAAATGTGCGATGCGCCCGGCGCCCCGATCCGGCAGGCGGTGCGCAACGATCCCCGGGTGACGCGCGTTGGCCGGTTCCTGCGCCGCAGCAGCCTCGACGAGCTGCCGCAATTGCTGAACGTGCTGAGCGGAACGATGTCGCTGGTCGGGCCGAGGCCGCATCCGGTGGCCTTTCTCGAGCAGTACGGTCGCCTGATCGAAGGCTATCCGCGCCGTCACGACGTCAAGCCCGGCATCACCGGCTGGGCGCAGGTCAATGGCCTGCGCGGCGAGGTCCACGAGCTGGACCAGATGAGGCGGCGGGTCGAGCACGATCTCCACTACATCCGCAATCGATCGGTGCTGTTCGACCTCCGGATCCTGGCGCGGACCTTCACCTGCTTCGCTTCCCCCAACGCCTACTAGCGCAGCGGCGGGCACGGCCATGAGAGTTGCGATCGTTTCCGATGCGCTTTTCGTCTACGGCGGCGCCGAGCGGGTCATCGAGCAGCTGCTCGACCTCTACCCGCAGGCCGACGTCTTCGCGCTCGTCGACTTCCTGCCGGCCGATCAGCGCGGCTTCCTCGGCGGGCGCCCTGTGACGACGACCTTCGTCCAGCATCTGCCGTGGGCACGGCGGACCTTCCGCGCCTTCCTGCATCTCTGGCCCCTGGCGATCGAGCAGCTCGACCTTCGCGCCTATGACCTGGTGATCTCGAGCCACCATGCCGTCGCCCACGGCGTCGTCACCGGCCCCGACCAGACGCACGTCGTCTACACCCATTCGCCGATGCGCTACGCCTGGGACCTGCAGCACGAATACCTGCAGCCGGCCGGCGCCGGGCGCGGCTCCGGCGGCCTGGCCGGCTGGTGGATCCGGCGGGTGCTGCACAACCTGCGGATCTGGGATCATGCCGCCGGCCAGCGCGCCGACATGCTCATCGCCAATTCGGCCTTCATCGGCCAGCGCGTGCGCAAATGCTATGGCCGCACCGCCGAGGTGGTGCATCCGCCGGTCCATGTCGGCAAGCTGCCGTTCTCGGCCGAGAAGGACGACTACTACCTGACGCTGGCGCGCCTCGCGCCGTACAAGCGCATCGACCTCGTGGTCGAGGCGTTCCGCCGGATGCCGGACAGGCGCCTCGTCGTCTGCGGCAGCGGCGCCTCGGCGAAGGGCCTGGGCGGCGACATTCCGCCGAACGTCTCGGTGGTGGGCTGGCAGCCCGAGGCCGAGGTCCATCGCCTGCTGGGCCGGGCGCGTGCCCTGGTGTTCGCCGGCATCGAGGATTTCGGCATCGCCGCCGTCGAGGCGCAGGCCTGCGGCACCGCCGTCGTGGCTCTGGGACGCGGCGGCTCGTGCGAAACCGTGCGCGACATCTCGGGCCCGCTGCCCACGGGCGTGCTGTTCGCCGAGCAGACCGCCGAGTCGCTGATCGACGGCATCGACAGGCTCGAGGCCCTGCGCGGCCGGATCGATCCGCACAACTGCCGCCGCAATGCCGAGACCTTCGCGGCTGCGCGCTTCCAGAGCGAGTTCGAGGCGCTGGTCGATCGGGCGCTGGCCGGCGAGCCCATGTCGCCGATCGATCTCGACGACCACGGCATCGCCGATCGCCGCGCCAGCCGCCGGGCCCTCCTCGCCACGGCGGCGGCACGATGAGCGGGCGGCGGCGCCTGCTGTTCGTCTGGCAGCATCTCGGCGCCTACCACGCCGACCGTCTGCGCGCTCTCGAGGCGGCGCTCGGCTCGCGGTTCGAGATCGTCGGCATCGAGCTGGCCAGCACCAGCGAGAAATACGCCTGGGGCGAGTATCGCGGGCCCCTCGGCTTCCGGCGCGTCACGCTGTTTCCTGGTGTCGCCGCCGAGCGGACCTCGCCGTGGCGGCGTTTCCGGCGCCTGCTCGGCACGGTCCGCGAGTTGCGGCCATCGGCGGTGTTCCTGTGCAACGTCAACGAGCCCGAGACCATCGCATTGGCGGCGGTCTGCCGGCTGCTGCGGCTGCGGGTCTTCGCCCTGCTCGGCGCCAAGTTCGACGATCACGACCGCGGCGCCCTGCTCGAGGCGGCCAAGATGCCGTTGATGCGGCTGTTTCACGGCGGCATCGCCGGCGGCTCGATCAATGTCGCCTACTATCGCTTCCTCGGCATGCCGGCGGACCGTCTCCATCCCGGCTACGAGACGATCGACATCGAGCGGATCAGGGCGAGCGCCGGCGCGCCGCCGGCACCCGACGGCCTGCCGTTCGCCGACCGCCACTTCACCATCGTCGCGAGGCTGGTGCCCGAGAAGAACCTGGCTCGCGCCATCTCGGCCTATGCACGCTACCGCGCCATGGCCGGAGCCGGGGCGCGGGAGCTGCATCTGTGCGGCTCGGGCGTGCTGGAGCCGGCGCTGCGGGCACAGGCCGCGAACATCGAGGGCATCCGCTTCTGCGGCTTTCTCGACGCCCAGGCGATCGCCCGCGAGCTGGCGTCGAGCCTGTGCCTGATGCTTCCCAGCCTGTCGGAGCCCTGGGGCCTCGTCGTCAACGAGGCGTTCGCCATGGGCGTGCCCGTCCTGTGCTCGGACAATGTCGGCGCCAGGCACGACCTCGTCCGCACGGCCGTCAACGGCTACGTCGTCGAGCCCGGCAATGTGGCCGGCCTCGCCCGGCTGATGCTGGCGATCGCCGGGGACGAGCGGCACTGGCGCGGGCTCGCCGTCGAGGCCCGCGACGCCGCGCCGCTGGGTGACGTGGCGCAGTTCGTCCGTTCGGTGTCGCGGCTCGTGGGGGCCGTCGCCGAGGACAAGGCCGCGTCGCGGGTCGCACGCGAGGCGCCGGTGGCCGCCGGGAGGTGACGGGCGTGGCGCCGTCGGCAACCGATGCGCGCCCGGCCCTGCTGCTGGGTGGCCTGGTGCTGGTCCTGGTGCCGGCGATCTTCGTCGGCGCTGGCCTCGCCCATCACCTGCGGCTGGTCTTCACGCCGCTGGCGGTGGTGGTCGCCGTCTACCTCTACACCTGCGATTCGCGGGCGCGCTATCTCGGCTTCTGCCTCTGGCTGTTCATGCTGACGCCGCTGATCCGACGGCTGGCCGACCTGCATGCCGGCTGGCTGGCCGTCAATCCGATCATGCTGGCACCCTACCTGGCGCTGCTGCCGACCGCCCTGTCGCTCGTCCGCCAGATCGGCCGCGATGACGCCACGCGTCAATGGCCGTTCCTCGTCATCCTGGCCAGCATCGCCTACGGGCTGCTGCTGGCGGTGCTGTTCGGCCGCGTCTCCTCCGGGATCTACGACGCGCTGCGCTGGGCGCTGCCGCCGCTGCTGGCGCTGTTCGTGCTCGACCACGCGGCCGAGATCGGGCGCCTGCGTGCCACCGTCTCGACCTGCCTCGCCTGGGGCCTGGCGGTCATGGGGGTCTACGGGCTGGCGCAGTTCGTCCAGCCGGCGCCCTGGGACATCCTCTGGATGCGCAACGTCCAGATGAACTCGATCGGCTCGCCGGAGCCGTACCTGGTGCGGGTCTTCGCGACCATGAACTCGCCGGGCTCGCTGGCCTGCTGGCTCACCGCCGGACTCGTGGTCGTGCTGTCGCGTTCGCCGGGGTGGCGGCTGCTCGTCGCCGGACCACCCGGCATGGCGGCGCTGCTGCTTTCCTTGTCGCGCATCTGGTGGCTGGCGGGCCTCGTCTGCCTGCTGTGGCTGGTGTGGCGGGGCTCGGGCCGGTTGCGGCTGTGGCTAGCTGGCGGGCTACTGGCGGTGCTGGTGGCGCTGTCCTTCCTGCTGGTCACGCCGGAGGTCGAGCGCATCGTCGGCGATCGCATCGACAGTCTGCTCACCCTGGGCGACGACAGCTCGGCCAGCGACCGCGCCGACCAGCACGCCGCCTTCCTGCTGAGGCTCGACGAGTTCGTCGTCGGGGACGGTCTGGCGACCACCGGGGCGGTCTCGAGCAACCTCGGTGAGGCCGCGGCCGTGGTGGTGATCGACAGCGGACTGATCGTCACCGTCCGGGGATTGGGCGTGCCGGTCGCCGCCGCCTATTTCGTGGCGTTGCTGGCCCTCCTGTCGCGGGGCCTCGGCAACGCGCTGCGCCATCGCTCGGACCTCGTGCAGTGCGACATGGCGATAGCCCTCGGTGCCGTCGCGACGGTGGCGGGCGGCAGCAGCCACATCGGCGAGCAGGGCATCATCCTGTGGCTGTTCCTCGCCTTCGCCTCGGTGCCGGCGGCCGAGCGGTCGGCCGGTGCCGATCCGGCGGCGCGCCTCCGCCCGGTCGGCGATCCATCCGGCCTCGGCACGCTTCGTGGCGCGCTCGGCAGATGAGGCCGACCGCCTTCGCATCCCTGGCCAGGGGGCTGCTGCGCGGCGACGGCCTGCGCTTCGGCTTCGCCCAGACCATCGCGACGCAGCTCGTCGTCAACCTCGTCTACATGGTGACCGGCGTCGTCACCGCCCGACTGCTAGGCCCCGACGGCCGGGGCGTGCTCGCCGCCATCACGCTCTGGCCCCAGCTGCTCGCTGCCGTGGCGCTGGCCGGCCTGCCGTTCGCCGTCACCTATCACCTGCGCAACGCCGCCGAGCCGGATCGCGGCAGCGTGCTCGGGGCGGGCCTGCTGCTGGCCGCCGCATCGGCGCTGCTCTGCCTGGGCCTCGGCATACCGGCCATCGCCTGGACGATGTCGGGAGCCTATCCCGCCGAGACGGTGCGGTTCGCCCAGCTCTTCGCCCTGATGATGCTGCCGAGCCTGCTGTCGATGCTGGGCAAGCAGTCCTTCGGCGCGCTCGGCCACATCCAGGCGTTCAACTTCGCGAGCTGGGCCGAGCCCAGCCTCAACCTGCTGCTGCTGGTCGCGGTCGTCCTGACCATGACGCTGACGCCGGAGCTCGCGGCGGCCTGCCTGCTGGTCGAGGCCGTGCTGATGGCGGCGTGGATCGGCTGGCGGCTGGCCGGCATCTGCCGGCCGCGCCTCCGCTTGCGCGACCGATGGCTGGGGGAGGTGGGATCCTATGCGATCCGCGCCTCGGGAACGGGCGTGCTGGCCAACCTCGCCCTCTACCTGGACCGGCTGGTCCTGGTGGCGCTGGTGGCACCGGTGGATTTCGGCCTCTACGTCGTGGCCTTCAACCTGTCGCGCCTGGTGATGGTGATCCACACCGCCCTGGGCGCGGTGGTGCTGCCGTCGATGACGGGCGTGGGCGTCGAGACCGCCAAGGCGATCCACGACCGGGCCTTCCGCCTCGTGGCGCTGGCCGTCGCCATGGCCGTGCCGGCGGCGGCCGTGCTGGGCAGTCCGGTCCTGACCCTGCTCTACGGCGACGATTTCGCCGCGGCCTACCTGGTGCTGGTGATCCTGGTCGGCGAGGCGGCCCTGACATGCCTCTGCCAGGTGACGGCCCAGCTGTTCCTGGCGGTCGGACGGCCGGGCTTCGCCTCGTCGGCACAGGCGGTGTCGTTCGTCACGGCCGCCATCGGGATGGTCGTCCTCGTCCCGATGGCCGGCGTCGTCGGCGCCGCGGTCGCGGTCGTGCTGGGTGCCGTGGTGCGCCTGCTCGTCCTGCTGGCGGGCGTGACGTTCCGGCTCGGCCTGCCGGCGCCACGGCTGGCGCCCATCGTGGGCGAGCTGGGAGCCTACATGCGCAGCCTGCGGCAAGCGTGAGCGGGGGAGGCGTCGACAGTTGAGCGTGGCGGATCGCACGACGGTCGGGCTGCCGGGCACGGGCCCGACCGTCTCGTGCCTGGGCTTCGTTGGCTGCGCGCTGCGGGCGAACGGCAGCGGCGCCGTTCTCTTCTCGTCGTCACGACCCGACCATATCCGCGCTGGCGTCGGTGCGCTCGATCCGGCGGTGGTGACGGACGGGCAGGTCGCGGCATTGCTCGACCTGGCGGCCTGCCGGCCGATCGAGGGTGTGCCATCGTGATTGACGATCTCCGCAGCCACCCGGACGGTGCCCTGCTCGACTGCGATGTCTGCATCGTCGGCGCCGGGCCTGCCGGGATCGCGCTGGCGCTGAGCCTCGCCCGCGCTCCCTTGCGCATCCTCGTGCTGGAGAGCGGCGGCTTCGAGGTCGAGTCGGAGGCGCAGTCGCTCAACGAGGCCGAGGTGACGGGCTTGTCGATGAGCGGCCATCTCGCCGGCCGTGTCCGTGCCTTCGGCGGTGCGGCGCGGCTGTGGGCCGGACAGTGCCTGCCGCTCGACCCGATCGACTTCGAGCCGCGCGGCTGGGTGCCCCACAGCGGCTGGCCGATAGGCCCGGCCGACCTGGCCGACGGCTATCGCCAGGCCGAGGCCTTCTTCGAGGTCGAAGGCGAGGGCTACGGCGAGGAGACCTACCGCCGGTTCGGCCTCGCTGTCCCGGCCTGGGACGCCGACGCGCTGCGGACCATGTTCACGGTCTATACCCCCAAGGTGGACACGGCGCGCTTCTCCGCCAGGGCGATCCGGAGCGCCGGCAACATCTGCCTGCTCACGCATGCGCACGCAGCGGCCATCGAGACCGATGCGACCGGCGTGGCGAGGTCGGTCGACCTCCGCTCCGCCCTCGGCAAATCCGCCAGGATCGAGGCCCGGGCGATCGTGCTGTGCGGCGGTGGCCTCGAGAATCCCCGCATCCTGCTCAACTCCACCGGCCGGCGGCCCCGCGGCCTCGGCAACGAGCACGATCTCGTCGGCCGGTTCTTCCAGGAGCATCCGAACGCCGTCACCGCGACGCTGGCTGGCGACGGCACGGCGCTGCAGGAGCAGTTCCGGCTGCTCTACCGCCGTGAGCGGCGCTACTTCCCGAAGCTCGCCCTCGGCCGCTCGGTGCAGGAGGCGAAACAGGTCCTCAACGCCAACGCCCATCTCGTGTTCGAGTACCCGGAGGACTCCTGCACGGCCGCGCTGGAGCGGATGTTCCGCAGCCTGCGCGCCGGCCGACCGCCCGAAAGGCCGTGGCGGGATCTCGGCCGGGTCGCAGCGGATCTGCCGGCGCTCGCCAGCGTCATGCTACGCCGCCTGCGCGGCCGCTCCCCCAAGGCGCGACCCGCCGCGGTCAAGCTGCAATGCTACCTCGAGCAGGCGCCGAACCCGCAGAGCCGCGTGATGCTGTCCGAGCGGCGAGACCAGCTCGGCCTCAGGCAGATGCGCCTGGATTGGCGGCTGACCGAGCTCGAGCGGCGGACCCTCGTGGTGCTGACCGCCACGGTCCAGCGCGAGTTTCGCCGCCTGGGGCTCGGCGAGCTCGAGGCCGAGGGCTGGCTGGCGGAGCCGGGGGCCGCATGGGAGAAGCGCCTGGTCGACAGCTACCATCATGGCGGGACGACGCGTATGGCGGCAACGCCCAGCGAGGGCGTCGTCGACCGCAACTGCGAGGTCTTCGGCGTCCTCGGGCTCTATGTCTGCGGCAACTCGGTGTTCCCGACCTCGGGCTACGCCAATCCCACGCTCACGATCGTGGCGCTGGCGATGCGGCTGGCCTCCCATCTGCGCACGGCGCTGGGATGCCGGCCCCTGAGCCGCGCCGCCTGACGCCTCGGCGCGGCTAGCCGGCGGGCGGGGCGCTCAGCCGGGGTGCCGTCGGCCTCGCATAGTCCGCCCGGTAATAGGCCGTGATGCCCTTGTGATAATATTCGACGTCGGACGGCGTGAAGTGCGACGACGCGCGCAGGTCCACGGCGTTGAGGACGAGCCCCAGGCCGGCCGCGTCGGCGCCGGCGGCGCGCAGCCGGTCGAGCGCCGAGCGCACGATCTCGCGGTGGGTCCGTCCCCATCTCGCGACGAACAGCACCTTGTCGGCCAGCGGCGCGAACAGCACGGCGTCGTTGAACAGGGTCAGCGGCGGCAGGTCGAGGATGACATATTCGTAGCGGGCCTTGGCCTCGCGGATCAGCCGGCGCACGCCGTCCGGGTGCCACACGGCGTGGCGGGAGGACGCCGGCTGGCTGGAGGCGATGTAGTGCAGGGGGGTCGACGGGTCGCGGCGCGGGCTGTCGGCGAGGCTGGCGGAGCCGTCCAGGACCGATTCCAGGCTCGGCCCGTCGCGCCCGTCCGCTGCCAGCACCGCCTCGACCGACGGCCGCCTCAGGTCGCAGTCGACCAGCAGGGTGCGGGCGTTCGACAGGGCCAGGCTGCGTGCCACCGACAGCGCCAGCGACGACTTGCCCTCGGCAGGCAGCGCCGACGTGACCATGACCAGCAGGGGCTCGCGCTTCTCGCTGCTGCGCAGGTACAGCAGGTTGCGCAGCCCGAAGATCGCCTCGGCATAGGGCGATGCCGGGTGATCCACGACCTCGTTCTCGGGCCTGCGTCCGCGCCAGGCCTTCGGAAGCTCGGGCACCAGGCTCATCGACGGCAGGCCGACGGCGGTCTCGAGCTGCCTCGCGGTATGCACCGTCCGGTCGGCGCGGTCGCGCAGCAGCGCCAGGGCGATGCCGAGGCAGCCCGACAGCAGCCCGGCCAGGCCGAGGAACACGGTCTTGCTGGGAAAGAACGGCCGCTGCGGCGGCGTGGCCGCCGAAGCCACGCGCGCGTCGGCGAACTGCAGGTCCGACTGTGCCAGGATCTCCTTGGAGCGCAGGAGGAACATCTCGAGCAGGCGCTGGTTGGTGCCGACCTCGGCCTGCAGGCCGCGGAGCTGCCCGACGGCGATGTCGAGGCCCCGCTGCTGCTCGCTCAGCCGCTCGACGGCGGATTCCAGGTCGGCGACCTGCTGCTCGGCGATGCGCTGGGCGCTCTCGCGGCTGCGACCGACCTTCTCGACCTCGAGCGCGATCTTGCCCTGGATCTCGCGCAGCTCGCGCCGGCTGTCCTGATAGAGCGGATGCTTCGGTCCCAGCTGCTCGGCCAGCTGGGCGCGGTTGCGCAGCACCTCGGCCTCCTGCTCGCCGAGCTTCTGGATGAGCGGCGACGCCAGCACCTCGGCCGCGGCCGATGCCCCGCCGCGGCCGCGGGCGAGCGCGTCGATCTCCCGCACCGCCGCCTGCTTGGCCACGAGGTCGCTGCGCGCCGCGATCAGCGAGGTGTTGAGGTCGCTCAGCTGCTGGGAGATCACACTGTTGCCGTCGACGCCGCCGAGCAGGTCGTGCTCCTGGCGGAATTGCTGAACGGCCTCCTCGGACCGCTGCAGCGACTGGCGCAGCTCCGAGACGCGCTGGTCGATCCAGGCCTGCACCGCAACGGTGGTGCCGTGCTTGGCCTCGAGCTGCTGGTCGAGAT
The DNA here is from genome assembly GCA_035326425.1 of Geminicoccus sp. Taxonomy (GTDB): domain Bacteria; phylum Pseudomonadota; class Alphaproteobacteria; order Geminicoccales; family Geminicoccaceae; genus CALKJU01. Next base: position 27,516 of record DAOLFG010000041.1, on the reverse strand, counting down.
AGGCCTTGGCGTGCTCGTTGGCGATGTCGGCCGTCAGGACCGGGTCGAGGCCGGCGAACGAGATGCGGATCGCGTAGGAGTTCTCGGCCTTGTAGACCGTGAGCTTGTCCTGGTAGCGGCCGACGGCCGCCGCCAGCGCCGCTTCCCTCGCTGCCGCCGGCGATCTCGGAACGGCCGGATCCCCTGTCCGCAGGCTGCCGGCCAGTCCTTCCAACAGGCCGGCCAGCCCCGTCGCAAAGGCGCCGCCGCCATGCCCTTCGCCGCCGGCGAGGCGGTCGGCCCAGCCCTGCGCGATGCCGGCGGCGCCGGTCCGCGCCCGTGCCAACAGGCCCGGCCGGGCCTGGAACTCCTCGCGGTCGTAGAGGCGCAGCGATTCGACGACGCGCCGGGCCAGCGCATCGCTGCGCAGGACCTCGACCTCGCTGGTCGCCGCCGCCGGGCTCTCGACGACTCGCGGGCCGGAATCGACCCAGTCGCTGTCGATCGCATGCAGGCGGCGCGTGTCGAGGACGAGCAGGGCGCTCGCCTGATAGCGCGGCGGGATGCTGGCCACGACCCACCCACCGAGCAGGGTGCCCAGCAGGACGCTCACGGCCACCGTCGTCTTGTGCCGGCGGACCGCCGGGAAGATCTCGGAAAGCTCCAGCCCGTTGCCGGCCGCGGCCTTGTCGCCGCTGTTCATCGGCCACTCCTGCATGCAATGACACCCGCACGCGAGAATCCGCGTTCGAGTTGCCTCACTCATATGTCTTGACGCTTAGCGCGCTGGCGCGACAAGCCAGTTGTTGGATCGCACTCCGGCTGTCAAGGTCCGATGGCCGGCGGGGCGCCGTCGTGAAGCTGCCCTCCTGCGACAAATGGTCTTTGCGGCGGCTGGCACGGACGGAAGTGGCGGCGAACACCCTCGAGAGACGAGAATCGGAAGGCGACAGCGCCGATGTCGCGCGTCCGCGGGTGTTGTTTCTGACCTCCGTGCCGGACTTCTATGGTGGCGCCGAGCGGGTGCTGTGGGATCTGATCGAGAACCCCGCCATCGTGCCGCTCCTGGCGGTGCCGGGGCCGGGGCAGTTGAGCCAGGAGGCCGAACGCCGGGGCATCGGCGTGTTCTTCTATCGTCCGGGAGCGATGATCGAGGTGCATCGGCCGGTGCGGCTCGGCGCCATGCTGCGGGCCGTCGCCGACGCGGTGCGCTGCGGCCTGCGGATCCGGCGCTTCGCCAGGCAGAGCGGCTGCGACATTGTCCACAGCAACAGCCTGAAGACGCATGTCCTGCTGGGCATCGTACGGGCGGGCGGGCGTGGGCTGCGCTGCATCGTCCACCTGCACGATATCGCCTATACGAAGGCCGAGAAGGCGGTGTGGCGGTCGCTGGGGGCTTGTGCGCACCGGCTCGTCGTCGTCTCGCCGCCGTGCTGGCCGACGACCCCGCTGCCGTCGAAGGTGGCGGTGATCCCCAATGGCCTGAACGTCGATGCCGACTCGCCGCCGCAGCGCCATCCGGCGAGACCGCTGCGGCTGGGATTCGTCGGGCGCTTCCATCCGAACAAGTCGCTCGAGGTGCTGCTCGACTGGTTCGCCGCGGCGAGGCGAGCCGACATCGATTGCCGGCTGGTCCTGCGCGGCCGGCCCGATCCGGTGAGCGAGGACTACTGGCTGGCGATCCGGCAGCGGATCGACGGCCTGGGGCTGGCGGACCGCATCACGACCGAAGGCTGGCGCAGCGGCGCGGGGGTCTACGAGGGCCTGGACGTCGTGATCGTGCCGTCCAAGGTGCCCGACCCGCTGCCGCGCGTGGTGATGGAGGCGATGGGGGCGGGCCTTCCCGTCGTCGCCTATCCCTCGGGCGGCATCCCGACCATGATCGCTTCCAGGCGCACCGGCTTTCTCGCCGAGAGCCCGGCGCAGTTCGTGGAGGCGCTGCGGGAGCTGACGGCCGACGGCGCGACCTATGATCGGATCCGATGCGCCGGCTTCGCCCATGTGAAGGGCAGCCTGACCATGGAGCATTTCCATGCGCGGGTGAACGAGACGTACCGCCTGGCGCGGGGCTCCTGACGCAACCGTCTCCCTTGCCCGGCACGGGTTGGCCAGCGGTGCTGCGATCGGTTCCTCGCCGATCAGGCGGCTCACGGGGCCGTCGGGGTCGCCGGTGCATCGACCGGGACCCAGGGTTGGGGCTCGCAGCCGCCGGGAGAGGGCGGCGGGCCGGTGATGCAGCGCGACGGGCGGCTCGGCGCCGGCTTGGCCTCGCCGCTGCCGATGGCGGCGCGCCGGGCGATCTGCAGCACCCACCATTCGCCGGCCGAGAATCGGCCGTCGCGCTCGCAGGCGCCGTCCAGCACACGCTGGGCGAGCTCGGTCTGGTATCGGCGCACCCGGCAGCTGTCGTTGCGCTCGCTCTCGATGCGGCCGATCAGGCCGGAGCGGTAGTCCGGCCGGTCGAGCAACGGGTCGAGCAGCGAGACCAGCCCGTCCTCGAAGGCCTCGGGCGCCGGCGCGTCGGGTGGCGCGTCCTCGGCTGGTAGCAGGTAGGGTGCCGCGGGGTCGGCCGGCGGCAGCTCCGCCCGATCGACGCGCGCCGCGCGCAGGTCGACCAGCCGCAGCGTCGCGGCTCCGTGCTGCTCGTCGCTCCAGGCGGCGCCGATCAGCTTGGCGGCGCGCAGGTCCACGCCCTCGAGATAGCCGCCGGCCAGGACGGCGCCGGTGAGATCGGCGCGGGCGAGGTAGGTGCCGACCAGCCGCGCCTCGGTCAGCTTCGCCCGACCGAGGCGCGTCCGCCCGGCGGTGGCGGTGCTGAGATCGGCAGCCGAGAGGTCGGCGTTGCGCGCGATGGCGCAGGTCAGGTCGGCGCCGGTGGCGCGCACCTCGCGCAGGCTGGTGCCTTCGAGCCGGGCGCCGCGCAGCTCCGCCGCCGAGAGGTCGGCGCCGGCGAGGTCGGCGCCCGACAGGTCGGCCTCGACGAGGTCGATCCTGGCGGCGCGCGCCTCGGCCAGCCGGGCGTCGCGCAGGTCGATCTTGCGCAGCCTGGCGCCCTGCAGGTCGGCGCGGGCGAGGTTGGCGGAGCGCGCGACGGTGCGGCAGAAGCCGCGGCCCTGGCCGTCATAGGTCGTGAAGCCCTCGCACAGGTCGAACTCGCGCTCCGAGACGTCGCCGAGGTCGGCGAAGGCCAGCCGTGCCGAGGCGAGGCTGGCGCCGAACAGGTCGGCGCCGCGCATGTCGGCCATGCTGAGGTCGGCGCCGTTGAAGTCGGCGAAGCGCAGGTCGCGGCCGCGCAGGTCGAAGCCGGTGCCCAGCCGGTCGGCGCTCGGCTCGCCGCTGGCGAAGGTCTTGCCACGGACGTCGAGGTTGCGCCGCATGTCGAGCGGCGTGGTGGGCGCCTCGAACAGCAGGTAGGTGAGGCAGAGCATGCGCCGCGCCGGCGCGCCCGGATAGGTCGGCGGCGGGGCGTAGGTGAAGGGGTAGTCCTGGATGCGCGCCAGCGAGGTGCAGAAGCGGCCGGGGGACTCCTCGGCCGGTGCGACCTCCGTCTCGGGCACCTCGACGACGGGCTGGGGGGCACAAGGATCGACCGCCTGGCCACGGGCCGAGGCCAGAGTACGGGCGGCCACCGCCTCGCCGCTCGGGATCACGGCGACGATCAGGCTGAACCACAGCGCCAGCACGACGAAGGCCGCGAGGCTGCCGTAACCCAGCCAGGGCACCAGCCGCGGCGGCGGTGGCGGCGCCTCGTCCTCGCCGAAGTCGGCGCCGCGGCCGGCCACCCCCAGGCCCCTGATCGTCAGGCACCACAGGAGCGCGGTCGCCAGCACGTTCGTCACGACGAGCGCCATGTGGAAGCCCGTGGCGCCGCGCGCGTGGTAGGGCAGGAAGCGTATCTGCACGAAGACCAGGGCGGCGGCGGGAAGCAGGATCACCGCCAGCCAGATCCCGAAGCCGAAGATCGACCGGAAGGCGCCGAGCCCTCCCAGCAGGTATTGCGTCACCGGGAAGGACGGGGCCACCGAGCGGGCGGTGCGCGGCCCGACGGTGGCGATCATCTCCCGCGCCACCCCGCCCATCAGGTAGAGCTGGAACATCAGGTAGAAGTGCAGCAGCAGGAAGAGGCCGGGGGCGATGAAGTAGAAGCCCACGATCGGCAGGTCGACGTTGAGCAGCGGCAGCTTCACCGCCGTGCCGCGCAGCAGGTTCTCGTGCGTGGTGGCGGCGACCGTGGTGACGAAGTAGGCGGCGAAGGTGCCGAACCACAGGAAGGCCCGGCGGACCTCGGCAGAGGCTTCGCCGAGCGATTCCTCCAGCTCCTTCGCATCCGGCATGCCGGTCATTCGCCGTTCCCGATCGGTGTGCCGGGGGAGACTCCGCCGGTTCGCCGCCCGATGCAACCCGTGGACGTGGCGGGTTGCCACGCGGGCCGCTCACGGGGATAGTCAGGGGCTCGGACCGACATGGAGGGTCGCATGCGGGCTTGCTCGGCGCTCGCTCTGGCCATGCTCGCCTGGCCGGCGGCCGGCCGGTCGGAAGAGATGCCGGTCGACCTCGAGCTGGTGCTGGCCGTGGACGTGTCGGGAAGCGTCGACGGCTGGGAGGCGCAGCAGCAGCGCGAGGGCTATGTCGCGGCCATCGCCGACCCGGCGGTGGTGCGCGCCATCGGCAGCAACTTCCACGGCCGCATCGCCGTCACCTATGTCGAGTGGTCCGGGTCCGAGCAGCAGCACGTGCTGATGCCGTGGCGGGTGATCGGCGGCGCCGAGGACGCGGCGACGTTCGCCTCGGAGCTGGCCGAGCAGCCGGTGACCCGGATGATGTACACCTCGATCAGCCAGGCCATTGATTTCTCGGTGCCGCTGTTCGAGCAGAACGGCTATGCCGGCGACCGGCGGGTCATCGACGTCTCGGGCGACGGTCCGAACAATCGCGGCCGGCCGCTCGAGGAGGCGAGGGCCGCCGCCCTGGCGCTCGGCATCACCATCAACGGCTTGCCGATCCTCAACGACCGCCCGCAGCCCTGGGCAGGCCCGACGCCGCGCGAGATGAACCTCGACCGCTACTATGCCGAGCAGGTGATCGGCGGGCCGGGCTCGTTCACCGTCGTCGCCGAGGACTTCACGGCCTTCAAGGAGGCCATCCTCACCAAGCTGATCCTCGAGATCGCCGATCGCGGCGAGGGAACGGTCAGGATCGTGGCGAGGTGAATTCCACTGGCATGCCCTATCGGGCTTGCCCATATTGCCGCCGGTTCGATTGGGGGAGCCGCATGCGACGTGTGACCGTGGCCGCGACGCAGATGGCGTGCGACTGGGACCGTGACGGCAATGTCGGCCGCGCGGAACGGCTCGTCCGCGCCGCCGCGGCCAGGGGGGCCGAGCTGATCCTGCTGCAGGAGCTGTTCGAGACCCCCTATTTCTGCAAGGACCAGAAGCCCGAGCACTTCTCGCTGGCGCAGCGCTACGAGGGCAACCCGCTGATCGCGCGGATGAGCCGGCTGGCGGCCGAGCTCGGCGTGGTGCTGCCGATCAGCTTCTTCGAGCGTGCCAACAACGCCTATTTCAACTCCCTGGCGATGATCGACGGCGACGGCCGGGTGCTGGGGACCTATCGCAAGAGCCACATCCCCGACGGGCCGGGCTATCAGGAGAAATACTATTTCACGCCGGGTGATACCGGCTTCCAGGTCTGGCACACCAAGATCGGTGCCGTGGGGGTGGGCATCTGCTGGGACCAGTGGTTCCCGGAGGCCGCCCGCGCCATGGCGATCATGGGGGCCGAGCTGCTGCTCTATCCGACGGCGATCGGCTCCGAGCCGCAGGACCCGACCATCGACAGCCGCGGGCACTGGCAACGGACGATGCAGGGCCACGCTGCCGCCAACATGCTGCCGGTCGTGGCCTCGAACCGCGTCGGCATCGAGGTCGGCGAGAGCTGCACCACGACTTTCTACGGCAGCTCGTTCATCACCGACGGCACCGGCGGGATGCTGGCCGAGGCCGGCACCGAGGGCGAGGCCGTGCTGACGGCGACGTTCGACCTCGACCAGCTCGAGACCGCGCGCGCCGCCTGGGGGCTGTTCCGCGACCGCCGGCCCGAGCTCTACCTGCCGGTGCTGACCTTCGACGGCCGCGAGCCCCCGGGCTGACGGGGCCGGGCGGAAATCCCTCAGGTGACGGCGTCGATCTCGGCCTCGCTGAGCTGGCCCGGCACCAGGGTGATGGGGGTGCGCACGCCGCGGCCGAAATTGCTCATCAGATAGGTGACGAGCGGGCCGGGGTTGGAGCCCACGGCCGTCGCCAGCACCAGCAGCGAGGCGCTGCCTTCCTCCTGCAGCAGCTTCACCAGCTCTTCGGCCCTGTCGCCCTCGCGGATGTGGACGATCGGCATCGAGCCGGTCTGCTGGAAGACCTCGGCCGCCAGCGCCTGCATCCGCCGCTCGGCATCGGCGCGGGCCTCCTCCTCCATCACCCGCCCGACCCCCAGCCAGTGCTGGAACTCGACGGGCTCGATGACATAGAGCAGCGCCACCCGGCCCTGGGTGTGCTGGGCGCGGCGGTAGGCGAAGCGCAGCGCGTTGCGCATCTCCTCGGATTCGTCGACCACCACCATGAAGACGCGCGGCGGCGGCTGCTCTGGGGTCGGAGGCGTTGCCGCCTCTGTCTCGGTGCCGCTCATGGTCAGCGTCTCCCGAACATGACGTTGGCGCTCCATCCGGCGGCGACCGCCAGTGCGATCGCCGCCAGTCCGTAGAGCGCGGCGTGACGGTGGGCGAAGTCGAAGAGCTCGGCCTCGAGGCCGATCTTGGAGATGCCGAGCGGGCTCGACTGGGCGCTGATGATGCTGCCGTTGCGCAACTGGAAGACCTCGACCTGGTAGCTGCCGGGCGGGACATTGGCCGGAAAGGCGAGGCGGGTGCGGAACAGCGCCCGGCCGAGGAAGCTGACGTCCCCGACCTCGCGCCCGAAGAGTTGCTGGCGCTGCTTGTTGCGGATCAACGCCGCCCGGAACGAGGCGATCTCGCCGGGATCGGTGCTCTGGCCGGCCGCCGGCCGGAAGCGCACCTGCTCGACGCCGATCTCGTGGCGCTGCAGCACGCCGGGTCCGGCGATCTCGTCGAGCGGCCGGCTGGCGGCCACCGCATAGTAGCCGGGCACGTTGCGGAACCGCATGTCGGCGGTCGTCAGCCAGAGTACGCCGACGCGGCTGCGGCGCTGGACCTCCTGGTCCTCCAGCGGGCCGCGCACCACCACGACGACATCGCTTCCCGGCTGGTCGATCGCGCCGAACAGCAGGACGTCGCTGCCCGAGAACGCGGTGGTGATCGCAATCAGGTGATGCGAGAGATCGGCTTCGAGGCCGGCCAGCCTGCTCGACCCGCCGAGCAGCAGGCCGGCGAGCCCGAGGACAACCGCGAGGACGTGCCGCATACGGAGCCCTTCGACCGGGGAGCGATGCCGGTCGAGACTAGGCTCGGCTACGCCGCTTGCATACCGCCGCGATCGCCGCTCGTGCCGGCCCGGATCAGGCGGCGGCCGCGCCGACGCGGTGGCTGCGGGCCGCGGCCTCGGGCGGCGTGGCGCGGTAGATGCGGTTCAGCGTCTCGATCAGCGAGCGGATCTCGTCCGACGCCAGGCTGTAGTAGATCGTCTGGGCCGAGCGGCGAGTGGTGACGAGATGATCGCGGCGCAGCCGCGCCAGATGCTGCGACAGGGCCGACTGGCTCAGACCGACGCGGCGCACCAGCTCGCCGACGCAACACTCCTCACCGAGGAGCTGACATAGGATCAACAGCCTATGATGATTGCTCATCGCCTTCAGCAGCCGGCTGGCCTGTCGTGCGTTCGCCTGGAGAGTCTGAGTGTTCATACGGGATCGCCCCTTCTTTCGGATGCCGTCGATGTCGAAACCACTGTTACTCCTTTAGGTGTAGTTCGTGGCAAGCCGCAAGCCAGTCTGGCCCGCTATTATTCATAACGGACCTCGCATTTATGCATCGTTCGTACCCCGACGCAGCCCGAGCAGGCTGCCGGTCTGCAGCCAGCGCAGTGCCCAGGCGGCTCCGGCAGCCATCGTCAGGACCGCCAGCAGCGAAGCCGGGGCGAGGGCGCCGAGGCCGGTGAGTCCGTGGCCGATCGTGCAGCCGCCGGCCAGCCCGCCGCCCACCCCCATGAGGACGCCGCCCGAGAGGTGGCGCAGCATGTCGTCGGTGGTCGAGAAGGCCTCGATGCGGAGCTGGCCGGCTGTGGCGGCGGCGAGGAAGGCACCGGCGAGCGTGCCGAGGACGAGTGCCCCGGCCGATCCGGCCGGCCCGGCGCCGACGAAGGCCGCAGCGGCGGCAGCCGTCGACAGGGCGTAGTTGAGGCCGCTGGCCGCCGCCGGATCGGCCGGGCCGCCGACCATCAGCCAGGCGAAGGGCGGCAGCGCGCCCAGGACCAGGCCGGCCACGACCTCGCGGCGCGCGCGCCTGAAGCCGGAATCGGCGAGGCAGCCGGTGGCCAGCACCGCCGCCAGCGCGATCCCCCAGGGCGCGAGTTCGCTCGGGGGTCCGGGCAGCGGTCCCGGCGACAGCGACCACAGCGCGCGGGCGAGGGGCGAGAGGGCGCCGTGCCAGGCCGCGGCCGCCAGCATCGCCGCCAACAGGACGACAAACAGGGCCTTGAGACTTCCGGCGGCAAGGCGGACCAGATTCCGGCTGAAGCAGCCGCCCGCCAGCACCATGCCGAATCCGAAGGCGGCGCCTCCCAGGATCGAGCCGAGCCAACCCGCCGGCGGGACCGCCACGCCACCGAGGTCGATGGCGCCCGCCGCCACCAGCGCCTGCGTGCCGACCATGGCGACGGCCAGGGCGAGCCCCCAGGAGCGCAGCCGGCGCGTGCTGCGGAACAGCACGAAATCGGCGATGGCGCCCATGGTGCAGAAGTGGGTCCGCTGGGCGACGCCGCCGAAGACGGCGCCGACGAGGAACAGGCCGGTGAGGTGGATCATGCGGGGGGCCTCGGGCGCATCGCCCGGAATGTCGTGCCTCGCCGGCACGAATCGAAGGGTCAGGCGATGCGGAGCACCGTTCCCGGCTCCTCGTCGAGCGACACGCGCCTGCACTGGCCCTCGAAGCTGGCGCCCTCGTCGATCGACAGGATGTCGTGGGTGATCTCCGCGATCACCTTCGAGGAACGGGCGAGGCGGACACGGCGACCGCGGATCGAGCCGCTGACGATGCCGTGGATCACGGCATCCTCGACGCTGACGTGACCGACGACGTGGCCTTGCTCGCCCACCGTCAGTGCGAAGGCGTCGATGTCGCCGTCGATCCGGCCATCGACATGAATCTCGCCGTCGCTGCGGATGTTGCCGGTGATGCGCACGCCGGCCGCGATGATCGAAGGCGCACCGGACGGCTGGGGCTTGCGGCGCTCGGGCCCGGCCGCCAGGACGAGGTCGGTCCCCGTGGTCCGCCTAGCCCTTGAGAACATTGCCGTAGAGCTTGGTGGCCTCGAGGAACGGCGCCGGGTTGACCGCCCTTCCGTCCAGCCTGATCTCGTAATGCAGGTGGCGGCCGGTGCTGCGGCCGGTGCTGCCGATGATGCCGACGTCCTCGCCGGCCGAGACCTTCTCGCCCTTCCTCACCAGAACGCCCTTGAGGTGGGCATAGCGGGTCACGATGCCCATGCCGTGGTCGACCTCGACGACGATGCCGTAGTCGCCGAAGCGGCCGGCCCGGACCACCGTGCCGTCCTGCGTGGCGCGCACCCGCTCGTTGAGATCGCCGCTCAGGTCGATGCCCTCGTGGACCGCCCGGCGGCGGGAGATCGGATCGGAGCGCCGGCCGAAGCCGCTCATCACCCGGAAGTCGCTCATCGGCTGGGCGAGGGGCAACGCGCCGACCAGCCGGCGCATCGCCTGCTCGCGGGCGGCGAGCTGCGCCGAGCCGGCCTCGTCCAGGCTCGCCACATCGGTCTCGGCATCGGTGAACGGACCGCCGGTGCCTTCCTGGCTGTCGTCGGCGCGGTCGAGCAGGGTCGCGATCTTCAGCCCGGCCTTGGAGAGGATCTTCTCGATCGCCACGGCCTGGCCGCTGACCGACGCCGACCGGCGCGGCTTCGGCATCGGCGGATCCGTCGCCTCGGCGCTGGCGGCGGTGAGCTTCTGCTCCAGCTGCTCCATGCGCCAGCGCAGGCCCTTCTCGGTGCGCCGCGCCATGTCGCGCTCCTCGACCAGCGAGGCCAGCCTGGCCTCGAGCGAGGTGATCTTGGCGCCGAGGGCACGCTTCTCCTTCTCGGCGTCTCGCTGGGCGACCTCGACGCTGTGGGCGCCCTTGTCGAGCGAATCGGCCAGCTCGCGGGCGCTGTCGCGCTCCTCGGTCAGCGCGGTGACCTGCTGGTCGGCGACGCCGAGCTCGTGCCGCAGGGTCGCCTGCAACGCGCTCAGCCGCTCGATCGTCTCGCGCTGGTGCTGGGCCGCGGTCTCCATGTCGCGGATGGTGCGAAGGAAACGCTGCTCGGCTTCCTGCCGCTGCCGGTGGCCGAGATCGGCCGCCTGCTCCAGATCGGCGATCAGCCGCTCCTTCCGGTCCAGATCCTGCTGGCCGGCGAAATAGGCGATGCCGGAAAAGGTGGTGGCGGCACTCATCACAAAGACGGCGACCCCCGCCGCAAGGGCACCCCGCGAGCGCATCCGTACCGGATGGTTACTTCCACCGGACCTCTGGCGCGTGGGGGCGGCAACGGCCATTGGGCAAGTCTCCGAACGTCGGGCTGGCACGAACATGCGGGGGATGCCCCCCGTGCTCTTCGTTATCGTGATGGACAAGCATTATGTTGGGGTTAACAGCGGGCGTAAAGGTGGTTTCAGCATGGCCTCTGCAGCCACATGTCAAGTGGCCCGCAATGTGTCGCAAATCAATCGCATTGGTCGCGGCATGATTGCAACATGACTGTTGCCTTCATGCACGCTTGCCGGATTCGATTTCGAACAGATGGACGTGATCGGGATGTGCCGCCAGGCCCAGCCGGTCGCCTGCCTTGGCCGTGGCGGTGCCGGGCAGGCGGACGTCGAGGCCGGTGCCGTCCGCCAGGCGGACATGGGCGATGGTGTCGGCTCCCAGGGCCTCGACCCAGTCGACCACGGCGTCGAGTGTGGCGGCCCCCGGCTCGCGGACGTCCAGATGCTCGGGCCGCAGGCCGACCTGCAGCTCGCGTCCGGCGAGATCGGGCCGGGCCGGCTCCAGCCTCAGCCTGCCGCCGCCCAGCCTGACGGCACCGCCGTCCTGGTCGACAGCGCCCCGGGCGAAGCACATGGCGGGCGAGCCGATGAAGGCGGCGACGAACAGGCTGGCCGGTGTGCGGTAGACCTCGAGCGGGCTGCCGATCTGCTCGACCACGCCCGAATTCAGCACCATCAGCCGGTCGCCCAGCGTCATCGCCTCGATCTGGTCGTGGGTGACGTAGATGCCGGTGGTGCCGAGCCGCGCCTGGAGCTGGCGGATCTCGTGGCGCATCTGTACGCGCAGCTTGGCGTCGAGATTGGAGAGCGGCTCGTCGAACAGGAAGGCGGCCGGCTCGCGCACGATGGCCCGGCCCATGGCGACGCGCTGGCGCTGCCCGCCGGAGAGCTGGCGCGGCTTGCGCTGCAACAGCGCGTCGAGGCCGAGGATGCGCGCCGCCTCCTGTACCCGCCGCTCGATCTCGTCCTTGGGCGTGCGCCGGTTGCGCAGGCCGTAGGCCATGTTGTCGTAGACCGACATGTGCGGGTAGAGCGCGTAGTTCTGGAACACCATGGCGATGTCGCGGTCCATGGGCTCCAGCTCGTTGACCCGCCGGCCGCCGATGCGGATCTCGCCGGCGGTGACGGTCTCGAGCCCGGCGATCATGCGCAGGAGCGTGGACTTGCCGCAGCCCGAAGGCCCGAGGATCACCAGCATCTCGCCGTGCGCCACGGTGATGTCGACGCCCTTCAGCACCTCGGTGCCGCCGTAGCTCTTGCGGGCGTCGTCGATCGCGACCTCGGCCATGCGCTCTACTTCTCGGTCTCGACCAGGCCTTTGACGAACAGCCGCTGCATGCCGATCACCACCGCCACCGGCGGCAGCATGGCCAGCATGACGGTGGCCATCACGACCGGCCACTCGATGGCGTCGTCGGAAACCTTGATCATCCGGCCGATGGCGATGACCACGGTGTTCATGTCGTTCTGGGTAGTGATCAGCAGCGGCCAGAGATACTGGTTCCAGCCATAGATGAAGAGGATGACGAACAGCGCGGCGATGTTGGTGCGCGACAGCGGCACCAGGATGTCCTTGAAGAACTTCATGGGTCCCGCACCGTCGATACGCGCCGCCTCGGCCAGCTCCTCGGGCACGGTGAGGAAGAACTGGCGGAACAGGAAGGTGGCGGTGGCCGAGGCGATCAGCGGCACGATCAGGCCGGTATAGGAATTGAGCAGGCCGAGGCCGGAGACCACGGCATAGGTCGGCAGGATGCGCACCTCGACCGGCAGCATCAGCGTCAGGAAGATGGTCCAGAACGCCAGCATCCGCAGCGGGAAGCGGAAATAGACGATGGCGAAGGCCGAGAGCAGCGAGATGGCGATCTTGCCGATCGCCACCGCCAGCGCCATCACCAGGCTGTTGAACAGCAGCGTGCTGACCGGCGTGCCGCTGAGCTGGCGCGTGCCGCTGGTGAGCGCCTTCCTGTAGTTCTCGACCAGCTCGCCGCCGGGCCAGAGCGGCATCGGAGCCTGGACGACGTCGGCCAGCTCGTGCGTGCTGGCGACGAAGGCCACCCAGATCGGGAAGGCCACGATCAGCACGCCGAGCAGCAGCGTGATGTGCGCCAGCAAGGTGGCGAGCGGGCGGTTCTCGACCATCAGTAATGCACCCGCCGCTCGATGAAGCGGAACTGCACGACGGTCAGCGTGGTGACGATCAGCATCAGGATGACGGACTGGGCGGCCGAGCTGCCGAGGTCGAGGTTGAGCACGCCGTCCTTGAAGACCTTGTAGACCAGGATGTTGGTGGCCTGGACGGGCCCGCCGGACGTGATGGCGTCGATGATGCCGAAGGTGTCGAAGAAGGCGTAGACGATGTTGACCACCAGCAGGAAGAAGGTGGTGGGCGACAGCAGCGGGAAGGCGATGGTCCAGAAGCGGCGGGCGGGGCCGGCGCCGTCGATGGCGGCGGCCTCGATCAGCGAGCGCGGGATCGCCTGCAGCCCCGCCAGGAAGAAAAGGAAGTTGTAGCTGATCTGCTTCCAGGCGGCGGCGATGACGACGAGGAACATCGCCTGGCCGCCGTTCAGCAGGTAGTTCCAGTCATAGCCCAGCGCCCGCAGCAGATAGCTGACGATGCCGACCGTGGGATTGAACAGGAACATCCACAAGGCGGCGGCGACGGCCGGCGCCACGGCGTAGGGCCAGATCAGCAGCGTGCGATAGGTGCCGCTGCCGCGGATGATCCGGTCGGCCATCGCCGCCAGCAGCAGCGAGACGCCCAGCGCCAGCACGGTGACCGAGATGCAGAACACCGCGGTGACCTGCAGCGAGTTGAGATAGGCCGGATCGGCGAGCAGGGCGCTGAAATTGGCGAAGCCCACGAACTCGGTGGCGAGGCCGAAGGCGTCCTCGCGCTGCGTCGACTGGCGGAGCGCCTGCGCCGCCGGCCAGATGAAGAAGACCAGGGTGATGGCGAGCTGGGGAGCCAGCAACAGGTAGGGCAGGCCCCGGCCGCGGAAGACGACCCGCTTCTCCATCTGGGCGGACGGCGCCGCGGCCTACTTATTGGCGGCGGCGAACTTCCTGATCTCGGCGTCGCTGCGTTCCTTGGCGGCCTTCAGCCCCTGCTCGGCAGTGGCCTGGCCGGCCCAGACCTTCTCCAGCTCCTCGTCGATGATGTCGCGGATCTGCACGAAGTTGCCGAGCCGCACACCCTTGATCTTGGCCGGCTCGTTCGGGTTCATCTGGATCACCGCCGTATCGGTGCCCGGGTTCTGGTCATAGAAGCCCGAGGCGCGGATATAGTCGTAGGCCGCCGGCGTGATCGGCAGGTAGCCGGTCTCGGTCGACCACTTGGCCTGCACCTCCGGTCGCGACAGGTAGCTGAGGAAGCGCGCCACGCCCTTGTAGACCTCGGGCGACTTGCGCTCCATCACCCACAAGGAGGCGCCGCCGATGATGGTGTTGGACGGCTTCTCGACCTCGTCGGCCCAGTAGGGAAGCTGGGCGATGCCCCAGTCGAACTTGGCGCCGGTCTTGACGTTGGCGTAGCCGGCCGAGCTCTCGGTGAACAGGCCGCACTCGCCGCTGACGAACTTGGGCGTCGCCTTGTTGGTGCGGCCGCCATAGTCGAACTGCTTGGTCTTCTGCCACTCGGCGAGCTGGCCGATGTGCTTGACGAACAGCGGCCGGTCGATGAGCAGCTCGGTGTCGAGCCCGCCGAAGCCGTTCTGGTTGGAGGCGAACTCCTGGCCGTGCCGAGCGCTCATGGCCTCGAGCTGGACCCATGAGATCCAGGTCGTGGTGTAGCCGCAGGACAGGCCGGATTCGCGCAGCTCCTTCGTATGCTCGCCGACCTCCTCCCAGGTGCGCGGCGGCTTCGCGGGATCCAGGCCGGCGGCCTTGTAGGCGTCCCTGTTGTAGTAGAGGACGGGCGTGGAGCTGTTGAACGGGAAGGACAGCATCTTGCCGTCCGGTGCGGTGTAGTAGCCGGTGACGGCGGCGACGTAGGAGTTGGGATCGAACGGCTCGCCGGCCTCGGACATCACGTCGGCCACCGGCTTGACCGCACCGCGCGCCGCCATGAACGAGGCGGTCGCCACCTCCTGCACCTGCAGGATCGCCGGCGGGTCGCCGGCGCGGAAGGCGGCGATGCCGGCCGTCAGCGTCTCGGGATAGCTGCCCTTGAAGCTGGCTACCACCTTGTAGTCGGACTGCGAGGCGTTGAAGCCCTCGGCCAGCGACTCGATGCGCTGGGTGTTGGCACCGCTCATGGCGTGCCACATCTGGATCTCGACCGCGGCCTGGGCGCTGCCCGCCGCCATCAACGACAGCACGCCCGCACCGGCGAGCCAGCCCGATTTCGTCATTCCTTCGCCCTCCTGGATCCCGTCCACAGCTCTTCTGCGGAGCTGGCGTGACGGCAGGATGACAGCGGCGACGGGCAGTGACAACCCGGGCCGGCCGGGCGAGCGCGCGACCCGCAAGGACATTGGAGTAGCCATGCCGCGCGGGGCAGCGCAGGATCGCATGGCGGGGATCGATCTGCTCGACCAGGGAGGGGGCGATGATGCGTTCGAGGCTGATGGTCGGTGTCGTGGCGCTGTTGGGGACCGCGGCCCTGGGTGCCGTGGCGCACGCCGAGACGATCTTCCTGTCGACCCAGCTGCGGCCGATCGAGAGCGCGCAGAAGTTCCGGGAGGTCGTGCTCGGGGACTTCCCGGATCCCGTTCAGTTCATCCCCGAGGACACCGGGCCGTTCATCACCCGCATCAGGGCCGAGGGCGAGACCGGCAAGCCGGCGGTCGGCGTGATCGGCGGCCTGCACGGCGACCTGCCGCCGGTGCAGCAATATCTCGACAATCTCGACGATGTGATGGGCCAGCTCGGCGACCGCAAGCTGATCCCGTCCTTCGTCGAGCTGGGGCAGTACGGCACGGGCCACCAGGTCTACGTTCCCTGGATGCAGGCGACCTACGTCATGGCGGCCAACAAGAAGGCGCTGCCCTACCTGCCGCAGGGGGCCGATCTCGACGCCCTGAGCTATGCCCAGCTCGCCGCCTGGGGCAAGGCGATCCAGGACGCCACCGGCGAGCGGCGGCTGGGCTTCCCGGGCGGGCCCAAGGGCCTGATCCACCGCTTCTTCCAGGGCTACCTCTATCCGTCCTACACGGGCGGCGTCGTGCGCACCTTCAAGAACGCCGACGCCGTCACGATGTGGACCGAGTTCCGCGAGCTGTGGAAGACGGTCAACCCGCGCTCGACGTCTTACGACTTCATGCAGGAGCCGCTGCTGGCCGGCGAGGTGTGGGTGGCCTTCGACCACACCGCCAGGCTGTGGGATGCCGTCATCAAGCAGCCCGACGACTTCGTGCTGTTCCCCGCACCCTCGGCCGGCAAGGGCAGGGGCTACATGCCGGTGCTGGCCGGGCTGGCCATTCCCAAGGGGCTGGCCGACCGCGACGCGGCGGTGCGGCTGATCTCCTACCTGACCACGCCCGAGGCGCAGGCGGCCGTGCTGCGCGAGACCGGCTTCTACCCCGTCACCGACAGCGCCCTGCCGGGCGACCTGCCCGAGGGTGCCCGGATGACCACCGTCGCCATCCAGACCCAGGCCAACAGCAAGGACGCCGTGCCGTCGCTGCTGCCGGTCGGGCTCGGCGACAAGAACGGCGAGTTCAACAAGGTCTTCCTCGACATCTTCCAGCGCATCGTCATCCGCGGCCAGGACGTGAAGGAAGCCCTCGAGACCGAGGGGACCAAGCTCGCCGGCATCATGCAGGCGAGCGGCGCGCCCTGCTGGCTGCCGGATGCCGCGTCCGACGGCCCCTGCCCGGTCGAGTGAGCCGGACCCGAGGCGGGAGGCCGGGGAGCCTCCCGCCGCCCCCGACCAGCGAGCGCCCATGAGGGAACGGGCGATCCCGTACCTGCTGCTGGCGCCGAGCGCCGTCTTCCTGCTCGCCCTGTTCGTCTGGCCGCTGGCGGAGGCGATCCTGATCGCCTTCACCGACGATGCCGGCGTCTGGTCGCTGCGGAACTTCCGCGAGATGGCCGACGACCTCAACTTCGGCGACGCGGTGAAGAACACCGTGCTGCTGGTGATCGTGGTGGTGCCGCTGCAGCTCGTGCTGGCGCTGGCGCTGGCCTCGCTCCTGGGCAACATCCGCCGTGGCCGCGACATCCATCTCTATGTGTGGACCATCCCGCTCGGCATATCGGATCTCGCCGCCGGCATCGTCTGGCTCGCCATCATGAGCGAGCGCGGCTACGTCAACACCGCGCTCCAGGCCATGGGGCTGATCGACGGCCCGGCCTCGTGGCTGTCCTACGAGACGCCTTGGGTCCTGTTCGCGGCCGTGGTGGTCGCCGAGGTCTGGCGCGCCACCGCCATCGTGCTGGTCATCGTCGTCGCCGGCATGCAGCTCATCCCCAAGGAATATGGCGAGGCGGCCGAGGTGTTCGGCGCCACACCCTGGCAGCGCTTCGTCAAGGTGACGCTGCCGGCGCTGAAGCCCAGCCTGCAGACGGCGCTGATCCTGCGCACCATCCTGGCCTTCGAGGTGTTTGCCGTCGTCGTGGCGCTGGGCGGCCGCAACCTGCCGGTGCTGGTGGGCGAGGCCTACGCCTGGCAGAACGACTACCAGAATTCCGGCGTGGCCTCGGCCTATGCCGTGCTGGTGCTCGCCATCTCGCTGGCCGTCACCTTCTTCTATCTGCGCGTGCTGCGCGTCCGCGAGGAGACGCTGGCGTGACGGCGCGCTTGCCGATCTGGCAGGCGCTGGCGGTCGTGGCCGGCATCTGGGTGCTGGTGCCGATCTATCTGCTGGCGACCAGCGCCTTCGGCGGCACCCAGGTCATCAACGCCTGGCCCAAGAGCTTCCTGCCGACCCACATCTCGGTCGAGACGCTGGCCTTCTTCTTCGGCGTCGCCGGGGTGTGGAAGGCCATCCTCAACAGCGTGCTGGTGGCCGCCATGACCATGGTGCTGGCGGTGGCGCTGGGGGCGCCCGCCGGCTACGCGCTGGCCCGTTTCGCCTTCAGGGGCAAGGACGCCTACTGCCTCCTGATCCTGCTCACCCGCGCCTTCCCGATCGCCATCCTGGCGCTGCCGCTCACCGTCCGCTTCATCCAGCTCGGCATCTACGACACCGTGCTCGCCGTGGCGCTGGTCCACACCGCCCTGGCGCTGCCCTTCGCCACCCTGGTCAGCTCCAGCCTGTTCGTCGGCATCCCGCGCGAGCTGGAGGAGGCGGCCTGGACGCTCGGCTGCAACCGGCTGCAGGCCTTCTGGAAGGTGGTCTGGCCGCTGGCGCGTCCCGGCATCGCCGCCACCGCCATCTTCGCCTTCGTCATCTCGTGGAACGAGGTGTTCGCGGCCTCGGTGCTGACGCTGCGCAACCGCACGCTCACCGGCTTCCTGCTGGCCAGCCTCAACGAATCGCCGCTCGAGTTCCGCTTCGCCGGCGGCCTGTTCCTGATCGTGCCGGCGCTGGTCTTCATCTTCGTGATCCGCCGCCACCTGTTCACCATGTGGGGCATCGCCAACCGCTAGGAGTCGGGACGACCGATGGCCGGTATCCGCGTCGGCAATGTGCGCAAGGCGTTCGGCGGCTTCGAGGCGCTGAAATCAGTGTCGCTGGAGGTGCGCGACCGCGAGTTCACCGTGCTGCTCGGCCCCTCGGGCTGCGGCAAGACCACGCTGCTCCGCATCATCGCCGGCCTCGAGACCGAGAGCTCGGGCGAGGTCTGGATCGGCGAGAGGAAGGTCAACGGCCTGCCGCCGCGCCGCCGCAACATCGCCATGGTGTTCCAGAACTACGCCGTCTTCCCGCACATGACGGTGTTCGAGAACATCGCCTTCGGCCTCAGGATGAAGAAGCAGCTGGCCGAGGCGCAGATCAGGGAGAAGGTCGAGCGCGCGGCCTCGATGATGCACATCGAGAGCCAGCTCGCGAAATACACCGGCCAGCTCTCGGGCGGTCAACGCCAGCGGGTGGCCGTGGCCCGTGCCCTCGCGGTCGAGCCCGAGGTGCTGCTGATGGACGAGCCCCTGTCCAACCTCGACGCCCTCTTGCGCCTGGAGATGCGCGCCGAGCTCAAGGGCCTGCTGCAGGAGAGCCGCACCACCACGATCTACGTCACCCACGACCAAGTCGAGGCGATGAGCCTCGCCGACCGCATCGCCATCATGTCGGGCGGCCACATCGTGCAGTACGACGTGCCGATGCGGGTCTACCAGGACCCGGCGACGGTGTTCTGCGGCGGGTTCATCGGCAATCCGCCGATGAATTTCCTCGCCGCCACGCCGGGGGAAGGCGGGGTCGAGGTGGGCGGCACGGTCATCGTCGGGCCCGGCGGTGGGCGGAAGCTCCTGTTCGGCATCCGGCCCGAGGATCTCGCCGTCGCCGACGGGCCCGGGCCGGGCCGGCTCGCCGGCCAGGTGCTGGTGGTCGAGCCGCTGGGTCCCCATACCCTGCTGATGCTGCGGATCGGCGAGGAGTCGGTCCGCATCGCCGTCGAGCCCGACCGCCGGGTCCGCGTCGGCGACATCATCCATGTCGAGCCCAGACGCGAGCGCATCCGCTGGTTCGACGCCGACAGCCAGGAGGCGCTTGCCGCATGACCGCGCTCACCACGGCCCGTGACCGCGAGGCGGCCGAGATCATCAAGGGCAACGACCGCAGCGGCTACACCGTGCCAACCAGGGGCCTCTATCCCTTCCAGTGGAACTGGGACAGCTGCCTCGTGGCGCTGGGCTGGGCGCGCATCGACGAGGACCGCGCCTGGACCGAGATCGAGACGCTGTTCTCCGCACAGTGGCCGGACGGCATGGTGCCGCACATCGTCTTCCACCGGCCGGATCCCGGCTACTTCCCGGGGCCGGAGCGCTGGGGCACCGGCAGGACGCCGCCGACCTCGGGCATCACTCAGCCGCCGGTGGCGGCCTCCTGCGTGCGGCGGATCCTGGAGGGTGCGGCCGACGGCGGAATGGCGGAGCGCCGCGCCCGGGCGCTGCTACCCAAGCTGCTCGCCTATCACCGCTGGTTCCACAGCGTCCGCGATCCGGACGGGGAGGGGATCGTCAGCGTGCTGCACCCCTGGGAGACGGGCATGGACAACAGCCCGGCCTGGGACGAGGCGCTGGGCCGGGTCGAGGTGGCGGCCGACCTCGAGGCTTATGTCCGCCGCGACACCCAGCACGTGAACGCCTCGATGCGGCCGACCAAGGCCGAGTACGACCGCTACATGACGCTGGTGGGGTTCTTCCGCACCCGCGGCTGGCGGCACGAGATCACCGGCGCCTCGCCGTTCCGCGTCGCCGATGTCGGCCTCAACTGCATCCTGATGCGCGCCGACCGCGACCTGCTGGCCCTGGCGCAGCGCTTCGGCGACGACACGGCCGCGGCCGAGATCGAAGGCTGGATCGAGCGCTCGGAACGGGCGTTCGGGCTGTTCGTCGATCCGGCCACCGGCATGTGGCACTCGATCGACCAGGTGGCGGGCGGCCGCGTGCCGGCGGCGACCCATGCGGGCTTCCTGGCCTTCTGGGCCGGCCGGGGCGACGGCCGGCTGCTGGCGCTGCTCGAAGCCTGGATCGCCAAGACCCGCTATGCCGTCGCCAGCACCGCCGCCGACGATCCGCGCTTCGATGCCATCCGCTACTGGCGCGGGCCGATTTGGGCGATCGCCAACTTCATGGTGGGGGAGGGGCTGCGTCAGTCCGGCCACGACGGCATCGCCCGGCGCATCCGCGCCGACACCCGCGAGCTGATCGACCGCGGCGGCTTCTACGAATATTTCGATCCCCGCGACGGTGCACCCTGCGGCGGCGGCAGCTTCACCTGGACCGCGGCGATGTGGCTGGCCTGGGCGGGCAGCGAGCCCGGCTGATCGCTCGTAGGAAGCGGGCGGTGCTGATATAGCTGCAAGGCTCCCGGCCCGGGTCGCCGGAAGCTCCTGCTCTTGACCCGAGGCGCCTTCGGCCGAGCGAAGGGGAGCGCTGAGACCGTGGTGCAGCGTCGTCTGGCGACCGTGCTGGCGTGCGACGTCGTCGGCTACTCGCGGATGATGGCGCGCGACGACGAGGGCACGATGTCGCTGTTCGCGACCCATCGCGCTCTGATCCGGCAATTGGTGGCGCAGCACCGCGGCCAGCCCTTCGGTGCCGCCGGCGACAGCATCTATGCCGAGTTCTCGAGCCCGGTCGAGGCGGTGCGCTGCGCCATCGACGTCCAGCTGGCGCTGCACGACATCGAATCCGCCCGCGCCGAGGGCGACCGCATGCGCTGGCGCATCGGCATCAATCTCGGCGACGTGATGGCCGAGGAAGGGGCGGTCGTCGGGGACGGCGTCAACGTCGCGGCCAGGCTCGAGGCGCTGGCCAGGCCGGGCGGCATCTGCCTGTCGGCGGCGGTGGCCGAGCATGTGCGCGACCACCTGGAGGTCGCGTTCGAGGATCTCGGCCGACAGCGGCTGAAGAACATCGGCCGGCCGATCCAGGTCTTCCGCATCCCGCTGCCGTCCGATCTCGACCCGGCGCCGCCCTATCACGGCCTGGTGCCCTTCGAGGTCGGCGAGTCCTCGATGTTCCATGGCCGTGCGCGCGCCGTCGGCGAAGCCACCGAGCGGCTGGCGAGACGCGCCGCCGAGGGCTGCGCCTTCCTGCTGGTCCACGGTGCCAGCGGCGTCGGCAAGTCGTCGCTGGCGCGCGCCGGCATCCTGCCGGCGCTGATGCGGCCCGGCGCCATCGAAGGGGTCGATCGCTGGCTCTGGGCCACCTTGCGGCCGGGCGGTGCCCCGCCGGCGCTGGCGGCGCTCGCCGCCAGCCTCGCCGTCCCCGAAGCCTTGGGCGGCGTCGGCATCAGCCAGGCCGAAGCCGAGGCGCTGGTCGAGACCATCGCCGCCGAGCCGGAGCTGGCGTCGGCCCGGCTGCGGCCGTTGCTCGAGCCCGCGAGAGCCAGGCTCCTGCTGATCGTCGACCAGCTCGAGGAGTTGCTGGCCGAGGAGGCGGGCGGGGATCCGCGCGCCGAGGCGTTCGTGCGCGTCCTGGCGGCCCTGGCCGGCAGCGGCTTCGCCTGGATCGTCGCCACCATGCGGGGCGACTTCTATCACCGCTGCTCGGAGATCCCGGGGCTCGCCGAGCTGAGGGACGGCTTCGGCAGCTACGAGCTGCTGCCGCCGAGCCCGAGCGAGATCGGCCAGATCATCCGCGAGCCGGCGAGGCGCGCCGGCCTGCGCTTCGAGCACAGCGACGCCGAGGGGCGGCTCGACGACGTGCTGCACGAGGATGCGGTGCGCAACCGCATCCCGCTGCCGCTGCTGTCGTTCACGCTGGCGAGCCTGCATGCCGCCGCCGGCGACGCGCGCCAGCTGACCTTCGCCGACTATCGCAGGCTGGGCGGCTTCGAGGGAGCCGTCGCCAAGCGCGCCGAGGAGGTCGTGCGCGACCTGCCGCCGGCCGTGCTCTACGCCCTGCCGTCGGTGATCCGGGCGCTGGTCACCATCGGTGTCGACGGCACGGTGACGGCGCATGCGGCGCGCCGGGCCGACGTTGCCACCAACCCCGAGCGCCGCGCGCTCGTCGACACGCTGGCGGGTGCCCGGCTGCTGGTGGTCGACCACGACCGGGACGGCGGCAGCGAGCTGCGCCTGGCGCACGAGGCGCTGACGACGCACTGGCCACGTGCCCGTGACCAGATCCAGTCCGACCGCGAGCTGCTCACCATACGCGCGGCCCTCGACAGTGAGGTGCGGCGCTGGGAGCGCGAGGGCCGCAGCACCGATTTCCTGCTGCCTCCGGGGCGCCGGTTGGCCGAGGCCGAGGATCTGCTGCAGCAACGGCGCGGAGAGCTCACCTCGCCGCTCGTCGCCTTCATCGAAGGCTCGAGGGCAGCCCGCGACCGGGCGGCGCGCCGGGCGCTGAACCGGTTGCGCGCGCTGGCTCTCGGCCTCGCCGTGCTGGCCGGCGGCGCCTCCTGGCTCGCCTGGTCGGCCACCACCGCCAAGGGCGAGGCCGAAAGGGCCCGGGCCGACGCCGCAGCCGCCCTGCAGGACGCGGCGACCCAGCGCGACCGCGCCGAGGCCGCCAATTCGCGGCTGCTGGCGCGCCGTGCCATGGAGGCGATCGACGGCGCCAAGCCCGGCTTGGCGTTGGCGCTGGCGCTGCAGGCCATGCCTCGGGCGATCGAGCGGCCGGAGCTCGGACCCGACACGCCGCAGGGCGCCATCGCCCTGCTCGAGGCGCTGACGGCGCAGCGGCGGCTGGCGGTGCTCGGCGATGGCAGCGCCACGGTCGACGACGTCGCCTGGAGCCCGGACGGCGGCATGATCGCCACCGCCAGCGGCGATGGCCACGCCCGGCTGTGGGACGCCGCCTCCGGCCGGATCGTCCGCACCCTGCCCAGGGTTCCGGCCGAGCTGCGCCGTGTCGCGTTCAGCCCGGACGGCCGCCGACTGGCCGGTGTCGCCTGGGACAATCTCGTCCGTGTCTGGGACATCGGCAGCGGCTCCGAGGTCGCGACGCTGGCCGGGCACAGCCTCAAGCCGACGAGCATCGCCTGGAGCCCGGACGGGCAGCGCCTGCTGTCGGCGGCGGAGGACGGCACCGTCAGGCTGTGGGAAGTGCCGACCGGCGCCACGATCGCGCGGATCGAGGTCGGCGAGGGCAATCTCTGGTCGGCGCGGTTCGATCCGACCGGCGAGACCATCGTCAGCAGCACCGAGCAGGGGATCCTGCGGTTCTTCTCGGGCCGCACCGGCGCGCCGCTGGCGCGGCTGGCGGCCCATCCGCGGCGGGTGTGGCACGCCGCCTACAGCCCCGACGGCAGCCGTCTCGTCACGACCTCGCTCGACGGCACGGCGCGACTGTGGTCGACGGCCGATCTGGGCCTGCTGGCCGAGCTGCGCGGCCACGGCGACTGGGTGGCGTGGGCCGCCTTCAGCCCCGACGGCCGCCGGCTGGCGACGGCATCGGGCGACCGCACGGTGCGGCTCTGGGACGTCGCCACCGGTGCGTCGCTCGGCGTCATCAAGGGCCATCAGCACCGGGTCTGGTCGGTCGGCTTCAGCCCGGACGGCAGGCGGCTCGCCACCGCCTCGCAGGACGGCACGGCGCAGGTCTGGGACGTCGGCGGCTGGCAGCTGCCGACGGCCGTGGTCGGCAAGGGCGAGACCGCGGTGACGGCGATGGCGTTCGACGCTGGCGAGACCATGCTGGCCATCGGGTCGGCCGGCGGTGCGGTCGAGCTCCGGGAGGTGTCGACGGGCCGGCTGTTGCGCCGGCTCGACGGCCACGCCGCGGCGGTCCGCTCGCTGTCCTTCACCGGCGACGGCCGCCTGCTTGGGGCCTCCGACGACGGCAGCGTCCGGCTGTGGCCCGTCGATCGGGACGGAAAGGTGTCGCGGATCGATGCCGGCACGCCGCTGCGCGCCGCCGCCCTCGACGGCAGCCGGGGGCTGGTCGCCGCCGGCGCCCTGGATGGCGGCATCAGGCTGTGGCGCCTCGCCGAAGGCCGGTGGGACGGCGAGCTGCGCGGCCATGGTGCCGCGATCAGCTCCCTGGGCTTCTCCGCCGGCGGCGAGCTGCTGAGCGGGTCGGCGGACGGGACCGTGTGGCGCTGGGACCTCGCGAGCGGGACCGGCGGCACCGTCGCCGGCATGGGCGATGCCGAGCTGCCGACGCCGGTGCTCGAAGGTGCCGATCTCGCCAGGGCCGTCGCCGACGCCGAGCAGGGCAATGTCCTGAGCGTCCGTGCCCGCGCCAAGCTCGCGCCGATGCGACCGGACATCGTCAGCCTGACGCTCGGCCAGGCGGCCGAGCGCCTGGCGGTCGGGACCGTGTCCGGGACGGTGCTGCTGCTGGATGCGCCGTCCGGCAGCGAGGTCGGCCTGCTGAGGAGCGAGGGCGGTCCGGTGGATGCGATCGCCATGGGGCGCGACGGCCGCCTGCTGGCGGCGGCGACCCGCGACGGACTCGTCCGGATCTGGCGGGCGCCGCCCTGGCGCAACTTCCCGGACCTCGTGGCCCAGGCCAAGGCCATCCTGCCCCAGGGCCTGACCACGGCCGAGCGCCGGGATCCGGTGCTCGACGCCCGCTGAGTCGGGGCAGGAAGGACGGGGCGGGGGCAGGAAGGATGGTGCCGGCGGAGGGACTTGAACCCCCGGCCTACCGCTTACAAGGCGGTTGCTCTACCAACTGAGCTACGCCGGCAGCAACGGTCAATTAGGCCGCCGGCAGCCCCGCCGCAAGCCGGGCGCTCAGGCTGTGCAGAGCGATCCCGGCTGCTACCGCGACGTTCAGGCTGTCGATGCCCGGCGCGATCTCGATCCGCACCAGCGCGTCGCAGCTCTCGGCCACCAGGCGGCGCAGGCCGGCGCCCTCCGACCCCAGCACCACGGCCACCCGCTCGAACGACGGCAGCCCGGCCAGCGTCCGGTCGCCGGCGCCGTCGAGGCCGACGATCCAGAAGCCCTGCCTCTTCAGCGTCGCCAGCGCCTGGGCGAGATTGGTGACCTCGACCAGCGGCACCATGTCGAGCCCGCCGGCGGCGGCCCGGGCGGCAGCACCGCCGAGCTCGGCCGAGCGGCGCTCGGGCACGATCACCGCATCGACCGCGAAGGCCGCGGCGCTGCGCAGGATGGCGCCGACATTGCGCGGATCGCTGATCTGGTCGAGCGCCAGCAGGAGAGCGCGGCCGGGCCGTGCCGCGGCCTCGTCCAGCGGCAGCGGCGCCAGCGGCCCGACCTCGAGGGCCAGGCCCTGGTGCACCTCGTCGGCGCCCACCTGCCGCTCGATGGCCTGGGCGGTGGCGGCCTCGACCGCCAGCTCCGGCCGCCGCGCCCGCTCGCCCAGCCGCTCCAGCGCCGGCGGCGTCGCCAGCAGCCTGATGCAGGTCCGGCGCGGATTGGCCAGGGCCGCCTCGACCGCATGGCGGCCCCAGATCCACGCCCCGGCGGCATGGCCGTGCGCGGGCCTCTGCGGCCCGCGGCGGTGGCGGGGTGGCGTTGGTGTTCTGGCGTGCGACATTCGGGAGCCGACGTGTTGACAAGCCGTTCGGCGCCACGATAACTCGCGCCGGCCTCGCTGCCTGGGTACGGAGGGGTGGCCGAGCGGTCAATGGCAGCTGACTGTAAATCAGCCGACTTACGTCTACGAAGGTTCGAATCCTTCCCCCTCCACCACCACATCCGGGCTCCCCGCCGTGCCGCTCGGGGGCATGCGCATGGCTTCCATGCGCATCGAGGCCTGTTCATTTTCCCGGCGGCACGGTTTGCATGCGGCCGTCTCGTCAGAAAGCCGTCATGAGCATTGCCGCCGCCGCCGCCCAGCCGCATCCCGGCATGGGCTTCAAGCAGTTCGTCGCGTTCGTCGCCGCCGTCATGGCGACCAACGCGCTGGCGATCGACGCCATGCTGCCCGCCCTGCCGGACATCGCCCGCAGCTTCGGCCTCGCCGACGAGCTGCAGTCGCAGTGGGTGCTGACCGCCTACCTGCTGGGCTTCGGTGCCGCCCAGATCGTCTACGGCACGCTCTCCGACCGTTACGGCCGCAAGCCCGTGCTGCTGTTCGGCCTCGCGCTCTACGTGGTGGCGGCCGTCGCCACCTTCTTCGCGCCGGACTTCGGGTCGATGATCGTCGCCCGCGTCGTCCAGGGCATCGGCGCGGCGGCGACGCGCGTGCTGGCGGTGTCGATCGTCCGCGACTGCTATTCGGGCCGGCGGATGGCGCAGGTGATGTCGCTCGCCATGATCGTCTTCCTGGCGGTGCCGGTGCTGGCCCCGAGCGTCGGCCAGGTCGTCATCCTGGTGGCGCCCTGGCGCTGGATCTTCGGCGTGCTGGCGGCTTTCGGCTCGGCCGTGCTGCTGTGGGCGGCGTGGCGCATGCCCGAGACCCTGCACCCCGAGGATCGCCGGCCGATCTCGCTGCACAACATCGTCGAGGCCTTCCACACGGTGCTGAGCAACCGGATCGCCGTCGGCTACATGTTGGCGATGACGGTGGTGCTGGGCGGGCTGTTCGGCTTCCTCAACTCGGCGCAGCCGATCTTCGCGCAGGCCTTCGGCGTGCCGCACCTGTTCACCACCATCTTCGCCGGCATCGCCATGTCGATGGCGCTGGCCTCGCTGACCAATGCCCGGCTGGTCGGCCGCATCGGCTCGCGGCGGATCTCGCACGTCGCGCTGCTGGGCTTCATCGCGCTGGCTTGCCTGCATGTCGTCATCGGCTCGACCGCCGGCGAGACGCTGTGGGTCTTCGTCGTGGTGCAGGCGGCGATGATGTTCTGCTTCGGCCTCGTCGCCCCCAACTTCAACGCCATGGCCATGGAGCCGATGGGCCATGTCGCCGGCACCGCCTCCTCGGTGATGGGCTTCGTCAGCACGGTGGGCGCGGCGTTGCTCGGCTTCTGGCTCGGGCAGCGCTTCGACGGCACCACCCTGCCGCTCGGGCAGGGCATGGCGGCCCTCGGGCTCGTTGCCCTGGTGCTGGTGATCCTGGCCGAGCGCGGCCGGCTGTTCCGGCCGCACGAGCGGGTGGTTCCGGGCCTTCCGGGCTGATCGCGCCACGATCGAGCGACGTCGGTTGCGCCCCCCGCGGGGTTGCTCTATGAGCGGGCCGCTCATTCCACCATGGGCCCTAGCTCACGCGGGTGTAGCTCAATGGTAGAGCTCCAGCCTTCCAAGCTGGTGGTGCGGGTTCGATTCCCGTCACCCGCTCCAGGCTGAGCCGCCTTCTCCGAACCATCACATCTCAACAGCAGGCAGGACTCCTCGGCGATGGCCAAGGCGAAATTCGAGCGGACGAAGCCGCACGCGAACATCGGGACGATC
>DAOLFG010000124.1:0-8388 GCA_035326425.1 Geminicoccus sp. | reverse complement strand
GCCCGGATGAGCCTGGCGCAGCAGCTGGTGCTGCGGGCGCTGATCGCCTGGTTCTGGGACCGGCCCTACCGCCGGCCGCTGATCCGCTTCGGCACGGCGCTGCACGACCGCTACATGCTGCCGCACTATGTCTGGCGCGACTTCTGCGACGTGCTGGACCAGCTGCGCGAATCCGCCGGCATCGACCTCAGGCCCGAGTGGTACGACACCCACTTCGAGTTCCGCTTCCCGCTCTACGGCGAGGTCGAGTACCGCGACATCCATGTCGAGCTGCGCGCCGCCCTCGAGCCCTGGCACGTCATGGGCGAGGAGGGTGTCATCGGCGGCACCGCCCGCTACGTCGACAGCTCGCTGGAGCGCCTGCAGGTCAAGGTCGCCGGCCGGCTCGACGACCGCTGGACCGTCACCTGCAACCGCCGCGAGATGCCGCTGCAGCTCACCGGCAACGAGACCTCGGTGGCCGGCGTGCGCTTCCGCGCCTGGTGGCCGCCGCACTGCCTGCACCCGACCATCGGCCTGCACTCGCCCCTGGTCTTCGACGTCGTCGACAGGTGGAACGGCCGCTCGATCGGCGGCTGCACCTATCACGTCATGCACCCCGCCGGCCGCAACTTCGAGACCCTGCCGATCAACGATTTCGAGGCCGAGGGCCGGCGCCTGGCGAGGTTCCAGCCCTGGGGCCACACCCCTGGCCACATGACCCCGCTGCCGGCGGACCCGAACCCGGAGTTCCCGCACACGCTGGATCTCAGGCGGTTCGGATGAGGGGTACGGAGAAGCCGGCGCCGCCGTTCACCCGAACCGCGGCGGCCGCTTCTCCGCGAACGCCGCCAACCCCTCGGCATAGTCCGCCGACGCGAACACCTCGGGCAGCGCCGCCCGCTCCAGCGCCAGTCCGTCGGCCAGCGGCAGCGCCGTACCCGCCGTCACCAGCCGCTTGATGGTCCGCAGCGAATTCGGCGAGCGCGAGGCCACCAGCGTCGCCAGCTCGCGCACGCGCTCGTTGAGCCGCTCGGCCGTGACCGCCTCGTTGACC
The DNA here is from genome assembly GCA_035326425.1 of Geminicoccus sp. Classification (GTDB taxonomy): domain Bacteria; phylum Pseudomonadota; class Alphaproteobacteria; order Geminicoccales; family Geminicoccaceae; genus CALKJU01. The sequence goes on along the minus strand of DAOLFG010000124.1, from coordinate 7,352 downwards.
AGGCCGATCTCGGCGGCACGGCGGCCGCTCACCGGCTCGGCGGTGAACATCAGCTCCAGCGCCCGGGAGGCGCCGACGAGGCGCGGCAGCCGCTGGGTGCCACCGGCCGCCGGGTAGACGCCGATCCGGCTCTCGGTCAGGCCGATACTGGCCTGCTCGGCGGCGATGCGCAGGTCGCAGGCCAGCGCCAGCTCGCAGCCGCCGCCGAGTGCCGCCCCGTTGATCGCCGCCAGCGTCGGCATCGGCAGGGCGGCGACGGCGTTGATGGCGGCGTTGATTCCGGCGTTGTGGGCGAGGCGCCGGACCGCGTCCATCTCCCGCCGCTCCTTGAGGTCGGCGCCGGCGCAGAAGGCACGGCCGGAGGCGCTGACCACCAGCATGCGCGCCTTGCCGGCGGCGATGCCGTCCAGCGCCTCGGCCATCGCCTCGACCATGGCGACGCTGAGCGCGTTCATCCGCTCCGGCCGGTCGAGCCTCAGCTCCACCACATGCGGGGCGAGCTCGCGGACGACGATGCTCATGACCGCATTCCCGCCCTCGGCTCACAGGTCGGCATAGACATGCGCCTCGGCCTTGCCGCCCGGATGGGTCACCGCACCCTTCTCCGCCGGTCCCACGGTCTGGGCGTATTTCCACAAGGTGCCCGAGGTATAGAAGCTCGGCCGCGGCTTCCAGGCCGCCTTGCGGGCCACCAGCTCGTCCGCCGACAGCTCGACCTCGATGGTGCCGGCCTCGGCGTCGATGGCGACGATATCGCCGTTGCGAAGCAGGCCGATCGGCCCGCCGACCGCCGCCTCGGGCCCGACATGGCCGATGCAGAAGCCGCGCGTGGCGCCCGAGAACCGGCCGTCGGTGATCAACGCCACCCTGTCGCCCTTGCCCTGGCCGTAGATGGCGCTCGTCACCCCCAGCATCTCGCGCATGCCGGGACCGCCCTTGGGGCCTTCGTAGCGGATGACGATCACCTCGCCATCCTCGTAGCGGCCGGCCTGGACCGCCGCCATGGCGTCCTCCTCGGCGTCGAACACCCGCGCAGGACCGCGGAACTTCAGGTTCTTCAGCCCCGCCACCTTGACGATCGCACCCTCGGGCGCCAGCGAGCCGCGCAGGCCGACGACGCCGCCCCAGCTGGTGATCGGCTTCGAGCAGGAGCGCACGATGTCCTGCCCGTCGGGAATTCGCACGTCCGCCAGGTTCTCGGCGATGGTCCTGCCGGTGACCGTGATGCAGTCGCCATGCAGGTAGCCGCCGTCGAGCAGCGCCTTCATCAGCACCGGCACGCCGCCGATCTCGGCGAGATCCTTCATGACGTAGCGGCCGCCGGGCTTGAGGTCGCCGATATAGGGCGTCTCGCGGAAAATCCTGGCCACGTCGTGCAGGTCGAGCTCGATGCCGGCCTCGTGCGCGATCGCCGGCAGGTGCAGGCCGCCATTGGTCGAGCCGCCGGATGCCGCCACCACGCGGGCGGCGTTCTCCAGGCTCTTGCGCGTGACGATGTCGCGCGCCCGGATGCCGGACGCCAGCAGGCGCATCACCGCCTCGCCGGATTCCTCGGCCCATTTGTCGCGCGCCTCGAAGGGTGCCGGCGTGCCGGCCGAGCCCGGCAGGGCGAGGCCGATCGCCTCGGAGACGCAGGCCATGGTGTTGGCGGTGAACTGGCCGCCGCAGGAGCCGGCCGATGGGCAGGCATTTTGCTCGAGCTCCTCGAGATCTTCGTCGGACATCCGGCCCACCGCATGCATGCCCACGGCCTCGAACACGTCCTGGACGGTGACGTCCCTACCCTTGAACTTGCCCGGCAGGATCGAGCCGCCATAGAGGAACACCGAGGGCACGTTGAGCCGCACCATCGCCATCATGATGCCGGGCAGCGACTTGTCGCAGCCGGCGAGGCCCACCAGCGCGTCGTAGCCGTGGCCGCGCACCGTCAGCTCGGTGGAGTCGGCGATCACCTCGCGGCTCACCAGCGAGCTCTTCATGCCCTGGTGGCCCATGGCGATGCCGTCGGTGACCGTGATGGTGGTGAACTCGCGCGGCGTGCCGCCGGCCTTGGCGACGCCGCGCTTGGCGGCCTGGGCCTGCCGCCCGAGGGCGATGTTGCAGGGTGCCGCCTCGTTCCAGGTGGTGACGACGCCGACGAACGGCCGGGCGATGTCGTCCTTCGAGAGGCCCATGGCATAGTAGTAGGAGCGGTGCGGCGCCCGCTCCGGGCCTATGGTGCTGTGCCGGCTGGGCAGCCTGGACTTGTCGTAGACTGTCACCGAAGCCATGGGCGCGCCTCCCGTCTCGCTCGGACTGCCGACCATATCGGGCGGGCCTGCGGCTGACCAGAGCGCCGCCGCTGTGGCCGCCGGGTGCTGGCAGCCCTGCCGGCGCTGGGCCTATACGGTCGCCATGCGAGCGTGCCCGACAGCCAGCCAGGCAACCGTCCGATGAGCGACCAGCCGCCCGAGGAGCCGGTGCCCTCAGGCCGGATGCCGCCGCTGCGGCTGGCCTGGCGGCTGATCTGGCCGGCGCTCGACCATTTCGTCTACGACAAGGGCTTCATCTACGCCGGCTACATCGCCTTCGCCTCGCTGTTCGCGCTGTTCCCGTTCCTGCTCTTCCTGGTCACGCTCGCTGGCTTCCTGGGCCAGGGCGTGGCGGCGGCGGCCTCGATCGAGCTGGCCCTCGAGCTGCTGCCGCCGGAGGTGGCGGGTGTGCTGCGGCCGGTGATCGAGGGCATCCGCGACAATGCCAGCACCAGCCTGCTGACCGTGTCGATCGGGCTGACCCTGTGGTTCTCGTCCTCGGGCTTCGAATCGCTGCGCGCGGCGGTCAATCTCGCCTACGACGTCACCGAGTATCCGCACTTCGTCTGGTCGCGGCTGCACAGCATGGCGCTGACCGTGATCTCGGCCTTCATCATCATCCTGGCGATGCTGGCGCTCGTGGTGGGCCCGCTGGTGAGCGAGCTGGTCGAGTTCCTGTCGCGCGGCGAATATGTCGAGCCCAGCACCTACACGCTGGCCCGCCACGTCATCGGCATCCTGCTGCTGCTCGGCCTGTTCGTCGGCCTCTACACGGTGCTGCCCAACGCCAACGTCCACATGATAGAGGTCCTGCCCGGCGCCCTGGTCGCCGTGGCGCTGTGGGCGGCGTCGGCCAAGATCTACTCGCTCTATCTGCAGAACCTGGGCAGCTACACGGTCACCTATGGCAGCCTCGCCGGCATCATCCTCACATTGTTCTTCTTCTACATATCGGCCATCGTGTTTATCTTGGGTGCGCAGCTCAACGGCGCCATTCGCCGCGAGCGGCTGCGCAGCACGCCCCAGGCGGGCCGGCCCGGCCTTCCGCCGATCGGACCCAGGAGCTAGCATCGCGATGGCCGCGAGCCCGAGACCGACCTGCGACGGAGTAGAACGCGGATGAGCAACGCCACGGCGTTGATGGCCGGCAAGCGCGGCCTGATCATGGGCATCGCCAACGACCGGTCCCTGGCCTGGGGCGTGGCCAAGGCGGCGTACGATCACGGTGCCGAGCTCGCCGTGACCTGGCAGGGCGAGGCGCTGATGAAGCGGGTCCTGCCGCTGGCCGAGCAGGTGGGGGCGGCCTTCACCGCCCCGGCCGACGTCACCGATCCCGCCAGCATGGATGCGCTCTTCGCCGTCATCGCCGAGCGTTGGGGGCGCCTCGACTTCGCCGTGCACGCGGTGGCGTTCTCCGACAAGGACGAGCTGAAGGGCCGTTACGTTGACACCACGGCCGAGAACTTCGACCGGACCCTGCAGATCTCCTGCTTCTCCTTCACCGACCTCGCCCGCCGCTGCCTGCCGCTGATGCCGGACGGCGGCTCGCTGCTGACGCTCACCTACTACGGTGCCGAGAAGGTGGTGCCGCACTACAACGTCATGGGCGTGGCCAAGGCGGCGCTCGAGGCCAGCGTGCGCTACCTCGCCGTCGACCTCGGCGGCCAGAAGGTGCGGGTCAACGCCATCTCGGCCGGCCCGGTCAAGACGCTGGCGGCCAGCGGCATCGGCGACTTCCGCTACATCCTGAAGTGGAACGAGTACAACGCGCCGCTCAAGCGCAACACCACCATCGAGGACGTCGGCGGCGCCGGCGTCTACCTGCTCTCCGACCTCGGCGCCGGCACCACCGGCGAGATCCTCCACGTCGATTCCGGCTACCATGTCGTCGGCATGAAGTCGGTCGACGCGCCCGACATCGCCACGGTCTGACGGCTACCCGCCGGCGACGGCCGAGCGGTAGGCGCTGGGAGCGACACCGGTCCAGCGGCGGAAGGCGCGGGTGAAATGCTGCGGCTCGCTGAAGCCGAGCGCCAGGGCCAGATCGGCGATGGGCTGGTCGCTTTGCGACAGCTCCCGTTCGGCGGTGAGACGCATGACGCGCTCGGTGACGTTGCGATAGGTCACCCCTTCCCCGGCCAGCGCGCGCTGGAGGGCGCGCCGGTGCATGCCGAGCCTGGCGGCGGCCCCGTCGAGGTCCACCCGGCCGTCCTGCAGGCGCAGGGCCACGATCTCGGCCACCAGGTCGCTGACCGTCGGCCGGCGTGGCCGGCCCAGGAGATCGCGCAGCTCGCTTCGCGACAGCGGCTGCACCGCGAACGACGGCCGGCGCCTCGCCGCCAGCACCTCGCGCGGGAACAGCAGCGCCACCGCCGGCCGCGACCAGCAGACGGGAACGCCCAGATAGGTGTCCAGCGCGCGCAGATGGTGGCTGTCGCGCGCATAGGGCACCTCGATGGCCGACGGCCGCCAGTCGGCGCCGAGGAAGGCCCGTCCGAACTGGATCAGCGGCGAGATGACATGGTCGCCGTGGTGCCGTGTGAACGGCGCAGCAGGGAACGGTGTCCGGTAGCCCATGCGCACCAGCGGTCCCGAGGACTCGACGAAGATGCACCCGTCCTGCTGATAGTGCCCGATACTGCGGACCAGCCGGCCCAGACCTCGGCCGAGGGTCGGCGCCGCCAACGAATACCGGGCGAACGCGCCATAGTCGGTCGGCGCCATCGCAGCGCCGACGCGCAGGCCGAAGGCGCTGTCGCCAACCGTCCGTGCGGCCTCGCTGAACAGCATCGCCAGATCCCGGACTGGAATCCTCAGGCCGGGATTCTCCAGGACGGCCACGGGCAGATGCGACTGCCGGAGCAGGCGCAGCAACACCGCCTCGCTGGCCATGTCGCGCACCAGTCGTGGCAGCGGGCCCATTCCACGCGCTTCCGTGGTCGCCGGCAGTTGATCGGGCATCGCTCTCTCTTGTCACAAAAAGGTAAGCAGCCGTCGAGATTTACGCAATAAATCGGTGCTGCACCGTCGCGCCCCGAGGCGGTACCGCCGGTGCAAAAGGCTCGAGGCGGCCCGCCGGTGCAAAAGGGAGGATCCCGAGATGCGACGCCTGTCGGTCGTTGCCGGTACGGCAGCGATGTTGTTGTCGGGGTTGGCCCCGACGCCAGCGCCCGCGCAGCAACAGCAGCCGCCGAACATCGTCGTCATCTGGGGTGACGACATCGGCTGGTACAATGTCAGCGCCTACAATCTCGGTGTGATGGGCTACCGGACCCCCAACATCGACCGGATCGCCCGCGAGGGTGCCCTGTTCACCGACTGGTACGGCCAGCAGAGCTGCACGGCCGGCCGGGCGGCGTTCATCACCGGCCAATCGCCGGTGCGCACCGGCCTGACCAAGGTCGGCCTGCCGGGTGCGGATCTCGGCCTCAAGGTCGAGGACCCGACCATCGCCGACCTGCTCAAGAACCGCGGCTACGCCACCGCCCAGTATGGCAAGAACCATCTGGGCGACCGCGACGAGCACATGCCGACCAACCACGGCTTCGACGAGTTCTTCGGCAACCTCTACCATCTGAACGCCGAGGAGGAGCCGGAGAACCCCGACTATCCGAAGGACCCGGCCTTCAAGGAGCGGTTCGGCCCGCGTGGCGTCATCAAGGCGACCGTCAATGCCGATGGCACGACGACCATCACCGATACCGGGCCGCTGACCAGGAAGCGGATGGAGACGGTCGACGAGGAGGTCACCGAGGGTGCCCTAGACTTCATCGACCGGTCGAGCAAGTCGGGCAAGCCGTTCTTCCTGTGGTGGAATTCCACCCGCATGCACGTCTGGACGCACCTGAAGCCGGAATCGCAGGGCGTGACGGGTGTCGGCGTCTATCCGGACGGCATGGTCGAGCATGACGGCATGGTCGGCGAGATCCTCGACAAGCTCGACCAGCTCGGCATCGCCGACAACACCATCGTCATGTACTCGACCGACAATGGTGCCGAGGCGATGAGCTGGCCGGACGGCGGCACGACGCCGTTTCGCGGCGAGAAGAACACCAACTGGGAGGGCGGCTACCGCGTCCCGACCGCCATCCGCTGGCCGGGCGTGATCGAGCCGGGCACGATCTACAACGATGTCTTCTCTCACGAGGACATGCTGCCGACCCTGCTCGCCGCCGCCGGCGACCCGAACATCAAGGACGAGCTGCTGCGCGGCTACTCGGTGAGGGGCCGCGACTACAAGGTCCATCTCGATGGCTACAACCTGCTGCCCTACCTCAAGGGCGAGGTGAGCGAGGCGCCGCGCAAGGAATTCCTCTACTGGACCGACGACGGCGATCTCGCAGCACTCCGCTACGGCCAGTGGAAGCTGCAGTTCCTCGAGCAGCGGGCGCACAGCTTCGAGGTCTGGCAGGAGCCGTTCGTCCGGCTGCGTGCGCCGAAGCTCTTCACGCTGCGCGGCGATCCCTTCGAGCGCGCCGACGAGGAGGGCATCGGCTACAAGACCTGGCGGTTCGAGCGGTTGTTCGCGCTGGTGCCGGCGCAGGCTTATGTCGCGCAGTGGCTGCAGAGCTTCGAGGACTTCCCGCCGCGCCAGAAGGCGGCGAGCTTCGGCATCGACCAGGTGATGGAGAAGCTGACGACCCCGGCGGGCGCGCAGTGATGCCGCAACCGGGCGCGGCAGCGCGCCCGGCCTTGCCACCTGACCTGCAGCATGACCGGGGGGATCCGTGCCGATGGCCAGCCGTCTCATATGCCTGATCGGCTTCATTGCCTTGCTCGCCGGCTGCGCCTCGCTGGAGAGACGCGATGCGCTCCCCGCCGAGACGCAGCGCGACGCGACCGTGCTCGGCCTGCACGGCATCCGCTACTGGGGTGGCCAGGACAATTCCGAGTTCATTCGTGACGCCGATGCGGCCTACGACCGCGAGCTTGCGGCGTGGCGGGCGGCAGGGCATGCCGAGCTCCCGCCCCCCCCCCGCTTTTTCCCCCCCCCCCGCGGGGGGGGGAAACGGCGCCTTCGCCGCCGGCCGCGGGGGGGGGGGGGCCGGCGGGGCGGCCCCC
>DAOLFG010000123.1:0-8441 GCA_035326425.1 Geminicoccus sp. | reverse complement strand
AGCTGTCGACCGGCGGCTCGGCCTACGACGTCTGCAACGTCACCTTCATCTATTCGAGCCGCTGGATCGGCGCCGGCTGGCTGACGCCGCTCGACGAGTACATCGCCGACGCCGACAAGACGCCGGCCGGCTGGGACGTCGAGGACTTCCTGCCGGGCCTCAGAGCACCGGAGACCGGCCCCGACGGCAAGCTCTACGGCATCCCCTGGACGGTCGACACCTACATCGCCGCCGCCTCGCGCGCCGACCTGATCACCCAGGCGGGCCTGTCCTTCCCCGACACCACCGACGACGTGGTCAAGGTGCTGGAGGCGGTGCACCGTAAGGAGGGGGTCGCCGGCTACGTCACCGACAACCATTACGGCTGGACCTTCGTGCCGTTCCTGCAGGCCTTCGGCGGCAACGTCTTCCGCAATCCGCCGGACGACCTGACGCCGGTGCTGGATACGCCCGAGGCCATTGCCGCCGCCGAATACTTCGCCCGGCTGGTGCGCGACTTCGGGCCGGACGGTGCTCTGTCCTACACCGCCGACCAGACGACGCAGGCGCTGAAGGCCGGCCGGGTCAACTACTCGACCAACGGCCAGACCTACCTGGCCCAGGTCGGCGACCCGGCGACCAGCAGGACCGCGAAGACGGTGGCCTATGGCCTGGCGCCGAAGGGGCCGGCCGGCCGCTTCCCCGGCGTGGCGGTGCACGGCCTCGGCATCCCGCTGGGCTCGCGCAACAAGGATGCCGCCTGGCAATTCATCGCCTGGGCGCTGTCGAAGCAGAACACCCGCAAGGCGCTGGTCGAGAAGGGCTACAGCTCGCCGACCCGGCGCAGCGACATCGAATCGCCGTTCTTCAAGCAGCAGATGACGCTGAACGGCTTCGACGTCGGCGGCCTGATCCTCGATTCGGTCGATGTGGCGGCCAGGAGTGGCCACATGAAGTACCGCACGATCCATGTCTATCCACAGGTCGACAAGCAGCTCGACAAGGCGATCGAGCTGATCGCCTCGGGCCAGCTCTCGGCCAGGGAGGCGATGGAGAAGGCGCAGGCCGGCTCGATCGCCGACCTCAAACGCGCCGGCGTGCGGGTCTGAGCCCATGGCGACCGCGGGAACGGCCCTCGGAATCGGCTGGGAGGCGGCGCGCCGCCGGTCCTTCCGGCTCGGCTTGGTACCGGCGCTCGTCGTGCTGGCATCCATCACCGTGGCCCCGGGGCTGTTCCTGCTGGTCACCAGCCTGACACCTCTGAACCTGGCCGTTCCCTCGACCTGGTTCGACTTCTCTCACCCGCTCGGCAACTACATCGACCTGATGCAGGACGAGCGGTTCGTGAACTCGGTCGTTGTGCAGCTGCATCTGTCCACCATCGGCGTGGCGATGCAGCTCGGGGTGGGCCTCGGCATCGCGCTTCTGCTCAATGTCCGCGACGCCGTGTTCTTCCAGGCGGTGCGCAGCGGCTTCCTCGTCCCGATGGTGCTGCCGCCGATCGTGGCGGCGCTGGTATGGAAGCTGCTCTACACCCCCGACCTCAGCCCGATGCACCGCCTCCTGGCCTTCATCGGCCTGCCGATAAGCTCGCTGATCACCAACGCCGACACGGCACTCTGGGCCATCGCCGTCGCCGACACCTGGCAGTGGTTCCCCTTCACCATGCTGATGGTGCTGGCAGCGCTGCAGATGATCCCGGACGAGCCGATCGACGCCGCCCGCATCGACGGTGCGGACCGCTGGCAGCTCTTCCGCTGGATCATCTTCCCCTACATCAAGCCGGCGCTGCTGGTGGCGGGGCTGTTCCGGCTGATCGACAGCTTCAAGGCCTTTCCGATGATCTACGTGCTGACCAACGGCGGCCCGGGCACGGCCACCGAGGTCACCAACTTCTACGGCTTCCAGCAGGCCTTCAACTTCTCCTACTGGGGCTATGCCAGCGCCATCGCCACGCTGATGCTGGCCGGCGCCTTCGGCCTCAGCTGGCTGGTGCAGCGGCTCGGCTGGAACGGAGACGGGCGATGAGCACGGTGATCGCCCGCCCCAGGCTGGCGCTCGCCAGCCGTCCGATCCGTCCGGCCTGGCTGCGCCTGCCGAAGCGGCCGGTGCTGCATCTGGTGGTCGCCGTCCTCGCCGTGGTCGTGCTGTTCCCGCTGTTCTGGCTGGTGCAGATGTCGCTGCGCCCGGTGGACGACATCTTCAGCACCAGCCTGGTCTTCACGCCGACGGTCGAGAACTTCGTCGCCTTATGGAAGGGCGGCTTTCCGCGCTCCTTCCTCAACAGCGCCATCGTGGCGACGCTCTCCACCGTCCTTTCGCTGCTGGTCGGCGTGCCGGCGGCCTATGCCTTGAGCCGCTGGCGCTTCAGGCGGCAGCGAGCGGTGGCCCTGTGGATCCTGGCGACGCGCATGGCGCCGCCGGTGGCCTTCACCATCCCGTTCTATCTCGCCTTCCGCCAGGTCGGCCTGCAGGACACGCTGCTCGGCCTCGCCCTGATCTACCTGACCTTCAACCTGGCGCTGGTGGTCTGGATGATGCAGACTTTCTTCGCCGCCGTGCCGGAATCGCTGGAGGAGGCGGCCTGGATCGACGGCTGCGGCATCTGGGAGGCGTTCTGGCGCGTCACCCTGCCGCTCACCGCACCCGGCCTCGCCGCCACGGCGGTGATCTGCTTCGTCTTCTCCTGGAACGACTTCTTCTACGCCCTGATCCTGACGCGCACGGAAGCGATGACGGCACCGGTGGCGATCGTCAACTTCCTGCAGTACGAGGGCTGGGAGTGGGGAAAAATCGCCGCCGGCGGCACGGCGGTGATGCTGCCGGTGGTGGCGTTCACGCTGCTGGTCCGCCGCTGGCTGGTGCACGGCCTGACGGCCGGCGGCCTCAAGGACTGAAGCCGACGGCTCCCGGCGGCCCGGTGTCGTTGGCCGCGGCACCGGGCCCGCCATCGCGGCCGAGCGCGCGGAACTCCATCAGGTCTTCCCAGCTGATGGTGTGCAGCATGCGCAGCAGGTTCTGGTTGGCAGCGTTGAGCGCCGCCTCGCGCCGGCCGGCCTTGGCGGCGGGATCGTCGCGCAGGAAGCGCAGCGTGACGGTGGCGTTGTCCGACATCATCAGCCGCTCGGCGGCATCCAGGGCCAGCCGCTCCATGCGCGCCGCCGTCTCGTCGGGCGACATGTCGCGCACCCGCCGGCAGTCGGCCAGCAGCTCGGCGAAGCCGGCGTCGCGGCCGGCGACGAGGCCGATCAGCGCCGCATGGACGACGCCCGACATGGCGGCGGCGAGCCCCGGCGAATCGCCGTCGGCGAGGCGCTGCGCCGCCATCCAGAGCTGGCGAGGCGAGGGCTCGGCGGGGTCGGGAGAGGCGGTGCGGCGTGTCATGGGTGACGAGGTAGCATGACTAGCGCTGTGCATCAAGAATAAAAACCTAGATCTATGACCCGGTGCCGGCAATGCCCGAAGATCAGCCCGTCACCAGCCTGACCCTGGTGCCCCACGGGTCGGCGGTCTCGATGCCGCCGGCCAGCGCCGATATCGCGGTCCCGCCCCGGCTTAGGCGGTCCGACTGGGCGGCGAGGATGTCGGGGTCGCGGAGCCTGAGCGAGAACCAGTCGAGGCCGGTGCTGGCCGGATCGCGCGGGCCGGCGTCGCGGCTGTTCCAGCTGTTGATGGCGACGTGATGGTGATAGCCGCCCGAGGACAGGAAGGCGGCATCCTGGCGGCTGACGAGGGTCGGCGTCAGGCCGAGCGCCTTCTCGTAGAACGCGCGGCCGGCGGCCACGTCGCCGACGCGCAGGTGCATGTGCCCGATCATCGTCGCCGATGGCGCGCGATCGAACCTGTCCCGCGCCGTGTCGGCAAGGGCGAGAAGCGAATCGATGTCGAGGCGCTCGGTGCCCATGGTGACGACGCCATCCCGCCATCGCCACCCCTCGTGCGGCCGGTCGCTGTAGATCTCCAGCCCGTTGCCCTCGGGGTCGTCCAGATAGATCGCCTCGCTCACCGTGTGGTCGGCGAACCCGGTCAGGGGGATACGCGTCAGCACGGCATGGGCGAGCCAGCGCGCGAGATCGCCGCGCGACGGCATCAGAAAGGCGATGTGGAACAGGCCCGCCTGCCTCGGCGTCGCCAGCGGCGCGTCCGGGTTCGGGATCAGGTGCAGCAGGACCTTGCCGCCCGCTCCCATGTGCACGCCGGCCGCGTCCTGCCCGATCGTCTCGAGGCCGATCGCCTCGCGATAGAATGCGGTCATCCTGCCGAGGTCGCGCACGCGCAGCGCCGTCTCGCCCACGCTTATCGGCGTCGTGCCGGCGAACGGGACATCGGCCGGCGGGGCACCGTCCGGGCCATCGGCTGGGACAGCGCCGGCCGGACCGGCCGTCATGGGCGGGACGCCGACGAGCTGCAGCGGGAAGCGGCGTGTCCCATCACCATCTCCTGTCGGCATGCGGTGCGATGGCCGCGCTTATGCCCATCCCGCCATCAGATGTCGTCCGGCACGCCCGAATGCAATCGCCGTGTCGTCACCGCCGATGCCGCGACTCCGGCGGCTGCCGGTTCGCACCCTGCCGTTCCAGCATCCAGCCGGGATATTCCTTCGGCAGCCGGCTGACCGCGTCGAGAGCGGCCAGCTCGTCGGCGTTCAGCTCGATGTCGACGGCGCCGATGTTCTCGATTAGCTGCTCGGTGCGCTTGGCGCCCACGATCACCGTCGTCACCACGGGCTGGTGCAGCAGCCAGGCCAGCGCCACCTGCGCCACCGTGGCACCCTTGGCCTCAGCGATCGGGTGCATGGCGTCGATGACGGCGGCCGCGCGGTCGCGGTCGACCGGCGGAAAGTCGAAGGCAGCGCGGCGACCGTCGCCGCCGGCCTCGTCGCCGCGGCCGTACTTGCCGCTGAGCAGGCCGCCGGCCAGCGGGCTCCACACCATCAGGCCCACCTTCTCCGAGGCCAGCATCGGCACGATCTCGCGCTCGAGGTCGCGGCCGGCCAGGGTGTAGTAGGCCTGCAGCGAGCGGATCGGCGCGAGGCCCCGGCGCTCGGCGATGCCCAGCGCCTTGGCGATCTGCCAGGCGGCCCAGTTCGACACGCCGACATAGCGGACATGGGCGTGGCGGACGAGGACGTCGAGCGCGTCGAGCGTCTCCTCGATCGGCGTCAGGCCGTCGAAGCCGTGGATCTGGTAGAGGTCGATGTGGTCGAGCTGCAGCCGCTCCAGGCTGGCCCTGCACTGGGCCATGATGTGCGAGCGGGTGGCGCCGGCGCCGTTCGGCCCCTGGCCCATCCGGCCGAACACCTTGGTCGCCACCACCACCCGGTCGCGGGCGACGCCGAGGTTGCGCAGCGCCTGGCCGGTGATCCGCTCGGACAGGCCCTCGGAATAGACGTTGGCGGTGTCGATGAAGTTGATGCCGGCGTCGAGTGCCGTGCGTACCAGCTCGTCGGCGTCGCGCTGCTGCACGGCGCCGATGTGCCGCCAGATGCCGCCCTCGCTGCCGCCGAAGGTCATGGTGCCGAGGCAGAGCTCGGAGACGTAGAGGCCGGTCTGGCCCAGCTGGTTGTAGTGCATGGTCGTGACCTCCCCGGTGTCTGCCCGACAGGCTAGGCCTCATCGAAGCTCGTGACTTCCCCGGCCAATGGCCGGAAGGCATGTGGTGCTGGCGGTTGACGCGCTCGCTCCAGATGTCCGGACATGATACATATCCTCGGATCATGGCATCTATCATCAGAGGTTTCGTATCGATGGCCGAGGCGGTCTCCCAGCAACAGAGGGCCAGGGCCTTCCTGGCCGGGCATGGCATCGCGCGTCTGGCCGACCTGCGTATCGCCGGCGTCACGGCCGCCACGATCAGCCGCATGGAGCGCCGTGGCGAGGTGGTGCGCCTGGCACGCGGCCTCTACCAGCTCCCGGACGCGCCGCTCGATGCCGGGCACAGTCTCGCCGAGGCGGCCCGACGGCTGCCCAAGGGCGTCGTCTGCCTCGTCTCGGCGCTGGCTTTCCATGGGCTGACCGACCAGCTCCCGAGCAGGGTGTGGTTGGCCATCGGCGGCAAGGATTGGGCGCCCAAGGGCGATGACGTGCCGATCCGGATCGTCCGGTTCTCCGGCGGCCTCCTGACCGAAGGCGTCGAAACCCATCTCGTCGAACATGTGCCCGTGAAGATCTTCGGTGTCGCGAAGACGGTCGCCGACTGTTTCCGGCATCGCAGCAAGGTCGGCCTGTCGGTCGCCGTCGAGGGTCTTCGGGAAGCCCTGCGGCAGCGCAAGGCGACACCCGCCGAGCTGGCGCTCCAGGCGGAACGGGGCGGCGTCGCCACCGTGCTGCGGCCCTATCTCGACGCGCTGACCGCCGGTGGCTGAGGCCAGGAATATCGGCGCCTCGGTGCGCCAGCGCCTGCTGAATCTCGCCAAGGCACGCGGCCAGAGCTTCGATCTGGTCCTGACGCGATATGCGCTCGAACGCCTGCTCTATCGTCTGGGCAACTCCGCTCACGCCGACCGCTTCGCGCTCAAGGGCGCCCTGCTCCTGCTGACTTGGCTCGACGAGCCGCATCGCGCCACGCGTGACCTCGACCTGCTGGGCTTCGGCGATCCGAGCCCCGAGCTGATGTTGGCGGTCTTCCGTGAGGTTCTGGGACAGGCTGCCGACGATGGCGTCCAATTCGATGCTTCCGCCTTGCGAGTCGAAAGTATCCGCGACGACCTCGCATATGGCGGCCTGCGGCTGCGGACGACGGCCTCGATCGATGGCGCCCGGGTCGGGGTGACGGTCGATATCGGGTTCGGCGATGCGATCGAGCCCGGCCTCGTCCTGCTCGCCTATCCCTCGATGCTCGACCTGCCGAGCCCCCATATCCGCGGCTATGCCCGCGAGACGGTGATCGCCGAGAAATTTCACGCGATGGTGATCCTGGGGCGGGCGAACAGCCGGATGAAGGATTTCTACGACATCTGGCTGCTCAGCAGGGCCTTCGCCTTCGACGACGAACGGCTGTCCCGAGCGATCGCCGCGACCTTCGCGAGGCGACGGACCCCCATCCCGACACAGGCGCCCGACGCCCTCACGCCGGCTTTCGCGACAGACCCACAGAAGCAGAGACAATGGCGCGCCTTCGCCGGAAGTGTCGCCCACGATCCGGGTCAGTTGAGCGACGTCGTCGAGGCTCTCAGGGCCTTCATCATGCCTCGGGCGGTGGCGGCGGCCGAAATCGCAGCGTGAGGGAGCGCTTATGGTCCGCACGCCGAAAATGCCGCGCCTCGCCGTGCCTTGCGGCCCACCGGAGGCGCGTGTTATGCGGCCTTCGCCGTTGCGAGGGACCGGCTGGCCCCTATTTCGGCGCGCCTTCGCACAAAGTCGGGGATCACCAACTTGGCAGCAGGGACGGCTCAGGCTTCCGGCGTGGCCACACGCTATGCCACGGCATTGTTCGAGCTCGCCGAGGAGAGCAACGTGCTCGACAAGGTCGCCGACGACCTCGCCACGGTCGAGCGGCTGACCGAGGAAAGCTCCGACCTGCGCCAGGTGCTGCGCAGCCCGATCGTCAGCCGCGACCGGCAGGCGGCGGCGGTGACGGCGCTGGCCGGGCCTGCCGGCATCGGCGACATCGTGGCGAAATTCCTGGGCGTGCTGGCGCAGAACCGCCGGTTGTTCGCGCTGCCCGCCATCACCGCCGCCTATCGCAGCCGCCTGGCGGCGGCGCGGGGCGAGGTCACGGCCGAGGTGACGTCGGCCGTGCCGCTCGACGAGCAGCAGCTCGAGGCCGTCAAGGGCGCGGTGTCACGCTATGCCGGCAAGGCGGTGAGCCTCACCGCCGACGTCGATCCGAGCCTCCTGGGCGGCCTCGTGGTCCGCATCGGCTCGCGGATGGTCGACGCATCGCTGAGGACCAAGCTTCAACAGCTCGAGCTTGTCATGAGAGGGGTTGGCTGATGGATATCCGGGCCGCCGAGATCTCGCAGATCCTGAAGGAGCAGATCGCGAGCTTCGGGACGGAGGCACAGGTCGCCGAGGTGGGGCGCGTCCTGTCCGTCGGCGACGGCATCGCCCGCGTCTACGGCCTCGACGAGGTCCAGGCGGGCGAGATGGTCGAGTTCGAGGACGGCACCAAGGGCATGGCCCTGAACCTCGAGAACGACAATGTCGGCGTCGTGATCTTCGGCGACGACCGGCCGATCAAGGAAGGCTCGACCGTCAAGCGCACCAAGACCATCGTCGACGTGCCGGTCGGCAAGGCTCTCCTGGGCCGCGTGGTCGATGCGCTCGGCAACCCGATCGACGGCAAGGGCCCGATCGGCAGCACCGAGCGCCGGCTGGTCGAGGTCAAGGCGCCGGGCATCATGCCGCGCAAGTCGGTGCACGAGCCGATGATGACCGGGCTCAAGGCCATCGACGCGCTGATCCCGATCGGCCGCGGCCAGCGCGAGCTGATCATCGGCGACCGCCAGACCGGCAAGACCG
>DAOLFG010000040.1:0-45521 GCA_035326425.1 Geminicoccus sp. | reverse complement strand
CCACCCAGGCGGGATGGCCCGAGGCCAGCCGGCGGGCGACGGTGAGGCGGCGGTGATGGGGCAGAGGATGGCGCATGTGGCCACTATAGGCGAAGAGTCGGGGGAATTTCAACCTATTCGAGGATCGGGGGACATGACTGGCTGCGTGGTGGGCCGATCCTTCCGGCTGGCGGGGATCGGCGGACGCGCCCTGCGGCTTTCCAAATCCCCCGTTCCATCCCATTCTCCCCCTCGGCGCCGTGACGTCGCTGGGAGGAATCCATGTTCAACGCGCAAGAGGTGCTGGGGCAGCTGATGGGGGCCGGGATGAGCCCCTCGTCGGGGCGGCGGATCGACAACGCGCTGGGCGGGCAGGGCGGCGGCGGTGGCGGAATCCTCGAGCAGATTCTCGGCGGGCTGCAGCAGGGCGGCGGGTCGCGGGGGACGGCCGGCGGCGGGGCGCTCGGCGGGCTGGGCGACCTGCTCAGGCCGCAGGGCGGCGGCAGCGTACAGGGCGGCGGCAGCATGCCGGGCGGCTCGACGCGGGTGAGCGGCGGCACGCCCGGCGGCGCCGGCGGCATGGGCAGCCTGGGCGACCTCCTGGGCGGGCTCGGCGGGGCCCTCGGTGGTGGGGGATCGGGTGGCCAGCCGGGCAGGTCGGGCCAGGGCAATCCTCTGGCGGCCGGCGGGCTCGGCGCCCTGGCCGGCGTGCTGCTCGGCCGCGGCAAGAGCTCGATGGGCAACGCCATCGGCGGCGCCGGGATCGCCATCCTCGGCTCGCTGGCGATGCAGGCGCTGCGCAAGATGGGCGAGCAGAAGGCGGTCGAGGCGCAGGCCGGCGAGATGCAGGCGCAGGGCCGGCTGCCGGGCCAGGGCATGGCCTCGTCGCGCCAGGCGCCGCCGGCAGTGCCCGCGGAGCGGATCGAGACCGACGAGGACGTGCCGCTGGGCGTGCGGCCGCCGCGGACCGCCGGCGAGGAAGCGGTGCTGGCCAGCAAGGCGATGATCCTGCTGCAGGCGATGATCAGCGCCGCCAAGGCCGACGGCCAGATCGACGGCGGCGAGATGCAGCGCATCGTCGGCAAGATGGAGGAGGGCGGCGCCGACGGCGAGGCGCGCGACTTCGTGCTGCAAGAGATGCGCAAGCCGCTCGACCTCGACGCGCTGGTGGCACAGGTGCAGACGCCCGAGCTGGCGGCCGAGGTCTACGCCGCCTCGCTGCTGGCTATCGAGGTCGACACGCCGGCCGAGCAGGCCTACCTGCAGCAGCTGGCGCAGAAGCTGAGGCTGCACCCCATGGTGGTGGACCACCTGCACCAGCAGCTCGGCGTCTCGCCCGGGACATAAGCGCGTATGGCGGACGGCGGGTCCGGCCGGACAGCCGGGCGGGCCGCCGTTAACTCCTCGTCAACCATGAGGAGCGAACGCCATGCGAAGGATCGGGCTGGCGGCCCTGGCGCTGCTGATGCTGCCGATGGCGGATGTGCTGGCCGACGGCCCGCCGCCCGCCGGCGGCCGGGAGGTGACGGTGATCCGCGGGCCGGGCAGCGGTCCCCTGCCCGCCCCGCCGCCGGCGGCCAGTGCGGAGCCGCGCACCGCCGCCGGCCGGACATTGTGGCGGATCGACGAGACGCGCAGCACCGTGGTGGGCTGCCGTCTCGAGGGCACGATGATGGTGGGCCAGCGGCGGGTCCGCTGCGCCCGCTCGCGGCTGCCCGAGCCGTGAAGCCGGGGGCGCAGGTCCGGGCCTGACGCTCAGGGACCGGCCATCGCCGGCGTGACCAGCACGGCGGCGCCGGTGGTGATGCCGTGCTCCTCGACGAAGGCGACGTGGACGGCCGCCACCGCCGGCCCGGCGCCGTCCTGCACCAGCACCGGTGAGCCGGAATCGCCGAACGTGGCATCGCAGTCGTGCAGCAGGATGGCGCCGTCCTCGGCGAGGCCGAGCGCATGGCAGCCGTCCTGTCGCGACAGCGCGTGCGGCCGGTCGCGGCCGTAGCCGGCGCGGGCGAGCGGCGTGCCGGGCCCGAGCCCGGCCGAGGCGGCCAGCGGCACCGGCCGCGGCCAGTCGCCGCGCATCGAGGCCGGATCCAGCACCAGCACCGCCCAGTCGGTGACGGCCGAGCGCGGGCGGCCCTGCCGGTCGAAGGCCAGCGCCGGATCGGTGACGATGCGGGCGGCGGTGGCATGCGCCAGGTAGCGGCCGCGCCACCAGCCGGCGAGGAAATGCAGCCGGCCGGGCGCCAGCATGGCGCCGGAACGACGGTTCCACAGGCAGTGCGCCGCCGTCAGCACCCGGCCCTCGGCCACCAGCGTGCCGGTGCAGAAGCCGCCCGAGGCGCGGTTGATGCGGCCGATCGCCGTCCAGGGCCACTGGCTGGCCTGCGGCTGCGCGACGCGGTCGTCGCTGCCGACGATGCCGGGAACGGCGGGTGCGGACCGGGCACCGGCAGGCGGCACGGCCAGCGCCATGGCCACCGCCAGCGCAGCCGCGCCACAGCGGCGCCGCGACCAGCGCCCCCGCTCGCGCGCGGCGCTTGCCAAAGCCGTCAGATGCACCGTAACAGAGCCTCCGCCTCCACAGAGCTGGGCGATGATGCGGCTGGTCTGGATCTGCGTCTTGTCGATACTGGCCGGCTTGGTCTCGCCTGCTCCCGCCGGCGCCACCTTCGTCGGTCCCTACGACTATCCCTTCGTCAACCCGCTCGTCGCCACCGTCGTCGGCACGCCGCCGGCCAACGAGGCCGACCTGCCGGCGATCGAGCGCGTGCGCAACGTCCGCCAGCTCGAGCTCGACCCCTTCCCCGGCCGCACCCCGCCGCCGGTGTTCTGGTACGCCGGCAAGCTGCGCTCGGGCCTGTTCTTCCTCGACCGCGAGCCGCGGCCGCTGGCGGTGGTGATCGGCGGCACCGGCGCCGGCTTCGCCGCCACCAAGTCGATCGTGCTGGCGCGGACCATGCTGAAGGCCGGCTACCACGTGCTGACGCTGGCCAACCCGACCAATCCGAATTTCATCGTCGCCGCCTCCGGCAGCCACATCCCGGCCCGGCTGACCGACGATGCCGAGGATCTCTACCGCGTGGTCGAGCAGGGCATCGCCGAGGTCAAGCGCTTCGTGCCGCTGACCGGCGACGTCGTGCTGACGGGCTACAGCCTGGGGGCGGTGCACGCCGCCTATCTGGCGAAGCTGGACGACGAGAAGAAGCGCATCGGCTTCAAGAAGACGATGATGCTGAACCCGCCGGTCAGCCTCTACACCTCGCTCGGCATCCTCGACGACCTGGTCGACCGGCACCTGAAGACCGACCCGGCCTCGCTGCGGGCGTTCCTGGACCGGCTGTTCGAGCGCTTCGCCGACTTCTACGCCACCGCCGAGGACGTCGATCTCACGGCCGACTTCCTGTTCCGGGCCTATCTTGAGCTGCAGCCGCAGGACGAGGAGCTGGAGCAGCTGATCGGCATCGTCTTCCGGCTCACCGCCAACGACCTCGCCTTCACCAGCGACGTGATGACCAATGCCGGCTACGTCGTGCCGAAGGACGCCAGGCTGACGCAGACCACCTCGCTCACCGCCTTCTTCACCGCCGGCATGGGCCTGTCGTTCAACGAGTTCTTCACCGACGTCTACTATCCGTTCTTCCGGGTGCGCGAGCCCAGGCTCAACGCCCAGCAGATGGTCGAGCGCGAGAGCCTCTACGCGATCGCCGACTGGCTGCGCGCCAACCCGAACATCGCCGTGATCACCAACGAGGACGACATCATCCTGGGGCCGGGCCAGGTGGACTTCCTCGTGCAGACCTTCGGCGACCGCGCCACGATCTTCCCGACCGGCGGCCACTGCGGCAACATGAGCCAGCGCGACTACGTCGCCAAGGTCGTCGAGTTCTTCGCACCATGAGCCGCGTCCTCGCCCTGCTGATCGCGCTGGGGCTCGCGGCCTGCGGCGCCACGCCCGGCCTCGAGACCGGCACCGTCCCGCCCCGGCACGTGCTGACGTCCGAGGAGCAGAAGGTCGGCTATCCGATCGAGGTCAGCGACCCGTGGGAGGGCTGGAACCGCGGCGTCTACAAGTTCAACGCCCTGTTCGACGAGTACATCTTCCTGCCGGTGGTCGACGCCTACGAGTTCGTGGCACCGGTGTTCGTGCAGGAGCGGGTGTCGAACTTCTTCTCCAACCTCGGCGAGCTGCGCAACGGCAGCAACGGCCTGCTGCAGCTCCGTCCCGAGGTCGCCGGCCGGGCGACGATCCGCTTCGCCGTCAACTCGACCGTCGGCGTGCTGGGCCTGTTCGACGTCGCCGGCAGCCTGGGGGCGAACCAGCAGACCGAGGATTTCGGCCAGACGCTCGGCTGGTACGGCTCGCCGCCCGGGCCGTTCATGATGCTGCCGGTGTTGGGGCCCTCCAACGTCCGCGACACCACCGGCCTCGTCGTCGACACCGCGATCTCGCAGTTCGTGCCGCCGATCAGCACCATCACCGAGCGGGTCTACTTCAACCCGGCGGTCTACCTGGTCTACGCCGTCGACCAGCGCCACCTGAACAAGTTCCGCTACTACGGCACCGGCTCGCCGTTCGAATACGACCTGATCCGCTTCCTCTACACCAAGAAGCGCGAGGCCGAGATCCGCCGCTGACCGGGCACGTGCTGTGCTGCAACAAAGTGCAACACAACGTGACTCGTGGCTGGCGGAGGGCATGACTACCTTCCACTTGTCCGAACCTCCCCTGCTGCCGGCACGACCAGAGCGGCGCCGGGCGAAAGGCGGACAGGTCGGGTGCGTCCGCAGGACAGTGGAAGCGCCAGGATAGCGGATCTCGAGCCGCTGACGTCCCGGCCCATCGACCCTCGTCTTCGGTGCGACAAGCTGCACGCCTTGAAGACGCGAGTGTCGGGTCCGATCTGCGCGGAGGCCGCCCGCTTGGGTGGTGCTCCCGCCGGAAGGCCCGCCTCGCAGCGTGCTGGTTGCGCGCCGATGGCGACCGAGACTGGCGGCCACGAGGTTGCGTTGATGCTTTCGCCCACCCCCACCACCAATGCCACGCTGGCGTTCCGCACCGGCGGCTTCTCGACATTGGCCGAGGGGCTGGACTACGCCGCCCGGGGCGACACCGGCATGAACTTCTACTCGCCCCGCGGCGACCTGGTGCGGGTGCTGAGCTACCGCGAGTTGCGCGAGCGCGCCGTCGACCTCGCCGGCCGGCTGACGGCCTCGAAGCTGCGCCGCGGCGACCGTGTGGCCGTCATCGCCGAGACCAACGCCGACTTCCTGATCTTCTTCTTCGGCTGCCAGTATGCCGGCCTGGTGCCGGTGCCGCTGCCGCTCAGCATCAATTTCGGCGGCCGCGACGCCTACGAGGCGCGGCTGCGCGGCATGCTGATGGCGGCCGGCGCCCGTGCCGCCGTGGCGTCGGAGGAGCTGATCGGGGCGCTGCGCATGGCGGCCGCTCGCACCGCCGTGTCGCTGGTCGGCACGCCGGCCGAGTTCTACGCCCTGCCCGCCGGCGGCGGCGTCCTGCAGCCGCTGCAGGGGCACGAGGCCTGCTACATCCAGTATTCCTCGGGCAGCACCAGCTTCCCGCGCGGCGTGCTGGTGACGCAGCGCGCCATCACCGCCAACGCCCGCTCGATCGCCGAGGACGGCATCGCGCTGCGCTCGGGCGACAGGTGCGTGTCCTGGCTGCCGCTCTACCACGACATGGGCCTGGTCGGCTGCTGCCTGACGCCGGTGCTGACCCAGATCACCGTCGACTATCTCGCCAGCACCTCGTTCGCCCGGCGGCCGCTGGTGTGGCTGAAGCTGATCTCGCAGAACCGCGGCACGATCTCGTTCGGCCCGACCTTCGGCTACGAGCTGTGCGCCCGGCGCGCCGCCACCGCCGACATCGCCGGCCTGGATCTGTCGAGCTGGCGGGTGGCCGGCATCGGCGGCGAGATGATCCGGCCGTCGGCGCTGCGCGAGTTCGAGGAGCGGTTCGGCGGCGCCGGCTTCCGCGCCAGCGCCTTCGTGCCGAGCTTCGGGCTGGCCGAGGCGACGCTGGCCGTGACCTTCTCGGGCCTCGGCAGGGGCGTGCGGGTCGACACCGTCGAGCGCGGCGACGCCATCGAGCGCCAGCGCCTGGCCCTGCCGGCCGCCGCCAACAGCGACGATGGCGCCAGGCGCACCCGCTCCTTCGTGATCTGCGGCAAGCCGATGAAGGGCTATGCCGTCGAGATCCGCGACGAGCACAACCGCTCGATGGCCGAGCGGCGCATCGGCCGGGTCTGCATCCAGGGCCCGAGCCTGATGTCGGGCTATTTCCGCAACCCGGACGCCACCCGGGCGGTGACCACGGCCGACGGCTGGCTGGACACCGGCGACCTCGGCTACCTCGTCGACGGCGAGCTGGTGGTGACCGGCCGCAGCAAGGATCTCATCATCTTCAGCGGCCGCAACATCTGGCCGCAGGACATCGAGTGGGCGGTCGAGCATGTCGAGGGCGTGCGGCGCGGCGACGTCGCGGCCTTCGCCGTGACCGGCGACGACGACATGGAGAAGGTGGTGGTGGTGGCCGAATGCCGCGTCACCGACCCCGACAGCCTGCGGGCCCTGCGCCGCGAGATCGCCGCGACCGTGCATCGGGTGGCGGGAGTGGACGGCGAGATCGTGCTGGCGCCGCCGCGCTCGCTGCAGTTCACCACCTCCGGCAAGCTCAGCCGGGCGGCGGCGCGGCAGAGCTATGTCGACGGCGAGATCCGCGACATCGAGCCCGGCATGGCCGCGATGGTGCCGGCTATGCCGCCCGAGCGGCTCGCGGCGGCGGTTTGATCGTCGCCGTCACCGGCGGCACCGGCTTCGTCGGTCGACATCTCATCGGGGCCCTGGCCGGCGAGGCCGGGGTCTCGGTGCGCGCATTGTCCCGCCGGCCCGCCCCCGACATCGAGGCCGCCGGGGCCGCCGTGGTGCGCGGCGGGCTGGAGGACGAGGCCGCCCTCTCCCGGCTGACCGATGGTGCCCGGGCAGTGGTGCATTGCGCCGGGATCGTGTCGGCACCGCGACCGGCGGACTACGAGCGCGCCAATGCCGGAGGGACGGCAGCCGTGCTGCGGGCGGCCGATCCGGCCGCCAGGTTCGTCCATGTGTCCTCGCTGGCGGCCCGCGAGCCCGGCCTCTCGGCCTATGCCGCCAGCAAGCGGCGCGGCGAGCAGCTCGTGGCGGAGGCCGGAAGGACGGACGCCGTGGTGGTGCGGCCGCCGGCGGTCTACGGTCCGGGCGACCGGGCGACGCTGCCGATCTTCCAGCAGCTTCGCCGCGGCCTGCTGATCGCTCCGGCGAGGCGCGCCGCGCGCTTCTCGCTGATCTTCGTCGCCGACCTGGCGCGGCTGCTGGCGCGGCTGGCGCTGGGCGCGTTCCGTTCCGACCGGCCGGTCGAGCCGGACGACGGGCGGGCCGGCGGCTATGGCTGGGAGGATCTGGCGGCAATCGCCGGCAAAGCCTCCGGCCGGCGGATTCGCACCCTATATCTGCCGACGAGGCTGCTCTGGCCGGTGGCGCTGGGCGCGGAGGCCTGGAGCCGGATCGTCGACAGGCCGCCGCCGCTCAGCCGCGACAAGCTGCGCGAGCTGGGGCATTCGGACTGGGTCTGCGGCCCGCTGCCGGCCGGGCTGGGCTGGCGGCCCTCGACGGGCTTCGCCGAGGGCCATGCCGAGACGGCCGCATGGTATGAGCGGGCCGGCTGGCTATAGTGACGCGGGCTCGACGGGAGATGGCGATGCAGCCCGATGATGCGCTGTTGGACACCTTGAGCGGCATGGTGCGCAAGTTCGCGCCGCCGGGCGCCGCGCTGGCGCCCGGGACCGAGCTCGCCGCCGACCTCAACATCGATTCGGTGGCGGCCATGGATCTGATCATGGAGATCGAGGACCGCTTCGACATCGACGTGCCGATCAACCAGGTCTCGGACCTGCGGACATTGGGCGACCTCGTCGCCCTGGTGCAGAGCCAGCTCAAGGGCCGCTGATGGACATCCTCGACAAGTATGCGGGCATCGCCGAGCGGCGGCAGGTCCTGCTCGAGCACGGCGCCGATCCGTTCAACCTCCGCATGGAGGAGATGCACGGGCCCACCGAGGCCACCATCGGCGGACGCCGCACCATCCTCGTCGGCACCAACAACTATCTCGGCCTGACCTTCGATTCCGCCTGCATCGAAGCCGGGGTCGAGGCGCTGCGCGCCTACGGCACCGGCACCACCGGCTCGCGCATCGCCAACGGCACCTATGGCGGCCATCGCGACCTCGAGGCCGAGCTGGCGGCATTCATGGGCCGCAGGCACGGCATGGTCTTCACGACCGGCTACCAGGCCAACCTGGCGATGATCTGCGGCCTCGCCGGGCCCAAGGACGTGATCTTCGTCGATTCCGACTGGCACGCCTCGATCTGGGACGGCTGCCGGCTGTCGGGTGCCACCATCGTTCGGTTCAAGCACAACGACCCGGCCGACCTCGACAAGCGCCTCGCCCGCAACGACGCACCGGGCGGCTGCAAGCTCGTCATCGTCGAGGGCACCTACAGCATGCTGGGCGACAAGGCGCCCCTGCGCGACATCGTCGAGGTCAAGAAGCGGCACGGCGCCTTCCTGCTGGTCGACGAGGCCCATTCGGTCGGCGTCTTCGGCGACAATGGCCGCGGCGTGGCCGAGCAGGACGGCGTCGAGGCCGACGTCGACTTCATCGCCGGCACCTTCAGCAAGAGCCTGGGCTCGATCGGCGGCTTCGCCGTCTCGGACCATCCGAGCTTCGATCTGCTGCGGGTCTGCGCCCGGCCCTACATGTTCACGGCCTCGCCAAGCCCCGCCACCATCGCCACCGTGCGGGCGGCATTGCGCCGGATGGCCGAGGAGCCGCAGCTGCGCCAGCGCATCTGGGCCAATGCCAGGGCGCTCTATGCCGGGCTCACCGGCCACGGCTTCACCGTCTCGGCCGAGGCGAGCCCGATCATCGCGGTGCGCCTGCCGGACGAGGCGACGACGGTCTGGGCCTGGAACCGGCTCCTGCAGCTCGGCGTCTACGTCAACCTCGCCCTGCCGCCCGGCACGCCCAACGGCGTCTGCCTGCTGCGCTGCTCGCTGTCGGCGGCGCATACGCCGCAGCAGATCGAGGAGGTGGTGCGGCGGTTCGGCGTGGTGGCGGGGGAGATGAAGGCGCTGGCGGCTTGACCGGCGGCAGACAGGAACAGCGTAAGGCCCGCCTATCGCGCCACGCCTTGCACGAACGCCGCGGGCGAGACGATCGGAATTCTCCGAAAGAGGTCGAGCGCCAACAGGTCGGCGTCGCCGGAGACAATGACATCTGCTCGGCCGTTGACAGCTAGCTCCAGGAACTTGTCGTCTTTCGGGTCACGGCAAGCCGTCACGCGCTCAGTGATCGACACGAACTCGGCGGCGGCAAGCAGATCCCGTACACCCTCGAGGAAGAAGGGTGGAAGCTTGGATGCGATACGCGGGCGCTGCAGGACGTCGAGGATTTCCCGCTCGGCAGCCGAGCTTTTGAGCAGGCCGCCATATTCGCCCGCCCAGCGGAGCGTGCGGGCGGGCCACGATGACTGCTTGAGAGCGGCACTGACGAATATGTTGGTGTCGACGACGAGCCTCATCCGACGCGAGGCTGCACGGCTTCGCGCTCCTCGTCGACAAGGCGGTCGATGTCCTCATCGCTCAATCGCTCGGAGATCACCTTGGGCCGAGCGAACTTTCGAGCCTTGGCGAGCCAATCGTCCGGCTCGTTCGGCTCGATCGTAATCGTCACACGCTGACCGGGAGCAATACCGCGGCGTGCGAGTTCCTCAGCCACCTTTCCCGCCGTACTTTCGATGAACTCGGGTCGTGCCGCCATCGCCTGGCTCCGGGCTGCCTCATCCAGGCTATATCGGTCCGGCGGTCTGTTCGCAAAGACATCCTTGTGCGTGTTCCCTGCATCGCGCCGGTGGTCCGACCCTAGCGGAACGCCCCTCTCCGATAGAGCCGCCAGAACATTCCCGGTGCCGCCAGTATCGGATGCCGCCGCTGCCAGGGTGTCAGCTCCACCTTCACGCCCGAGTGGCGCTCGATCTTCCAGGCGAGGTAGTCGGGGCCGCCGGTGAAGGTGGAGGCGGCCTTCACCAGGCGCAGCACGGACAGGAGCTTGCCGAGGATGCGGCGGCGGGTCCAGGCGGCTTCGCCGCCGGGTAGCAGCGGCCGGTCGGCCAGGGCAGCGGCGATCCGGTCGTAGCGCGCCGGGGCGACGTCGTAGATGGCGACGCTGCGCGACGGCGGCTCGGCGCGCAGCTCGGTGCGGTAGGTGCGCGAGAAGGCGCCGATCCAGCGGTCGCGCGAGGTCGCCGCCGGGCCGGCGGCGGCCAGCAGGGTGTCGGAGGCCTGGGCGAAGATGTCGACGAGGACCGTCCGCACCGCCTCGTCGCCAGCCCAGGCGATGGCGGTCGGCTGGGCGAAGCGGGCCCAGAAATAGGGGTTGTCGGTTTCGCGGCCGACCAGACGGCGCAGGTGGTCCAGGGCGACCACGGCGTATTTCGCCCGCACGATGCCGCCACCCGAGGCCGTCTCCAGATAGTAGACGTTGGGCGGCACCAGCCGGACCAGCAGGCGCAGCGGCCATGCGGCCCGCAGCCCTTCGTAGCCGTCGGTGACGGCATAGAGGTCGACCAGCTTGCCCTCGACCGAGCCCTCGCGCAAGGCGCTGCCGTAGAACAGCACGGCGACGGTGCTGCCGCCGACCTCGGCCCTGGCGGCCTCGGCCAGGGCCAGGACCTCCGGCGGGGCGGCGGTCGCCGCCTCCCCCGCCAGCAGGTCCAGCAGGTCGGGCGGCCAGGCCGGGGTCACAGCCGGACGAAGCGGACGGTGTCCGGGGCCGTCAGCACCAGCGGCCGGCCGGGGGTCGGCTCGAAGAACTGGCCGTCGATGGTGAAGGGCCCGTCGAGACCCAGCTCGATGCGCTCGGCCCCCAGGCTGTCGAAGCCGGCGGGCAGCCCGCGGCCGGCGTCGCCGCCATAGAGGATGCGGCGGGCATGGCGGACGATGCCAGGTGCGTCGTAGGCGATGCTGGTGAAGCGGACCGGCCGGCCGCCGGTGTTCCAGAACGGCCGGGAGCCCAGCACGAGGCGGTCCAGCGTGGTCGCCAACACCAGCAGGCGGCGCTCGACGACCGGCGGCGCGCCGTCGGCCGAGACGGCGATATCGTGGCCGTGGATGCCCACGGCGTCGAGGCCGCGCAACGCGGCGTTGAGCAGCAGCCAGGCGAGCGTCACGCCGTGCGACAGCTCGCCCTTGAGGCCCAGTGTGTGGACCTGCCCCTTGCAGATGCGGATGGCCTCGTAGATGCCGGCGGCACCGAAGAACATGCCGCACTGCGCGGTCCAGTCCCGGATGCCGTCGACCC
The DNA here is from genome assembly GCA_035326425.1 of Geminicoccus sp. Classification (GTDB taxonomy): domain Bacteria; phylum Pseudomonadota; class Alphaproteobacteria; order Geminicoccales; family Geminicoccaceae; genus CALKJU01. Next base: position 34,132 of record DAOLFG010000040.1, on the reverse strand, counting down.
GCAGGATGCGCCGCTCGACGAGGTGGCGGTCGAGATCGCCCCGGGACGCGGCCCGCAGCAGCCGGTCGAGCACCGGAGCGCCGCGCTGCCTCAACCCGGCATCGGCGGCGGTCATGTTGGCCATGCCGCGCGGCAGGATCGCCACCGGCGGCAGCGGGTCGAGCGGCCGCTCCTCGAGGAGGGCGGTGAGCGCGCCCTGCACGGTGCCGTCGCCGCCGTTGACGACCAGCAGCCCGATCCCGCGCAGATCGCGCAGCAGCCCGGCCATCGGGCGGCTGCCGTCGAAATGCAGGTGGTCGACCTCGGGCCGCGACGCCAGGGCGGCGTCGAGGTCGTGCAGCCCTGCCTTGTTGCGCTCGCTGCGGGCGTTGCTGATCAGGCCGACGCGCATTCGGATCCGATGGCGGTCACGATTGCGGCAGCGGCTGCAGGCGGCCGTGCGCCTGGCGGTCGCGCAGCTCGGCCAGGATCGGCGGCAGCAGGACGACGATGGCGAGGCCGAGGGGCAGCGCCCAGGCGGCGATGCGCGGCTCGACCAGCCCGACCTCGCCCAGCGCCACGACGATGCCCTCGGCGACGTGGAAGCTGAAGCCGATGCCGATGCCGCGGATGAAGATCGGGGTCAGGGTGCCGGTCCGGCTGAAGCGGCCGGCGAGCGCGAAGGCCAGCACCACCAGCAGGAACGGCACCAGCGCGTTGGCCAGCCGGACGTGCAGCCAGGTCGAGTAGGCGGCGGTCGAGCGGATGCCGAAGGCCTGGTTCTGGATGACGGTGCCGAGCTGGGAGAGCGACAGCTCGCGCGGCTCGCGGGCGATCAGCGCGATCTCGTCGAGCGCTATCCGCCCGCTCCACAGCACGGCCGGCAGCTTCTCGACCCTGGCGGTGCCGACCGTGCGGCGGGTGACGTCGCGCAGCAGCCAGTCGCCGGTGCGCTCGCGGGCGCCGGCGGCATCCAGGCGCTCGATCAGCAGGCCCTTGTCGTCGCGGCGGAAGACGGTGATGTCGACCACCCGGCCGCGCACGGCGGCGTCGCGGTCGATCCGCACGAGGTCGTGGCCGCTGCGCAGCCAGACCTTGGTGGCGTCGCCGCCGACGATGGAGCTGCGGCGATAGTCGCCGACCGCCCAGTCGCGCAGCTCGGCGCTGGCGCGCGGCACGACCCAGTCGTCGACCGCGAACTTGACCGCCACCAGCATCAGGCCCACCGGCAGCAGGCGGATGATCAGGCCGAGCGGCGAGACGCCGCCGTTCCACATGATCACCAGCTCGCGGTGGCGCAGCAGGTCGCCGACGGTGAGGATGCCCGCCACCAGCGCCCCGAGAGGCACCATCTCCGAGACGATGATCGGCAGGCGCAGCAGGCTGTAGGTCAGGACCGGCCAGGCGTGGCCCTGGGCGCTGCGGGCGACGTTGTCGCCGTTCTCCAGCAGATCGAACAGCAGGCCGAAGCCGCCGACCGAGAACAGCACCACCGCCAGCCTGACCAGGAACATCCGGCTGACATATCGGCCGAGCACGCTCATGACGCGTCAGCCACGCGCCGCCAGCGGCGCGGCAGGAGGGCCACCAGCCGGTCGAGCAGGGCATCGAGCCGGGTGCCGCCGGCCAGCGACGGCACCTTGTAGGCGCGATGCATGTAGAGCCAGACCGACAGCGCGCCGAACACCAGGTAGGGCAGCCAGATGCCGACGACCGCCGAGATCCGGCCGTCGTCGACCACCGATTCGCCGTAGCGGATGACCTGATTGTAGGCGATCAGCGCCGCCAGGCCGAGGATGAGGCCATAGGAGCGATGGGTGCGGCGGCGGCCGAGCGCCAGCGGTACGCCGAGGAACGGCAGCAGCGGGATCGACATGGTGCGGACCACCCGGCCGTGCAGCTCGGCTTCGATCTCGGGGGGGTCGATGTTCGCCAGGGTCTGGCCGCGCAGCCGGATCAGCTCGGGAATGGTCAGCTCGCGCTCGTCCTGGCCGCGCGGCTCCATGCGATCGGTGCGGCGGCCGCTCATGGTGGTCTCGAAGGTGCGGAAGCGCAGGGTGACGGCCTCGGGGGAATCGGCCTCGGCGTTGGGACGCGGCTGCGGCAGCGCCTGCTGCACGCCGTGCTCCAGCTCGATGCGCAGGGGATCGGTCGGGCTGTCGCCGCGCATGACGCCGCGCTCGGCCGTGATAGCCACCTCGTCGCCGTTCTCGGCCCTGGTGAACAGGAACACCCGGTCGAACCGGGTCTTGTCGGGCGACATGCCCTCGACCATGGCGGTGGTGCGGTCGACGGTGGTGAAGACGTTGGGCTGCAGCAGGGTCAGGAACGAGGCGTTGGTGACCGCCTCGACGGCGGCGCGGTAGGCGTAGCGGCTGTAGGGCTGGATGTAGCCGACCAGGATGTAGTTGAGCACCACCAGCACCAGCGAGGCGCCGATCAGCGGCCTGATCAGCTGCGGCAGGCCGGTGCCGGCAGCCATCATGGCGTCGATCTCGCCGTCGCGGCTGAGACGGTTGACCGTCATCAGGATGCCGATGAAGAACGAGGCCGGCAGCGCCAGCCCCATGTAGTGCGGCATCAGGTAGCCCAGCATCTCGAAGATGACGAACAGGCTGCCGCGCCAGCCGATGACGAGGTCGACGACGCGCAGCATGCGCTCGGCCATCAGCACCAGCAGCGCCACGAGCAGGGTGGCGGCCATCGGCTTGGCCGTCTGGACAAGGACGTAACGGGACAACACCGACATTCAGGGCCAGCCGAGGAGGCGCTCCGCGAAGCCCGGGCTCATAGCGGAACGCCGGTGGCTTCGCCAGTGGGGGTGGCCGCCACCAGCGACAGCGGCCCGCCGCCACCGGCGGCGGTCACCCGGACGGCGAAATCGGCGCGGCAGCGGCCGAGTGCCGCGTCGTAGCGGCGAGCCTCGACGTCGATGGTCCAAGGCCGCTCGGGGCTGATGGTGTGGACGAGATAGCCGCCATAGCGGTCGGGCGCGTCGCTCAGCAGCGATGCCGAGGGGCCGCCAAGGAACGGGATCGGGCCGTCCGGGCCTCTGGTCTGGGAGAACTGGAAGCGGTGCTGGTGGCCGCTCAGCACCAGCTCGGCACCGGCGTCGTGCAGCACGTTGCGGAAGGCGAAGGCGTCGACCAGCCGGCGGCGCCAGCCGGCCATGCCGCTGCCGGGAGGGTGGTGCAGCAGCACGACCCTGAAGCAGCTGCCGCGCAGATCGCGCAGCAGCTCGCGCAGCCGGGCCAGCTGCTCGCGGCCGATGCGGCCGGTGGCGAGCGTCGGCGGATTGGCGATGGCGGTCGAGACGCCGATCAGCGCCAGCGGCCCGCGGCGGCGCACGAACGGAAAGGTCGCCCAGCGGTCGGCCGGCACGTCGACGCTGTCGTCGCCGCGCATGAAGGCGCCGACATGCGCCCAGGAGCCGACCCAGCGCGGCGGCACGTAGGCGTCGTGGTTGCCGGGCACGAAGGTGACGTCGGCGGGCGTGCCGAGCCCGTGCAGGAAGCGCGAGCCCTGCTCGAACTCCATGGGCAACGCGAGGTTGACGAGATCGCCGGTGACGGCGACGTGGTCGGGCTCCAGCGCCGCCAGATCGTCGGCGATGGCGTCCAGCACCTCGCGGCGGTGGATGCGGTGGCGCCGGCGGGTCCAGGAGATCCAGCCCAGGAAGCGGCGGCTCATCATCGAGCGGGCACGAAAGCGCGTCAGCGGCGGCACGTGCAGGTCGGTCAGGTGCGCGAGGCGGAAGCTCATGCGGCGCGCCGCGCCAGGATGGATTCCACCAGCTCGAGATCCGCCGGCTTGTCGACGTCGATCGCCGCCTCGGCGAAGGGCAGCGCTACGGCGCGCGCCTCGCAGCCCATCACGCGCGACACGCGGCGCATCGCCTGGTCGAGGGTGAGCCGTCCCAGCAGATAGGCCAGTAGCGAACCGTAGCCGAAGGCCCGCGCGATCCGCCACGGCTTCTTGCGATCGGCCTCGACCCGCCGCCAGAACGCCACGGCCGAGGCGGCGGCGGGCCGGGTCAGCGCGAACAGGTTGGCGCCGGAATAGCGCTCGTCGTGGAAGCGCAGCCATGTCCGCTGCGAGGCCGGATAGCTCGCCAGCAGCACGGCCGAGGGCGTGACGCCGGCGGCGACGTCGGCGCCGGTCGCTAGGGCGGCGCGGGTGAAATATTCGACGACCTCCGGGGTCAGCAGCGGATGGTCGGCCGTGGTCACCAGCATCGGATAGGGCTCGGCGATCCCGGCCAGCGCCGCCTCGACGCTGAGGCTGGGCGTCCTGTCGCCGGCGAGCAGATGGACGCGGCCGCTTGCGAGCCGCCGCTGAAGCTCGGGGTTCGCGGCGATCTGCTCGGGATGCTGCAGGGTGATGTAGATGCGGCCGACCGAATCGGAACGCAGCAGCGTGTCCAGCACGCGGCAGAGCATGGGCTGGCCGGCCGCCGGCACCAGGCATTTCTGCGCCATGCCGGCGGCGGCGGCCACCGGGTCGGAGGCACCTCGGCTGCCGGCGAGGACGAGGGCCGTGAAGGTCACGCCAGCGCCTTCTCGTAGACGCGGTAGGTCTTGTACGGCTTGCCGCCGACCAGCTCGATCATGTCGCGGATCGGCCTGTTGTCCTCGAGGATCCAGGAGAGCTCGGCCGAGACGAAGCCGTTGGCCTTGCCGCGGTCGCGCATGGCCTCGATCACGCCGAGCGCCAGTGCCGCTCCCTTGGCGGTGCCGTGATAGCGCCGCCGCACGCCCAGCAGCGGCATGCGGCCGCTGCGCAGCCCCTTGACCTTGAGGCGCCAGAGCAGCTTGGGCAGGCCGAACAGCAACAGCCTGCCGCCGAGGTCGCCGATGGCCTCGTTGATGTTGGGCAGGGCCACGACCATGGCGGCGGGCTCGCCGTCGACCTCGCCGATGGCGAGGTTGTCGGCCGAGACCAGCATGCGGATGTTGCGGCCGAGCGCCTGCACCTCTTCCGGGTTCCAGGGGATGAAGCCCCAGTTGTCCGCCCAGGCGTCGTTGAAGATCTGGCGCATCAGCTCCAGCTCCTCGCCATAGCGGCGCATGTCGACCGGCCGGATGCGGACCTCGGCGTTGCGGGCCAGCCGCGCCATCATCCTCCTCGCGGCGGCCGGCCAGTCGGCGGCGATGTCGAAGTCGTAGGCGATCAGATCCTTGGCCTTGACGTAGCCCGCCTGCTCGAGGCGCGCCGCGTAGTAGGGCCGGTGATGGCCCATCATCATCGAGGGCGGGCGGTCGAAGCCGTCGACCAGCAGGCCGGATTCGTCGTTGATCGAGAGCGAGAAAGGGCCGGTGACGCGGCGCATGCCGCGGCCCTTCAGCCAAGCCTCGGCCGTGCCCAGGAGGGATGCGAACAGCTCCGCATCGTCCTCGCCCTCGATGAAGCCGAACTGGCCGGTGGCGTCCCGATGGCATTCGAGATGGGCGGCATTGACCTGGGCGCTGATCCGCCCGACCGGCCTGTCGCCGCGCAGCGCCGTCCAATAGGCGACCTGCATGTGCCGCAGCGCGGGATTCTTCCCCGGATCGAGATGCTCCATCCGCTCGACCAGCAGCGGCCGCACCCAATGGGGATCGTCGGCATAGAGCGGCGCCGGCATGTCGAGGAAGCGCTTGAGCGCCGAGCGGCTCTCGACCGGCTCGATGCGCAGCGGGGGGGCGGCCATGCGGCGCGGCGGCGGCTCAGGCGGCGCGGCGACGCTGCCGCCGGGCGCTCAGCTCCTCCTCGCTCTCGGACAGCTCGGCGACCCAGGGATAGGTCTCGCGTTCCTCGGCGGTGTAGCCGAGATTGAAGGTGGTCGGGCTGCGCTCGACGTCCTTCATCTGGCCGTAGAGCGTGCCGAACACCCGGTCCCAGATGCCGCTGGTGATGCCGTAGTTGCCCTGCTCGCTGTGGAAATGATGCGCCAGGTGGCGCTTCTTGATGTCGCGTAGCCAGCGGTTGCCGGGCGTGAACGGCAGGTGCTGGACGCAGTGGCAGAACTCGTAGCCGGCGAACACCAGCAGGCCCGCCGCCATCGCCGACATCGCACCCGAGGCGCCGCCGACCAGCCAGCCGAGCGGCAGGGTGATGAGCAGGATGGTTGGCAGGGTGGTGTAGAGCGCACCGAACAGCACCGACAGGTCGTGCGGGTTCTGGTGGTGGTCGTAGTGGATGCGCTTCCAGACCTTGGCGGTCATCGGGCTCTTGTAGAGCCAGGTGGCGTGCAGCACCCAGCGGTGCAGGACGTACTCGACCAGCGGGTAGAGGATCATCACCAGGACCACGCCGGCGAGCGGCTGCCAGACGCTCGGCGCGAGCACGGCGGAGGCCACGATGCCCACGGCCGCCAGGGCCAAGTAGACGACGATCGAATAGTGGGTGAAGTACGCGACGACGAGATCGCGCAGCGTCATCTTGTCCAGCTCGTATTTCTTGCTGGACCAGGTGCGGAGGGCGCTCAGCATGGTCTCACCTCGAGGCCGCGACCGAGCGGCGGGTCTCGGTCATCATGCGGCGGATGCGCTCGACGACGGTCGGCAGGTCGTCCAGCGGCTTGGGCTTGGCCATCTCGTGGCCCTTGCCCAGCATGGTGGCGAGGCCGCGCGCCACCAGCCCGTCGTGCAGCAGGCCGAGATCGGCCGGCCGCGTGACGAGGCCCTTGGCGATGGCCTCGTCCAGCATGCGCGACAGCACGTGCTGCTGCAGCGGCGTGCCGCGATAGCTCTTGCCGCCGCCCACCAGCAGGTTGAGCACCCGCAGCGTCGGCCGCACCACCACCAGCGAATCGTACCATTTCGGCAGGTCGAACAGCGACACCGGACGGCCGGCGAGGCAGGCCTCGGCCAGGAGCTGGGGATCGCCGGCGGTGACGATGGTGGCGTCGGCCGAGGCCAGCACCTCGCTGCGGCGCTCGTAGTCGGTCATGGCACCGGCCTCGAGCCCGCGCCAGGAGCAGGTGAGCGAGCCGCGAAGCGCCGCGGCCACCACGTCCGACACGCTGCCGCCGATGCCCAGGAGCAGCGAGCCGCCGCGGCGCTGCACCTCGGCGCTGGCGGCCCTGCCCAGCTCGACGGCGGTCTCGGGACGCAGCACGTAGCCATAGCCGTCGCCGGGCACCAGCAGGGCGGTCCAGGGGCGCGGCAGGTCGGCGGCGTCCCTGGCATCGCCGGCCGGTGCCGGTGCCAGCAACGGTGCCGCCACGTGCAGGACGTTGGGGCGGATCGGCAGGCGGTCCTGCGGGGTGGTGACGATGAGGTCGAACAGGTCGAACGAGGCGCGCGGCTGGCCGAGCTGCACCAGCCGGGCCTTGCCGCCCGACTGCTGGCGCAGCCAGCGCGCCACCGGCACCGTCCTGGCGCCGCAGGCGATCACCAGATCGGGCCAGGGCGCCTCGAGCCGGGCCGAGGCGGCGGCGTCGAGGCTGGCGAGCGAGGCGCCGAGCACCAGGCTCGGCAAGGCGGCCTTGCCGTTGAAGCGCAGCCGGCGGGTCTCGAAGGGCCACCCCAGCGAGCGGGCCAGGCTGAGCGTCTGGGCCTCGTGCGCGTGCTCGCCGTCGAGCAGCGCCCAGACGAGCGGCGGCTCGGCCACCTCGTCGCGGCGCGTCGTCACGCCGGCCGCGGCCAGCCCCTCGCCCGCGGGCACGAGGTCGAGATGCCAGCTCACCGCGGGATGGGCCCTGGCCAGCTCGTCCAGGCGGGTCTGCCACCATTCGGCGCTGCCGAATCCGCTCGCCGCCGTCGCCGGCGCGCGCAGCAGCACGGCCTTGCCGGCACGTGCGAACAGCTCGCCCACGACCCAGGGGATGTCGGCCGGCGGGATGCGGTCGAGCAGCTCGCTCGCGACGACGAGGTCGAATTTGCCGTCCAGCCAAGCGCCGGTAGTGAGGTCGAAACGCTCAGCCTCAATCTGCAGGGCACTGGGACCAACGCTCGCCAGGAGGGCCGAGGCCGGGGCGGTCTCGCGGACGAAGGCCGCCGCGGCATCGGCCAGCGGCGGCGCCGCCGGCAGGTCGCGGTTGGCGGCGACCCGGCGGTCGAAGAAGTCCGGGCTCGGATGGTCGCGGCCGAACACCTGGTAGCCGGCGGCGTCGGCCTCGCGCTCGAGGCCGTACCAGATGTAGGCCAGGGGGTTCGGGTGATAGGAGTAGTCGCCGGGGAACGGGTGCCAGGGCTGCTGGTGCAGGGCGGTGTAGTGCAGGCACTTGGTCAGGCCCTCGACATATTCGAGGTCGCGGGCGTTCCAGTGTGGATCGCAGGGCCCCCACAGGCCGGGGGTCTGGGCCGGCTTCTTGATGAGGGCGTGCTTGCCCTCGCGGTTGGCGGTGTCGCGGTTCCACAACGGCCGCATGCGCTCGCAGTCGATCAGCATCACCGAGGTCTCCTCGGCGGAGATCGCGAGATAGCCGTGGCTGCCCATGTCGAGGTCGAACAGCAGCGCCGGGTCGGCCAGGTAGATCTGGTCGACGTCGTTGTAGATCGCCCGGCCGTGGCCGCCGGCGAAGTCGGGAATGGCGAAGCGGTACTTGGTGAAGCCGGTGCGCCAGCCCTTGCGGTCGAAGCCGGCGACGTTCTTCATCAGGTGGATCTCGTAGGTCCGCGCCGGATCGCGGAACTTCTCGATCGACCAGAAGAAGATGCGCTCCGCACGGTACTGCGCCTCCTCGGTGCCGAGGAAGATGCGCACCGGCGGCTTGTCGGAAGGCGTCTCACCTTCGCGCGGCGCCAGGACGACGACGTCCGGATTGTCGCGGAAGTAGGGCCAGCGGTCGGGGTCTTCGGTCGCCAAGAGGATTGCCCAGCAAGGGTTTGCGCCCGGAGTCTCTGCCGGGCGCTTCACATTTAGGAACGGCGCGGGCCGAGGTCAAACCGGCGCGCTGCCGCAACCCGGCGTTTCAGACGGCGAACACCAGGGCGGCCCGGGTGCCGCGGTGGGCGGTGTCGTAGGCCACGCTGGAGCGCAGGTTGGCGGCCATGGCCTTGATGATGCGGGTGCCGAGGCCGGAGCCTTGCGGCATTCCGCCGCCCTGCCAGCCTATGCCGTCGTCCTCGACCACCAGCGACAGCCGGTCGGCGTCGAGCCGGCGCAGCGAGACGCGGATGTCGCCGCGGACGTCGTCGGGGTAGGCGTACTTGCAGGCATTGGTGACGAGCTCGGTGACGATGACGCCCAGCGACACCGCCTTGTCGGTCGGCACGCGCACCCCGGCATCGGCTTGCAGCGCGATGGCGTGGCGGTTCCGGGCGGCGTTCATCGCCCGGTCCAGCTCCTCGACCAGGCTCGCCAGATAGGCGTCGAGCTCGACGAAGCGGACGTCGTGTGAGGTGTAGAGCCGGCGGTGGATGCCGGCGATGGCGACGATGCGGGCCTGCATCTCCTGCAGGGCGGTGCGGGCGGAGGCCTCCGACACGGCATTGGCCTGCAGGCTGGCGAGCGAGGCCACCAGCGCCAGCGAGTTGGCGACACGGTGGTTGACCTCGCCCAGCATCGTCTCGGCGCGGTCGCGGGCCTCGCGGATCTGGCGCTGCGCCTCCTCGCTCTCGCGCTTCAGGCGCTCCTGCGCCAATGCGGCGCGGATCGCCTGGACCAGCAGCTCGCGGTAGTGGCCCTCGACGTCCTTCCAGACATAGTCGACGGCACCGGCCTTGATGGCCGCCACGGCGATGCGGGCGTCGTCGGAGCCGGTGACGTAGATGACCGGCGGCGGCGCCGGCAGGCTGCGGATGCGCGGCAGGATGTCGAGGCCGGTCTCGCCGGCCAGCGTGTGGTCGAGCGCCACGACGTCGAAGCGACCGGCGGCGAGCAGCCGCAGGCCCGCCTCGCCGGTCTCGACATGGCTGACCTCGAAGCCGGCGGTGGCCAGCGCCCGCTGCATCAGCCGTCCGAGGCCCGCATCGTCGTCGATGTAGAGGATGCGAACCGGCTCGGCCATGGCTAGTCGGTCGTCGGTACCTGCATCACCGAGAAGAACAGCCCGAGCTGGCGGATGGCGTTGGCGAAGCCCTCGTAGTTGACCGGCTTGGTGATGTAGACGTTGGCGCCGAGATCGTAGCAGCGCTGGATCTCGCGCTGGTCGTCGGTGGTGGTGAGCACGATCACCGGCGAGCGGCGCAGGTGCGGGTTGCTCTTGACCTGCGCCAGGATGTCGACGCCGGTCATGTCGGGCAGGTTGAGGTCGAGCAGGATCAGCAGCGAGCGGCTGGCGCTGGACTGGCCCGAGCCGTCGGCGCCGAAGAGGTATTCGAGCGCCGACGTGCCGTCGGCGAACGCCACGATCTCGTTGTTGACGCCGGCGCGGCGGATGTTGCGCTCGATCAGGCGCGCATGGCCCTCGTCGTCCTCGATCATCACGATGACGACGGGTTGCCCGTTGGCGTAGCAGGTCATTCTCTTCCCGTCAGGTCGGACCTGGGCAGCGTCATCGGCAAATCTAGGCGAAAGGACGCCCCCTCGCCAAGCCGCGACCGGACGGTGATGTCGCCGCCGAGGCGGCGGACCGTGGCGCGGACATGGGCGAGCCCGATGCCCTCTCCGGGCCGGTCCTGGGCGCCCGAGCGCCTGAACAGCTCGAAGATGCGCTCGTGGTCCCTGGGGTCGATGCCGCGGCCGTTGTCCTCGACCGTGACCCGCACCCGGCCGTGTGCCTCCTCGGCGCGGACCGAGACCAGGCCGGGCCGGCCGGGGTCCAAGTATTTGAGCGCGTTGTCGAGCAGGTTGCCCATCACCTGCTCGAGCGCCAGCCGGTCGCTGACGATGGTGGGAAAGCGCCCCTCGACCTCGATGCGGGCGCCGGCGCTCTCGACCTGGTGCTGCACGGCAGCGACGGTCGAGGCCACCAGCCGGCCGAGATCGACGCTGCGCGGCATCAGCTCGCGCCGGCCCTCGCGCGACAGCTTCAGGATGGCGTTGATCAGCCGGTCCATCTTGGCCGTCGAGGCGCGGATGAAGCCCACCGCTTCCGGCAGGTCCTGGTTGGCAGCGACCCTGGCGGCCTCGACGGTGGCGGCGTCCGGGCTCTCCTCGCCCACCAGCCGCTTCAGGGCCTCGTTGCCGATCTCGAGCTCGCTCGTGAAGCCCATGATGTTGACCAGCGGCGAGCGCAGGTCGTGACTGACGATGTAGGCGAAGCGCTGGATCTCGTCGTTGGCGCGCGACAGGTCGGCGGTGCGCTCGGCGACGCGCTGCTCGAGGTCGCGGTTGAGCGTCTCCACCTCGCCGCGGGCGGCGGCGAGCTCGCGGGTGTAGCGCAGCACGGTGGCCGACGCCGCCGCCGCGAATGCCAGGATCAGCACGGCCCCCACGGCCGTGGTCCATGCCAGGATGCGGGCAGCACCCTGCAGCTCGCCCAGGCGCTGCAGCACGCGCTGGTCCGAGCGCGTGATCAGCGGGCCGATGACGCCGCGGATCTGGTCCATCACCGCCTTGCCGCGGTCGGAACGGACGATGGCGACGGCGGCGTCGCGCTCGCCGGAGCGGGCGAGCCCGATGGTCCGGGCCAGCTCGGCGAGCTTGTCGTCGATCAGCCGGGACAGCTCGGCGATGCGCTGCGCGGATTCGCTGCCATCGGCGGCGCGTTGCCGCAGCGTGTCGAGATCGGCGGCCAGCCGCGAGCGCGCCGCCTCGTAGGGTTCGAGATATTCCTCCTGGCCGGTGATCAGGAAGCCGCGCTGGGCGGTCTCGGCGTCGAGCAGCAGGCTCAGCATCGAGGAGGCCACGGCCCGCACCTGCTGGGCGGCGCGCACCTCGGCGGCATGGTCGGTGGTCCGCACCGCCAGCCAGACGGTGGCGGCGACGATCACCACCAGCGCCGCGACGCCGGCGGCGAGGAAGCCCAGCGTGCGGCCGGCCACGGTCGAGCGGCGGCGCGGCATGCCGCGCCTCAGGCCGATCCGGCAGCGACCGCCGGCAGCGGCACCAGCTCCACCCTGCCCGCCTCGACCCGGTAGATGCGGTCGGCGATGTCCATGAACTCGGGCCGGTGCGAGACCACCACCACCGCCCACGCCATCGCCACCCGCTGGCGCTGGCCGCCCGAGATCTCGGCGCCCTTCTCGCCGATGCCCTCGGCCAGGCTGGCCATAGCGAGGCAGAGCAGCACGAGCCAGGGCCGCGTGCCGTCGGCGCGGAAGAAGATGGCGAAGACGTCGCGCATGGCGGCCGCTAGCCGGGCCCGGACCGCGGCAGGTCCGCCGCCTTGTCGCGCACGCCCCATTCGCGCAGCAGCGCGAAGCCCACGGCCAGCAGGGTCGGGCCCAGGAAGATGCCGAGGAAGCCGAAGGCCAGCACGCCGCCTATCACGCCCAGGAACACCAGCAGCAGCGGCAGGCTGGTGCCACGGCTGATCAGGTAGGGCTTGAGGAAATTGTCGACGCCGCTGACCACGAAGGTGCCCCAGATCAGCATGAACACGCCGTAGGCGTAGTCGCCGCGGTGGAACAGCCAGACCGCCACCGGCAGCCAGACCAGCGGCGGGCCCGACGGGATCAGCGACAGGAAGAACACGGCGATGCCCAGCAGCAGGGGCTGCGGCACGCCGGCGATCCAGAAGCCGAGGGCGGCCAGGATCCCCTGCGCCAGGGCGGTGCCGATGGCGCCGTAGACGACGCCGTTGATGGTATCGCCCGCCACCTTCAGCAGGTGCTGCGCCCGGTCGCCGGCGACCCGCTTGCCCAGCACGTGCAGCTGGGCCGCGGCGTATTCGCCGTCGCGGTAGAGAAAGAACGACACGATGACGCTGAGCGTCACCTCGAGCAGGCCGCGGCCGATCGTCAGGCCGCTCGCCACCACGAGGTCGCGCACGGCCGAGAGATAGGGGCTGACGAGGTCGACCAGACTGCCGGCATCCTGGGCGACGCTGGCCCAGGCGGCATGGAGTTCCGGCCCGATCAGCGGTATGCGTGCCACCCAGTCGGGAGGCAGGGGCGCGCCGCCGGCGAGCATGCCGCGCAGGACGTCGAAAACCGGACGGACGTCGCCGGCGATGCTCGAGCCCAGCAGCACCAGCGGAAGGACGAAGGCCGCGGCCAGCAGCAGCGTCATCAGGAAAGCCGCGAGCGAGTTGCGGCCGCCCAGCGCACGCTCCAGGCGAACGTAGACGGGCCAGGTCGAGAAGGTCAGGATCACCGCCCACATGAGCGACGAAGCGAACGGCCGGAGCACCAGGAAGCAGCCGATCGCGAGAAAGGACAGCGCGACGATGCCGAGAATGCTCTCCAGCCGACGACCCGTCCCGATCATGCCGTCTCCCATGCCCGGCGCGCGAAGCGGCCTCCCCGGTGCCTTGCGTTTAGCCGTCGGGAAGAGACGCGTCGAGCCGCAGGCGGGCGGGCGGCGATGAGCGTGGATCGCGTCGTCATCGTCGGCGCCGGCCAGGCGGGCGCACAGGTGGCGATCAGCCTGCGCCAGGGCGGCTTCGCCGGCAGCATCGTGCTGCTGGGCGACGAGCCCGACCTGCCCTACCAGCGGCCGCCTTTGTCCAAGAAGTTCCTGACCGGCGAGGTCGCGGCCGACCGGGCCTATGTCAAGCCGCCGGCCTTCTACGAGCAGAGCCGCATCGAGGTGGCGCTGGCGCGCAGGGTGGCCGGCATCGACCGCGCGGCCGGCCGGGTGATCGACGACGAAGGCAGCGGCTGGGCCTACGACGCGCTGGTGCTCTGCATGGGGACGCGCGTGCGCCGACTGGCCGTCGAGGGCGGCGAGCTGCCGGGCGTGCGCTATCTGCGCACGATGGCCGACGCCCGCGACATCCGCGGCCAGGCGGTGTCGGCCGGCCGGGCCGTGGTGGTGGGCGGCGGCTATATCGGTCTCGAGGTGGCGGCGAGCCTGCGCCACCTGGGCGCCGAGGTGACGGTGCTGGAGGCGCAGGAGCGGGTGATGAACCGGGTGGTGGCCGAGCCGGTCTCGCGCTTCTTCACCGACGAGCACCGCCGGCACGGCGTCGAGATCCTGACCGGCGCCGGCGTGGCCGGCTTCCGCGGCCGCGGCCATGTCGAGGCGGTGGCCGGCAGCGACGGCCAGGCCTGGCCGGCCGACCTCGTGGTGGTGGGCGTCGGCGCGGTGCCCAACGACGAGCTGGCGCGCGAGGCCGGGCTCGAGGTGGCCAACGGCATCGTGGTCGACGGCTCCGGCCGGACGAGCGATCCGGCGGTCTGGGCCGCCGGCGACGTCACCAACCTGCCGAGCGGGCTGTTCGACCGCCGGTTGCGCCTGGAATCGGTGCACAACGCCATGGCGCAGGCCAAGGCGGTGGCGGCGTCGATCCTGGGCCGGCCCGAGGTCTACGACGACGTGCCGTGGTTCTGGTCCGACCAGTACGACATCAAGCTGCAGATCGCCGGCCTGTCGGTGGCGGGCGAGGAGGTGCTGCTGCGCGGCGATCCCGCGAGCCGGGCCTTCAGCTGCCTCTACACGAGGAACGGCCGGCTGATGGCGCTCGATGCCATCAACCGGCCGGCGGACTTCATCATGGCCAAGCGGCTGATCGCCGAGCGGCGCGAGCTCGATCCGGCCCGCGCCGCCGATCCGGCGATCAAGCTCGGGGACTGACCCCGCGCTCAGATCAGCACGTCGTCCAGCACCACCACGCTGTTGTTGATGGTGACGGTGTCGAGGCTGGCGCCGCCGACGAGGATGATCTCGTTGGTGGGCGCCGCGGTCTGCTCGATCACGAGGTCGGCGCCCGAGGTGTCGAAGCTCAGGTCGACGACACCCAGGCCCTGCACGACCAGGGCCTCGCCCTCCTCGTAGTCGGTGATCGTGTCGGTCTGCCAGTTGGTGGTGAAGGTGAAGCGGTCGACGCCGAGGCCGCCCGAGATGACGTCGGCGCCGTCGTTGCCGTCGAGCCGGTCGTTGCCGTCACCGCCGTAGAGCAGGTCGTTGCCGGTGCCGCCGATCAGGAAATCGTTGCCGATGCCGCCCTGCAGGGTGTCGTCGCCGTCGTCGCCGCTCAGGCGCGAGTTGCCGGCGACATCGACGATGTTGGTGAGCTGGTCGTTGCCGGCGCCGCCCCACATCGAATCGTCGCCGTGGCCGCTGACGCGGTCGTCGTCGGCGCCGCCGTAGAGCTTGTCGCGGCCGAGGCCGCCGACGACGCGGTCGACGCCGTTGCCGCCGTAGATCGTGTCGTCGTCCGAGCCGCCGTTCAGGCTGTCGACGCCGTCGCCGCCATAGATGATGTCGCGGTCGTCCTTGCCGGCGATCACGTCGTCGCCGTCGCCGCCGGACAGGGTGTCGTTGCCGAGGCTGCCGTCGATGATGTCGTTGCCGAGGCCGCCGTCGACGGTGTCGTTGTTCTGCTGGCCGCGCAGCACGTCGTTGCCGTCGCCGCCGGCCAGGACGTCGTTGCCGACGCCGCCGTCGAGCAGGTCGTCGCCGGCATTACCGTTGAGCAGGTCGTTGCCGTCGCCGCCGAGCGCGTAGTCGTTGCCGTTGCCGCCGTCGAGGCGGTCGTTGCCGAGCTCGCCCAGCAGCGTGTCGTTGTGGTCCTGGCCGAGCAGCGTGTCGTTGCCGCTATAGCCGCTCAGCCAGTCGTTGCCGAAGCCGCCGGCGATGACGTCGTCGCCGGCATGGCCGGTGGCGATGTCGTTGCCGTTCAGCAGGTTGATGCGGTCGTTGCCGGCATAGCCGACCACGCGGTCGTCGCGGTTGCTGCCCTGAATGACGTCGTCGAGCCGCAACGCCACGGCGAGCAGGCCCGAAGCCTTGTCGCCGGCCTCGACGGCGCGGTTGAACTGGGCTGCCTTGACCGAGGCGCCGCTGAGGTCGAAGGCCTGCGAGCCGTCAGCGTTGAAGGCGACGATGCGCGTGATGGTGCCGCCGGTGAGCTCGCGCACGCCGCCGACGGTGCGGAAGGTGAGGCCGGTCCCGAAGATCTTGATCTTCTCGCCGTCCGCCATCTCCAGCTGGGCGAACGTGGCGCGTGCGACCGACACGTTCTCGACACCGGCGAAGGTGTCGGTGACCATGTTGTAGCCGCGTGCGCCCGCTTTGAATGTGGCCACGTCTCTCTCCTGTCTCCGACCTGATGCGGGGGAAAGCCGGGGCGAACCGGTGGCTCTGCGGCCTTGGCGAGATCGCCCTGGCTAGAGATTGTGCAGGTCTGTTGATCGAGTCTGTTCGCACAGGTTAAGGATCATGGTCAACGGAGGCCGGGTCGCGGCCGGCCGTTTTGCGTATTGGCGTATGCCGGCGGGTCGGGTCGTGCCGGTGGCCGGCGCTGCCGCGATGCCGGACCGAGGCGACACATGCAGACCAGCTTCACGCCGGACCAGCTCGCCGACCCGGACGTCCGCGTCTCCGAGCGCATCCTGCGCACCTGCGTGCATTGCGGGTTCTGCACCGCGACCTGCCCGACCTATGTCCTGCTGGGCGACGAGCTCGACAGCCCGCGCGGCCGGATCTACCTGATCAAGCAGATGCTGGAAGGCGGCAGGCCGCCGACCGGCAGGGTGGTCGAGCACATCGATCGCTGCCTGTCCTGCCTCTCCTGCATGACAACGTGCCCGTCGGGTGTGCACTACATGCACCTGGTGGATCACGCGCGCCGGCACGTCGAGGAGCATTTCCGCAGGCCTTGGGCCGACCGGCTGGTGCGCTCGCTGCTGGCGGTGCTGCTGCCGCGGCCCTGGCTGTTCCGCCCCGCCCTGCTCGGCGCCTCGCTGGCCCGTCCGCTCGCCCGGCTGCTGCCCGGGCGGCTGGGCGCCATGCTGGCGCTGGCGCCGGCCTCGGTGCCCGGCCCCTCGCCCGTCGACCGGCCGCAGGTGTTCCCGGCCGCGGGGGCGCGGCGGGCCAGGGTGGCGCTGCTTTCCGGCTGCGCCCAGCCGGTGCTGGCGCCCGGCATCAACGAGGCGACGGTACGCCTGCTGACCCGGCACGGCGTCGAGGTGGTGGTCGCCGGCGGCGCCGGCTGCTGCGGTGCGCTCACCCATCACATGGGCCGGGAGGCCCCGGCGATGCGCTCGGCCAGGGCCAACATCGACGCCTGGCTGGCCGAAGCCGACCGCGGCGGGCTCGACGCCGTCGTCGTCAACGCCTCGGGCTGCGGCACGACGGTCAAGGACTACGGCTTCATGCTGCGCGACGACCCGGCCTATGCCGAGCGGGCGGCACGGGTGGCGGCGATGGCGAGGGACGTCACCGAGCTGCTCGACGGCCTGGGCCTGCTGCCGGCGGTGGTCGATGCCGACATGGTCGTCGCCTACCACTCGGCCTGCTCGATGCAGCACGGCCAGCGCATCAGGACCGAGCCCAAGCGCCTGCTGGCGGCCGCCGGCTTCGTCGTCGTCGAGCCGGCCGAGAGCCACCTCTGCTGCGGCTCGGCCGGCACCTACAACCTGCTGCAGCCGGTGATCGCCGGCCAGCTCAGGCAGCGCAAGGTCGGCAACCTCGAGGCGCTGCGGCCCGACGTGATCGCCACCGGCAATATCGGCTGCCTGACCCAGATCGGCGGCGGCACCAGCCTGCCGGTGGTCCACACCGTCGAGCTGCTCGACTGGGCGACCGGCGGCCCGCGGCCGGCGGCGCTCGCGGCCGTCGCCTAGGGGCCGAAGACGTCGTCGGCATCGAGCCGCCGGCCGCCGCCCGGCGTCGCCGCCAGCGCATCGTCGGCATGGTCGATCGAGGCGACCCGGCCGTTCACGGTGCCGTGCAGCGGGTGCATGCAGGAGCAGGGATAGCCGGCGGGAAGCTGCGGCGCCGAGCAGACGACGGCAGCGCCGACGCACAGCATCGGCCGCGCGGGACGAGCCCCGGTATCGGCCGGGGACGCCGGACCCGCCGCCGGCTCGATCACCGGCAGATGCGCCGGGCGGATCGCCATCGCGATCAGCCCGCCCGTCAGCCCGGAGAGAACGGCCAGCGCCGCCACGCCTGCGACCCACCCATCGTTGCGCATCGGGCGCTCCACGACGACAGGGACCAGAGCCGCAGATTGTAGAGGATTTGGCGCGGTGCGCGAGTGACGATCGTCACGCCCGCGACAGGGGCTGCCCCGGCTACGGAGCTATGGCCATCGGCGTCGGCGCTTCCAGGAGGAAGCTCACGCCGAGGATAACGATGAACAGCCAGAGCGCCACCTTCGCCGCCATGACACGACATCCCGAAGAGCGATGCGGAACAATTGCCGCCTGCCTTGTAGCCGCACCGCATCGGCGAAATCTGTGACGTGGATCACGTATCGCACGTTCGGCACGTCACCGTTGCATGTGTGCCGCATTCTGACCGTGCTATGGTTGACAATTCGTTAAGCCTGAGGGCATTTCCACCTTTGCGTGAGCCACGACACGCAAGTGGAAGCTCATGGACCCCTTGCCCGAAGATCCACAGGAAGCCTTCCGCATCGGCCTGACGGAGCCGGCCGGCGCGCGCCGCGGCCTCGGTCTCGCCGAGGCCGCCCCGGCCTGGGCCGGTGGTCCCAACGAGGCCGTGCTGCTCGAGACCGAGCGGCTCTCGGGCCTGTCGGATGCCGCCGGCGCCTACGAGACCGGCCGGGTGCTGCGACGCGTCGCCCGCCTGCTCGACCAGGCGCGGGCGCCCTCCTCGGTCGGCCAGCAGTTCCGCGACAATGTCGCGGCGGCGCTGCTGGCGCACCGCTCGCGCCAGCGTCCCGAGGCCTGGGACGGCGAGGCCACCGCCGACATGTTCATGGAGATGTACGGCCGCATCATCGGCTTCGACGACGCGGCGTTCGGGCGCATCCGCGCCAGCCTGCTGGAGCCGGAGAAGGAAGCGCCGGCAGCGACCTCCGAGCGCCCGTCGTTCCGCGGCGCCGGCTGGCTGGGCCAAGCCCGCGCGCCCGCTTCGCGCAGGCTCTAGATCGGCCTCCTAGAAGCGCGCGACGGCGTCGCGGAGGGCCTGGGTGCCGGTGTGCAGGCCGAGGTCGCCGCGCAGAATGGCGGCCGGCGTCGCCTTGACGCCGTAGAAGGCCTCGTTCCAGTCGTTCTTCGGCAGCAGGGCGGCACCGTCCAGGCTGAGGCCGGCATAGAGGCCGCGGCTGCGCGAGAAGGTGTAGATGTCCTCGCCGAAGCGCGTCGTGGTCGCCGCCCCGACGCCGGGGCCGACCGGACCGGCGGCGACGCTGGCGTCGGTGCCCATCTTGAACTTCGAGGTCAGGATCTTGTCGATCGCCGGCCGGTTCATGATGGTCAGCACCACCGATGTCGAGGCACCGCCGATCTGCAGGCCGAAGCTGCCCTCGTAGAGGTCGTAGAACGCCGGATCGCCGAAGGCGCCGGTCGATTCGTTGCGCACCATCAGCAGGCCGCTGCCGGCCTCGACGCCGACGATCAGGCCGGCCTTCAGGAGCTCGGGGAAGATGGCGATGCCCTGGGCGTTCTGGACGTAGACGCGCATCACCTCGAAGCTCGGGTCGTCATGGAACTCGTCCAGCGCCAGGCGGGCCCGCTCGACCAGCCGTTGCTGGTCGTTGGCGAGCGCCGGCCGCAGCGTGACGCCGAAGGCGGCGGCAACGAGGCCGGCGACGGTGAGGCGACGCGTGATGGGGAGCATCGGCAATATCCTGGTGGCCAGAATCGGCGGGCTGACGAGCGGGCCTCAACCTATCGGTGCCGGTGCGCCGGTCAAGCGACACGCGGCACGGTCGGAGCATGTCGTCCAGTGTTGCATCGCAGCAAGTTCCGTTGTCTCTTCCCCGGAACGCGGTAGGGAGTCCTGTCCATGGCACTGGGCATCGTGCGCAGTATCCGGCGCGAGCCGGCCGAGACCGAGGGCAACCCGATCGGGGCCGAGGCCGTCGACAAGCTGGTGGCCGAGCTGACGGCCGACCTCGGCGCGCTGCGCCAGCGCACCGACCGCGACCCCTTCGTCAACCCGATCCGCCTGCTGGCGCTGGGCATCCTCGAGCGGCTGCGCGCCGACGACATCGGCGAGCCGATGCTGGAGCGGCTGATCCAGCGGCTGACCGCCGACGCCTTCGTCACCCGTGCCGAGCGCCTGCGCGCCTATCTGGGCGAGATCGACATCGAGAGGAACTCGGCCTCGATCGCCGGGCTGCTGCGCCGCCAGGCCCATGACGGTGACAGCCTCCTGCCCTTCGCCACCTTCCAGGAACGGCTGGGCCGGGTGTTCTACGGCTTCGTGCTCACCGCCCACCCGACCTTCAGCCTCGCCGTTGCGCTGCAGCGCGAGCTGATCGCCTGCGCGCTCGGCAGCGAGGAGGACAAGGCCGGGGCGCGCACCCGCGCCGAGGCGGCACCGCACCGGCCGGAGCCGCGCATCGACCTCGACGAGGAGCACGAGCAGGCCACCGCCGCCATCGAGCACATCCAGGACGCGTTGGCGCGCGTCTACCGCATCGCCTTCGCGGTCGCCCGCGAACTCTATCCCGACGACTGGCGCCGGCTGATTCCCCGGCTCGTCAGCATCGCCAGCTGGGTCGGCTACGACACCGACGGCCGCTCGGACATCCCCTGGACACTGACCTTCGCCAAGCGGCTGGTGGTGCAGGGCATCCAGCTCCGCCGCTACCGGCGTGCCATCGGTGCCTTGTGCGAGCGGGCGCGCGACGACGAGCGGCTGCTGCCGATCCTCGAGCTGATCGACGCCCGGCTGTCGCTGGCCATCAAGGCCGCCGACGACGAGCTCGAGATCTTCAGGGCCGCCGGCAACGAATCGCAGCCCTGGCTGGAGAAGCTGGCCGGGCTGTCGCGCGAGATGGCGCAGGGGCGGAGCCGACGCCTCGCCGACAGCCGCCAGCTCGCCGAGCTGGTCGACCGGGCCCTCGCCCAGGCCGGCGCCGACGACCTCGCCGTCGAGCTGTGCGTGCTGCGCGCCGAGATCCGCACCCACGGCACGACGCTCGCCCGCACCCATGTGCGGATCAACTCCGTCCAGCTGCACAACGCCATCCGCAAGACCATCGGCATGGAGCACGCGCCGGACGATCCGAGCCACCGGCTGACCTATGTCAACGCCGTGGCCAGGCTGATCCAGAGCGTCGAGCCGACCAGCCTCAACTTCGGCTCGGTGGCGGCCGAGCGCGCGACGGCCAAGCGCGTGTTCATGACCATGGCCCAGATGCTGAAATATCTGGATGCCAGCGAGCCGATCCGCTTCCTCATCGCCGAGTGCGAGACGCCGCTCACCCTGCTGACGGCGCTCTATTTCGCCAAGCAGTTCGGCGTCGCCGAGCGCATCGACATCTCGCCGCTGTTCGAGACCAGGAAGGCGCTGGAGCGCGGTGCCGCGATCATCGAGGGCGCCATCGCCATCCCGGAATATCGCGACTACCTGCGCAAGCGCGGCCGGATGTGCATCCAGACCGGCTTCTCGGATGCCGGCCGCTACATGGGCCAGATCGCGGCCTCGATGGCGATCGAGCGCATCCGCCTGCAGCTGGCCGACCTGCTGGCGCGCCACGGCCTGGCCGATCTCGAGCTGATCGTGTTCGACACCCACGGCGAGAGCATCGGCCGCGGCGCCCATCCCGAGAGCCTGTCGGACCGCTACCGCTACTACGACACGGCCGAGAGCCGCCGCCGCTTCGCCGCCGCCGGCATCCGCTTCCGCGAGGAGACCAGCTACCAGGGCGGCGACGGCTACCTCTGGTTCATGGCCGAGGCCAGCAGCCTCGCCGTGCTGACACGGACGCTGGAGCACTGCCTCGAGCCCGCCGACGAGGGCGAGGACCCCTACTACGCCCGCACCGACTTCACCGACGAGTTCCTGGCGACGGTCAAGCAGTTCAACGCCCAGGTCATCGACGATCCGTGCTACGCTGCCTTTCTCGGAGCCTGGGGCGCCAACCTGCTCTACGGCACCGGCTCACGCTCGCTGAAGCGGCAGTACGACACCGCGGCACCGCGCGTCGCGATCGAGCACCCCTCGCAGATCCGCGCCATCCCGCACAACGCCATCCTCCAGCAGGTCGGCATCCTCGCCAACACCATCGGCGGCCTCGGCCAGGCGGTCGGCAAGGATCCCGAGCAGTTCCAGCGGTTCTACCGCGACAGCCCGCGCTTCCGCCGGCTGATGCGCATGGTCGAGCACGCCTTCAAGTTCACCGATCTCAGGGTGGTGCGCGCCGGCATCGACCTGTTCGACGCCGAGGCCTGGCTGATCCGCGCCCATTCCAGCATGGACCCGCAGGAGCAGGAGGCGCTCTCGGCCGTGGCGACGACGCTCGAGCGCATCGGCCTGCACGACAAGCTGATGCGGATCTTCCGCGTCTTCCACCGCGACTACCTGGCGCTGTCGCGCGCCATGCGCGAGCACAGGCGGGCGACGCGCGACGCCGGCGGCCAGCCGATCGCCGTCGACCAGGCGACGCGCGACAACATGCACATGCTGCACGCCATCCGCATGGCGCTGATCCAGCGGCTGATGGTCCGGGCCGTCCACATCCCCGACTTCAGCGACCGCCACAACGTCACCCACGACGCGCTGATCCAGCGGCTGATGCATCTCGACGTCGAGCCGGCGCTGGCGATCCTGGCCGAGGTGTTCCCGCTGACCGAGGGCGAGGCGCCGGAGCTCGACTATGGCGAGCCCGCCACCTACCGCGGCAGCGACGCCCAGTCCTATGCCCACGAGCACGCGGCGATCTTCAAGCCGCTGGGCCAGGACTACGACCTGATCCGGCGCATCGGCAGCGGCATCATCCATCACGTCGGGGCCTTCGGGTAGCCCGAGCCCCCCCGTCACCCCTCCCCCTCCCTTGTCTCGGCCGGGCAATTGCCCCGGCTGATGCGTTGCACTACGGCTGGGGAAGACCCGAGCCGGGCCATCCGACCCAGGGTCGGTGGGAGGAAGCGTGAACGATATCGAACGGGCCGCCTCGTCCGCCGATGCCGTCGGCCACGAGGTCATCGTCAAGATCGCCGCCGGTGCCACCGAGCAGGAGGTCGCGGCGGTCCGCGCCCAGATGGGTGCGACGCTGATCGAATCCACCCGCACGCTCGGCCTCGAGCGCTGGTCGGTGCCGCAGCCGGACGCCGCCTCGGCGAGGGCGGCCGCGGACGACAGCCCGCACATCGAGTACATGGTGCCGAACCGGATCTTCCGGGTGGAGGCGGTACCCGACGATCCCGACTTCGAGGATCTCTGGGGCCTCGACAACAGCGGCCAGGAAGGCGGCAGGGTCGACGTCGACATCGACGCGCCCGAGGCCTGGGACGAGACCACCGGTGCCGGCGTGGTGGTGGGCGTGGTCGATTCCGGCATCGACTACACCCACCCCGACATCGACGCCAATGTCTGGGTGAACACCGGCGAGACCCCGGACAACGGCGTCGACGACGACGGCAACGGCTATGTCGACGACTATCACGGCTACGACTTCGTCAACGAGGACGGCGATCCCTTCGACGACTATTTCCACGGCACGCACGTCGCCGGCACCGTCGCCGCCGAGGCCGGCAACGGCGAGGGCATCGCCGGCGTGGCGCACGGCGCCAGGGTCATGGCGATCAAGGTGCTCGACCTCGACGGCTTCGGCACCGACTTCGACATCATCCAGGGGATCGAATACGCGATCCTGATGGGTGTGCCGATCACCAACCACAGCTATGGCACGACCGAGCTCTCGGAAGCCGTGCGCGAGGCCTTCGCCGCGGCCGAGGCGGCGGGCCAGCTGATCGTCGCCTCGGCCGGCAACGACGGCACCGACAACGATGCCGAGCCGCATTTTCCCTCCAACTTCGACTTCGACAACATCATCGCCGTCGCCGCCACCGACCGGCTCGATCGGCTGGCCGAGTTCTCCGGCTTCGGCGCGACCAGCGTCGACCTCGCCGCCCCCGGCGTCGAGATCCTGAGCCTGCTGCCGGACGGCGAGTACGGCCTGCTCGACGGCACCTCGATGGCGGCACCGCATGTCGCCGGCGTCGCGGCCCTCCTGCTGGCGCAGGATCCGAGCCTCACCGCCGCCGATCTCAGGCGGTTGATCCTCGAAGGCGTCGACCCGGTGACCGGCCTCGGCGGCATCACCGTCACCGGCGGCAGGCTGAACGCCGGCAACTCGGTCGCCCTCAACGCGCCCGTCGTCGAGCTGGTGGGGACGGCCGGCCAGGACGTGCTGACCGGCAGCGGCGGCAGGGAGCACATCCAGGGCCTCGGCGGCGACGACCTGATCCAGGGCCTGGGCGCTTCGGACGAGCTGTTCGGCGGCGACGGCCGCGACCTGCTGGTGGGCGGCGACGGCGCCGACCTGCTCGACGGCGACGACGGCGACGAC
Source organism: Geminicoccus sp. (assembly GCA_035326425.1). Lineage (GTDB taxonomy): Bacteria > Pseudomonadota > Alphaproteobacteria > Geminicoccales > Geminicoccaceae > CALKJU01. Next base: position 9,963 of record DAOLFG010000040.1, on the reverse strand, counting down.
CGGCTGTTCGGCGAGGCCGGCGACGACAGCGTCACGGCAGGCGACGGCCGCGACATCGCCGGCGGCGGCGGCGGCGACGATTCCCTGTGGGGTGGCGCCGGCGACGACCGCATCGTCGGCGAGGCCGGCGGCGACTTCATCGACGGCGGCGCCGCCGACGACCTCATCGACGGCGACGAGGGCGACGACGCGCTGCATGGCGGCGGCGGCCACGACGGCGTCCAGGGCGGCTCGGGCGACGACGTGATCCACGGCGGCTGGGGCGACGATCTCGTCATCGGCGGCACCGGCAACGACGTGCTCTATGGCGGCGCCGGCTCCGACCGGCTGATCGGTGTCGATACCAACCCCGGCCGGGCCGGCATCGACGAGGTCGACCGGCTGGTCGGCGGCAGCGACGCCGACGTCTTCGTCCTGGGCGACGTCGGGCGCGCCTACTACGAGAACGGCGACGCGCTCGACCCCGGCGAGGCCGACTACGCCCGCATCGAGGACCTGGACGAGAGCCGGGACCGCATCGAGCTGGCCGGCGGCATCGACAACTATGTGCTCGACCTCTACCGCGCCGAGGACGGCCGCCTGGATGCGGCGGTGATCTTCGACGCCGGCACCTCAACGCGCGGCGACGTCGTCGCCGTCATCGAGGATGTGTCGGCCGGCCTGCGCCTGACCGACGACCTGTTCGACTTCCTGGGCGGCGACGTCGCGGCGGCGGCCCACGGCACGCTGGCCAGCCGCGATGCCGGCGACATCGTCACGCCGGCGGAGGCCGTCCTGCTGCCGATCGAGCTCACCGACGGCGGCGGCGCGCTCTGGGACATCCAGGGCGACGGCTCGATCAACAACGGCACCGACGACGCCTTCGACGGCGGCTCGATCCTCGAGGACTTCCCGCTTCTCGACAATGGCGAGCTCGAGGACGACGGCCGCGAGGTCGTCATCGGGCCCGCCGCGGCCGGCGATGTCGAGATCACCCGCAAGATCTTCGTGCCGTCGGACCAGCCCTGGGCACGGTTCCTCGAGGTCGTCACCAACACCTCGACGGCGGCCGTCACCTACGACCTCACCATCTCGACCAACATGGGGTCCGACGACGAGACCGCCGTCGTCGGCACCAGCAGCGGCGATCTGGTGTTCGATCCCGACGACGAGTGGCTGGTCACCGACGACGGCGTGAGCGACACCGACCCGGCCGTGCTGCAGGTGATCGGCGGCAGCGGGGCCGCGGCACCGTCTTCCGCCAGCCTGGTCGGCGACCAGATCACCTTCACCTACAGCCTGTCGCTGGCGCCCGGCGAGACGCGGATCGTCATGCATTTCGCGGCACAAGGGGCCGAGGAGGCGGCGCTGCTCGACGCCGGCCCGCTGCTGTCGCGCCTGGAAGGCGACGCGCTGGCAGGCCTCGACGCCGAGGAGCTGGCGCAGATCGTCAATTTCGTGGTGGCGCCGGCCGCACCGATCATCGGCAGCGAAGGGGCCGACTTCCTCACCGGCACCAACCGCAGCGACAGCATCGAGGGCCTGGGCGGCGCCGACGTCATCGAGGGCCTGAACAGCAACGACAGCCTGTTCGGCGGCGACGGCGATGACTTCGTCGACGCCGGCAGCGGCAGCGACTTCGTCTCGGGCGGCGAAGGCGACGATGCCGTGCTGGGCGAGGACGGCCGGGACAGCGTCAGCGGCGACGCCGGACGCGACGAGCTGCTGGGCGGCAACGGCAACGACTGGCTGGACGGCGGCGGCGACAACGACCGCGTGCTGGGCGAGGAGGGCGACGACACGCTGCTGGGCGGTGCTGGCGACGACGTGCTGGACGGCGGGATCGGGGCGGATTCGATCACGGCCGGAACGGGCACGGACAGGCTCTACGGTGCCGCCGGCGACGATCTGCTGGGCGGCGACGATGGAGACGACCGGCTGGAGGGCGGCCAGGGCAACGACCGGCTGGACGGCGGCGCCGGCCAGGATCGCCTGATCGGCATCGACCTCGCGGCCGCCTTCGGCACGGGCGAGAGGGACGAGCTGACCGGCGGCAGCGGCCGCGATACCTTCGTGCTCGGCGACGGCCGCCACGTCTTCTACGACGACGGCGACGCCCTGACGCCGGGCGAGGCCGACCTCGCGGTGCTGGTCGATTTCGATGCGGGCGAGGACAGGATCGAGCTGACCGGGCGGGCCGCCGACTACCGGCTCGACTTCCTGACGCCGACGGCAGGCAGGCTCGATGCGGTCCTGCTCTACGACACGGCGGCAGCGCGCGGCGATGTGGTGGCGGTGATGCACAACGTCTCGTCGACGCTGTCGCTCGACGATGCGGCCTTCGTCTTCGTGTAGGCCGCAGCCGACGTTCTCCAGATGCGAATGATGCCCAGCACCACCGCGGCAATATATCCAATCGGACAACTATGAATGAATGAAGATTAGTTTCAGTCCATTCGTCACATGATCCTGCCAATCGGCGACGGATTCCTCTTTCCGGTATTCGCCTCGTGATCCCGGCTGCCTAGACGGACGGTGTCGCTGCATTCGCGGGTCGAGAGACCCTGGCGTGCCGCAGCGAGCGTGGTGAAGTCCGAGCAACAGGATCCGAGATGATCTCGAGGAACGGGATGCGGGTGCTCATGGCGAGCGCCTGCCTGCTGACTGTCCCGACAGCTACCCAGGCCCAGGACGCGGCGAACGGAGAAGCGGCGGCGCCGCCCTCGACGTCGGCCGGCGAAGCCGTCGTGATGGATCCTCTCGTCGTCACCGCCACCGGCAGCGAGCAGGCGCTGCGGGATGCGCCGGCGAGCATCTCGGTGCTGACGCGCGAGGAGCTCGAGAACAAGCCCATGCGCGATCTCACCGACATCCTGGGCTCGGTCGTCGGCGTCACGCTGAGCCGCGGCGGCAACCAGCGGACGGTGCAGATCCGCGGCCTGCCGAGCCGCTACACGCTGATCCTCATCGACGGCAAGAGGGTCGATTCCGACGCCAACGTCTTTCGCGGCAACGACTACGACACCGGCTGGATACCTCTCGACGCGATCGAGCGCGTCGAGGTCGTGCGTGGGCCGATGTCGACGCTCTACGGGTCCGACGCCATGGGCGGCGTGGTCAACATCATCACGCGCAAGGTCGGGCCGGAGTGGACCGGCTCGCTGACCGGCGACTACATCTACCAGGAGAACCGCGACGCCGGCGACAGCTACAAGGGCGGCTTCTACATGAGCGGGCCGCTGGTAGCGGACAAGCTCGGCCTGCAGGTCTACGGCTCCTACGACAAGCGAGAGGCGGACGGCGACATCAATCCCGGAGTCGACTCTTCCGGCGAGCCCCTGCCGAGCTTCCCCGAAAGCAAGAACTACGCGATCGACGGCAAGCTGTCCTGGACCCCGAACACCCAGAACGACGTGATCGCCGAGTACGGCTACTCGGATCGCGATCACGACGGCTTCGAGCTGGACCGCCATTCGGCGTCGCTCACCCATCGAGGCTATTGGGGCTTCGGCACCACGGAAGTCCGCGCCTATGGTGACCGGACGAAGAACTACACCGGCACCGTGACCGGCGAGGAGCATCCCAACAAGGCCTACAACGGCGTCATCGACGGCAAGACGGTGGTTCCCTGGGACTGGGCGCGACAGACGTTCACCATCGGCGGCGAGTTCAGGTACCAGGAGCTGGACGATCCCACCAACCTCGCCGGGCTGCCCGGCACGTCGGACTACGGCTCGGATTCGACCGCCTCGGTGAAGCAGGGCGCGTTCTTCGTCGAGGACGAGATCCGGCTCATGGAGAACCTGCTGCTGACGCTGGGCGGACGTGTCGACGACCACGAGAATTTCGGCACGCACGTCACGCCGCGCAGCTATCTGGTCTGGCATGCCACCGACGTGCTGACGTTCAAGGGCGGCTACTCGCAGGGCTTCAAGTCGCCGACGCTGCTGGAGAACAGTCCGGCCTGGGGCTCGGTGTCCTGCGGCAGCCCGACGGACGGCTGCTTCATCATCGGCAACCCCGATCTGGAGCCCGAGACCAGCAGCAGCTACGAGATCGGGGCACAGTTCGACTTCGGGCGGCTGGGCTTCGGCGGCACGGCGTTCCGCAACGACATCGAGGACATGATCAGCATCGCCAATCGCACCCGCGACCCGGCGCTCGCACCGTCGCTGCCGAACTTCGTCGGCTTCCTTCCCGACGGCCGGCCGATCTTCGCCTATGAGAACATCGCCGAGGCGCGGACCCAGGGCGTCGAGCTGACGTTCTGGACCAAGCCGGTCGACGGCCTGACCGTGAACGTCAACTATACGCACCTGGACGCCAACAACCTCAGCGGCGACGACGAGGTCCCGATCGCCTATCAGCCGCGCCACAGCGGCAACCTGTCGGTGGACTGGCAGGCGACCGGGAAGCTCGGCCTCACGGTCACCGGCAACTATATCGGGCATCAGTACACCTGGGTGTCCGCCAACGGAGCATCGAGGATCGATCGCGATGCCTACTACACGCTCGACATCGCGACCCGCTATGCGCTGACGGACAACTTCATCCTGCGGGCCGGCGTCCTGAACATCACCGACAAGACCGTCGAGCGGGAAGTCTCGGACGACTACAACGAGGATGGCCGGCGCTACTTCATCTCCGGTACCGTACTGTTCTGAGCATGCGGGCGCTGCTTCCCGCCGCCGCCCTACTCGTGGCCCTCGCCAGCCCGGGCGCGGGTCAGGTGTCGACGGCGGCGGGAGCGCTCGACGCGGGCACGCAGCATTCCGTTCCGCTCGACCTCGTCGAGGGAGACTTCGTCGCCGGGACGCTCGACCAGGGACGAGACGAGATCACGCTCGAGCTGATCGCACCCGACGGCGGGCGGGTGCGATGGTTCGACGGCCCACCGGGCGTGATTCGCGAGTTCATGTTCGCGGCGGAGCGGAGCGGAACCCATCGGCTGCGGCTCACGGCACCCCTGGGCGGCGGGCCGTTCCCCTTCGAGCTGCACGTCAGCGATCGCATCGGGCAGGATGTGCCGTCTCCGGCTGCCCCGGAGCGCCCGGCGCCGCTGGCGGCCCCCATCGCCTCGCTGGCGGCGAAGCTCGCGGCCGGGGAGGCCGGTGCCGCCGAAGCCTTCTGGAGGGAGGTGGCGGCCAGCGGCACTCCGCTGGTCGAGCCGCTGCCGGGCGGAACCTCCAGGGTCACCTTCCTCTGGCGTGGCGAGACGGCGCGCGGTGTCGAGCTGCTCTCCGGCCTGCGCACCGGTGACGACCGCCGGCTCGTCCGGCTCGCCGGATCCGATGTGTGGTACAAGACGATCGAGCTGCCGGCGGGGGCGCATCTGGCCTATTCGCTCGTACCCGATGCCCCGAGGCTCGCCGGAGCCAATCGACGACGCGCCATACTGGCGACCGCGCAGGCCGACCCGCTCAATCCACGACGCTTTCCGGACGATCCGGCCCTGGCCGGACGTTTCGACCACGAATCGGTGCTCAGCCTGCCCGGTGCTCCGCCCCAGCCCGAGACGGGAGCGGCTGCGGCCGGGACCGTGACGCGACATCGGCTGCGGAGCGACCTGCTCGGCAACGAGCGGGATATCTGGCTGTACACCCCGGCAGGGTACGCCGCCGGCCGGCCCGCTCCACTGCTCGTCCTCTTCGATGCCGACCGATACCGGCGCAAGGTCGGGGTTCCGGCGATTCTCGACCGCCTCGTCGCCGATGGCCTGATCCCGCCGGTCGTCGCGGCGATGGTCGAGAATCCGAGCCCGGAAGCGCGTGCCAGCGAGCTGCCGTGCGATCCGGACTTCGCCGCCTTCCTCGCAACCGAGCTGCTGCCGTGGATCCGGGCGCAGCGCGACATCGACCCGGATCCGGACAGGGTCGCGCTCGGCGGGGCCAGCTACGGCGGCCTCGCCGCGGCATGCGCGGCCTATCGCCATCCGCATCTCTTCGGCGCGGTCCTCGCCCAATCCGGGTCGTTCTGGTGGTCACCGACGCGCGTGCCGTCCGAGCGCGACCGCTACGATCCCCACTCGGAGCAGGAATGGCTGACGCGGGCGTTCGTGCGCAGCCCGCGCCTGCCCATCCGCTTCGTCCTGCAGGCGGGCCTCCTCGAGCTGAGCCTCGCCGGCGAGGGAGCGGGCATTCTCGAGACCACCCGTCACCTGCGCGACGTGCTGGAGGCCAAGGGCTATGCCGTGCGCCACCGGGAGTTCGCCGGCGGCCACGATTGGTATGCCTGGCGCGCGGCGCTGGGACCCGGGCTGATCGAGCTGCTCGGGCCGGGACGGGACTGAGGGCGACGGGACGGCTCTATTCGACCCGCACCACCGCCTCGCCGAACAGGCATTGCGAGCTGACGAGGCAGTAGGCGTAGTCGACCTGCGCCTCGACCTCGCCGCCGTCGTGCCGCGGCAGCGGCACCCGCAGCACCGGCGGCTCGGTCAGGTAGCCGAGGTTCGGATCGACCAGCTCGACAGGCTCGCCCGGCGCCTCTCCGTCCGGCCGCGCCAGGGGCGTCACCACGATGCCGGGATCGGCGGCCAGCCTCGCGACGCCCCTGGGCGTCAGCGTGACGACGAGATCCGTGCCCTGGGGCGAGGTCTCGAGCCAGCCGGTGACATCGACCCTGCCCTGCTGCGTGGCCGGCGGCGGCGCCAGCTGGTCGAGCAGCGCCTTCAGCTCGGCCGCCCGGGCAGCGGTGCCGAGAAGAACCGCCAGTGCCAGGCCCGCCAGCAGCGGGCGCATCAGACGATGGCCTGGCCGGTCTTCTCCCAGTCCTTGAGGAAGGCGGCGAGGCCCTTGTCGGTGAGCGGATGCAGCGCCAGCTGGCGCAGCAGCGCCGGCGGCAGGGTGGCGACGTCCGCACCCAGGCGGGCAGCGGCGATGACGTGGCCGGGCGTGCGCACCGAGGCCACCAGCACCTCGGTGCGGAGGGTCTTGGGATAGGCGGCGTAGATGGCGACGATGTCCTCGATCAGCGTCATGCCGTCGGCGCCGATGTCGTCGAGCCGGCCGACGAAGGGCGAGATGAAGGTGGCGCCGGCCTTGGCGGCGAGCAGCGCCTGAGCGGCCGAGAAGCACAAGGTGACATTGACCGGCGTGCCCTCGGAGCTCAGCGCCCGGCAGGCCTTGAGGCCGTCCCAGGTCAAGGGGAGCTTGACGCAGACATTGGGAGCGATGCGGGCGAGCCGGCGGCCCTCGGCCAGCATGCCGTCGACCTGGGTGGCCGTCACCTCGGCGCTGACCGGGCCGCTGACCAGGCCACAGATCTCCTCGATCACCTCGATGAACCTGCGGCCGCTCTTGGCGACCAGCGACGGGTTGGTGGTGACACCGTCGACCAGGCCGGTCGAGGCCAGGTCGGCGATCTCGGCCGTGTCGGCCGTATCGATGAAGAATTTCATCGCACGAATGCTCCCGGGATCCAGGCGAGGCCCGCGCCTCTAAGGTAAGCGCAAGCCCCGCCGTTGGGAACCCGGCGCGCTCTATCGCTCCAGGTCGTCGAACTGCCGGCGCAGCCTGAAGGCCCGCGAGGTGACGTAGGCCTCCGCGGCGCGCAGCCGCTCGTCGAGTGCCCGGATGCGGGCCGAGAGGTCGGCGGCGGTGGCGCGAGGCTCGGTGCGGGCGCGGGCCCAGAACCGCTCCTCGTCGCGGTTCCAGCCGAGATCGGACGGCCGGCGGCGCAGGAAGATCGCGGCCGCGATGTAGGCCAGCACCGTCGGCACGGTGAACATGAACAGGCCGAGCAGCGCCACCAGACGCACCGGCAGCCGGCCAATGCCGAAATACTCGGCGATGCCGGCGCAGACGCCGAGCAGCCAGCCGCGGCCGGGATCGCGATAGAGGCGGAAATGGCCGGGACAATAGGCGGATCTCATCGGACGTTGTCTCCAGGGGCCCGGTCGATCTCGAGGATGCGCTCGATGGCGTCCATGCGGCGGTCGAGGCGCTCGGCCAGCCGCGCCAGCTCGGCGATGCCGCGCTCGTCCTCGGGCGACAGCGCCTTGGCGGTGCGCCAGCGCGTCACGTAGTGGGCGACGATCCAGAGCGGCGCCACGACGGTCACGAAGACCACGAGCGCCACCATGAAGAGGATGCCAGCGGCCATGGTCAGGCGCCGGCGGGCCCGCGCCGCTCGTTGTCGAGGCGGGCCTTGAGAGCGGCGAGCTCGGCCTCGATGGCGTCGTCGCTCTCGAGCGTGGCGAACTCGTCGGCCAGCGTGCGGGCCTTGCCGAGGTCGTGGGCCTCGACCTCGCCCTCCAGCCGGTCGACGCGGCGCTCCATGTGCTCGAAGCGGGCGAAGGCGTCGTCGATGCGGCGGTCGTCGACGGTGCGGCGGACGTTCAGCCGGTGGGTGGCGGTCTCCTGCCGCGCCAGGATCGCCTTGCGGCGCGCCCTGGCCTCGTCGAGCTTGGCCTGCAGCCGCGCGATGTCCTCCTCGTAGCGCACCAGCGCCTCGTCGAGCCTGGTCATCTCGTCGTCGCCGGCCTTCAGCGCCTCGACGAGGCGCGCCTTCTCGGCCAAGGCACCGCGCGCCAGATCCTCGCGGCCCTTGCCCAGCGCCAGCTCGGCCTTGCGCTGCCAGTCGGCCACCGCCTCGTCGAGCGCCTTGCGGCGGCGCTTCAGCCCCTTGCTGTCGGCGATCAGCCGGGCGGCGCTGGCGCGGGTCTCGACCAGCGTCTCCTCCATCTCCTGCACCATCAGGCGGATGGTCTTGGCCGGATCCTCGGCCCGGTCGAGCAAAGCGCTCAGATTGGCGTTCACGATGTCGGCGAGGCGGGTGAACACACCCATGGCGATCCTCCGTGCGTCGGTCCGGCGATCGTATCGCAAGCCCCGTGCCGGTTGCTAAGCCTTTGATTCTAGCCGATTCAATATAACGTTCTTCGATATTACTTGTTTGATAGCAACATTTCTTGTTCAATTCACCCAATGAGCCGCGCCGAGCCCATCGTCCCACCCTTCATCGGCCAGTCGCCACCGGTCGAGGCGATGCTGGCGCGGGTCTCGGCGCTGGCGGCGATCGACCGGCCGGTGCTGGTGGTCGGCGAGCGCGGCACCGGCAAGGAGCTGGTGGCGGCACGGCTGCACTATCTGTCGCGGCGCTGGCAGCGGCCGTTCGTGAAGCTGAACGTGGCCGCAGTGGCGGAAACACTGCTCGACAGCGAGCTGTTCGGCCACGAGGCCGGGGCGTTCACCGGTGCCGCCCGCCGCCACGAGGGCCGGTTCGAGCGCGCCGACGGCGGCACGCTGTTCCTCGACGAGATCGCCACGGCCGGCGCCGCGGTGCAGGAGAAGCTGCTGCGCGTGGTCGAGTACGGCGAGATCGACCGGGTCGGCGGCCGCGAGACGCTGGCCGTCGACGTCCGCCTGATCGGCGCCACCAACCTGCACCTGCCGGCCGAGGTGGCGGCCGGCCGCTTCCGCGCCGACCTGCTCGACCGGCTGGCCTTCGAGGTGGTGCGGCTGCCGCCGCTGCGCGAGCGCGGCGAGGATGTCGAGCTGCTGGCCGGGCATTTCGGCCGGGCCATGGCGGTGGAGCTGGGCTGGGCGGGCTATCCGGGTGTGACACCCGGCTTCATCGCCGCGCTGCGCCGGCACGACTGGCCCGGAAACGTCCGCGAGCTGCGCAACGCCGTCGAGCGCTCGCTGGCGCGCTGGCCGCATCCCGCCCGGCCGGTGGCGGATGCGGCGATCGATCCGTTCGAGAACGGCGGCGCCGTGCCATCGGCCGTGTCCGCGCCGGAACCCGAAGGCCCGCTCGACGAGCGGGTGGCGGCCTACGAGCGGCGGCTCCTGGAGGAGGCGCTGCAGGCGGCCCGATTCAATCGGCGCCTGGCCGCCCGCAGGCTCGGCCTGTCCTACGAGCAATTGCGCGTCCGGCTGCGCCGGCAGGGCCTGACGACGGCCGGCTGACGGCGGTGACCCGCAACGGCCTGGCCGAGGCGGCTTATGGCTACGACGCCTTCCAGCGCCGGGTGCTGAAGAG
>DAOLFG010000039.1:0-45545 GCA_035326425.1 Geminicoccus sp. | reverse complement strand
CGCTGGTGGTGCCGAAGTTCCTGGCGCACGACGCCTTCTTCATCTTCCTGATGGTCCAGTTCATCCGCGGCATCCCGCGCGAGCTGGACGAGGCGGCGATGATCGACGGCGCCGGCGTCTTCGGCATCTACTGGCGCGTGGTGCTGCCGCTGATGGCGCCGGCGCTGATCACGACGGCCATCTTCACCTTCATCTGGACCTACGAGGACTTCCTGCTGCCGCTGGTCTACCTCAGCGACATGAACCTCTACACCGTGCCGCTCGGCCTGCGGCTGTTCATGGCCGCCACCGGCGATTCCGCCTGGGGGCCGCTGCTGGCCATGTCGCTGGCCTCGCTGGTGCCGCTGATCATCGTCTTCGTGGTGTTCCAGCGCCGGCTGATCGACGGCATCGCCACCAGCGGCGTGAAGGGCTGAGTCGGCCGCTCAGCCCACGGCGCTGCGCAGCCGGTCGCGCAGCTCGATCAGCTCGTCGAGCAGCGGCCGGACGCGCCGGCGCAGCTCGGTCGTGGTCATGCGGACGGGCGGCGGCGGCGGTTCCGCTGCCGCCTGCCGGGGTGCCGCCTCGGCCGGCTCCTCGCCCTGGCGGGCGTTGCGCTTGGCGCGCAGCAGCTTCTGGGCGCCCTTGATGGTGTAGCCTTCGTCGTAGAGCAGCGAGCGGATCTGCCGCAGCAGCTCGACGTCCTCGGGCCGGTAGTAGCGCCGGCCGCCGCCGCGCTTCAGCGGGCGGACCTGCGGGAACTTGCTCTCCCAGAACCGCAGCACGTGCTGCGCCACGTCCAGTTCGTCCGCCACCTCGCTGATGGTGCGGAACGCCGTCGACGACTTGACCGGCCGCGCCGGCTGGGCGGCGGCCGGCGATGCCACCATGATCGGGGCGGTGCTGCCTGCAGCCATCATGCCTTGGCCTGGGTCCGGTTGATGCGGTCCTTCAGCACCTGCGAGGCACGGAACACCAGCACGCGCCGCGGCAGGATGGGCACCTCGTCGCCGGTCTTGGGATTGCGGCCGACACGGTGGCCCTTCTGGCGGACCGAGAAGGTGCCGAAGGACGAAATCTTGACCGCACCCTCCCGCATCAGCGATTCGGCGACCTGTGAAAGGATCTCGTCGACCAGGGCCGCAGACTCGCTGCGCGACAGGCCGACCTCCTGGTACACCGCTTCCGCGAGCTGCGCGCGAGTCACGGTCTTGCCGACCATCGGAGGCGCACTCCCAATCGGCCATCCATCGCGAAAACCTAAGGCCAGACAAAGGCTTCCGTCAATAGCAACGCGATTCGCGCATGGAGCGGCCCGGCCGGTCGTCACCAGCGCAGCAGGGCGGCACCCCATGTGAAGCCACCGCCCATGGCGTTGGCGCAGACGAGATGCCCCTCGCGCAGCGTGCCGGTGGCCACGGCATGGTCCAGCGCCAGTGGAATCGACGCCGCCGAGGTGTTGGCATGGCGGTCGACCGTCATCACGACCTTGTCGGCCGGCAGCTCGAGTCGCTTGCCGACCGCCTCGATGATCCGGCGGTTGGCCTGGTGCGGCACCAGCAGGTCGAGGTCGGCGGGCGTCAGGCCGCAATCCGCCAGCACCTGCTCGGCCACGGTGGCGAGGTCGACGACGGCGTGGCGGAACACCTCGCGGCCGTTCATCCGCAGGTGGCCGGTGGTGCCAGTCGAGGACGGTCCGCCGTCGACATAGAGATGGTCGTAGTGGCGGCCGTCGGCGAACAGCCGGGTCGCCAGTATGCCTCGGTCCCGCAGGTCGCCCGGCTGCGCCTCGGCGCGCAGCAGCAGGGCGCCGGCGCCGTCGCCGAACAGCACGCAGGTGCCGCGGTCGTTCCAGTCGAGGATGCGCGAGAATGTCTCGGCGCCGATGACCAGCGCGTGCCGCGCCTGGCCCAGCCGCAGGTGGTTGTCGGCGGTGGTGAGCGCATAGGCGAAGCCGGCGCACACCGCCTGCAGGTCGTAGGCGGCGCAGGGCCCGATGCCGAGCTTGCGCTGGACGGCGGTGGCGGTGGCCGGGAAGGTGTTGTCGGGCGTGGAGGTGGCGACGACGACGAGGTCGATCAGCTCGGGGCCGATGCCGGCGCGGTCCATGGCGCCGCGGGCCGCCGCCGCCGCCAGATCCGACGTCGTCTCGCCGTCGGCGGCGATGTGGCGCTGGGTGATGCCGGTGCGCTCGCGGATCCATTCGTCGGAGGTGTCGACGTGGGTGGACAGCTCGGCATTGCTGACGATGCGCGCCGGCAGGTAGGCGCCGACGCCGCGGACGACGGATCTGATCATGCTCAGGAAGCTGCTCTCGCCGGGGCCTCGGGACGGCGCGCTGCCAGCTCGGCCATCTCCTCGATGATGCGCTCGTTGGTGCGCTGGCGGACGAGATCGGCGGCGACCCGGACGGCGTTGGCGAAGCCGATGGCGTCGGTGCCGCCATGGCTCTTCACCACCACGCCGTTGAGGCCGAGGAACATCGCACCGTTGTAGCGGCGCGGGTCGAAGCGGTCGCGCAGCATGCGCAGCGCCGGCCGCGACACGAGGTAGCCGAGCTTGGCGCGCCAGCCGCTGCTGAAGACGTCGCGCATGGCGGCCGTGAACATCCCGGCCGTGCCCTCGGCGATCTTCAGCGCCACGTTGCCGGTGAAGCCGTCGGTGACGACGACGTCGGCCACGCCGTCGGTGACGTCGTGGCCCTCGATGAAGCCGATGAAGTCGATGTGCAGCGAGGCGTCCTTCAGCCGCGCCGCGGCCTGGCGGACGACGTCGTCGCCCTTCAGCTCCTCGGTGCCGATGTTGAGCAGCGCGACGCGCGGCTTGGCCACGCCCAGCACGACGCGCGAGAACACCTCGCCCATCACGCCGAACTGCAGCAGGTTGTCGTCGGTGCAGACGACGTTGGCGCCGAGGTCGAGCACGATCACCGGCTTCTTGCGGGTGGGCAGGGTGGCGGCGATGGCCGGGCGGTCGATCCCCGGCAGGGTACGGAGCACGAGGGTCGCCATGCCCATCAGGGCGCCGGTATTGCCGGCGGAGATCGCGGCCGCGGCCGCTCCCGACTTCACCGCGTCGACGGCGAGGCGCATGCTGGTGTTGCGGCCCTGGCGGACCGCCTGCGACGGCTTGGCGTCCGACGCCACGAAGTCGGGCGTGTGGACCAGCTCGACCCGGCCGGCCAGGGTTGTGTCGGCCGCCAGCAGCGGGTCGATGCGCTGGCGGTCGCCGAACATCAGGAAGCGCAGGTCCGGCTGGTCGCGCAGCGCCATGCCGGCACCCTCGACGACAATGCCGGGTGCGGCGTCGCCGCCCATGCCGTCCAGGGCGATCACCAGGGTCATGCCGCGGGCTCCTGGCTCAGCTGCCGCGGCGACGGGCCAGGGCCGCGAACGGGCCGCCCCCGCCATTGTCGGCGGAGCGCAGCGCCGGCAGCCCTTCGGCCCCTGGCGCGCGCGGATAGGGATCGAGGCTCAAGGACAGCTCCTCGGCCACCACCTCGCCGATGTCGAGCATCGGCCCGGCCAGCGGCTCGGGCGGGTCGTCGAGCGGATCGAGCTCGATCTCGACTTCGTCATCGTCTCCATGGTCGCCCAATACGAACAGCCGGCGGAACTCGGCTTCGACATGCTCCGGCACCGGCTCGAGCGTCGCGACGCAAGTCTGCACGGCATCGGCCACCAGCCGCCCCTCGACGACGATGCTCGACGGCATCGGCCCGCGGGTCACCGTGCCCGACGCATGCAGCCCCTCGATCGCGACCAGGTCGAAGCGGCGCGTCAGGCCGGCACGCTCCCGCTCCGAGGCATCGAGCGCGAAGTCGAGCCCACCCTCCGCCAGGGGATCGACGAGAAGCAGCCGTGACAGCTCGTTTCCAGCCGACACCTGGACCCTCCGACGCCGATCGGCCCGGCTTCGAGCGGTTGGTCATTGCCGCAGCCATGTGGGCAACCCCACCCCCGACGGCAACGGCTCGGCCCTCCTGCACCTGCGGGCCAGCTTAGGAGGGGGGGTGTAGCGGGTCAACGCCCTGTCCCGAGACCGCCGGCGAGGGCCGGGCGGCCCTCGAGCAGCCGGCCGGCATCGACTCCCGCCAGCACGGCGTCGAGCCCGAGCAACCGGTCGGCCACCGCCAGCACCTGCCGCTCGCCGGGCGTCCCGCCGCTGAGATAGAGGTTGCGCGCGAGCATGGTGGCCAGGGCGTCGCGGTCGCCGGCGGCCAGCGCCGCCTCGAGCGCCGCCGTCCGGCCGCGGAAGCTCGCGGCGATGCCCTTGACCTTCTTGCCGACGGCGAGGTCGCTCACCCCGAGCTCGCGCAGGTTGCGGTCGATGTCGTCGAACATCAGCTCGACCAGCGCCTGCGCCAGATCGCGGCCGGGCCGGCCTTCGCGGGCGAGGCGCCGCATCGCCAGTGCCGCGTGCAGGCCCACCATCTCCAGCCTGCCGTCATTGGTGTCCGGCACGCCGCCGTCGGTGTAGTAGGCGGGATCGCGCGCCAGGGCCACCAGCTCGCCATAGAGGGCGTGCGCCGCCGCCTGCCGGGCGCGCGCCTGCGAGGCGCGGTCGCGCCAGCGCCGCCACATTCCGCCCAGGCCCGCCGGGGGCTCGTCTTGCCTGCCTTCCGCCATCCGTGCTAACCGCCGCGTCCGGTCACCGCCAAACGTCCGCAAAACAACCTGGTGCATTCCATGCCGGCCCGTTTCCTCCAGCTCAGCGCCGTTCTCGTCATGGGCGGCCTCGCCGCCGCCTGCTCGCCGACGGTGAACAATCACGGCTACCGCCTCGATCCCGACACGCTGGCGATGGTGCAGCCCGGCGTCACCAGTCGCGAGGAGGTCTACCGCCTGCTGGGCTCGCCGTCATCGATCGGCACCTTCGACAACGAGCGCTGGTACTACATCAGCCAGCGCACCGAGCAGATGTCGTTCTACCAGACCGAGATCACCGCCCAGGACGTCGTGCTGGTCGATTTCGACGCCAGCGGCGTGGTCCGCGACGTCAGCAAGCAGGACATGAGCATGGCCATGGCCGTGGAGCCGTCCAGCGACAAGACCCGGACGATGGGCAACGAGTTCTCGCTGGTGCAGCAGCTGCTGGGCAATGTCGGCCGCTTCAACACCGACGGCGATCCCACCGGCCGCAACTCGCCGACCGGCCGCTGACCGTGCCGCTACCGGGGTGGACCAGCCACCCCGGTAGCGGGGCGATCAGACCGCGGCGAGGCTGGCCAGGATCAGCAGCGCCACGATGTTGATGATCTTGATCATCGGGTTCACGGCCGGGCCGGCGGTGTCCTTGTAGGGATCGCCGACGGTGTCGCCCGTGACGGCGGCCTTGTGGGCATCCGAGCCCTTGCCGCCATAGTTGCCCTCCTCGATGTACTTCTTGGCATTGTCCCAGGCGCCGCCACCCGAGGTCATCGAGATGGCGACGAAGATGCCGGTCACGATCGTGCCCAGCAGCATCGCACCCAGCGCGGTGAAGGCCGCGGCCTGGCCGGCGATCCAGCTGATCACGAAGTAGACGACCACCGGCGCCAGCACCGGCAGCAGCGACGGCACGATCATCTCCTTGATCGCCGCCTTGGTCAGGAGGTCGACGGCCTTGCCGTAGTCCGGCTTGGACGTGCCCTCCATGATCCCGGCGTTCTCGCGGAACTGGCGGCGGACCTCCTCGACGATCGAGCCGGCGGCGCGGCCGACCGCCTGCATGCCCATGGCGCCGAACAGGTAGGGCAGCATGCCACCGATGAACAGGCCCACCACCACATAGGGATCGGAGAGCGTGAACTCGACGTCCAGCGTCGGGAAGTAGTGCTTCAGATCCTGCACATAGGCCGCGAACAGCACGATGGCGGCGAGGCCGGCCGAGCCGATCGCATAGCCCTTGGTGACGGCCTTGGTGGTGTTGCCGACGGCGTCCAGCGCGTCGGTGTGCACCCGCACCTCGGGCGGCAGGCCCGCCATCTCGGCGATGCCGCCGGCATTGTCGGTGACGGGGCCGTAGGCATCCAGCGACACGATCAGGCCGGTCAGCGCCAGCATGGTCGTGGCGGCGATGCCGATGCCGTAGAGGCCGGCGCTCAGATAGGAGACGAGGATACCGGCGCAGATCACCAGCACCGGCAGCGCCGTGGCCTCCATCGACACCGCCAGGCCCTGGATGACGTTGGTGCCGTGGCCCGTCGTCGACGACTTGGCGATCGACTTCACCGGCCGGTAGTCGGTGCCGGTGTAGTACTCGGTGATCCAGATCAGGAGGCCGGTGACGGCGAGGCCGGTCAGGGCGCAGTAGTAGACCTGCCGCCCGGTGAAGCTCGCGACCACCGTCTCGCCGATCTTGGCCTCGTAGACCGTGCCGCCGAAGCCGAGCACCAGGGCGGTGAACGGGATCAGCGCCACCACCGAGATGGCGCCGGCGACGATCACGCCCTTGTAGAGCGCCGCCATGATGTTGTTGCTGGAGCCCAGCTTCACCATGTAGGTGCCGGCGATCGAGGCCAGCAGGCAGACGCCGCCGATGATCAGCGGGAACAGCATCAGCGTCGCCGCCGCTGCGCCGGTGAAGAAGATGGCGCCCAGCAGCATCGTCGCCACGATGGTGACGGCGTAGGTCTCGAAGAGATCGGCCGCCATGCCGGCGCAGTCGCCGACATTGTCGCCGACATTGTCGGCGATCACCGCCGGGTTGCGCGGATCGTCCTCGGGAATGCCGGCCTCGACCTTGCCGACCAGGTCGGCGCCGACGTCGGCACCCTTGGTGAAGATGCCGCCGCCGAGGCGGGCGAAGATCGAGATCAGCGAGGCGCCGAACGACAGGCCGACCAGCGCCTCCAGGATGCCGCGCTGCTCGACGCCCGACAGCAGCAGGACGCCGTAGTAGACCGACACGCCGAGCAGGCCCAGCGCCACCACCAGCATGCCGGTGATCGCACCGGCCTTGAAGGCGACGTCCAGGCCTTTGGCGAGGCCGCCGGTGGCCGCCGCCTGGGCGGTGCGGACATTGGCCTGCACCGACACGTTCATGCCGATGTAGCCGGCGCAGCCCGACAGCACGGCGCCGATCAGGAAGCCGATGCCGACCTTGATGCCGAGGAAGAAGCCGAGCAGCAGGAAGATGACGATGCCGACGCCGGCGATGGTCATGTACTGCCGGTTGAGATAGGCGCGCGCACCTTCCTGCACCGCCGCCGCGATCTGCTGCATGCGCTCGTTGCCGGCGGGCTCGGCGAGCACCAGCCCGCGGGTGACGACCCCGTAGGCGAGCCCGGCACCGCCGCAGGCGATGACGAGGAGATAGAGAAACCACTCGAGTCCGGACATGCAGCCCTTCTCCCTGCGCCGGGACGCAAGCCCGGACCTGCCGCCGTCCTGGCGGCCGTCCGATTCCCGGCGGATTGATCCCCTGCCGCCGCGACCGGGGCAGCCGCAGCGCGCCTTCGTTTAGCGTCGCCTGCCAGAGGTGTCCATCGAGGCTTTGGCAGCCGGGCGCGTCGTGCCGAGGCGGCGCGCGGGGCTAGAACCGGTGCCTCAGCCGCAGGCCGAGCCCGCCGTCGATCAGCCGCCCCTCGTCGTGGCCGGCCTCGTGCGCCAGCAGCAGCGAGGCCGCGAGCCCGGTGCCGTCGGCGATCGCCGCCTCCCACGCCAGCTCGAGGTCGATCTCCCGGCCGGACGGGGCGAGGTCGACGGCGTCGCCGCCGTCGAGCCGGAAGCGGGCCGAGCCGTGCTCGACGCGCAGCGGCTGGCCGAGGCGCAGGCCCAGCCTGTCGTCTTCCAGAAGCGCGCCGGACAGGACCGCATGGAGGCTCCAGGCCGTCGAGGCGATGTTGCCCCAGCGCGCCGGCCCGCCATCGACCTCGGTCGAGCCGATGGTGCCGGAAAGGCCGAGCTGGACCGCCGGCCGGGGCTGCCAGCGCAGCGAAAGCCCGGCCAGGTGCGAGACCGCCTCGCCGGTCGCCAGCGCGCCTTCGCCGCGGCTCCCCAGCGGCCCGTCGGATTCCGAGAGCCTGTCCAGCGTCAGGCCGGCGACGAGATCCTGCCACCGGCCTTCGAGTCCCACCCGCTGCAGCGACTGGTCGCGCGCCGGAGCATGGCGGAGCTGGAGGCTCCAATGCTCGGCCACGGCGAAGTCGAGGCCGAACGTGGTGGGATCGTCGACCAGCGCGGCGATGGAATCGCCGGCGAGGAACAGCCCCGGGCCGTCGGAGGCGACACCCAGCCCTCGGCCGAGCATCCAGCCCGCCGGCCCGGCGGTGCCCGCGACCTGCCAGGCCTCGGCCTCGCCGTCGTCGTCGAACGCCGCGCCGAAGCCGGCTCCCGGCAGCTCGCCGCCGCGCCACACCCGCTCCGGCTGCCGCAGCCAGGCGCCGACCGGGTCGGCGATGCCGGCGGCGGCGACGGCGTCGTCCATGCCGACCGTGTAGGCGCGGCCCAGCCGGTCGCGGGCGCTGACGTTGCGGCCGAGCGCCCGGCTCGGGCCGTCGCCGAAGGCGGCTCCCGCCATGAACGACGATCCGGCCAGCGCCACGCCCGTATCGCTGCGCAGCCCGCCCTGCGGGGCGATGGCGGCGGCGAGGTCGATGGCGCCGGCGCCGAACACCGCGTCGGTGCCAGGCTCGCCGAGGTCGCGGGCGGTGGTCCTGAGCAGCCGGGCGATGCGCCACATCGGCAGCTCGGGAAACAGGCTCTTCAGCAGCGCCGCCGCACCGCTCGCCTGCGCCGCCGCCATCGAGGTGCCGCTGGCCCGGCCATACTTGCCGCCCGGCAGCGTGCTCAGCACATCGACGCCCGGTGCGACGACGAACTGCCGCGCCAGCGCAGGGTCGCCCGGCCGGTTGGAATAGGCCCACAGCGCGTCCTTGCGATCGACCGCGCCGACCACCAGCAGCCGGCCCGCCAGGCCCTTCACGGTCGCCAGCCGCGCCGGCCAGGTCGCCTCGGCGCTGTCGCCATTGCCGGCGGCCACCACGATCAGGGCACCCGACAGCGCCGCCCGGCGCAGGGCCGCCGTCAGCACCGGCTCGAGCGGCTCTGGCTTGCTCAGGCTGAGATTGATGACCTCGACCCGCGCCAGCCTCGCCTGGTCGACGGCGCGGGCGAGGTCGGCGTCGCGGAAGGAGCAGCCGCCGTCCGGGCAGGCGGCGTCGCGCGCGTCGGCGCGCAGCGCCAGCAGCCGGGCGGCGGGCGCGATGCCGCTCATGCCGCGGGCGTCGCGGGCGGCGCCGATGATGCCGGCGACATGGGTGCCGTGGCCGCTGGGACCGAGCAGGCTGCCGCCCGCGATATCGCCGCTCAGCGGATGGATGCGCCCGCGGAACTCGACATGCCGCGCGTCGATGCCGGTATCGATGACGGCGACGTCGACACCCTTTCCGGCCGTCTTGGCCAGCGCCGGCGCGACATGCATGTCGAGCAGGCCGGTGCTGCGCCTCCGCTCGGCGGCCAGCCGTGCCGCCCGGTCGGCCGCCGGCGCGGCAGCCGGGGCTACGAGCGGCAGAGCAGTCTGCCGCCCCGGCGCGCACGCCGCCAGCGACAGGCCCGCCGCCACGATGATCCCCAACCGCGCCACGCCGTCCCCCCAGGCCGAGCAGCGCGAGCCTGGATGAAGCGGCATTCATGGTAAATCCGCGCCCGATATATCGGGATAGGACTTTGGTTAACGAGCAACCGACCGCAGATTTATTATGTATAGGGCTCAATCAATTGCTGATACTGACGACGACCTTGCCGGTACTGCGCCGGTCGAGCAGCAGGCCGATCGCCTCGGCGGTCCTCTCCAGCGGCAGCACGTGGCTGACATGCGGCCGGATCCGGCCGGCGGCATGCCACTCGAACAGCCTGGCGAAGCCGGCCTTCAGCCGCTCCGGGTCGTGCCGGCGGTAGCTGCCCCAGTAGAAGCCCAGCGCGGCGGCATTCTTGACCAGCAGGATATTGGCCGGCACCTGCGGCACCTTGCCGGAGGCGAAGCCCACCAGCACGATCCGGCCGCCCCAGGCGATGGCGCGCAGCGAGGCGTCGAACACGGCACCGCCCACCGGGTCGAACGCCACGTCGAAGCCCTTGCCCGCCGACAGCTCCTTGAGCCTCGCCGCCAGCTCGGGGGTCTCGCTGTCGAGCGCCTGTGCTGCGCCGTGCTCCCTGGCCACTGCCAGCTTCTCTTCGCCGCGCGCGGTCGCGGTCACCTCGGCCCCCATGGCCTGGCCGACCTCGACCGCCGCCAGGCCGGCGCCGCCGGCGGCGCCATGCACCAGCAGCCGCTCGCCCGACCGCAGCCCGGCCCGCCAGTCCAGCGCCCCAAGTGCCGTGCCGTAGGCGATGGCGAAGCCCGCCGCCGTCACCGCGTCCAGATGGTCCGGCAAGGGCACCACGTCGCCGGCCCGTGCCAGCGACAGCTCGGCGAAGCCGCCGTGATCGACCGTGGCCAGCACCCGCTGGCCGATCGCCAGCCCGGCCACCCCGTCGCCCAGGGCATCGATCCGCCCGGCGATCTCGAGACCCGGCACGAAGGGCAGGGCCGGCTTCTCCTGGTACCGCCCCGTGATCATCAGGCTGTCGGCGAAGTTCACGCCCGCCGCGGCGACGGCGATCCGCACCTGGCCGGGGGACGGGGCGGGGTCCGGCAGGCTGGCGAGGGCGAGACCGGCGAGGCCGCCGGTGTCGTTGCAGAGGATGGCGCGCATCGTATCTCCCGGATCGGCAGCCGCCGCAGCCCGAATATGACGAAGATCACATCCGATCGCTCGTCTTCGCTCCAGAATTCTACCCGCTTTTCGCCCGAGGGGTGGGAGGGAACGATGACGAATGCGGCCGCGGACGGGCGGTCCGAGCGCGACCTGCCGTCTCTCTGGCAGTGCCGCTTCGCGCTGGCCCACGGCATCCGGTGGCTGATCCTGCTGGTGCTCTATGTCGTCATCCTGTCCTGGATCGTCGCCATGCTCGGTGCCTGGCAGTTCCAGGACAGGCTCCGCGCATCGGGACAGACCGCCGCCGGCGCCTACGCCCTTCGCATGGACCTGCTGAAGGCCGCCGCCGGTCTCGACGCGAGCGTCCAGCAGCTGGTCCGGCAGATGCGGGACCTGACCGTCTCGGAACAGGCGGGCGGCGACGAGGCGCGCGACGCGCCGACCGGGACGCAGGTCGCCGGCACCGCCTTCGCGAGCTCGACGCCGACGCCGGAGGAGCTTCGCAAGGAGATCGAGCGCCTGACACCCTTCCACGACCGGGCCGTGGCACTGCGCGCGGCGGCCGTGAAATATGCCCACGACTACCGGCTGGGCTTCGGTCTCGCAGGGACGGACGAGGCCGGCAGGCCCGAGCCGCTTCCGCCGGAGCGCGGCGCGCTGCTGGCCGATGTCGTCAGCGCCCAGACCATGGAGCTGGGCCTCCTGCGCCGGACCTGGCTGCTCTCCTTCGCCGAGCCGCCGATGCAACGCCTGGTCACCTGGCCCGAAGGCCACCTCACCATCGTGCTGACGCTGCTCATGGGGATGCTGGGCAGCACTCTCTACACCACCCGCTTCATGCTCGACTATGCGATCAAGGGCTATCGGCTCAGCGAGCCGGCGCCCTATCCGACCAGCTGGTTCGTGTTCCGGCCGCTGTTCGGCGCCGCCACGGCGCTGGCGATCTACGTGCTGTTCCGCGCCGGCCAGCTCGTTCTCACGACGGAACCGGCGGCGGGCGGTGACAGCGCCGTCCTCAATCCGTTCGTGATCGCCTTCATGGCGATCATCGCCGGGCTGATGTCCTGGCAGGCGCTCGAGTTCATCGAGACCAGCGGCGAGCGTTGGCTCAGGGGGCAGGCGCGCGATCCGCTCTGGGCGAGTGGCCTCGCCCGGCAGCTGCAGGCGCTAGGCAGGCCGGCGAGCGCGCTGGCGGTCGAGATCGGCCGGACGCCGCGGCAGGTCGAGCGCTGGATTCGATTCCGCGACATGGTCCCGCCCGAGATGCAGGACAGGATCGCCGCAGCCCTGGATGCCCGGCGCGAGCAGCTCTTCGGCAAGGAAGCGCCGCCCATGTCGGGCGTGGCGAGCTTCGGTCTGGCCCGCGACCTCGCCGCGGCAGTGGCGGCGGCAGGCCTCACCCAGGAGCAGCTCGCGATGCATCTCGGTACCGACATGACCATGATGGCGGATTGGATCGCGCGCTCGCGCGCCCTGTCGCCGGCGCAGCAGGAACGTGTCGCCGATCTGCTCGATGTGCCGGTGGCCGACCTGTTCGAGCCCGTTCCAGCGCCCTCGACCCTTGCCGTCGCCATGGAGGCCAAGGGCGTGAGCGTGCAGCAGATCGTCGAGAACCTCGCCGCGAGCGGCGTCGGCGAGGCCGAGGTCCAGGCCTGGCGTGACGGCCTCGCAGCCGTGCCGCGCCGGCACTGGACGCCGATAGCCGCGGCATTGGGTGTGGACGTCGACGAGATCGCCTGGGGCTGAGCGGCAACGTCCGGCGCTGTCCTCCTGGCCGCCGGATGCTATGTCGGGCGCATGCCGATCCCGCCACCCCGTCTCCGCGGCTATTTCGCCATCGGCGCCGAAGGCATCAGCAAGACGGTGAACTTCGGCAACCTGGCCCGCGCCGCCAACGCCTTCGGCGCCAGCTTCGTGTTCCTGGTCGACCCGGACGTCCGCCTGCGCGACGCGCTGGCCACCGACACCTCGGGCGTGGCGGGCCAGCTGCCGGTCTACCATCATCGCTCGGTCGAGGCGCTCATCCTGCCGCGCGGCTGCGAGCTCGTGGGCGTCGAGCTGCTCGACGATGCCGTCGACCTGCCGAGCTTCCGCCATCCGTCGTGCGCCGCCTACGTCTTCGGCCCCGAGCGGTCGAGCCTGTCGCCGGCGATGCGGGCGCGCTGCCGCCACATCGTGCGGATTCCGACGCGATTCTGCGTCAACCTCGCCATCGCCGGCGCCATCGTGATGTACGACCGGATGCTGGTGCATGGCCGCTTCGCGCCGCGCCCGGTCCACAGCGGCGGGCCCGACCAGCCGTTGTTGCCACATGTTCATGGCGGACCTGTCCTGCGGCGCTAGCTTCGCGAGGCGGCGCAAGCTATGTTGACCCCATAGCCCTGCTCGTCATCCAAACCCTAAGCGTCTTCACGGAGCCCGATGCGATCCTTGGCCTTTCTCGCTCTGTTCGCCGCCGCCGCGCCGGCCATGGCCGCCACGCCCCGCTTCATCGGCACGTACCAGGACTGGAACGTCTATGCCGTCGAGGACGGCAATGGCCGCCTGTGCTACGCCGCCAGCGAGCCGAAGAAGGAGGAGGGCAACTACACCAGGCGAGGGGCGGCGGCCGTCATCGTCGCCAAGCTGCCGGGCGACGCGCCCAACGAGCAGGTCAGCGTCCAGCCGGGCTACCCGTTCAAGACCAACTCCGACGCCCAGGTCTCGATCGACGACCGCGGCTTCAAGCTGTTCACCAAGGGCGAGCATGCCTGGGCCAGCTCCGCCAAGGAGGACGAGCAGATGATCGCCGCCATGAAGCGCGGCTCGCAGCTCAAGGTCCGCGGCACCTCGACCCGCGACACCTATTCCTTGGACACCTACTCGCTGCTGGGCTTTACAGCCGCGTACAATGCAATGCTCAATGCCTGCAAATAGCGACCCTGCCGCCGCCCGGCCCGCCGCCGCCCTGCCGAGCCTCCTCGGCATGGGTGTCGGCGAGCTGGCGGCTGCCGCTGTCGCGGCCGGTACGGCGGCGGCGCAGGCGAGGCTGCGCGGGCGCCAGCTGTTCCACTGGATCCATGCCCGTGGTGCCGCCGACTTCTCGGCGATGACTGACCTGCCGGCCTCCCTGCGCCAGCGCCTCGCCGAGCTCTACACCGTCGCCCGTCCCGCCATCGTGGCCGAGCAGCGCGCCGCCGACGGCACCTGGAAATGGCTGCTGCGCTTCGCCGACGGCCAGGAGGTCGAGAGCGTCTTCATCCCGGAGGACGACCGGGGGGCCTTGTGCGTCTCGACGCAGGTCGGCTGCACCCTGACCTGCAGGTTCTGCCACACCGGCACCATGCCGCTGGTCCGCAACCTCGGCACGGCCGAGATCCTGGCGCAGATGCTGGTGGCGCGCGACCGGCTGAACGAATGGCCGGGCGGGGCCGATCACCGGCTCTTCACCAACGTCGTGGTGATGGGCATGGGCGAGCCGCTCTACAATTACGACTCGATCGTTTCGGCGCTGCGGTTGGCCATGGACGAGAGCGGGCTCAACCTGTCCCGCCGCCGGATCACGCTGTCGACCTCGGGCGTGGTGCCGCGCATCGACGATCTCGGCCGCGACCTGCCGGTGGGCCTCGCCATCTCGCTGCACGCCGTGCGCGACGAGCTGCGCGACGAGCTGGTGCCGATCAATCGCAAGTGGAACATCGCCACGCTGCTCGACGCCTGCCGGCGCTATCCGACCCGCCGTCGCATCACCTTCGAATATGTCATGCTGCGGGGTGTCAACGACAGCGACGCCGATGCCCGCGAGCTGGTGCGCCTGCTGGCCGACGTGCCGGCCAAGGTGAACCTGATCCCGTTCAATGCCTGGCCGGGGGCGCCCTATGCCTGCTCCTCGGCCAACCGCATCCGCGCCTTCGCCGCCATCGTCGAGGACGCCGGCTACGCCTCGCCGGTGCGCAGGCCGCGCGGCCGCGACATCCTGGCCGCCTGCGGCCAGCTCAAGACCGCGAGCGAGCGCCTGCGCCGGCCACGGCCGGCGGCTCCGCTGGCGGCCGTGGCCTGACGGTCCGGCATGCGCTTCCTCTGGCGCCTCTTCGTCGGCCTGCTCGCCACTCTCGGGCTGGTGGTGCTGCTGATGGTCGGCGGCATCGCCGCCGGCGGCTGGTGGATCGCCCGGCATTTCGAGCAGCGCAACGCCCTGCCCAACGAGATCGTGCTGGTGGCCGACCTGCGCGGCGGGCTCGACGACGCTCCGGCCGACGGCCTGGCCGGCCTCGGTATCGGCGGCTGGGGCCTCGGTCTCAGCGACGTGGTGCTGGCGCTCGACCGCGCATCGCGGGATTCCCGCGTCAAGGGCATCGTGGCCCGGCTCGACGACACCAGCCACGGCCTCGCCGGCGCCCAGGAGCTGCGCGAGGCCGTCGGGCGCTTTCGGGACAGCGGCCGCTTCGCCGTCGCGTTCGCCGACAGCTTCGGCGAGCTCGGCTCCGGCAACGAGGGCTACTACCTCGCCACCGCCTTCGAGCGGATCAGGCTGCAGCCCGTGGGCCTGGTCGGCCTCACCGGCCTGATGGCCGAGGTGCCGTTCGCCAAGGCGCTGCTCGACCGGATCGGGGTGGTCGCCGCCTTCGGCCGGCGCGAGGAGTACAAGACCGCCTTCGACACCGCCACCGAGTACGGCCTGACGCCGGCCAACCGGGCGATGCTGGAGCAGCTGCTGTCGAGCCTGTCGGCCCAGCTCGTGGCCGGCATCGCCGAGAGCCGCGATATGGAGGAGGCGGCGGTTCGCCGGCTGATCGACCAGGGGCCCTTTACCGCCGAGGAGGCCGTCGACAACGGCCTGGTCGACGACCTGGCGCACTGGGACCGGGTGCTGGACGAGGCCGGGTCGAGCCGGGTCGACCTCGACGACTATGCCGCCACCGAGGACGGGCCGCCCGCCGATGCGACGGCCGTGGCCTTCGTTCGCGCCACCGGCCCGATCGTGCGCGGCAACGGCCTCGCCGGCCGGATCGGCGCCGACGACATGGCCGATGCGCTGAGCGATGCCGTCGACGATCCAGACATCCGCGCCATCCTGTTCCGCATCGATTCGCCGGGCGGCTCGGCGGTGGCGTCCGAGACCATCGCGCACCAGGTCGAGCGCGCCATCGCCGCCGGCAAGCCGGTGATCGTTGCGATGGGCAATGCCGCGGCGTCGGGCGGCTACTGGATCGCGATGGGCGCCACCAAGATCGTGGCGCAGCCCGGCACGCTGACGGGCTCGATCGGCGTGCTCGGCGGCAAGCCGGTGCTGGCCGGCCTGTGGGACCATCTCGACATCGACTGGGCGCAGCTGCCCGCCGCCGCCAACGCCGACATCTGGTCGATGAACACGCCCTACAGCCCGTCCGGCAAGGCCCGGCTCGACCATCTGCTCGACGACATCTACGCCAACTTCAAGCAGGGCGTGGCCGAGGGGCGCAAGCTGCCGCCGGAAAGGGTCGAGGAGATCGCCAAGGGCCGGGTCTGGGCCGGCAGCGATGCGCTGGGCATCGGCCTGGTCGACGAGCTGGGCGGCCTGTTCGAGGCGAGGCAGGCGACGCGCGTGGCCCTGGGCCTGGCCGAGGATGCGCCGCTCGACCTGCGGCCGTTCCCCCGACCCCGCACGCCCTTCGACCGTGCCATGGAGCTGCTGCAGAGCGAATCGGGAATGCTGGGCCGGATCGCCTCGGCGGTGGCGGCCCTGACCGAGTCCGGCATCGCCCGCATGCCGGCCCTGCAGGTGCGCTGACGCCCGCCCGCTACTCTATCCGCGCGAAGGCGGCGCTGAATCCGGCCAGCGGCACCGGCACCTCGATGGTCTCGCCGGCGAGATTGTGGAGCGTCACCTGCAGCGTGTCGCCGGCCTTCAGCCCGGCCAGCAGAGGGTTCTCCAGGGCCATGCCGGCATAGCAGCCGTTCGGATCGCAGCTCTGGATGGCGACCTGCTGCGGCTGGCCCTGGTCGAGCTTCAGCGTGATGCCGCTCGGCAGATGAAGCCCCAGCGGCATCTGGAACGACAGGATCGGCCGTCGCGGCTCGGCCGGCATCTCGACCTTCACCGTGAGCAGGAGGCGGTTGCCCTGCTGCAGCACGATGCGCTGCTCCATCTGGCAGCGGGCGGGTGCGGTACGCCCCTCGCTGACGCAGCTCGCGTTCCAGCCCGAGACCTGCGCCGTCGATCCCTCCTGCGCCAGCGCGGCGGCAGTCGGCGAGCCGGACAGGAGGGCGGCCAACGCGAGGCGGGTGACCCTGCGCATGTCAGAACGGTACGGTGAGTCGGATGCTGCCGCCGGCATGGGTCTGGTCCTTGGCGAACTGGCCGAAGCCGCCCAGGCCGACGGTTACGCCACCCGTGGATATCACGTCCAACCCCAACTCCAGATCGAGCGTGGTGCGTTCGACCTCGCTGGTGACCTTGAAGCCGGAGCCGGCGGCGGGCGTGGCGAGGAAGCGGGCCTCGACCCGGGGCGAGGGATCGTCGAGGAAATGGGTGATGCCCAGCGCCATGCGCGGCCGCAGCAGGTAGCCGTCCGCCGTCGCGACCTCGCCGCCGAGCTCCAGCGCCGGCTGCAGCGCCGCATAGAGCTCGCTGTCGCCCTCGACCGCCAGCGCCGTGGCGCCGCCGCCGTCCTCGTCGACATCGTCGCTGTCGACATAGGTCAGGCTGAGGTCGGTGCGCGGCTTCAGGTACCAGCTCCCCCGCTCGAAGGCGTGGGCGACGCGCAGCTGGCCGCCGGCGAAGCGGACGTCCTGGTCGCCCTTGGCCTGCTGGCCGGGGGCGGCGTTGCGCACCACGTCGACCGAGGCGATGCCGGCGCTGGCCGAGGCCGCGAGCAGGGTGGCGCCGATCTGGTGCTTGAGGACGATGCCGCCCTGGAACTGGTCGGCATCGCTGCGCCACAGATCCTCGGAAGTGTCGGCATCCCAGGTCTCGTAGGCGAGGCCGAAGCCGAGATGCCACTGCTCGCTCAGCGCCTTCTGCGCCCCCAGCGAGATTTCGGCCGAATCCAGCCGGTAGCCGGTGGAATCGCCGGAGGCGTCGCGCTCGAAGCGCCGGCCTTGCAGCCCCAGCCGCAGGCACTGGCCCTCGCGGATGAAGCGGTCGTCGCCGCTGCGCTCCCTGCAGCTCATCAGCGCATCGTTGAACTGCTGGCTCGACAGCACCGCCGCCCATTCCGAGACCGCGTAGGGCTCGGGGCTGAGGTGGTCCAGCGCTTCACCATAGGCGCCGGTGTCCTCGGCCCGGAGCAGATAGAGCAGGTCCCGATGGATCAATCCCTGCCCATGCAACGCGTCGAGCTCGTCGGCTACCGCTTCCTGGTTGTCGTTGAGGCCGGCGCTCAGCGCCGCGTTGGAGAAATCGATGGCGTAGGTGAGGTCGACCTTCTGCGTGTTCGAGAACACCAGGCCGAAATTGCCGACGGCGGAGGGCGTCACCGTCAGGTTCTGCGCCGTCGCCGCACTCACTCCGCCATTGGCCTGGACGATGGTGGTCTGGCTCTGCACCGTGCCGGTGCCGGCGTCGATGACGCTCACCTGGACCGTGCCGCTCATGTCGGCGCTGCCGCTGACGTCGACCCGGTCGTTGACGTTGATCTGGGCGCCGTCCAGCGTGACGATGTAGCTGCCGCCGCTGGTCTGGACGAGGTTGCCGGTGAGCGCGGTGGTCAGCAGGGCGTCGTCGCCGCCGGGCGACAGGATCCCGTAGTTGTTGAGCGCATTTCCGCTGCCGACAATGACGGTGGCACCCGAGTCGTACCGGCCGCTGCCGTCGATGTTCAGCTTGTTGGCGCCGTCGCCGAGGTCGACATTGCCGATCATGTGGCCGTTGTTCACGACCGAATCGTTGCCGCCGGTGGCTGCTACCGCATAGCCCTGGATGCCGTTGACGGAGCTGAGCGTGCCGTTGGTGGTGAGCAGGTTGTTCACCCCGTCCAGGAACTGCACCGCGGCGCCGTTGTTGTTGGTGCCGGGCTTGCCGCCCTTGACGACGGCGCCGTTGTTGAGCGTGACCGTGATGTTGGCGGCGCCGGTGCTGGTGCTGTCGTTCAGCTTCTTCACGCTCTGCGCCAGGATCGCGTGCGCGTCGGCGCCGGTTGCTACCACGGAGCCCGTGACCTCGACCGTGACCGTGCCGGCGCCGTCTGGCCCGACGCTCTGGGCGAAGATGCCGTGGGCGCCACCGCCGGCCGTCGCGATGTCGCCTTGGTAGGTCACGGCCACGGTGTCGCCGCTGCCCTGGCCGCCGACGCTGCCGACCATGGCGGCACCGCCGCTGGCGGCCCCGAGGCCCAGATTGCCCGATACGCCGCCGCCGCCGCCGACGCTCTGGGCGAAGATGCCGACCGCGTTCGGCCCCGAGGTCGTGATGTCACCCGCGGCGTTGACCGTGATCTTGCCGCCGTTGCCGGCATTGCCACCGGCCAGGTCGATGCCGAAGCCGATGCCGATGGTGACGCCGCCCAGATCGCTGCCGCTCGTCGAATCCGGGATGCCGAAGAAGGTGGCGTTGCCGGCCTGCCCGCCGCCGCCGCCGACGCTCTGGGCGAAGATGCCGTAGGAGCTGTCGATGTCCTGGCTCGGATCGCTCGACGAGGTGTTGCCGCCGAGCGTGGTGATGTTGCCGCCCGAGAACTCGACGTCGACGTCGCCGCCGTCGCCGGCAGCGCCGCCGGTGCCGCCGATGGCGACCGTGCCGGTCGCACCCACGGCACCATTGCCGCCGGTGCCACCGCCGCCGCCGACGCTCTGCGCCACGATGCCCGGGGATCCGGCACCGTTCGTGGAGATGTCGCCGGCGGTGTGCTTGACCGTCACCGCCCCGCCGCTGCCGGAGCTGCCGGCCTTGCCGCCGACCTCGATGACGACGTTCTTGTAGATCTTGACGCGATCGGTGAACGGGATCGTCGGCAGGCCCGAGGCGCTGCCGCCGTCGCCGCCGCCGCCGCCGATGCTGTAGGCGAAGATGCCGTAGGAGCCCGGACCTTGCGTCTGGATGGCGCCGCTGTTGGTCACCTTGACTACGCCGCCATTGTTGCCGCTGCCGCCATTGCCGCCGATGCCGACCTGCAGGTTCACGCCGCTGTCCGCACCCGGCGGAAAGAATTGCGGATTGAAGGTGTAGGCCATGGTGTAGGCCGAGCCGCCGCTGCCGCCACTGCCGCCGACGCTGTGGGCGTAGATGCCGTGCGAGGCCGCACCGGCGGTGCTGATCTTGGCCCCGCTGTTGGTGACGTCGACCTCGCCGCCGGTGCTGCCGCTGCCGCCCTTGCCGCCGACCGCGAAGGCGAGGTTGAACACGCCGGCATACTTGTTGTCGGCCAGCTCCAGCGACACGGCGAAGGCGCTGCCGGCGGCACCGCCGCTGCCGCCGACGCTCTGCGCGAACACGCCGTGCGAGCTGTCGCTCAGTGTGTCGATGGTGCCGCTGTTGCTGACCGTCACCTGCCCGCCGAGGCTGCCCGATCCGCCATTGCCGCCCACCGCCACCGTGGTGTTGAGCGCTGCCGTGGTGCTGTTCGGCTGCAGTGAGATCGCCCCGGCGAGCCCGCCGCTGCCGCCGGTGCCGCCGACACTCTGGGCGAAGATGCCGTAGGCATCGGTGACCGATTCGCTGTCCGAGGCCTCGGCGTCCGTCGCTCCCGTCTTGATGGCGCCCGTATTGGTGACGCTGACCGCGCCACCGCTGCCGGCGACACCGCCGCTGCCGCCGATCGCCACGCCGATGTCGATCGAGTTGGATCCGGTCGCCGTGGCGGCAAAGGCCATGCTGCCACGGCCGCCGCCGCCGCCGACGCTCTGCGCCTCGATGCCGATGGCCTTGTTGCCCTGCGTGGTGACCGCGCCATGGTTGGTGACCGTCACGCCGGCGGCGTTGCCGCCCTTGCCGCCGGCCTGGCCGACGCCGAGGCTGAGCCCGCCGCTGCCGGTGCTGATGGAGCCCGAGATCGTCAGCCCGCCATGGCCACCGCCACCGCCGCCGCTCAAGGCGCTGATGCCGCGTGCCCCGTCGCCGGTGGTCAGGATGGTGCCGCTGCTCGTCACGTCGACGGTCGATGCCGCCCCGCCGGCACCGCCCTTGCCACCGACCGCCACCGACACGCTCGCCCCGCTCAGGCTCAGGGCACCCGACGCGGCGAAGGTGCCGTTGCCGCCGCCGCCGCCGATGCTCTGCGCCTTGATCGCATCCGAGCTGCTGCCGGCTGTCGTGATGTCGGCGTCGCTGGTGACGACCACGGCCGCACCGGCGCCGGCCGCACCGCCATTGCCGCCGATCGAGAAGGCGAGCCCGCCATAGGTGCTGCCGGCGGCGGCACTGATGGCAAAGCCGCCGTCGCCGCCGCCGCCGCCATGGCTCTGGGCGAAGATGCCGCTCGATCCCTGGCCCTTGGTGGAGATGCTGTTCGCCGGGCCGCTGTAGGTGGTGTCGACCGTGTTGACCGTCACCGCCTGGCCGTCGCCGCCGATGGCACCCTGGCCGCCGATGGCGAAGGAGCCGCTGGCCTGGTTGGCGGCCAGCGCCACCGCGAAGCCGCCGCGCCCGCCGCTGCCGCCGCTGCTCTGCGCCAGGATGCCGTGCGACCAGTCGGCGGCGGTGCTGAGCGCGGCGCCGCGCGTCGAGTTGACGGTGACGGTGCCGGCTCCTCCTCCACCGCCGCCCTTGCCGCCGATGGCGATGGCCAGCCCCGGCGAGGCGGTGACGGCGCCGCCACCATGCCCGCCGCCGCCGCCGACGCTCTGGGCGGCGATGGCGTGGCTGTTGATCAGCGTGGTGCCGATCCTGCCGGTGTTGTCGACCTCGACCGAACCGCCGGCACCGCCGCCGCCGGCAGCGCCGCCGACACTGGCGATGACGCCGCCGGTGGAGCCGCCATTGCCGCCGCCGCCGCCGATGCTCTGGGCGAAGATGCCGCTGGAGCAGCCGGTGCCGCAGGTCGGATCCGGGCCGGTCTCGACCGTGCCGCTGGTCGCCGCCCCCGTCTGGATGGTGGCGGAGTTGACGACCTTCACCGAGCCGCCGTTGGACGCGTTGGCGCCGCCGCCGCCCATCGTGACCGCCGTGCCGGCCTCGACGCCGCCGTCGCCGCCGGTGCCGCCGATGCTCTGCGCATAGATGCCGTGGGCGTCGTCGCCCGAGGTGGTGAGCGCACCGCTGTTGGTGACGGTCACCGTGCCGCCGGCGCCGCCGATGCTGCCGGAGCCGCCGGATCCATAGAAGAACGCGAACCCGGAGCCGCCGCTGCCGCCGCCGCCGCCGATGCTCTGGGCGACCAGCGCGGCGGACTGGTCGCTGACCGTCGTGATCGTGGCGCTGCTGGTGACCGTGACCTGCCCGCCGGCACCGGCGCTGCCGCCCGAGGCCTCGAAGCTGACGAGGCTGCCGGCGCTGCCGGCATCGCCCGCGTGCCCGGCGACACTCTGTACGAAGATGCCGTACGACTCGGCGCCGCGGGTGAGGATGGTCCCGCCGGCTGTCACGCTGACGGTGCCGGACGTGCCGGTGCTGCCGCCGCCGCCCGAGACCGGATTGAAGAAGCCGCCGTCGCTGCCCTTGCCACCCGGGCCGCCCAGGCTGAAGACGCCGATGCCATGCGCCTGCGTACCGCTGGTGGTGATGTCGTAGGTACCGCCCGACACGGTGATCGAGCCGCCGCCGCCACCGCCGCCACCGTTCTTGCCGCTGCCGGCGACCCCGGCCGAGCCGCCATTGCCGCCGCTGCCGCCCTGGCTGACCAGGAACACGCCGTGCGACTGGTTGCCCGAGGTTTGGATCTGTGCCGTCAGCGTCGAGACGCCGAACTGCAGGACCTCGCCGCCATTGGCGCCGTTGCCCGCATTGCCGCCGTTGCAGCAGTCGCTGCTGCCGCCGTTGCCGCCATTGCCGCCGACGTTCAGGAGCCGGATGCCAGACGAGCTGTCGCCAAGTGTGGTGACGGCGATCTGCGCCTTGCCGCCGCTCAGCATGAAGACGGGCGCTCCCTGGCCGCCGGAGCCGCCGCCCGCCCCCGAATCGGTGACGCTGGTCCCGCCGTGGCCGCCATTGCCGCCCACGAGGGAGACGTAGAGGCCCTCCGACGAGGTGCCTTTGGTGGAGATCGTCCAGCTGCCGGCGTCGCTCGCGGCGAAGAACATCGGCTGGGTGTAGTAGGCCGCGCCGCCATTGCCGCCATGGCCGCCGTCGTAGCCGGTGCCGCCGCCGCCGCCGCTGCCGGCGATCCCGTCGAAGCGGATGCCGGGCGAGCTGCTGGCGCCGTTGGTCGCGATCGACCAGTTGCCGGTGTTGTTCAGGTAGAAGTTGGGGCCGACTCCGCCGGCGCCGCCATGACCGCCGTCGCCGGCGAGGCCGCCTTCGCCGCCGCCGCCGCCGTTGCCGCCGCGATAGATGACGTAGATGCCGGCGGACTGGTCGCCATTGGCGGTTATGCTGCCGGAGCCCATCGCCTGCGGGCTGGTGCCGCCGAAGCCGTCGCCGCCGGAACCACCGTTGCAGCAGCTCGAATCGCCGCCGCCGCCGCTGTTGCCGCTCAGGCCCTGCACCGAAATCCCGTGGGCACCCGTGCCGTTGGTCGTGATCGTGCCGTTGGAGGTGACCGAGAGCGTGCCAAGGCCGCCGCCATTACCGCCGGTTCCGCCGCTGCTGAAGCTGCCGAAGCTGCCGCCGCCGCCGCTGTGCCCCTGGCCGCCCGCGAGGATGCCGTGGGCGGCGCTCCCGGTGGTGTTGATGGCGAAGCTGCCGCCATTGAACTTCACCACGATCCCGCTGATACCGGAATTCGGCTGGGCGAAGTGATTGACGCCCGGGACGGTGCTCGCCGGCGTGACATTGGTGCTGAGCGACTGGAGCAGCACCGTCTCGGTCGACGCCGAGAAATCCGTGCCGTCCTTCACGCCCGCCGACTGGTTGCCCTGGCAGGTGGCGGTGCTGCCGGACGTCGAGCACTTGTCCGGTCCGGCCTGCGCGTCGTCGGGTGCTGTGAACGCGAAGAGGAAGGGGAGGGCGCCCGAGGCGATCAGACGGCCGAGGCCAGCGCGCAGCATCGAGACCCTCCCAGGCCGGCGCATGACCGGGACGGTTCGACCGTCCGCGCTTTGCGTCACAGGCTGGTGCTCAGCCTAGCCAAGTACCACAGGGCGCAACAAGCATCACATTTTAGAAAGATCTTTCCCGCGGCTCGCCCGACAGGCGACGAGAATGCGCCGGGCGGGATGAATCGGCGCTCAGCCGGGTATCGTGGCGTAGCGGTGATCCAGCGAATAGCCCTCCGCCCGCACGGTGCGCAGCAGATCCTCGCCTTCGCCCTCGTTCAGCGCCCGGCGCAAGCGCCGGATGGTGGCGTCCACCGTGCGCAGCTCGATGTCGATCTCGCCGCCCCACACCCGGTCGAGCAGCTGGGCGCGGCTGAAGACCCGGCCGGGGTTCTCGAGGAAATGCCGCAGCAGGCGGAACTCGGTGGGCGACAGGTGGATCTCGCGGCCGGAGCGGAAGACGCGATGGGCGACGAGATCCATCGACAGGTCGTGGAAGGCCAGCGACTGGGCACCGAAGGCCGGCCGGACCCGGCGCAGCACGGCACGGACGCGGGCGATCAGCTCGGCGGGCGAGAACGGCTTGGTGACGAAGTCGTCGGCACCGGTCTCGAGGCCGCGCAGCCGGTCGGTCTCCTCGCCACGGGCGGTGAGGATGATGATCGGCAGGCCCTGCGTCTCGGACCGCCGTCGCAGGCCGCGGCAGATCTCGATGCCGGACATGCCGGGCAGCATCCAGTCGAGCAGCAGCAGGTCGGGCTGGCGCTCCTCGATCAGCGTCAGCGCCTCCTCGCCGTCATAGGCCTGCGCCACCTCGAACCCGGCCGCCTGCAGGTTGTACGCCAGCAGCTTCTGCAGCGCCGTCTCGTCCTCGACGATGAGAATGAGCGGCTTCACTTGGCTTCCGCCTCCTGCTGCCCGCCCTTGCGGGCCCGGTTGATCTGCGCGCCGTGGATCATGTAGTGGATCTTCTCGGCGATATTGGTGGCGTGGTCGCCGATGCGCTCGAGGTTCTTGGCGACGAACAGGATGTCGATGCAGGTCTGCGTGCGCCGCGGATCCTCGATGATGTAGGTCAGCAGCTCGCGGAACAGGCTATCGTAGATCGCATCGACCTCGGCGTCGCGCCGCCAGATCTCCATGGCCTTGTCGGCGTCGCGCTCGACATAGGCGTCGAGCACCTGGGTCAGCATGTCCTCGCAGGTCTGCGCCATCAGCGGGATGGTGATCAGCGGCTTGAGCTGCGGCTGGTCGGCGAGCCGGATCGCCCGCTTGGCGATGCCCTTGGCATAGTCGGAGGAGCGCTCGAGGTCGTTGGAGATTTTCAGCGCCATGGCGATCACCCGGAGGTCGATCGCCATGGGCTGACGGGTCGCCAGCAGGCGGATGACCAGCTGGTCGATCTCCTCCTCGAGCTCGTCGACCGACTTGTCGCGCTCGATGACCTCGCCGGCGAGCTCGGCGTCGCGCTCGACCAGCGCGCGCACCGCGTCGGCGAGCTGGCGCTCGGCGATTCCGCCCATCTCGGTGATGCGGCCGGTCAGCTCGTTCATGTCGTCGTCGAACGAGCGGACCAGATGCTTGCGGGCGACTTCCTGGCTGGCTGCCATGATCGGGCGCTCCCTCAGCCGAACCGGCCGGTGATGTAGTCCTGGGTCATCCGCTCGCGCGGATTGGTGAACATGGCGTTGGTCGAGCCGAACTCGATCAGCTTGCCCAGGTGGAAGAAGGCGGTCTTCTGGGACACCCGCGCCGCCTGCTGCATGTTGTGCGTGACGATCGCGATGGTGAAGCTTTCCTTCAGCTCGTCGATCAGCTCCTCGATATGGGCCGTGGCGATGGGATCGAGCGCCGAGCAGGGCTCGTCCATCAGGATGACCTCGGGGCTGACGGCGATGGCCCGGGCGATGCACAGCCGCTGCTGCTGGCCGCCGGACAGGCTGTTGCCCGGCTGGTCGAGCCGCTGCGAGACCTCGTTCCACAGGCCGGCACCCTTGAGGCTGGTCTCGACGATCTCGTCGAGGTCGGGCCGGCTGCGGGCGAGGCCGTGGATGCGCGGGCCGTAGGCGACGTTGTCGTAGATCGACTTCGGGAACGGATTGGGCTTCTGGAACACCATGCCGACCCGGGCGCGCAGCTGCACCACGTCGATGTCGGCAGCATAGACGTCGCGGCCGTCGAGGCGGATGTCGCCCTCGATCCGGCAGCCCTCGATGGTGTCGTTCATCCGGTTGAGGCAGCGCAGGAAGGTCGACTTGCCGCAGCCCGACGGGCCGATCAGCGCCGTCACGGCATGCTCCTCGATGTCGAGGTCGACATCGAACAGCGCCTGCTTGGCGCCATACCAGAGGTTGACCTTGTGCGCCGACATCTTGGCCGGTGCTGCCGGTGCGTGCGCCGGGGCGGCCGTGGACGGCGAGGCGAGGGTGGCGGCTACCATCGGCGCTCCAGCTTCCTTCGCATGTAGATGGCGATGCTGTTGAGGACGACCAGGAACGCCAGCAGCACGATGATGGCGGCGGCGGTGAGCTGGGCGAAGGCCCGCTCGGGGCTGTCGGCCCAGATGTAGATCTGTACCGGCAGGGCCGAGGCCGGATCGAGCGGCGTGCTCGGCACGTCGACGATGAACGCCTTCATGCCGATCATCAGCAGGGGGGCCGTCTCGCCGAGCGCGTGCGCCATGCCGATGATGGTGCCGGTGAGGATGCCGGGCAGCGCCATCGGCAGGACGTGGTGGGCCACGGTCTGCAGCCTCGAGGCGCCGATCCCCAGCGCCGCCTGTCGGATCGAGGGCGGCACGGCGCGCAGGGCCGCGCGCGTGGCGACGACGATGGTGGGCAGCACCAGCAGCGCCAGCGTCAGGCCGCCGACCAGCGGCGAGGAGCGTGGCAGGCCGAAGACGTTGAGGAAGACCGCGAGGCCCAGGAGGCCGAACACGATCGAGGGTACGGCCGCCAGATTGTTGACGTTGACCTCGATCACGTCGGTCATACGGCTCTTGCTGGCGAACTCCTCGAGGTAGACCGCCGCCGCGATGCCGACCGGCACGCAGACCAGCAGCGTCACCAGCATCATGTAGGCCGAGCCGATCAGGGCGCCGCGGATGCCGGCCATCTCGGGCTCGCGCGAGTCGCCGCTGGTGAAGAACAGGCGGTTGAGCTGCGTCTCGATCCGGCCCTCGGCCGCGAGCCTGTCGAGCCAGGCGATGGTGCGGTCGTCGACCCGGCGGTCGGCCTCGGGGGCGTCGCGGTCGACATGGCCCTTCCAGAACTGGTCGACCTCGTCGTCGGCGATCAGCCAGACCGGCCGCGTCTGGCCGATCAGCGAGGGATCGGCCACCACCATGTCGCGGAGCTGGGCGCCGGCGCCGGCACTGAGCAGCCCGCGCAGCGCCCGACGATCCTGGCGGCCGGTGACGCCGGGCAGCGCCTGGTCGAGGGCGCGGTTGAGCACGGGCTGGTAGTCGGCGCGCGCCAGCGCCACGGGATCGCGGGCGCCCTGGGGGTCGATGTCGGCGGCGTCGAAGGTGACGTCCAGCCGCAGATGGGTCTGGAAGAAGGCGCTGTGGCCCTGGACGACGATGGTGCCGACCAGCAGCAGCAGCAGGCCCAGCGCGATGGCGACCGCGCCGATGCCCATGGCCTTCAGCCGCGCCTCGCGGGCATAGCGCCTGGCGGTCAGGGCCGCGGAATCCTCGAAGGACGGCCGCGGCAGCGCCGCGATCCTGGCGAGGCGGGGGTGGGCCGCGTCAGTCATATTTCTCTCGGAACGTCTTCATGACGTAGAGCGCCACGATGTTGAGCATCAGCGTCACGACGAACAGCACGAGGCCGAGGGCGAAGGCCGAGAGCGTCTTGGTGCTGTCGAACTCCTGGTCGCCGATCAGCAGCGTGACGATCTGCACCGTGACGGTGGTGACCGCCTCCAGCGGGTTGGCGGTGAGGTTGGCGGCGAGCCCGGCTGCCATCACCACGATCATGGTCTCGCCGATCGCCCGGCTGATCGCCAGCAGGAAGCCCGCGATGATGCCGGGCAGGGCCGCCGGCACGATGACCTGGGTGATGGTCTCGGCACGCGTGGCGCC
Source organism: Geminicoccus sp. (assembly GCA_035326425.1). GTDB lineage: Bacteria > Pseudomonadota > Alphaproteobacteria > Geminicoccales > Geminicoccaceae > CALKJU01. The sequence goes on along the minus strand of DAOLFG010000039.1, from coordinate 17,775 downwards.
CAGGCCGTAGGAGGCGTCGCGCAGCGACACCGGTACCGCCGTCAGCGCGTCGTCGGCCAGCGACGACACGAACGGGATGATCATGATGCCCATGACGAGGCCGGCGGCGAGCGCGCTCTCCGAGGAGACGCCGAGCCCGATGGCCCCGCCGGCCTCGCGGATGAACGGGGCGACGGTCAGGGCGGCGAAGAAGCCGTAGACCACGGTGGGGATGCCGGCCAGCACCTCCAGCACCGGCTTGGCCCAGGCGCGGAAGCGGTGGCTGGCATAGTAGGAGAGGTAGATCGCCGACAGCATGCCGAGCGGTCCGGCCACGGCCATGGCGATGACGGTGATCAGCAGGGTGCCGGCGAACAGCGGCACGGCGCCGAACAGGCCGGACGAGCCCACCTGGTCGGCGCGCATCGCGGTCTGCGGGCTCCATTCGAGGCCGAACAGGAAGTCGAGGATCGGATAGCGGTCGAAGAAGCGCAGCGATTCGAGCAGCACCGAGAACACGATGCCGGCGGTGGTGGCGATCGAGATCGCCGCCGCCAGCCAGAGCAGGCCCGACACCCACCGCTCGACCCGGTTGCGGGCGCGGAAGTCGCGCTCGATGCGGCCGAGCGCCAGCCAGAGCGCGACGATCGCCAGCGCGGCGGTGGCGACGGTCAGCGCCAAGCGGCTGTAGGCCCGGAACGTGGCGTAGTAGTCGGCGGCGCGCCGCATCGCCGGCGTCACCTCGCCGGTGGGCGGCAGGCCCGAGGCGATCCGGCGGACGGCCGACATGAAGAAGCCCAGCATCTCGGGCGACTGGCCCAGCACCTCGGGCGGCAGGCTGGATTCGATGCTCCAGCGCAGCACGAAGGGCTCGAACAGCAACCAGACCGCCCACAGGGCCAGCGCCGGCCCGGCGGCCAGCAGGGCAGCGTACCAGGCGTGGTGCCCCGGGCGGGAATGCAGCGAGGACGGCTTGCCGCCGGCCACGGCGAAGGCGCGGCGGCGGCCGAGCAGCCAGCCGGCGGACGCCAGGACCAGGATGACCAGGACGGTTGTCACGGTTCCCCTCGCGGCGGTGGAGGGCGGACGCCGGGGCGCTCCCGGTATCCGCCCGTCCGGATCACATCGACAGCGGGGTCAGGTTCCGGGCCTCGGTCGCCACCGCCTCGCGCTCGGCGTCGGGCAGCGGGATCAGGCCCTTGTCGGCGAGATAGCCGTCCGGCCCGAAGGCGCCGTCGCTAGTGAACTCGGCGATGTATTCGCGCAAGCCCGGAATGACGCCGACATGGGCGTTCTTGACGTAGAAGAACATCGAGCGCGACACCGGGTACCTGGCGTCGGCGATATTCTCGAAGGTCGGCTCGACGCCGCCGATCGGGTTGCCGACCAGGCTGTCGCTGTTCTGGTCGAGGAAGCTGAAGCCGAAGATGCCGATCGCCTCGGGATTGGCGTTCAGCTTCTGCACGATCAGGTTGTCGTTCTCGCCGGCGTCGATGTAGGCGCCGTCCTCGCGGATGGTCTGGCAGACCCCTTGGCGTTCCCTGGCGTCGGCGATGGCCTCGACCTCGGAGAACCCGAGGCAGCCGACATCCATCACCAGCTCGACGAAGGCGTCGCGGGTGCCGGAGGTGGGCGGCGGGCCCAGCACCTCGATCCTCTCGGCCGGCAGCGAGGCGTCGACCTCGTTCCAGGTGGTGTAGGGATTGGCGACCAGCTCGCCGTTCACCGGCACCCGCTTGGCCAGCGCCTTCCAGAGCTGCGGGATGGTGAGGCCGTGCGGCTCGCCGGCCTTGGATTCGGCCAGCACGATGCCGTCGAAGCCGATCCTGATCTCGGTGATCTCGGTGACGCCGGCGGCGGCGCAGGCCTCGACCTCGCTGGCCTTGATGCGGCGCGAGGCGTTGGTGATGTCGGCGGTGCTCTCGCCGACGCCGCCGCAGAACAGCTTCATGCCGCCGCCGGTGCCGGTGCTCTCGACGACCGGGGTCTTCATGCCGGTCCTGCTGCCGAACCGCTCGGCGACGGCGGTGGAGAACGGGAAGACCGTGGACGAGCCGACGATCCGGATCTGATCGCGGGCATAGGCCTCGCAGGCGAACGACGTGACGGCAACGGCCGCCAGCGCCAGCGTCAGGCGTTTCATCGATGGTTCCTCGGGGTCAGTCATCGGACGACACCTATCTGCGGGCGAACGGCGCGCCTTTTATGCGCGCTCGATGACAGCCGCGTGACAGGGCCCTCCGGGCGGCTCAGCCCTTCACGGCGCCCAGCGTCAGGCCGCGGACGATGTAGCGCTGGGCCAGCAGCGCCAGCAGCACGGGCGGGATCATGGCGATCAGCGCCCGGGTCGCCATGAACCAGAACTGCACGCCGCGGGTGTCGACGGCACCGGCCATGTGCGCCGGCATCATCTTGGTCTGGGTGATGCCGAGGCTGGAGGCGAACAGGAACTCGTTCCAGACGAAGGCGAAGATGATGAGGCCGGTGGCGGCGACGGCGGGGGCCGCCAGCGGCAGGGCGATGCGCCAGAACGCCGAGAAATGGCTGGCGCCGTCGACCAGGGCCGCCTCCTCGAGCTCGACCGGCAGGTCGATGAAGGTCTGGCGGACGATGACGACGACGAAGGGCAGCACGAAGGTGGCGTTGATCAGGATCAGCGCCGTCAGGGTGTCGAGCATGCCGAAGGTGCGGAAGACGATGTAGAACGGCAGCAGCGTCGCCACCGGCGGCAGCACCCGCTGCGACAGGAACCAGGTGGTGATGTCGCTGTTGCTCCAGAAGCGGAAGCGGGCCAGCGCGTAGGCCGCCGGCAGGCCCAGCGCCAGGGCCAGGATCACCGAGCTGAACGACACCACGATGCTGGTGCGCAGCGCCCGCAGGCCCTCGGGCGTGCTCAGCTCGGCGCGGAAATTGTCGAGGGTGGGCTCGAAGTCGAGCCAGGGCACGCCGATGCCGGCGACGGTGAAGGTGTCGGCCGGGTTGCGCAGCGCTGTCGAGATCGCCCAGTAGAGCGGGAAGAAGAACAAGAGCGTGAAGGCGACCGCCAGGATCGTCCAGAACAGCGTGGCGAACGACCAGCGGGAGGGGCGGCTCTCAGGCATAGACGCTCCGCACGCGCTTGAAGAACAGGGTGACGACGACCATGACGAAGGCGAGCAGCGTCCAGGCGATGGCCGAGGCGTAGCCGACGTCGAAGAAGCGCAGGCCGGTGCGGAACGCCAGGTAGCTCAGCGACTGGGTGGCGTTGCCGGGGCCGCCGACGGTGAGCGAGGCCACGACGTCGAAGACCTTGAGCGCCTCGGCGATGCGCAGCAGCAGCACGATGATGATCACCGGCTGCAGCATCGGCAGGATGACGAGCCGCCAGAGATCCCAGGTCGAGTTGGTGTCGAGCCGGGCGGACTCCAGCATCTCGTCCGGGATGCCCTGCAGGCCGGCCAGCAGCACGAGGAAGCAGAACGGCGTCCATTGCCAGACGTCGACGATGATGACGGAGACGAGCGCCCAGCTCGGATCGGACAGCCAGGGGATGTTGGTCCACCCCAGCGGCCCGCCCTCCTCGTAGAAGATGGTGAAGAACAGGTATCCCGCGGCCACCGGCGTGGCGAAGATCGGCAGGATCATGATGGTCCGCATCAGCGACCGGCCGGGCAGGGAGCGGTTGAAGACGAAGGCCAGGAACAGGCCCAGGATCATCTCGGCCGACACGGCGGCCGCCACGAAGATGGCGGTGACCCTGACCGCCTCCAGCAGCACCGGGTCGCGGCCCATGCGGGCGAAGTTGTCGAGGCCCACGAACTGCCAGGTGTTGACGGTCTCGCGGTTGACGACGGTGCGGGTGCGCGGCGTGCCGTCCGGGCGCAGCTGCGGCTTGCCGGCGGCGTCCACCATCGGCTCCTGGCTGCGGGTCGTCACCGTCTCGCTGGTGACGGTGTGGAAGGCGGAATAGAGCGAGTAGACGGTCGGGAAGATGGTGAACACCACGACCCAGACCACCGCCGGCATCAGGAAGAGGTGCCGGATTCGGCCGGTCCAGCGCATCCTGCCTCTCTAGGGCTCGAAGGGAAAGACCGGCGCCGCCCGGGCGCCGGTCGCGGAACGATGCCGGAGGTGCCGGCCCCTAGCCCTTCCAGCCGATCGCCGACTGGTAGGCCTGGAGCTGCTTGTCGCGCCCGAGCCGGTCGGTGATCGCCTCCCACTGGGCGGCGGTGTCGTCGAGCGCCTGCTGCGGGGTCTTGGCGCCGCTCATCGCCGCCGACAGGTTGCTGTCCAGCGCGTCGTAATATTCCTGCGTGCCGGTGATGCGCATGTAGGGCAGCATGGTCGGCGCGTTGAAGTTCACATAATAGGCGTCGAGATACTCGCGGACGTCGGTCTCGTCCCAGCCGGCCGCCAGATAGTCCTCGATCTTGGCCTCGCCCTTGGGCTCCAGGAACTGATAGCTGTAGCCGGGATCGACGCCGTCCCAGCCATAGGTGGCCAGCCACTTGGAGGCGGGCTTGATCGCCATCAGCGACAGGAGGGAGTAGGCGGCCTCGGGATTGTCGCCGAGCGACGAGACCACGCCGTGCCAGGAGCCGCCTGTCACGTTGCCGACCTGCCGGGGCTGGTCGGTGGTGACGAACTCCTTCTTCTCCATGTCCCAGTAGGTGTCGGACGCCGGCAGGATCGAGGCGCCGACCTTGCCCTTGATCTTCGAGCGGGTCTCGTCCTGCGCCAGCGGCGACACGTCGCCATAGGAGAAGTTGAAGATCGCCTTGCCGCGCAGGAAGTAGTCCCAGGCCTCGCCGAGGCTCCAGCTCACCTGCGCCGCCGGGCCGGCCTTGGACAGCTCCAGCAGATATTCCAGCGCCTTGACGTGGCCGGGGCTGTTGATCAGCGGCTTCATGTCGACCGGGTCGAACCAGTAGACATTGTGGGTGCGGTCGAGCTTGTCGCCCGGCGTCATGGCGAACGAGGTCGCCAGCGTGGTGAAGTGGTAGAGGCCCTGCTCGCGCACCTTCAGGTGCAGCACGGCACCGCTGTCGGGCTCGGCGTCGCCGCTGTCGAAGTTCTTGCCGTTGAAGTAGAGGGCGATGTCCTTGAGCTGCTGCAGCGTCCTGGGCGGCACCGGCAGGTCGTAGCCGTGCTGCGCCTTGAACGCCGCCTGGTGCTCGGGATTGGTGAGCATGTCGCGGCGGTAGTAGAGGATCTGGCCGTCGGCGTCGTTGAGCACGCCGTAGCCGACGCCGTCCCAGGTGTGGATCGCCTTCAGCGCCGGCGGCATCACGTCATAGGACCATTTCGGATAGTCGCCGCTGTCGCGCCACTCGTCGACCGGCAGGATGTAGTCGCCGGCGATCAGGTCGCCGTAGAAGAAGGCGCCGACGATGATGGCGTCGTACTCGCCGGTGCCGTTGCGCAAATCCAGGAAGGTCTTGGTGTAGAGCTCGGAGATCGGCGTCAGGGCGATGGTGAGCTTGCCGCCGGTCAGCTCCTCCCAGATCGGCCGGAAGGCGTAGATCGGGCCGGAGATGCCGCCCTTGGGGCCGGAATCGAGGCTGAGGATGGTGACCTCCTGGCCCTCGAACGGCTTCTGGTCGGGCCCGAACAGCGCCCCCAGCTCGTCGCGCGTCGTCTTGATGACCCCGCCATATTCCGGGTCCATGCGCAGCTCGACGGTGCCGTCGTCGTTCCAGGTGACGTATTTGCCGACCGTCGCGGCATCGGCCGAAGCCATGGACAGAGCCAGCACGCCCGCGCCGCCGAGCAGCGCCTTCGCCAACCGCATCGTTCAGCTCCCCTGTTCGGCCGGCCCGTCCTTGTGCGGGGGCCGTGCCGTTGGGCGCGACTATGCCGAAAGAGTGCGGAAACTCCAACGTTCAGGTGCGATCGATTCTGCCGGCCCCGATCGCGCGCTTACGGCGCCTGCGGCTGGGCCGTGCCGTCGCCGTCGTCCTTGGGCCAGCAGCTCTCGACCAGCGCCCAGAGCTCGTCCTGGCTGAAGCCGGCGAGCAGCGGGCGGAGGTGGGGCGGTGCCTGGGCGAGGGTGGCGTTGAGCATCTCGACGGCACGGGCGGTGAACGCCGCGTCCGATGCCCCGCCGGTCTCACCGGCCGGCGCTGCCGCCTCGGCCCGGGCCCTGGCCGCCGCCTGCCCGGCCTCGAAGGCCGCGACCTGGCGGGCCTCGATGGCGTCGACCTCGTGCAGCTCCAGCGGCACTTTCCGGCGCTCGGCCTCGATCTCGGCATCGCCGGCCGAGAACAGCAGCTGCTCGGCCAGCATGTCGCGGCGCAGCGCGCCGGCCTTGCGCCACAGCATGGCGTCGTCGCGGTCGGGGCGGGCGCGCAGCCGGGCGGCGGCACGTGCCTGGGCGGCGGCGCGCTCGAGGCCCTCGAGCCCGGCGATCACCCGGTCGAGATGGGCGTCGGCCGGCGATGGGGCGGGCGGCCCGGCCGGCGGATGATGCCCGGCCCGCGCCTGCTCCATCTCGACCAGCTGCGAGAAACCTTTCGCCAGGGTCGCGACCGGGTCGCGGCGGCGGCGCGCCTCCCTGAGCACGAAGGCGGCGCTGCGGCCGCAGTCGCTCTGCAGCCGGTGCTCCATCACCATGTGGGCGAGGCGCGTCAGCCGCTCGGTGCGAGCCTCGGGCGTCATGTCGAAGATGTCGGCCCAGGCGCCGATCAGCTCGTGGAACTCGGGCTCGTCGAGCAGCCCCGCCACGTCCTCGGCCGGCAGGCCGGAGCCGCGCGCCGCCGCCATCGGCGACTGGCCTGCGGCGATACGGCGGGCCAGGGTGGCGCGCTGGCGGGGTGGGATCGTGCGCATGGAAACGGAAGATAGTCCTAGATTGGACAGTACGTCAAGGAATTCTCGTCACGCATGGGTCATCCGTTTCGCGTCATGTGGCGTGCAGAGGCACCCATCCTCCGGTCTCGTGGCAGCGCCGACCCTATCGACCACCAGCGCATGTCGAAATCTATAGCCGGTCCTCCATAAGTTGTTTCTCTCTAGAGATGAACATTTGGTACGTATAACGCACAATCGGCAAGGCGATCAAACTTCACTAAATCGTCGATCCAACTTGGCAATGGGAACTGTTCTTCTACTCCGTCCTCCGGACAACACGGACCGCGCTCGCCCTGAGGGCGTCGATGAGTTTCCGCCGGATGCGTTCGAACAGGGCGTAGGGCAATGGGCCATAGGCGATGCTCGCGGGATCGCCCGGTCGGGAGGGCCGCAGGTCCGGGCCTGGCCATACGAAGCGGTTCGCCTCGGTGAGCACCACCCATGAGGCATGGTCGTCAAGCCCCAGACGGCGCTTGGTGGCGGCCGGGATTTCTACGGAAAGGGAAGGATCCGACGGCGGCACATGGGTGATCGGCAGGACGGTGACGATCCGGTCGCTGGCCGTGCCGGAAGTGACGAGGACGACCGCGCAGGGCCGATCCTTGACGCCTTCCTCCTGGCCCCGGGCCTGCTCGACCCGCCAGAGATAGCCGTATCGGATCACCAGACCGGGAACGGGAGCCGGAAACATCACGGAAAGCTATGCCGCCTCGTCGTCGAACGCCTTCGAGGCCTCCGGAGCCCGTATGGCCTCGAGAGCGGCGATGTCGGCCTCGGAAAAGTCCTCGAGGCCCATCACTCGGCGATCCCGGCGTTTCAGGCGGTGATATTCCTCGGCGGAGATCATCACCGTGCGCTCGCGCCCGTTGCGGGTAACCGCCACCGGTTGCGTCAGGGCGATGTCCTGGTAGTGGCCAATATGGCGTTGGAACTCCCCGGACGGTACTTTCAACATCGGACGGCTCCAATGAATATCCGTAGAATCCGTATTCTATGTGAGATGCATGAGGTGTCAAAGCGTCCTGGCACGATACACCTCAACCGTTCCACTCCCGCCGATACCACTGCACGAACCGGCCGAGCCCGTCCTCGATGCTGGTGTCGGGCCGGAAGCCGACCTCGCGCTCGAGGTCGGCGACGTCGGCATAGGTCGCCGGCACGTCGCCCGGCTGCATCGGCAGCATCACCTTGCGGGCCTTCATGCCCAGCGCGTTCTCCAGCGCCTCGATCATCCGCATCAGCTCGACCGGCTGGTTGTTGCCGATGTTGTAGACGACGTGCGGTGCTCTGCTGGTGGCGGGGTCGGGGGCGTCGCCGGACCAGTCGGGGTTGCCGGCGGGCGGCTTCTCCATGATGCGGCGGACACCCTCGACGATGTCGTCGATGTAGGTGAAGTCGCGGCGCATCCTGCCTTCGTTGAAGATCTGGATGGGGCGGCCCTCGACGATCGAGCGGGTGAAGATGAAGTAGGCCATGTCGGGCCGGCCCCACGGGCCGTAGACGGTGAAGAAGCGCAGGCCGGTGGCGGGGATGCCGTAGAGGTGGCTGTAGGTGTGGGCCATCAGCTCGTTGGCCTTCTTGGTGGCCGCATAGAGGCTGACGGGATGGTCGACATTGTCGTGGACCGAGAACGGCATCTTGGTGTTGGCGCCGTACACCGAGCTGGACGAGGCGTAGACCAGGTGCTCGACGCCGTGGTGGCGGCAGCCTTCCAAGATGTTGAGGAAGCCGGTGATGTTGCTGTCGACATAGGCGTGCGGATTGGTCAGCGAGTAGCGCACGCCGGCTTGGGCTGCGAGGTTGACAACGAGCTTGGGCTTCGTCCGGGCGAACAGGTCGGCGATGCCGTCGCGGTCGGCGAGGTCGAGCTGGTGGAAGGCGAAGCCGGGCCGGCCGGTCAGGCGGTCGAGCCGGGCATGCTTCAGGCGCGGGTCGTAGTAGCTGTTGATGCTGTCGAGGCTGACCACCTGGAAGCCCTCGGACAGCAGGCGCTGCGCCAGGTGGAAGCCGATGAAGCCGGCGGTGCCGGTGACGAGGATGGGGCCGGCGGAAAGCAGGCTCATGCGGTGGGGGCTCCAGGATGGTGCGGGGTCAGGGCTCGGTCCGTGTCGGCGCAGGCGGGCGTTCCAGGGTGTAGAGGGCGGCGAGGCCCAGGGCCAGGGTGCCGCCGGCGATGAACAGCATCGGCAGGCCGGAAGCCTGGATGACCGGCTGGGCCAGCAGCGGCGACAGGAACTGGCCCATGAAGATGGCGGCGATCAGGCCGCCCATCGCACGGCCGCGGGCGGCGGGTGGCGTTCGGGCCATGAGCCAGGCGCTGTAGTTGGGCATGACGATGCCGCCGCCGAGGCCGGCGATCACCAGCCCCAGCACGAGCGTGCCTGTCGAAAGGGCGAGGCCGGTGACGAAGCCGCCCAGCGCCATCACCGAGAAGCCCAGCGAGAAGACGCGCCGGTGGCCGAGCCTCGGCAGCAGCAGCGGATAGAGCAGCGAGGCGGCGGCACCCGCGAGGGTCGAGGCGGCGATGACCAGGCCGGCGAGGCTGGGCGAAGGGTGCTGCATCTGGCGCAGGACGAAGGGGATCTGCACCGGGATCAGGTAGAAGATCACCATGTGCAGGGTGGCGGTGAGACAGAGCAGGGCGGCGAGCGCCGCCGGGAACGGGCCGCCGGGGAGCGGCGGGGCGTCGCGGCCGCCGGTCTCGGGCAGGCGGGCGGCCCAGGCCAGCAGCGGCAGCGCCAGCAGGTAGACCGCGAAGGGCCCGCGCCAGCCGAGCTCGGCCAGGAGGCCGCCGGCGGTGAGGAAGACGACGCCGCCGAAGCCCATGAAGGAGGCGGTGAAGCCCAGGAAGCGCTCGCGGGCGCCGGGCGGCATCAGGTCGCCGATCAGCGTGGTGGTGGCGGTGAGCAGCATCGCCACGGCGAGGCCGAGCAGGGCGCGGCCGACCAGGATGGCGGCGAGGCTGTCGAGGACGAGGCCGGAAGCACCCGCCAGCGCGTAGAGCAGCACGCCGGCGAGCAGCGGCATCCTGCGGCCGAGGCGGTCGATGATCCAGCCCGAGGGCCAGGCGGCGACGGCGATCAGCAGGGCCGGCAGGGTGAGGACCAGGCGGGAGAGGAGGTCGACGGCGGGCGTGGCGGCGAAGTGCTCGGCCATGGCCGGCAGGGACGGGGCGATGGTGGCGCCGGCCATCACGGTGAGGCTGGAGAGCAGCAGCAGGAGCAGGCGTGTGGCGGGGCTCGGCAGGGAAAGGGGCTCGGGCTGGGTCACGGGGCTGGAAACTGTGCCGACCGGGCCCGGCTTGCCAAGGGCTCAGTGGAAGTCGCGGCTGCGGAAGCGGAGGCGGCGCCGGGTCTGATGGCTGCCGGCATAAGGCAGGGCGAGCTGCCGGCCATCGTCGCGGAGGGGAACGGTCCGATACAGGCGGGTGAGGTCGTGGAGCCGGTCGGCGACGACGTGGATGACGCCGCTCTCGTTCTGCACGCGGCCGTGGCAGGCGATCATCTCGGCCGACATGACCAGGCGGCGGTGGCGCTCGAACATGTCGGGCCAGACGACGAGGTTGGCGATGCCGGTCTCGTCCTCGAGGGTGACGAAGACGACGCCCTTGGAGCTACCGGGATGCTGGCGGACCAGGACCTTCCCGGCGACGGTGACGATCCGGCCATCGGCCACGTCCCGCAGGGCGGCACAGCGCAGGGTGCCGGAGCGGTCCAGCTCGCCGCGCAGGAAGGCCACGGGATGGCGGCGCAGGGTGAGGCCGACCATCTCGTAGTCCTCGAACACCTCGCGGCCGGCGGTCATCGGCGCCAGGGGTGTCGCCGGCTCGGCGGCAGGCGGGGCCAGCGGCAACGGCTGGTCGCGCAGCGCCTTCACCGCCCACAGCGCCTCGCGCCGCGACAGGCCGAACGGGCCGGCGAAGGCATCGGCCATGGCGAGCTTTTCCAGAATCTCGGCCGGCAGGGCTGCGCGGCTCCACAGATCCTCGATGCCGGCGAAGGGGGCGGTGGCGCGGGCGTCGCGAAGGGCCTTGGCGTTCTTCTCCGACAATCCCTTGACCATCCGCAGGCCGAGACGAACCGCGAGGCCTTCTCCGGCGGGCTCCAGCGTGCAGTCCCAGTCGCTGCGGGCGACGTCCACCGGCCGGACCTCGACGCCGTGCTCGCGGGCGTCGCGGACGATCTGCGGTGGATGATAGAAGCCCATGGGCTGGCTGTTGAGCAAGGCTGTGCAGAACACCTCGGGGTGGTGGCATTTGAGCCAGGAGCTGACATAGGCGAGCTGGGCGAAGCTGGCGGCATGGCTCTCGGGGAAGCCATAGGATGCGAAGCCCTCGAGCTGCTTGAAGATGCGCTCGGCCAGATCCTGCTCGTAGCCGTTGGCGGTCATGCCTTCGATCAGCCGCTTGCGATGATGGCTGATGGTGCCGGTATCCTTGAAGGTTGCCATCGAGCGACGAAGCTGGTCGGCCTCGCCCGGCTTGAAGCCAGCACATTTGATGGCAATGAGCATTGCTTGTTCTTGGAACAGAGGCACGCCTTTCGTCCTGTGCAGAACCTCCTCCAGCTCCGGCTTTGGATAGCTCACCGGCTCCAGATTGTGCCGGCGGCGCAGATAAGGGTGAACCATATCGCCCTGGATAGGCCCCGGGCGGACGATCGCTACCTCGATGACGAGATCATAGAGTTCCTTGGGCCGCAGCCGTGGCAGCATCGACATTTGAGCGCGGGACTCGATCTGGAAGACGCCTATCGTGTCGGCTTTGCTGATCATCTCGTAGGTGGGTTTGTCGTCTTGCGGGACTGAGACTAGATTATGGTCGATTCCTTTATAAAAATGTAGAAGCTCAAAAGAACGACGCAAACAGCCGAGCATACCCAAGCCAAGAACGTCGACCTTCATGAAACGCAAAGCGTCGATATCATCCTTGTCCCATTCGATAACTTGACGCTCTTTCATAGCCGCTGGTTCGATCGGCACCAACTCATCGAGCCGATCCTGAGTCAGCACGAAGCCGCCTGGATGCTGCGACAGATGACGGGGTGTGCCTATAAGCTGATAGGCGAGAGCGAGAGTGAGCTTCAGCCGATGATCGCTCGGATCGAGGCCCAGCTCTCTGACCCTCTCGGCCGGCAGGCCGCTGTTCGACCAGCCCCAGATCTGCGAAGCGAGGGCTGCAATCACGTCCTCGCCGAGCCCCATGGCCTTGCCGACATCGCGGAGGGCGGCGCGGCTGCGGTAGCGGATCACGGTGGCGCACAAGGCTGCCCGATCACGACCGTAAGTTTCGTAGACGTGCTGGATCACCTCCTCCCGCCTGTCGTGCTCGAAATCGACGTCGATATCGGGCGGCTCCTTGCGCTCCGCGCTGACGAAACGCTCGAACAGCAGGTCGTTCTTGGCCGGATCGATCGAGGTGATGCCGAGCACGAAACAGACCGCCGAGTTGGCGGCGCTGCCGCGGCCCTGACAGAGGATGTTCTGCGAGCGGGCGAAGCGGACAATGGCGTCGACAGTCAGGAAGAAGGGTGCGTATTCCAGCTTGCTGATCAGATTCAGCTCGCGATGAAGCTGAGCAGTTACTTTCTCGGGCACAACGTCGGGATAGCATTGTGCGGCACCCTTCCAGGTAAGCCGCTCTAGTGTCTGTTGCGCGGTCTCGCCGGGTGTCAGTGCCTCGTGTGGGTATTGATAGGAGATGTCCTTCAACGAGAATCGACAGCGCCCGGCGATCTCGACCGTGCGCTCCACCGCTTCCGGATGGCGGGCGAACAGCCGCGCCATCTCCTCCGGCGGCTTCAAATGGCGGTCGGCGAAACGCTCGCGACGGAAACCCAGCTCGTCGATGGTGCAGGTGTGGCGGATGCAGGTGACGACATCCTGCAGGATGCGGCGCTCGGGGTGATGGTAAAGGACGTCGTTGGTGGCGACGGTGGGTACGCGCGCAGCGGCGGCCATCTGTGCCAGCCCGTGCAGGCGCAAGGCGTCGTTCGGCCGGCGGCGCAGGGTGAGCGCCAGATAGGCGCGGTCGCCGAACTCGCCGCGCAGCCGATCCAGCCGTGCGGCCAGCGTCTCGTCCGGCGCATCGGGCACGAGCACGGCCAGCATCCCCTCGCCATGCTCGACGAGATCGGCCCAGCCGAGCTCGCAGGCGCCCTTGCCGGCGCGTCGCTTGCCAACGGTCAGCAGCCGGCAGAGCCGGGCATAGGCCGGCCGGTCGGTAGGGTAGACCAGCACCGGCAGGCCGTCGGTGAGATCGAGCCGGCAGCCGACGACGAGGCGCACGCCGGTGGTTTCGGCCGCCTGGTGGGCCCTGACCATGCCGGCCAAGGAATGCCGGTCGGTGATGCCGAGAGCGGGCAGGCCCAGGGCCGCCGCCTGGACGAAAAGCTCCTCGCAGGAGGAGGCGCCGCGCAGGAAGGAGAAATGCGTCGTGACCTGCAGCTCGGCATAGGTCATGCGAAGAGCCCGTGGATGTACCAGCGCATCGAGCCGCCATGGGGATCGACGCCGTCGCCTTCGCGAAACAGCCAGAAGCGCTGGCCGGCCTCGTCCTCGATGCGGAAATAGTCGCGGAGTGCTGCCGTGCCTTCGCCGGGCTGCCACCATTCGCCATGCAGCCGCTCCGGCCCGTCGGCGCGGGCGACGCGATGCTGGACACCACGCCAGGTGAAGCGGACCGGCGGATGGTCGGGCATCACCGCCAGGGCCATGACCGGCTCGGGCGGATCGAGCAGCCGGGCGGGGCGCGGCAGCTCCTGCGGCCAGCTTCGGCCAGTGGCGGGCGCCAGGGGCAGGATACGGCGGACCGAGCGCTCGGGCAGGTCGCTCTCGCAAGGGGCGATGCGGTACAGCCGCCCGGGACCCAGGCGGTTGGCCAGGGTGTCGACGAGCGTCGACAGCTCGGGCTCCCGCCGGCTGCCGTCACTGGCCGCGAGCTGGCGATGGGCGAAGGGCTCGGCCAGCGTCGCCGACAGCACCATGCGCTCGATGCCGAATCCCGGATCGATGCCCTCCAGCTTCTCGCAGAGGATTTTCGCCAGATGCCGCGCGTCGCGGCTGGGGGCCGATGTGCCGATGCGCAGGCCCTGGACCACGGAATCGACGCGGTGGAACAGCAGGTCGAGATGCCTGGCGCCCAGGGCCTTGTCCTCGAGACTTTCGCACAGCCGGCGCACCAGCAGGGTGGTGTAGCGCTGCAGGGTCTCAGGCGCGGAGATCGGCTCGGCGAAGCTGCGCTCGACATGCGGGATCTCGGGATCGACGACCGGCGCCAGCGGCTCCGGGCGGCGGCCGAACGCCTGGTCGAGGCGCAGGCCCGGCTCGGGCCCGAAGCGCAGGGCCAGGGAGGACGGCGAGGTCCGCTCCAGCGCCTCGATGCGCTCGAAGCCGAGCTGCCCCAGCTCCGTCACCGTCTCCGGCGGCAGGCGCAGGGCCGCCAGCGGCAGCGGGGCCAGGGCCGTTTCCGGTCTGTCCAGGCAGACGGTCCGGCGGTCCTGGACGTAGCGGGCCAGGGCATGCGCGGCACCCGTGGTCCCGGCCATGGCGGCACGGGCCCGGATGCCGGCACGGGCCAGGCGCCGGATCATGTCGTCCAGCATCGCCTCGTCGCCGCCGAACAGATGGCCGGCGCCGGTGGCGTCGAGCCACAGGCCGTCGGGCGGGTCGAGGGCGACGACGGGGCTGTAGCGGCGCAGGCACCACAGGGCCAGCCGATGCAGCCCGCCGGCATCGGCAACCGGGTCGGCATCGCGGACATGCAGATCCGGGACGCGCGCCCGTGCCTCGGCCAGCGGCAGGCCGGGACGCAGGCCGAGCCGTCGGGCCGCGGCATCGGCGGCATGGATCGCCCTTCGCCGGCCGTCATGCGCCGCCAGCACCAGCGGCTCATGCCGCGAGGGTGCTCCGGCGCCGAGGCTGCGTCGCAGCCGGTCGGTCGGCCATGTCGGCAGGAACAGCGAGACGACCTTGCGCATCGCAGGCCTCCAGCTCCCAGCTGCCAGGGACACCGCCACGGCAGCGCACCAGCTCGACGCGCCAGCGTGGCCGACCGAGACTGGGCACGGGCAGCGGTGCTGACGGCAGGGCGGCGATGCGCCAGCGGCTGCTGGCGGCGTTGGGCTCGATGCGGTCGGGGGGCTCGATCCGGCCGTCCATCATGCAGCCATGCCGCAAGGCCAGGGCCATGGTGCCCGAGGCCTCGGCGGCGAGCTGCAGCCGCCGGCTCGCGGTCAGGGGCAGGCGTGAGACTTCGCCGACGACGCCGGCCAGCCCGCCGTGCCGCAGCCCTTCCTCCATCGCCAGCAGCACCGCCCGGTCGCAGCCGGCCCCGGCTCCGACCTCGGCGAAGATCACCCGGTCGGGATGCAGACCGACACCGGCGAGGCCGGGGGCGAACAGGTCGGGGGCCCGCAGCGCCCACAGCACCGGGCCTGCGAGCCGGGCGGCGATGCCGGCGGCGAACAGCATCGCCGCCGTCTCGTGGGCGAGGTCCCGGCCGCCGGCCACCACCTCGTGCAGCGCGCCCGGCGCCAGCCCGCCCTCGGGCAGGGCCTCGTCCAGCCCGTCCAGGCCGAACGGCAGCCCGCCGCCCCGGTGCCTCCGCTGCCCTGCCTCCAGGTCGCGGATGCGCCGGCGGAGGTCGGAGAGGACCTGCTCGCGGCGTGGCGTCGGCATGGGCTTTCGTGGCATGTGGCATCATGTTCATGATTTGTTCTCATATGGAGGGCAAAACTGTCAAGGCGAGCGGGTGGCCCAGTGTGGTAGGGTATGCGGGATGGGCTAATGGATTGACTGGCCATGGCCGAGGTCACCTTGGACTTCATCGCGAGTCAGCTGGAGCGGGTGCTGCGCGAGCAGTCGGCGTTACGCAACGACGTGGCCGAGCTGCGATCGGACATGGAGGTGACTGCCGCCCTGTCGCGTCGGATGGATGCCACCATGCAGGGCCTGATCGGCGAGGTGCGGGCTTTGGCTGGCCAGCAGAGCCGGCAGCGCCAGCGACTGGACCGGCTGCAACATCAGCTGGAGGAGCAAGGCGAAAGCTGAGCGATGTCGAGCCTCTACGAGACCGATCTCACTGCCTGGGCAGAGGAGCAGGCCGAAGCGCTGCGCCGTCTGGCGACAGAGCATCCCGAGGTCGCGGCCGAGCTCGATCTCCCGAACCTGATCGACGAGGTCGAGAGCATGGGCGCCTCGGTCGAGCGGGAGCTGGTCAACCGATTGGCGGTACTGTTGCTGCATCTCGCCAAATGGCAGTGGCAGCCGGCGCTGCGCACCCGGAACTGGTGCAACACCGTCGACGAGCAGCGCGATCAGGTGGCGCTGATCCTCGATGACAATCCGAGCCTCCGCCATCGCTTGCCATCGGTCCTCGCCAAGGCCTGGCACCTCGGCCGCCGCAAGGCGCATCGCGAGACGGGGCTCGATCTCGATATCTTCCCCGAGACCTGTCCGTTCTCGATGGAGCAGGTGATGCAGGACGGGTGGATGTCGGATGCCAAAGAATAAGACAGCAAAATTTCTTTAAGCTATAGAAAATGCGGACGCTATGCTCTGTAGCAGAGGATGGCGTCCGTCTTTTAACTACTACTATATCTGCTTATTCGTTTGCAAGCAGTTAGTGAGACTGGCTG
Organism: Geminicoccus sp.; assembly: GCA_035326425.1. GTDB lineage: Bacteria > Pseudomonadota > Alphaproteobacteria > Geminicoccales > Geminicoccaceae > CALKJU01. Next base: position 1,333 of record DAOLFG010000039.1, on the reverse strand, counting down.
GAAGGCTCTCTCTCAGGAGCTAACCTTCCCATAGACATCCAATATCGCCTGCCTCATAGCAGAGCCCCGTGTGTCGCCGCCTTTCAAGCCAAAGATGGCTTGTCCCCATTGCTCAGCCGTCCGCTGCTTCAACACCTCGAACAAACGATCGGGGTCGAAGCCCGCTGGTGGCTGGCTGAGGATCTTGATCAGCCCAAGAAATATCGATCCACCATGCGCAAGCCGCTCCTTCGGAAAAGCCTCTGCTATGTTGGTGAGCGCTGCCGAGACAACAGCAGAACCATGTTTGCGTAGCGAAGTCGCGATCGCGGCAGTAAAGGTAATCTCGCGAGGCTGCCAAGCTTTCGATGCGGTATTGCGTGCCACCTTCAGGCCCGCATCGGTTACCAGCATCTGGATTTCCATCGCATCCTCATCCGCAGCGGCGAGGGCGGCGTGGAAATCGTCGAGCCGGTTCATCGGCTTTCGCGCCCGATTGGCAGCGATGAACATCCGCGCTTCCTCTTCCGGCCCCGCATAGTTGAACACGCAACAAGGCAGTTGAGGGATGTCACGGCGCCGACGCGCGGCCATCGTCCGATGCTGACCATCGATCACGATGAGCTGCCCCGCTTGTCGCCGTGAAACGACAAGAGGCATACACAGTCGCCAATCGAAGTTGGTCGCGATACTCGCGATCAGCCGCCGTGACGCGTCATTGTCGATTGACCGTTGATAGTTCGCATCGATCGACAGATGCTTGACGTGTATCCATTCGATAGTTGGTAATGAACCTAGCGGCTCCAGATAGACTATTCGACGCCCCTTAGTCTTGGCCGGTCCATGTTTGAGAACTGGACTGGCTCCGCTGCGATCGAGACGCTTGCCGGGACCTACGGCAATACCCGGTATCGCCAACTCGGCGTGCAGGTGTTCCACGAGCTCGGTAGTCTCATGCGCTTCGCATGTGTAAGCGCTGCCGAAGTATTCGATTACGGTATGTCCGCGATGGACACGGGCCTGGCATCCGCGCGTCCGTATCAAGAATGCGCCGTTTACCTCGACTGGTCCGAGCATGTGCTTTTTGATCCACTCGGGTATGACGGAAGAGCCATTGATCCAAGCCTTCATATCGCTACCAGCCAACTGACCGCGAGACGCTTCAATATACATGACAATTTCCTCCGCGCGGCCGGCGTGGATTCGCCGATTAGCTCCGCGCGGATCGAAAAAGCCTCTACAGACACGCGACGGGAAGCGCGGCCACCCGTTGCAGCATGAAACCTACGGCTCGCCTCCGTCACGCCGCCCGGACGAGGCGCGGTACGGCATCCTTGCCCCGCACCTCCGCCTC